>JAAEUE010000219.1 GCA_024227565.1 Alphaproteobacteria bacterium
AGCAGCTGCGGCAGTATCCGTCCGCGGGAGTCGGTCAGGCCTTTGCCCTCCAGCAGATAGATGAGTTTGTCGGCACCCAGGGCCACCGCGATAGAGCTGCCGACGTCTGAGGCGCTCAGGTTGAACACCTCGCCGGTGGGCGAGTATCCTAGTGGCGGTACCAGGGCGATGGAGCCGGTCTCCAGGGCGCCGTGAATGGCGCTGGCGTCCACCCGGCGCACTCTGCCGGTGTGTCCATAGTCGGTACCGTTGTGTATGCCCAGGGGCCTGGCTGCGACAAAGTTGCCGGAGCTTACCCGGATGCGGGCGCCGGCCATGGGGGAGTTGGAGAGCCCCATGGAGAGCAGGGCCTCGATCTCTACCCGCACCATCCCGGCCGCCTCTTTTACGCAGGCCAGGGCGGCATCATCCGTTACCCGCAGGCCATCGATGTACTGCATCTCGGCCTGACGCAGCCGCAGCCGCTCCTCGATCTGGGGTCGGGTGCCATGTACCAGCACCAGCTTGATCCCCAGGCCGTGCAGCAGGGCGATGTCGTGAATCAGGTTGGAGAAGCTGGCATCCGCCACCGCCTCGCCACCAAACACGATAACGAAGGTGCGTCCACGATGTGCATGGATATAGGGGGATGAGCTGCGGAACCAGTCCACGAACTGCTCGGTTTGTTTGTTATTTGTTATTGCCACTGTTAGTTATTCCTGTGTATTTGGAACCTTTGATCGGTTTGTTGTTAATCATCAAGGAAATAATCTGAGGTTCCTTGCATTATTAAAGCGTCAAAACGTTTGGAAATC
>JAAEUE010000220.1 GCA_024227565.1 Alphaproteobacteria bacterium
GCGGTTGGCCGAAAGGCAGAAGCAGCGCAGGCCATGCAACAGGCGCTCGCCATCAACACAGAATTGACGTCCGTTTCGTTCATGAGAAAAGAATGCTGGCGGGATTTGAACAAGCGTAATGCCATCAAGAGGTCGCTGATGGAGGCGGGAATGCCCCGCTGACCACGCTCCGAACATGTCTGCAATGGGTCCAGCCTGTGTGAAAACGGGCAAATCAGTTTAGAGTCCCGACACTTGTTTTGGAGGTCGGGATGAAGCGTTTCATTGAAGGTGCGGATCGTGGCCAGGCGTCGCTGCTTCCAGCGAGCCTTGAGGACTATGTGGGCGAGGACAATTCGGTCCGGGTGATTGATGCCTTTATTGACGAGCTTGATCTCGGTGGGTTGGGCTTTTCGGGTGTGGTGCCGGAAGCCACCGGCAGGCCTGGCTATCATCCCGCCACTCTGTTGAAGCTTTATCTCTACGGCTATCTGAACCGGATCCAGTCGAGCCGCCGACTGGAGCGCGAGAGCCAGCGCAATATCGAGCTGATGTGGCTGGTGGGCCGTCTGATGCCAGACTTCAAGACCATTGCCGACTTCCGCCGCGACAACGGGTCGGCGATCCAGGCGGCCTGCGCGCAGTTCATTGTGCTGTGCCGGGAGCTGAACCTGTTCACGCGTGCCTTGATTGCCATCGGCGGTTCGAAGTTCAAGGGCGTGAACAATCGCGACAAGAACTTTACGGTGCACAAGGTGAAGAAGCGCATCGAACAGGTAGAGGCGAGCATTGTGCGCTATCTGACAGCACTTGAGCGGGCTGACCGTCAGGACAACGAGGTGGCGGAAGCAAAGACGGAACAGATCACCGAGAAGATCGAAGGCCTGCGCCGCCAGATGCGCGCGTTCAAGGCGATGGAACAGGAGGTGGAGGCCGCCCCTGACAAACAGGTCTCGCTGACCGACGCGGACGCCCGCTCCATGGCCACCAGCGGCAAAGGCACAGGAACCGTGGGCTACAACGTGCAGCTTGCGGTTGATGCCTCCCATCACCTGATTGTTGCCCATGAGGTCTCCAACGCTGGCAGCGACCGGGCACAACTGACGCCCATGGGCCACAAAGCCCGTGAGGCCATCGGGTGTCCGGAAGTGACGGTGCTGGCGGACAAGGGTTACTACAATCGCGACGAAGTTGTGGCCTGTGAGGGAACTGGCATCGTCCCGTTGATCCCCAAGACCCATGCCTTCGACAATACCGGACATGGCCGCTTCACCACGACCGACTTCGCTTACGATGCTGAGCATGACCGTTACACCTGCCCGGCGGGCAAACACCTGACCAAGGGCAAGGTGCGCTCCGACCGGCGCCAGGCGACCGACATCTACCGCAATCTCACTGCCTGCCCGACCTGCCCACTCAAACCCAGGTGCACGCCCGAGCGGCATAAGCGTGTGAAGCGCATGCCAGGTGAAGAGCTGCTTGAACAGATGCAGGCCAGGCTTGAGCACATGCCGAACGCCATGGCGATACGGCGTGAGACGGTTGAGCATCCCTTCGCCACGCTTAAGGCCTGGACGGGCACGACACCCTTCCTGATGAAGCGGCTGAAAAACGTCCGAACCGAGATGGCCATGAGTGTTCTGGCCTACAATCTGAAGCGTATGATCAACATCTTCGGCACAAAGCGGCTGATCAGCGCCATCACAAGCTGAGCGGACGTGCATGCCAAAATGCGCGCGGCATTCTCAGGCGCGAACAACGCTGTCAAAAATGATCCCCAAACCGCGTTTCCACACGGCCTCGGTCAAAAACGCCCTTCTTGGACGTCTTGCCGAGACGGTGAAAGCACCCTCAAGAGCGGACGTCTGAGCCTCCGATGTCCGAAATTCACCCAATAGCTGCCGTGAAGTTCCGGCCACTGGAAGGGAAGAAAAGTGCCATTAGCTGCCGTTCGACAATTCTCAAAGCAAGGGAAAAATGCCCCTTTTCGGAAGTGCAAAATGCAGCTGGCTCGCGGCAGCTATGCCCCCGAAAGCTGCCACATGGCTGAAGGCGCTTCATGAACCGGAACGGACGTGGCCAGTCTTTCGCTCATCATGCCACCTATCTGCTCGCTTCAGACCCGTGAACATGGACCGTACGAGGTTTTCTCTATGCTTAAGGCTACTGAACATCACGCCCGCCATATGCAGGACCACAAGGCCCAGCGTCAGATCGGCGGCAACCTCGTGCAACTCTTCAATCCACTCTGCCGTCCCTAAGGCAACCGAGGTCATCATGATGCCCGTCGCAGAGACCGCGATGAGTGAAAGAAGTAGGGCCAGAATCATCGCACCCCCGGCCGGGTTGTGGCCAAGGTATCTTTTCGCATTCAGCAAAAGACTATCCTTCAGATAGCGGAGGACCACCGATGGCCGATAGACGAAGTTGGAAAATCGCGCGTGACGGGTACCGATCAGGCCCCATATGAGGCGCGACCCGATGAGGCCTGCAACGATGTAACCAGCGTATTCGTGCACGAGGTCCCATTCGTCTGCCGATATCCAAGCAAACGCAAAGGACAAGACCAGTGACCAGTGAAACAGGCGGACGAACGGGTCCCACACCTTGACAAAGACCGGCCGCGAAGCGCGGCCGGTCTGCGTCGCTCCGAGAGAAGCACTCATGAATTAAGATCTCTTCTCGGATTTAATGATTGCACCCGTTGCCGGGTTCAGCTTGAGCTCGATGCGCACGCCGTTGCTGTCGGTCGCCTTGACCTCGTAACAGCCATCGTCATGTTCCACCTTGCGAACGGTGTAGCCCATGCCAGAGACCTTGGCCGTGATATCCTGAACCGACATCTTCTGGCCGCCCGCTGTGCGGCACGACACATCGTCGTCGTCGCTGCTAGCGAGGGCGGGAACGGTAAGGGCGGCGAAAAGACCGATGGTTGCCAGTGCTATAATCTTGCGCATGTGTAAATCTCCTTGTTTATTGCATCGCTCCAACGGCGATATGCGCAAGGTAGTAGAGGCGCCATGACAGAGTGCTTATGGGTGCGTTCAGCGTTTTGTCATCTGCAAAAGGGCATGTTGCCGGCATGAAGTTATCGACGCGTAGATACCTCGTTACCACGACGCTGACCGCAGCGCTGTTTGCCGCGGCACCGGCCTGCGACTGGGCGTTCGCGGACAACGAACGCCACGGGCGTGACGACGATGACCACGAGCAAGTGTTCAGGGCGCGCCGGGGCGGTTCGATTATCCCTCTAGCCGAGATCATGGCCATGTTCCGAGAAGAGTTGAAGATCCTCGACTTTGCCGGTCAGCACCTGAACATGGGAGTGCTGTTTCTGGGAGGCAAGGCCATGGATGGCGTATCGCCCTGGATGAGC
>JAAEUE010000221.1 GCA_024227565.1 Alphaproteobacteria bacterium
ATGCCTTGTAGCCGAGCGGTTCGACGTTCTCCCGGTAGTGCCTGGCGACGAACTCCGCCACCTGCACCATCCGTTCCCTGCCCTTGAGGAAGTTTTTCAGGTTCACCGCCCGTTCGAGGATCTTGTTCAGCTCCTCGATGTCGGCCACGCCCTCGGCCTCGGCCAGCGACAGAAACTCCTTGTCCAGCGTCTGGTGCGGCACCAGCATTTCGTTGGGGGCGAGCTGGTAGTAGAGCGGCAGCGTGGTTCCGTCCCCGATGCTATCGGCGATGGAATACTTGTGCAGGTAACCCTGGTCGTCCTCGCAACCAAAAGTCTTGAAGGTGCCCTTGCCGTAGGCGGTCTTGTCCACAGGGGTGCCGGTGAAGCCGAGGTAGGTGGCGTTCGGCAGGCCGGCCATCAGGAAGTTGCCGAGGTCACCGCCGGTGGTGCGGTGCGCCTCGTCGATGAGGACGTAGATATTCGCGCGGGTATTCAGGTTGGCCGGCATGTCGCGGAACTTGTGGATCATGGTGACAATAATGCCGCGGTAGTCGTCCTCCAGCAGCCGGTTGAGCCGCCGGATACTGCTTGCATGTTCCAGGTTACCCAGCCCCAGCGCGGTGAGGTTCTTGAGCATCTGGTCTTCCAGCTCGTTGCGGTCGATCATCAGCAGGACGGTCGGCTTGTCCGCCTGTGGCGCACGGAACAGCATCTCGGCCGCCTTGATCATGGTGAAGGTCTTGCCGCTGCCCTGGGTGTGCCAGACGAGGCCACGGGTGCGGGCCGGATCGAGGGCGCGTGCGACGGTGGCATCCACCGCGCCGGTCTGGTGCTGGCGCAGGATGTATTTGTTCAGCTCCTCGTCCTTCTTGGCAAACACTATATAGTCCTTCAGGAAGGCGAGCACCTGCGGGATGGCGCATGAGCTCTACACCTCGGCCGGCAGCTTGCCGACTTCCGCGTCCTTCCAGTTGAAAATATTCCGCCGCACCATATTCCAGCCCGCCCCGTAGGAAAATCCGATGGCGTCGGTGGCGG
>JAAEUE010000222.1 GCA_024227565.1 Alphaproteobacteria bacterium
AACCCTTGCCGCCACTGGAAGCGCAAGTGGCGCCGGACGGGCCGCTACTACTTCCTGCGCCGCTACCGCCGGTGCATGCGCCACTACTACTAAGTTCAGGCGCTAAAGCTGAAATTCAAAACCCCCGGAGAGCTTCTCCGGGGGTTTTTTGTTGCTTGGACCTATCATGCTTGAACCGTCATTCCCGCGCAGGCGGGAATCCAGGAGCGGCATAGCTCTGAAACTTGTGGCCCTGGATCCCTGCCTTCGCAGGGATGACGATGAGTGAGGCAGGGGTGACGGGGGCGAAACTTCGAAGAGCGTCTCCGGGGTTTTTGCTTTAGGCGGCTACCTGCCTACAGCTTGGTCACCAGGGGAACAGGCTCGCGGACAGAGAGAAAGGCCCAGATCTTGCGCGTGAGCTGGTTGGCATTGCCGCGCAATCGATGGAGCCTGATTTGAAGCTCAATTTCCCAGGTTGGATCTCCGGTTTGCGCCAGCAGGCCCGCCTCAAGGTCAGGCGCAACCAAACTCCTGGGCAACCACGCAACCCCAGTGCCCTCCCGTGCCCGGATGCGCAAGGCGCCCGCCATGGAATTTTCGTACACCACCCGCAACTTGCCGCTCAGATCATGACTTTTCAGCAAGGGCGCAATGTGATGCCCGATGGGGGCGTTCTCGCCAAACTGCAGATAAGGTATTTCCACCGACGTGTTCGCGCTGAATTCAAACATCGGCGCGCCGTTCGCCCCGCATTTGCACACCGGGATGAGCGTATCTTGCCCAATTTTGACGGACTCAACCCCGGGCTCTCCGTCAATGCTTCGGGCAAACGCACTGTCGTAGGCAATGACGAAATCCAACTCCCCATCCCTGAGATCCTTCAGGCACGCCGGAAGATCGTCAGCACGTAATCTTGAAATGATGGGCCCATAGGCTTCCTCGAACGCCTGGAGCCAGGCGGGATAAAACCGCCACCCAATGGAATGCTGCGCACCAAATGTAACCACGTAGTTGTCTGGCAGGGACTGCGCCTCGCGGATCTGGTTGCGTTCCGTCTCAAGGCGCGTGAGGGCTTGCTGGCCTGCCTCCAACATCTGAACGCCTGCGCTGGTGAGCCCTACAGGATGCTTCGACCGGTCCACCAGAGTGGCGCCCACCCAGCCCTCAATTGCCTTGATCCGGCGGCTGAATGCCGGTTGGCTGATGTTGCCCAATTCTGCCGCCTGCGAAAAATTACCGGTTTGCGCCAGGTTGCCAAGGTCTCTGAACCAGGAAAAATCCATCACTCACTCACATCATGCAAATTTTGCATGATGTTAGGTGAACATAACATTGGTGGCAATTGCCGATTTGCTTCAGATTATCGTCACGAGCGAGCAACTTGTACCCGCTCAGACGTAACCGTCTGATCGGATGTTGCTCTGGAAGACCAACAACAAGCAGATGGAAGTTCCAATGAGCCTGGCCGAAACAGGACCGCAAGATTTGCCCCAGATCGACTTTGACCAATACGCAAGATTATCCTTGTGTCATCAGCCGACACCGATTGAACCCATGGTCAGACTGAGCGAACATCTTGGCGGGCCAAGCTTGTTCATCAAGCGCGACGATTGCACGGGGCTCGCCAGCGGCGGCAACAAGACCCGCAAACTGGAATTCCTGGTGGGCGATGCGCTTAGCCAAAATGCCGACATGCTGGTGACCCAAGGTGCGATACAGTCGAACCACGTGCGCCAGACGGCGGCCGCGGCCTGCCGCGCCGGCATGAAATGCCATGCTTTGCTGGAACGCAGGGTACCGGACCGTGCAGCTGATTACGAAAACACCGGCAACGTACTTCTCGACAAAGTGTTCGGCGCCACGATGGAGTTTCGCCCGGCGGGCCTGGACATGAACGCTGAAGCGCTCGCGGTCACCGAAAAACTGCGTTCTGAAGGACATCGGCCCTATTTCATTCCAGGCGGCGGATCGAACGCCATAGGCGCTCTGGGCTATGCCTCTTGCGCCCAGGAAATCGCAAACCAGAGCCAAGCTTCAGGAACCGAGTTCCAATGGCTCGTGATGGCGACAGGAAGCACCGGCACCCAGGCAGGTCTGGTTGCCGGGTTTCACGCGATCGGCTTTGATCTGCCCGTGATGGGCGTGAGTGTTCGCCAACCCCGTGAACGCCAGGTTGAGGCTGTTCTTGGCCTGACGAAAAAGACCTTGGAAAAACTCGAGGCCCCGGCAATTGCAGCAAGCAAGATCCTGGTTGACGATGGATATGTGGGTGAAGGTTATGGCATCCCTGCCCCCTCCACCCTGGAGGCCATCTCGCTGGCCGCACGGTACGAAGGCATTCTGCTTGACCCGGTCTACTCGGCCAAAGGCATGGCGGGTCTGGCCGGCCTGATCCGGCAGGGCTTTTTCAAACCCTCAGACAATGTGTTGTTCCTGCACACAGGCGGGTCGGTGGCATTGTTTGCTTATGAGGATGTTATCTTGAACAGCGACGTTTGAGGTTATCAGTCGCCGGGCATTTCCGGCATTAGTTCGTTAAAGGGAGAAAACTATGAAACATACATTTAGGTCATTGGCAGTGGCCGCAGCCATCGGGTTCGTATCCGTTCCTGCGCTCAGCGCCGAAAAGGTCAATATCGGCGTTCCGTCCTGGACAGGTGCTCAAGCTATTGCCCATCTGTTGAAAGAGGTGGTTGAGTCGCGCATCGGCGGCGAGGCTGGCCTCGTTCCGGGCAACAACGCAACCATCTTCCAAGCCATGCACCAGAGCAAGGGGGACATCGATGTGCATCCGGACGTTTGGCTGCCGAACCAGGAGAGCTTCACCAAGAAGTATGTGGAAGGCGAGAAGACCGTAACCCTCTCCAAGAACCCCTATGAGGGCAATCAGGGCTTCTGCGTTTCCAAGAATTTCGGTGAAGCCAACAAAATCACCGACATTGCCGATCTCGGACGTCCCGACGTGGCCAAGAAGATGGACAGCGACGGCGACGGCAAAGGCGAGATGTGGATCGGTGCGCCAGGTTGGGCATCTGCCAACGTGAACCAGGTGAAGGTACGCGACTACGGTCTGCTCGACTTCATCGAGCCGGTACGGGCCGAGGAGAGCGTCAAGACCGCCCGGGTCAAGGACTCCATCGCTAAAAACGAAGGCTATGCCTTCTACTGCTACAAGCCCCACGCCATCTGGTACATGTTCGATGTGAAGATGCTGTCAGAGCCAAAGTACGATCCGGCGAACTACAAGATGGTGCAGCCATCCGACTCTCCAGAATGGTACGAGAAGTCAAAAGTGGCCACCAAGGACGCGCTGAAGAACGTACAGATCGCTTGGTCAAACTCCTTGAAGGGCCGTTCTCCTGCGATTGCAGAATTCTTTGAACGTTTCCAACTGACCGCGGACGATGTGAGCAGCTTTGCTTTCGAAATCTCCGGCAAGGGCCGCGATGCCGGCGAGGTCGCCAAGGAATGGGTTAAAAACAACCCGAAGAAAGTCGACGCCTGGCTCGGCCTTTGATCTGACCTAACTAAGCTTGAGCGGCATCGGCCAAAAGACGCTGGTGCCGCTCTTCCCCTACCCCCACATTGGAGAGACACGTGACCGCAGCGTTGCAGGAAACAACCGCCGACACCGTCATCGAGATCTCCAATGTCTGGAAAATCTTCGGCGACAACGCAGAGGCGGCGCTGGCCGCGATCCGAAACGACGGTCTCTCCAAGGCCGAGGTGCTCGCTCAATACAATGCTGTGGTGGGCGTGGCCGATGTGAGCTTGGATGTTCAGCGCGGCGAGATATTCTGCGTCATGGGCCTTTCAGGCAGTGGCAAGTCCACCCTGGTGCGCCACTTCAACAGGCTGCTTGAGCCCACCGACGGCACCATCCTGATCGAGGGAACCGATGTGACGGCCCTCGGGCCCGCCGAATTGCGGAGCTTCCGCAACCGCAAGATCGGCATGGTGTTCCAGAACTTCGCCCTGTTGCCGCACCGCTCGGTGCTGGACAATGTGGCCATGCCCCTGGAGATCCGCCAGGTCAACAAGAACGACCGGCTGAGCCAGGCAGGAAAAATTCTGGAGATCGTCGAACTGAGCGCCTGGGGCAACAAGTTCGCCCATGAGCTCTCCGGCGGCATGCAGCAGCGTGTGGGCCTGGCGCGGGCGCTTGCGGCGGATCCGGACGTCCTCCTCATGGACGAGCCCTTCAGCGCGCTCGACCCGCTTATCCGGCGCCAATTGCAGGATGAGTTCATCAACCTTTCCAAAATTCTGAAAAAGACCACGATCTTCATCACCCACGATCTGGACGAAGCGGTGCGCGTCGGCCATCGCATCGCCATCATGCGTGACGGGCGGGTGGTGCAGATCGGCACCGCGGAAGATATCGTCATGCATCCGGCCGACGATTATGTGGCCGAGTTCGTGGCTGGAATCTCGCGTCTCCAGGTGGTGCGGGCACACGCGGTCATGCAGCCACTGGAGAGCGCAACGGCGGGGGGCAAGAAAATTCCCAAGTCGGCACCGCGGGTGAACCAGAGCGAGGCGCTGAGCACGCTGATCCATCTGGCGATCGACAATGAGGCCCCGATCATTGTGGAAGACGGCGGCACCGATGTGGGTGTGATCACCCGGGCCGACATTCTGCGCACGGTCATTGAGGGGACGGAGATGTGATGAACCAAACGGCTCCAAATCCACTCTTGCAAACCGATCCGGACAAGATTGCCGCTCTGGAAGCCGAACGCCGTGAGCGGGTGGCTGAGTTCGTGCGCACCAACCCGGACTATTATGCAACCCAGTTCAAGAAGATCGGCGGCTCTCCCAAGTTCATCGCCACTTTCAACAAGTTTGCCGGGCTGTTCGGCCCCATTTGGTTTGGCGCCCGGGGCCTATGGAAATGGGCCCTCATCTTTCTGATCGTCGAGACCTTCGCCTTCGTGCAAATGGCCCGGGGACTGTTCGGCGATCTCGCGGCTGATGCCTTTGAGCGCATCGCCTCCATTGAAGGCACTCTGGCGCTGCGCAAGCAGCAACTGCAGTCGGCCATCGAGAAGGGCTCCGACAAGGTGGATGTGTACAAGCGCACGGTGGCCTCACTGGAGGAGGCCATTGGCGGATACCGCCTGGACGCCCAACAGATGGAAGAACAGGGCATCTGGATCTTCCTCTCCGGTCTGGCCGTTCTGCTGGTGGCCAAGGCGGTTCAGTCAGCCATGGCCAACACAGTGCTGGAAGCACGCTTTTCCGACTGGCTCTCCGATCGCACCCTGCCCGCCGGCTTGCCGCTGCAACACATTGCACTGAGCGCGGCGTTTTCGGTCCTGATCGCCTCAGCCGCCATGGTGCACTACAGCTTCCCCGGCGCCTTCCCGCTGTTGACCGAGTTTCCCACAGACCGCAACATTCGCCTCAACGGCGTGGCTTGGGTGGAAGCGTTCATAGCCTGGTGTGTGCGCAACACCGAATTGCTCTTCGATGCCATAACCTTCGGCATTCGGGCGATCCTCGATGCGCTGGAACTGTTGTTTGTGAAGACCCCGTGGATGGTCATTGCCAGCTTCATCATCCTGCTCACCTGGCTGTCGGCCGGAAACCGCACGGCGATCTTTTCCGCCGTCTTCCTGGCCTATATGGGCTTGTTCGGCTTTTGGGAAAAGGCAATGACCACCCTGGCGCTGCTCGGGACCGCGGCGTGCCTGTCTATCGCCATCGGAATTCCGCTCGGCATGTTCTGTGCCCGGCGGCCGCGGCTCTACTCGGTCGTGCAGCCCATCATGGACTTCATGCAGACCATGCCGGCCTTCGTCTTCATGGTGCCTGTGATCGCCTTTTTCGGTGTGGGCAAGCCGGCCGCAGTTATCGTCACAATGATCTTCGGCGGCACCCCGGTTGTGCGCCTCACGGTACTGGGATTGCGTGGCGTGCCGGAAAGTGTGCGGGAGGCGGCCATCTCATTCGGGGCGAGCAAGTGGTATCTGCTTTCCCGTGTGGACTTGCCCCTGGCCAGCCCCTCCATTCGAGCAGGCATAAACCAGACCATCATGCTTTCGCTGGCGATGGTTGTGGTGGCTTCGCTGATCGGCGCCAAGGGCCTTGGCGAGGACGTTCTGGAAGCACTGCAATATGCCAACGTGGGTCAGGGTATATTGGCCGGATTTGCGATCCTGTTCTGCGCCATGATCCTCGACCGGATCGTGCAGGGTGAGCGCAAATAGGGATCAATAGATCAAGGTGGAAATGGCGTAGTTGCCGCTGAGATAGATCCACACCAACAGGGCCAGGCCGCCAAAGGCGGCTGATGCGGACGCTGTGAAAAACGGCAGAACAAATCCGATCATCAGCATCTCGAGCAATATGACGAGATGGACCAGATAGAGCTCTTTTGAGCGATAGTGCCAGAACTCAAGGCCCGGCCCGCTGGCGCCCCACTCATAGCATTTGGCACCAGCAATTGTCTCACTGCACGCGACGCCCTGGCTGGCCTGATAGAGCTCGAACAACCACAGCAGCATCAGCGCCACGATTGAGGCCTGAAGACATATTTCTGCAAAACTGGGCCTGCGCACAGCGTCCCCATCCCATTGTCACCCCGGGGCGAATCAGCCGCAGTTTAACCCAATTTGTGGAAAGTCAGGTGAGTTGAAATTGTCGCAAACCTCGGAATGTTCATAAGGGCGGCGCTAATCGTCTTTCTTGTCTTGCCGCTGAAAAGTGGCCGTGGCCCGAACCGTCAGGGATGTGGCTCCGTTGCCATAGTTTGAACGGCGCGGTGTTTCCCGATAGTTCACATTCACCAGCCGACCGAGCTTGATCTCCAGCAGTTCGGCCTTCTCCATTGCTTTCTTACGGGCATCGGCCAGCGCCTGCTTCTTCAACTCATCGTGGTTACCGTTTGAGTCTGAAACTTCAAAACGCGTACGCGAGATGCCTTCAACCCGCCCGTTCGTAACCTTGGCAATCAGGGCCAGCGGGTCGCCGGAAATCTTCATGCTCAGGCTAAGCTGCACAGTGCCCTGAAAGGCCTCTTTGCTATTGCCCTTGTTGCGTCGGTTTCTGCGGTTTTCGCGCACGTCGAGGGAAATCACCTGAGCGCTGGCCATATTGTCATTGACGCCCTGGGCGGCTTCTATCAGCTCTTTCTTCTGGGCGCTCAAAGCGGTGACAACGGCGCCCACATCTTCACCGACCCCCGTCAGCTTGACCTGAATTGTCACTTGATCAGGCTCGACCTGTTGTGGCGCCTTGCCCGTCGTGGTGATCAGCAAGGAGCGGTCATAATACCCGAGGGCCGCCCTCGATTTGTCACTGCCCGCGGCGGCGGAGCCGCTGAAGGCGGAGAGTGCGATAATCGCCGCCAGACCAAACGTTTTTGCTAATTGGATTAACGCCATTTTACCCTCCGGTGGATGTCCTGTGCTCTGGTACCAGCCAGCGGTTGAGATGACGTGAATTTCGCGCGAAAATTTTAGACAAATCCCCGGGGGTGGAGCGCCGGGCCTAGTGCCCGCTCCACTTCGGCTCACGCCCTTCGGCAAAGGCCAGTGGCCCCTCTTTGGCATCATCAGAAGAGAAGATGGCCTCATAAGCCGGCACCTTCCCGCTGCGGATAAGCGCATAGGCTTCCTCCACCTTCAGCATTTCTGTGGCGCTCATCGCCGCCTTGGCGCCGCGCAAGGCCAGCGGAGCGCATCTGCACACCTGGGCCGCCAACTCCCGCGCCGCCTCCATCAATTCTGCCAAAGGCACCACACGGTTCACCAAGCCCCAGTGTTTGGCTTCCTCTGCCGGCATGCGGCGCCCGGTGAAGAGCATTTCATTGGCAATCGCCCGCGGGATCCGGCGCGGCAGGCGGATGAAGCCGCCAGCATCGGCAATGATGCCAAGCGTGGCCTCAGGCAGCATGAACTGGGCATGGTCGGCAGCCACAATCATGTCTGCGGCCAGGGCAAGCTCAAAGCCGCCTCCCGCCGCATAACCGTTCACCGCGGCGATCACCGGCTTGTCCAGCGACCACAGCTCCGTGAGCCCGGCAAATCCCCCCTCTCCGTGATCTGCGTCGGCCTCCTCTCCCGCTGCGGCTGCCTTCAGGTCCCAGCCGGCGGAAAAGAACTTCTCCCCACCCCCAGTTAGGATCACCACGCGGGCCTCGGGGGCATCCCGGAACGCCGTAAAAGCGTCCGCCAGCGCGCGACTGACGTCTGCGCTGATCGCATTGGCCTTGGGCCGGTCCAGGGTGATTTCCCAAACGGGCCCGGCAGCCTCAGTTTTCACAAGATCGCCCATGTGATCCTCCGACAGGTTCAGCCTTCAGCCAATGCCCGGCGCGCGGCGTCATATTCGTCCGCCAGGCGCATGACGAGGTCTTCGGCTTTGGGAATATCGTCGATGGTGCCCACGCCCTGGCCGGCGCTCCAAATGTCCTTCCAGGCCTTCGCCCCCCCGTCCTTTTCGCGTTTGGCAAAGTCCATTGCGGACTTGTCGTTGTCCGCCAGGTTTTCCGGATCAAGCCCGGCGTTTGCGATACTGGGTTTCAGATAGCTTCCATGAACGCCAGAGAACCTGGAGGTGTAAGCGATGTCAGCCGCCGCGCTGTCGACGATCATCTGCTTATAGCGATCGACAGCGTTTGCCTCCTCCGTGGCAACGAAGCGGGTGCCGATGTAGGCAAGGTCCGCACCGATGGCCCGGGCGGCGAGAATGTCTGAACCATTGGTCATGCTGCCGGACAAGATCACCGCGCCATCAAATTCGCGCTTGATCTCCTTCACCAGCGCAAACGGGCTTGTGGTGCCCGCATGGCCGCCGGCGCCGGCACAAACCGCAATGATGCCATCCACCCCCTGCTCCATGGCCTTGCGCGCATGGCGCAGGTTGATGACATCGTGAAACACCAAGCCGCCATAACTGTGCACTGCCTCAACCACATCCGCCGGAGGACGCAAGCTGGTGATAATGATCGGCACCTCGTGGCGCACGCAGGTCTCCACGTCTTTGTAGAGGCGCTCATTGCTAGAGTGGCAAATCTGGTTCACGGCGAAGGGCGCGACCGGCTTGTCAGGGTTTTCCTCCGCATAGGCGCCGAGGGTGTCCTTGATCTCCTTCAGCCAATCATCGAGCAGCTCCTGCGGGCGCGCGTTGAGGGCCGGAAAGGCCCCTATGATGCCGGCCTTGCATTGGGCGATCACCAGCTTGGGAACCGAAACGATAAACAAGGGGGCGCCGATCAACGGCAAGCGCAATTTCCCCTCAAGTGCGGCAGGCAATGCCATGGTGTGCTCCTCATCCAACCTGATTTCGGCGGACGCTAACACAGCACTTGCGCTCGTGGTAGGCGCCTGATTGAAACTATTTTGCCGGCGTGGCCGCGTCGATGGCGCCCATCCAGGGTTTGATATCCAGAAGCGGTGTTCCGTCCAGACAGTCGATGGCATCTATGGTGAGGACGCCAGCACCCTGATCCAGCGCCAGAAGCTGCACCGTTGCCACGGCAATCGGGTTGGGCCGTGCTGGAGACCGCAAGGCAAAGGTTCCTGCCGCCTCGCTGCGATGGGGCGGGTGTTGCATGATCAAATCGCGCCTTGCCCGGTCCATCCAGTACAGAACAAGAAGATGGGAATGGGCCTCCAGGCCCCTAAGGCCAGGGCGCCAGGGCTCATCGACCTGCAACCACACCTGGCCGCCGCGCTCGCGGGCTTGAACCAGGTTCTTGGGGCAGTCTTGCTCACGCGTCCACGGACTTCTCACCCGGCCGATGAACGCCAACCGGGCATCATTTGCGTCGGCTGCCGGGTCCAGCGGCAGCGCAACATCGCCTGGGCGGTGCTTTGCGGCGGACAATGGGTTAGCTGGCCCCCACGGAGGATTTCAGACGGTTCCAGAGCCCTCCCTTGTCTTCCTCCTCGCCGTCAGCCGGCGCATGCGCAGACTCAACGATCTTGCCGAACTTCTTGAAAAACTGGCCTGCCAGCTTCTTGGCGCTGGAATCGATCAAGCGCGAACCGATCTGCGCCAGCTTGCCGCCCACTTGTGCGTCAACATCATAGGACAGGACGGTGTGCTCGCCATCTTCGGTGAGCTTCACGGCCGCACCGCCCTTGGCGTGGCCGGCGGTTCCGCCTTTGCCTTCGCCGGTGATGGTGTAGCTTTCCGGCGGCCTCAACTTGGAGAGCTTCACCGCACCTGTGAAGGTTGCTTTGACCGGGCCGATCTTCAGGCCGACCTCAGCTTCAAACTCGGATTTTGAAAGCTTGTTGAGCGACCGGCAGCCTGGAATGCTCTCTTTGAGAATCTCAGGGTCGTTCAGTGCTGCGAAGACGATATCCCGCGGCGCTTTGATTTTCTGCTCACCTGTGAGTTTCATGATTTCTCCTGATGGTCTTCCTGTCTGGCTGCTTGTCTGAGAACACGCCAGTCAAAATTCTCGCCGCACTAGACACTGCAATCAGCTCTGGTTCAATTGCACCAATGTCCTACCCCACCAGTTTATTCGGCTTGAGCGCCCTCGTCACCCGTTCCGTGACACTGCCGAGGGGGGGGCATTGTGCCGATGAACCGAAGATTAACGCCAGCCTCAGAAACGGTTCAGCGCCGTTTTTCTATAAATGCACCATCACTTGACGGTGATGTGCCGCGTCAGTCGAACACGCAGCGAGCACTCAAGCAAAGGGCCAAACAGCCCGCCGTCAAATGGGCGACCTGAGGCCAGCCGTAACGTCTCTGCGCCCAGCAGAGTTTCTGTTCACAGCGGCTCCGATCCTTTCCATCCGCCCTATGTGGATTGGAGTTCGCTGTAACCTAGCCGGCCGCCAGCCCCCTGGCGGCCGGTTTTAGTTGTGAGGCGGGTTGCTGCATCGTCGCACATGACGCAAATTTGAGTGCATGGTGATCCAAATTCCAGCATAACATCAGCGCGGAAGGCAATATTTGGCCGGCTTGAGGATTTCAAATGGCAGATGTGACATACCCCGTTGCGGTTGGGGCGGGGTTGATCAGTTTCTTGAGCCCGTGCGTGTTGCCTCTGGTGCCACCTTATCTTTGTTATCTGGCCGGTGCATCGCTCGATGAACTGACCGCCAGCGACAAGCTGGACAATGCTCTGGCCAAGCGGGTTTTGTTTGCCTCCATAACGTTTGTCCTTGGCTTCACCACGGTGTTCGTCGCGCTGGGCGCTGCGGCCTCGGTGATCGGCCAACTGCTGCGCGCCCACTTGAACACCCTGGCCATTGTGGCCGGCGTCATGATCATCATCATGGGCCTGCACTTCCTCGGTGTGTTCAAGATCTCCGCCCTCTACAAGGAGGCACGCTACCAGACCACGCGGCCGGCCGGCATCCTTGGCGCCTATTTCATGGGCGTGGCGTTTGCCTTTGGCTGGACCCCATGCATCGGGCCCGTTCTGTCGGCAATTTTGGCTGTTGCCGCCGTGCAAGACACCGTGGGTGAAGGTGCCCTGTTGCTTGGCGCCTATTCTCTGGGGCTTGGCATACCGTTCGTTGCGGCCGCTTTTGCCGTCAAGCCCTTCCTGAACTGGATGCAGCGCTTCCGCCGTCACATTGGCACGGTGGAAAAAGCCATGGGCGGGCTCCTGGTGCTGACCGGCATCATGTTCATCACCGGATCCTTCACCACATTCGCCTATTGGCTGCTGGAAGCTTTCCCGGCCCTTGCCTATATCGGCTGACCCCCGGCAAAATGGATGACGCGCGCGGGCGCGTTTGCTAAGCGGGGGGCATGAAAAGCCTTTCCATCTTTGACATCATGGCCGTATTGCTCACGCTCTCGGCCATCTTCGGTTACATCAATCATCGCTATTTGCGCCTGCCCCACACCATCGGCCTGGTGGTGATCGCCCTCGCCGCTTCGGGTGTGGTGGTATTGTTCGATCTTGCCGTGCCCAGCTTGGGTGTTGCCGATGCGGTGCGAGATGGCCTGAAAAGCATCGATTTCTATGAAACTCTGATGGAAGGCATGCTGTCGGCCCTGCTGTTTGCGGGTGCTGTTCACGTGGACTTTGCCGAACTCTCCCAGCGCAAGTGGGCCATCGGGCTGATGGCGAGCTTTGGCGTCTTGATCTCCACTTTCCTGATCGGCACCGCCATGTGGGGCGTATTCATCTTCTTTGGCATCAACGTGCCGTGGATCTGGGCGCTGGTGTTCGGAGCCCTGATCAGCCCGACAGACCCTGTTGCCGTTCTGGGCATCTTGAAGACGGTGCACATTCCCCGGTTGCTGGAAGCCAAGATTGCCGGTGAATCCCTGTTCAATGACGGCGTCGGCGTTGTGATTTTCGTGATCATTCTGGCCATCGCCGGGGGCACCTCCGGGCATGGCAGCGAAACCGTTGATGCCGCCACAGTCGCAACGCTGTTCTTCCAGGAAGCTGTTGGCGGCGCCGTTCTGGGCATTGCCGCAGGGTATCTCGCCTACTTTGCCATGCGGCGCATTGATGAGCACAATCTGGAGGTGTTGATCACCTTGGCTCTGGTGTTCGGCACCTATGCATTGGCCTTGCACTTCCACCTTTCCGGGCCCATTGCCGTGGTGGTCTCGGGCCTGTTCATCGGCAACCACGGCGCCCGCTTTGCCATGAGCGAGAACACCCGCCAGCACGTCTTCCAGTTCTGGGAACTGGCCGATGAGATCATGAACTCGGTCTTGTTCTTGCTGATCGGACTGGAGGTCTTGGTGATCGGTTCGGCCTTTGAATATGCCTGGCTCGGGGTGATTGCCATTGTGGTGGTTCTCGCCTCCCGCTGGACTGCGGTCTCAATACCCATCGCCTTGCTGTCGCTGGGAACCACCTTCACCAAGGGCGCCATCACCATGCTGACCTGGGGAGGATTGCGCGGTGGTATCTCGGTGGCTCTCGCGCTATCGTTACCGGAGAACGAATTCAAGGCGCCGATCTTGGCGGCGACGTACGCCGTTGTGGTGTTCTCCATTGTGATCCAGGGGCTGACCATGAAGCCGTTGGTGGACGCATTGGGATTGCGGCAGGAACTGACCGCCGCCGAGGAAGAAACAGAGGAAGGGCACAAGAGCCATGGCTGACCATCTAAGCGAAGAAGCCCTGGCCTATCACCGCAGCGGCAAGCCCGGAAAACTTGAGATCTCCGCAACAAAGCCGCTGGCCAACCAGTACGACCTTTCGCTCGCCTATTCGCCCGGTGTTGCTGCGGCCTGTGACGCGATTGCCGAGGCGCCCGCCGAAGCCTTTAGCCTCACAGCGCGGGCCAACCTGGTCGGGGTCATCAGCAATGGCACAGCCGTTCTCGGGCTTGGCGCCATTGGCGCATTGGCGTCCAAACCGGTGATGGAAGGCAAAGCTGTTCTGTTCAAGAAATTTGCCGGAATTGACGTATTCGACATTGAAGTGGATCAGCTCGACCCTGGCAAGTTCTGCGACGCCGTTGCGGCCATGGAGCCAACCTTCGGCGGCATCAACCTGGAGGACATCAAGGCGCCCGAATGCTTCCAGATCGAGGCGGCCCTGAAGGAACGCATGTCGATCCCGGTGTTCCACGACGATCAGCATGGCACGGCCATCATTGTGGCAGCGGCCGTGGTCAACGCCCTGGAGCTGGCCAACAAGGAGATCGGAGAGGTGAAGTTGGTGGCCTCCGGCGCCGGGGCTGCGGCGCTTGCGTGCCTCAACCTGCTGGTGACCATGGGCCTGAAACGCGAGAACATCTGGGTCACTGACATTGACGGCCTGGTCTACGAGGGCCGCGAAGCCTCCATGGACGAGTGGAAACAGGTGTACGCCCAATCGACCGAGCTTCGAACTCTGAACGATGTGATCGACCGGGCAGACATCTTCCTCGGCCTGTCTGCTGCAGGCGTTCTCAAAGCGGATATGGTGAAACGCATGGGCCCGCAGCCGTTGATCATGGCATTGGCCAATCCAAACCCGGAGATATCCCCAGAAGAAGCGCGCGCTGCCAAGCCCGACGCGATGATTTGCACCGGCCGGTCTGATTACCCCAACCAGGTCAACAACGTATTGTGCTTTCCCTACATTTTCCGCGGGGCCCTGGACGCGGGCGCCCGCACCATCAACGAGGAAATGAAGCAGGCCGCGGTGAAGGCGATTGCCGGGCTTGCCCATGAACACTCTTCTGAAGTGGCCGAGAAAGCCTATGGCGGCAAGCCGGGGGTGTTTGGTCCTGAGCAATTGATCCCCAACCCGTTTGACCCGCGGCTGATCCAGTGGATCGCCCCTGCGGTTGCCAAAGCCGCCATGGAGACCGGCGTTGCGGATCGGCCGATTACCGATTTCGATGCCTATGACGAAAAGCTCAACCGGTTTGTTTTCCGCTCTGGCTTCATCATGAAACCGGTGTTCACCAAGGCACGGGCCGAGCCGAAACGGGTGATCTACGCAGAAGGCGAAGATGAGCGCATACTGCGTGCTGCTCAGGTTGTCATTCAGGAGGGCTTGGCCCAACCCATTCTGGTCGGGCGGCCGCAAATTATCGCAGACCGGCTTGACAGATATGGCCTGAGCCTGGAACCCGGCAAGGATTTTGAGGTTATAAATCCGGAAGATGACCCGCGCTACAAAGACTATGTGGAAACCTTCCTTGAGCGCTCAGGCCGGCGCGGTGTGACGCCCAGCCGGGCGAGAACGGTGGTGCGCACCCAGCCTACGGTGATTGCTGCTATCGCGCTGCACCGCGGTGAAGCAGACGCCATGATTTGCGGCCTTGAGGGCGATTTCGGCCGCCACCTGCGCCAGATCCGCAATGTAGTGGGACTGGCCGAGGGAGAAGCAGATTTTTCCACGGTTTCGTTGTTGATTTTGAAATCCGGCGCGTACTTCCTTGCCGATACCTACATCACCCCGAACCCAACGGCAGAAGAAGTGGCCGACATGACCCGCGCCACGGTTAAGCAAGTGCGGCGGTTCGGCATTGAGCCGAAAGTGGCCCTGCTCTCGCATTCCAACTTTGGCAGCCATGACACCGACAGTTCGCTGAAGATGCGCAAAGCCTTAGGGCTGCTGCAGGAAAGCGATCCGGATCTGGCCGTTGATGGTGAAATGCACGGGGACGCTGCGCTGGATGAGGTCTTGCGCGCCCGGGTCTTCCCAAATGCGAACTTTTCCGGCGCCGCCAATGTCCTCATTCTGCCAACACTGGACGCGGCCAACATCGCCACATTGCTGATCAAGGTGATGGCGGACGCGCTGCCGGTGGGGCCCATGCTGATTGGCGCCGCCAAACCTGCTCACATTCTCACGCCAAGCGTGACCGCGCGCGGGGTGGTGAACATGACGGCACTAAGCGTTGTTGAGGCCCAGCAGAAAGGTTAGGCAGCTGCTTGATCGGTCTGGCCGTTCAGCTCGCTCAGATCAATTGGTTGACCCGTTCGCGATTTTTCTTCTTCGGGCAGAATGTCCAAAGACGGCCACAGGCCTGTTTCCAGGGCGCTCGCATAGCCCTCAGGCAAACCTGCCTTGCGCATCTTGCTCGCCGCCAAGGCGTGGTCATAGTCGAGGGCAAAGTGGGTGAACTCCGGCCCACTACGGCCTGGGCTCATCAGCGCATACCAAACCCGCGGGGTGCCATCGTTCGCCACCATTCCAAGGCCGCCTGAATTGTGCCACACCCGGCCATCGGGCAGCGTGCGCGTAAACGGCAGACCGGTGTGTCCGGCAACCACCACGTCGGCACAGGCCTGGCCGATTTCTCCGGCATAGTCAGCCGAGGGCAGGCTTTCCCACATGAAGCGGTTCACAAGCCCAGGTGAGCCATGCACCACGCGCACCCGCTTGCCCGCCATGGAAAAAGTGAGATGGCGCGGCAGAGCGGCCATCCAGGCACTGAGCTCAAGTGTCATTTGCCCGCGTGCATGGGCATACCAGCTGCGCGCCAGAACATCGCACGCAGAGCCTTCGTGAAAACCACATGCACAATCTTCGGCGTCTTCAGCCAATTGATCTTCAACATTGCCGCGGATCGAGAGCAGCCCAAGCCGCCTGACCCGTTCAGCGGTGGCGCGCGCGTCTGCGCAGTATGCAATCACATCGCCTGTGTGAATGATACGGTCTGTTGGAATGCCATGGTCTGAGGCGCGCAGGATCAGCGCCTCCAAGGCTTCTAAATTGCCATACGCTCCGCCGCAAATCAGCAGCGGCTCGTCAATGTGGCCGAGTGAAAGAGTAGATGACATCTGCCCGGAAATTTCTGTTGCCTCGCGCGTGTCTGCATACACTAAATAGGTGATGCGTCGAGATGAAATTTCAATCCACGGGAAATCACACTCGCGTCATTGCAGCGCGATCAATCAGAGGCAAGTTCAGCGCCCAGCACAATCGGCTCCCCATGGGGCGTGGCGTGTGCGGCCCGGTCCCAAGCGTCCTTGCGGGCGGCAAGCTCGGGGCCGTTCGTAAGGCCCTTCGCAGAGGAGAGCTGTTCGAGCGCGCTGAGCCAGTGGCGATAGTAGTCCTCGCCTTGTTGCTCTGCGCCGGCCTGGCGCAGTTGATCGCTCAGCGCCTCTGCCCATTCAGGCCAGGTAAACCGGCCCGCATCGTACAGCGCGATGGTCATGGCGAAGGCTTGGGCCTGCCAAGGCTCGACAAACACCGGCCCGTCGTCGTTCCGGGGAATGGAGGGCACCGCATCGAGGGCAGCCTGCTCGCTCTTAGACACGCTCAAGATAAGGCTCCCAGCAATCTACATGCACATGATCGTTCGGGTTGGCCTCATCGCCCCACAAGTCGGTTGCCTTGAAGCGCACGGAATAGAGCCACTGCGGATCCTCGCCCTCACCCCTGGCACTGGTGTCCGGAAACACATGCGCGCTACGGGCTTTATGAATGACACCCTGGCGGCTTCTGAGATAGCGCGGCAGCCGGGTGTGGCCCGTTGGATGGAAATTGCGGGCGCACACCACATCGCCCGGCTTGAACGCAGGGGCGCCTGCCTTGTCACGCACCACAGGGCCGCCCTTGGCCAAGGCTGCCGGCGTATCTTCAGCCTTCAAGACCCTTTTGACCGCCGCCGGCGCATCCACCGATTTGCCTTGCGCGATTTCCTCAGCGCTGGCCAGCTCATAATCCTTGACCAGCTGCTCCAGTGCTGAGAGCCAGATCTTGTAGTAGCTCCAGGTGATGTAGTTGGCCGGCCCCAAACTCTCGCGCGCAAACCGTGAGCGGTCGATGTTCCAGGTTCCGGTGAACCCCATGGCCACGGTGAGGGCCATGGCCTTCTTCTCCCAGTCGGCATGGAAAATTGGCTCGTTGGGCTCTGCGTTAACCGGGCCATAGCCCTGCAGTCCGCCCATATCTTGCGGGCCGTTCATGCCGGCACCTGATCTGGCGACAGCGCCAGTCCTGTGCCGATCATCGAATCGCGGGTCACCAGCGCGGCCAATTGCTCCTCGCTCCAGCCTTCCGTGCCATCAGGCCGTTGCGGCAGCACCAGATAGCGCATTTCGGCGGTGGAATCCCAAACCCGGACCTCCTTGTCTTCGGCAATGCTGACGCCGAACTCGGCAAGCACGCCGCGCGGATCTATCACAGCCCGGGATCGGTAAGGTGCTGATTTGTACCAAACCGGCGGCAACCCGAGGACCGACCACGGATAGCAGGAGCACAAGGTGCAGACCACCATGTTGTGCACATCGTCTGTGTTCTCAACCACGTCCATATGCTCGCCCTGGCGGCCGGAATAGCCTAGCGACACGATGGCGGCAGATCCGTCGTCCAACAGCCATTTCTTGAATTCAGGATCGCTCCAGGCCTTGGCCACAACGCGGGCGCCGTTTTGCGGGCCCACCTTGTTCTCATAGGTGTCGATGATGATGTCGAGGGCAGCCGGGTCCACATAGCCCTTCTCGACCAGAAGCGATTCAAGGGCGCGGACCCTCAGGTCCATTTCCGGCAATTCAGAATGGTCGTGATCGTGATCGTGATGATGATCGTGTGCCATGAGAGGGTTTCCGTCCGCTGGAATTTGCTATTGTTGACCCTATCACAAACCGCCAGAGTGTGAAGGTCCGGGCGAGCGATAGAGAGGTGGTTATGACCAACGAAAAATTCGGCGGAATTGAAGCATGCGTTTTTGACGCCTACGGCACCCTGTTCGACGTTCACGCCCCAGTCGCCAGCATGGCAAGCCAGATTGGCGAACATGCAGATGCGGTCTCCAACATGTGGCGGCAGAAGCAACTGCAGTACACCTGGCTCCGTACCCTCATGGGTGCGCACGCGCCGTTTTGGCAGGTGACAGGCGAGGCGTTGGATTTCGCCCTTTCCTTCCATGGCATCGAGGAGAGCGCCCTGCGCCAGCAGCTGATGGAGCTCTATTTTGCGCTCGATGCCTACGATGACGCCCGCGATTGCCTGAACGCGCTGAAGATCGCCGGGTTGAAGACCGGCATCCTCTCCAACGGCAGCCCGGAAATGCTGGAGGGTGCGGTGTCATCAGCCGCCCTGGCCACGGTGCTTGACCAGGTCATCTCGGTCGAAGAGATCGGCGTCTTCAAGCCGGACAACCGGGTTTACCAGCTGGCCGTGGAACGGATGGGCGTCGCCGGGCCGGCCAATATCTGCTTTGTCTCCGCCAACACCTGGGACGCACAGGCAGGGGCACACTTTGGATATCAGGTGGCACGGATAAATCGCTATGGCCTGCCCGATGACAACATGCCAGGCAAACCCAAGGTGCTGCTTGAGAGCTTGCGCGAGCTGCCGGAGATCGTTTCCTGACGACCATAGCTTGCTGCGGCGCACAAATTTTTACTTGATGAAATTCAGATAGTTACAGCGAGTTGGCTTCGTTTGGCAGTTTTCGGTTTTGGCCAACTCAACCACCTACGCCCTAAGGTTGAATACTCCTAAACGCCTGCCGCCCGCAGGGCCGGCTCGCCCGTCTGGCCAGTGCGCCGGGCATGCCGGGCGCGGGCCGCATCGCCGAACGCTTCAAACAGCTTCACTGAATCAGGATACTGAGCAGCCTTGTACTCCGGATGCCACTGCACCGACAAAGCAAAGTCCCGAGCCGCATCAATCGACACGGCCTCAACGGTGCCATCGGCCGCCGCCGCTTCAACGGTGAGCCCGTCGGCAAGGCGGTCGATGGCCTGCCGGTGTACGGTGTTGACCTTGGTTTCGGTGGTGCCCAGAATTTGATGCAGTACCCCGCCCGGCGTGATCGTTATCGAGTGAGCCGGCAGGTAGCGGAGGTTAACATCGCTCAGATGGCCGCGATGATCTTCGCGGCCTGGCTGGTCCTGAATCTCGGTCGCCACGGTTCCACCCATCACCACGTTGAGTTCCTGGTGACCCCGGCAGATGCAGAATAGGGGTATGGCCTGCTCAATGGCCAATTCGATGAGCGGCAGCGTGGTTGCGTCGCGCGAGTGGTCATAGGGCTCGTGCGCCGCCGTTGGTTCCGCGCCGAACAGGCTGGGATGCACATTGGCCGGCGAGCCGGTGATGACGAGCCCATCGAGCGCTGAAACGAGATCGCGCAAAGCGTCCACATCACCTAGCGAGGGAATGAGCAAAGGGTGGCACCTGGAAACGTCAGCCACGGCCACGGCATACTTGTCGCCCAGAATATGGAACGGCAAGCCTTCCTTCTCCATGGTGTCAGCAGGTAGTCCTACCAGAGGCCGTGCAGTGTGCATGGGTGCGCTCTCTCAGTGAGGTGTGTTGATCTGCTCTAACTATACCACGCAGCGGCAATTTCCAAGATCGCTAGAGCCACCTGCGCACTGACCCGCAATAGGCCTCATAATCAGCCCCGAAGGTCTCTTTCAGAACCGCCTCTTCGGGCAGAATGAACCGATATTGAATGGCGGCCCAGAACAGCGGCACCGTGACCAGCGCACTCAGCGCGCCGAGAAGGACCACAATGCCGGCCAGGATCAACAAATCGGCAAGATAGATCGGGTTCCGGCTGATACGATAGGGTCCCTTGTCGATCAGCGCGGACGGGGTCTGACGCGGTATGACAGACGTTTTGAAACGCCAGAATGCGGCAATGGAATAGACCATGAGCGCCGCGCCCAGCCCAATCAAACCCCATCCGGCCACATCTTGGTACGGCACGGAAACCTGAAGCCAAGGCGCGTTCATCGCCAGCCCCCAGGCTGCAGCAACGCAGGCCACGAGCCAAATCGGAGGCAGGTCTATGAGCTCAGTAAGTTTCGACATTCCGGCCCCTCACCGCTGCGCCGCGGCTGCTTCGGCAACAATCTGATCAACCATCTGTGCGGGCGTCAGTGCCACATCAAGCGCGAATGCGGCCTCATCTGGCGCTGGCGCCTCAAGCGCTTCAAGCTGGCTGTCCAACAGAGCGGGCGGCATGAAATGATCCTGCCTGGAGTTGAGGCGAGAGAGCAGAAGATCTTTCGAGCCGTTCAGCAGCACAAACAGGATTTGTGGGTCCGCACTCCGCAGGCGGTCACGGTAGGATCGTTTCAGGGCCGAACACGCCAGCACCACCGTCTCGGCCGTTTCGCGGCTCTGCGCCAGTTCGGTGCTGATACGGTCAAGCCACGGCCAGCGGTCATCGTCTGTCAGCGGATCGCCGGCGCTCATTTTCGCGCGGTTCTCCTGGGGGTGATACGCATCGCCCTCCATGAACACCCCGCCCAAACGGGTAGCCAGGGCAGTTCCGACCGTCGTCTTTCCGCAGCCGCAGGGTCCCATCATCACGAAAATCACGCCGTCATCTCCCTAAAGGTGCCCCACAAAAAGCATGACCTTAACCCTATTGGCCAGTGCATTTGCCGATCAAGCAAGCGTTAGCGCTATCAGGGTTGAGTTTTACCTGTCTATAGGCTTTAACAACTCACCAACTGGGAGGGCGGTTACTTCGATGCCACCCGTCCAGATGTTTCCGAGCCGGCGTGAGGGACGTCCGGTGCCTCAAACCGCAGCCCACGGCACACGGCCGCCGGGACGCAAACATTATACGATCAAGGGAGTATCTTATGGATCGTCGTTCATTTATCAAAAAGGCCGGTGTGGCCGCAGGCGCAACAGCTGCAACAACAGCTCTTGCAACACCTGCACTTTCGCAAAAAACCACGGACCTGGTGGTTGTCGCCACCTGGCCACGGGATTTTCCGGGCCTTGGCACCGGCGCCCAGCGTCTGGCAGCCCGCATCGATCAGCTGACCGAGGGCCGCATCAAGGTTCAATATTTCGCCGCCGGCGAACGTGTTGGCGCCTTTGATTCCTTCGACGAAGTTGCTTCCGGCAACGCGCAAGCCTACCACGCTGCCGATTACTACTGGAAAGGCAAGCACCCGGCCTGGGCATACTTTACGTCGGTTCCGTTTGGCCTCACCCACGGCGAACACAATGCCTGGATCCAGCACATGGGCGGCCAAGCCCTCTGGGACGAAGTGGCCGGCGGCTTTGGCCTGAAATGCCTGATGTCGGGCAGCACCGGCGTTCAGATGGGCGGCTGGTTCAACAAGGAAATCGAAAGCGCCGACGACCTGAAGGGTCTGAAAATGCGCATTCCAGGCCTTGGCGGCGACGTCATGGCCAAGCTCGGCGCTTCGCCGGTTTCGCTTCCTGGCGGCCAGATCTATGAAAACTTGGTGTCCGGCGCGATTGACGCAACCGAGTGGGTTGGCCCGTGGAACGACTTCTTCATGAAGTTCTATGAAGCGGCCAAATACTACTACTATCCAGGCATGCACGAAGCCGGCTCAACTCTTTCGTTTGGCATGAACGCCAAGTTCTGGGCCGACCTGCCGGCAATCGACAAGGAAATCATCAAGGCAGCGTGCGGCGAAGAGCACGTCTTCTCGATGTCTGAGTACAATGCCAACAACGGTACGTTCCTGGCCAAACTGATCAAGGAACATGGCGTACAGCTGCGTGAATTCTCCGACGACATCTACGACAGTTTCGGTGAAGCTGCCGCGGCGGTGTTTGAAGAAACCAAATCACACAGTGATCTGGCAGCGCGCACCCACGCCAGCTTTGCGGCCGCACGCGCGGACGTTGGCGGCTGGATGAAGCTTTCGGAAGGCGCTTACTACCAACAGCGCAACCGCGTGCTCGGCCTCTAATTTGCCGGGTTGGCCCCGAAAGGGCCGTATCATATTCGGGACGGGGCGTGCTGCCCCGTCCCGGTCATAACGAGGGTGAGGGTTATGGCGGTGACTGAGAGCGCTGAGGCAACGGCCGATGGGCCATACAACTATTCTGGGATGACGCTTGGATTGCGCGCGTTTGCGTGGGCGATCGTGTGCGGAACCTTTGCTTTTCTGATTAATGTCTATTTGAATTTCTGGCAGGGCTGGCCGGGCGCCGGAATGGCGACCAGCGGCGGCGGCGGACGCGCCGCAGCACAGCTTCTGATCTATGCGTCAGCCATCTTGGCGCCCATTGCGCTTGTGATGCGCAGCAAGGAAAAATCCTTGCGCGAAGAAGGCGTCACGCTCGACCAGATTGCCAGATACATCATCCGTGCCGCGTTTTGGATGGCGTTGTTTGTGGGGATGGTGGACATGGTGATCTCCTTCCTGCGCGTTGAGGGCTTTCTGGCCAGTTTCGTTGGCGATAGCCTGACCACCCAACTGGGACGTTCTCAGTTTCGCGGCACTTACGTGCATATTCCGCTGATTGTGCTTTCTCTGGTGGTGGCCGCCTTCACGCGCACCCTTGGGTTCACCTGGCTGGCCTTGCTTGTGGTGGTCGCCGAATTGCTGATCGTGATCACCCGCTTCATCTTCTCCTATGAACAAGCCTTCATGGGCGACCTGGTTCGCTTTTGGTATGCCGGCCTGTTCCTGTTTGCCAGCGCCTACACGCTGGCGGAGGAAGGCCATGTGCGGGTTGACGTGCTCTATGCGGGCTTTCAGCAGAAAACCAGGGGCCTGGTGAACGTGATCGGCTCAATCTTCCTTGGCATCTCATTGTGCTGGGTGATCATCGTGCTCGGGATGGGCGGAAAATCGAGCATCATCACCTCCCCTTTGTTAACCTTTGAGGTCTCACAGTCGGGCTTTGGCATGTATGTCAAATACCTGATGGCGAGCTTCCTGGCGATTTTCGCTGTGTCCATGATGATCCAGTTCGCCGGCTACATGCTTGAAGCCTACGCCGACTACCGGGGCGATCCCGGTAATCGGAAACTTGAATCCGCACCAGCCCACTAGATAACGAGATCGCGACCAAAGCTCATGGAACTATTCTTCTTGGCAATGCTGGTGTTGATGATGGCGAGTGCGCTGGGCTCAGGATACCCGGTTGCCTTCGCCCTGCCCGGCTCGGCAATCATCACAATCGGGGTAGCAGCCTTATGCGGCTATCTCTTCGCCGGCGACAGCTCAGCATTTTTCGCACACGGCAGCCCGGTGCAATGGTTGACCGCCGGTGTGACCAACTTCCGGGGGGTCTACTGGGAAGTTGAACGAGATACGCTGATAGCCATCCCCTTGTTCGTGTTCATGGGGATCATGCTGCAACGCTCCAAGATTGCCGAAGACCTTCTGGTGGCCATGGCCCAATTGTTCGGCCCGGTCCCCGGAGGCCTGGGCATTTCAGTGGTGTTCGTGGGTGCGCTTTTGGCAGCGACCACAGGCATCGTGGGCGCCACCGTGGTGGCCATGGGCCTGATCTCCCTGCCGGCCATGCTGCGCAACAACTACTCTCACTCGCTGGCCACCGGCACCATTGCCGCATCAGGCACCCTCGGGCAGATTATCCCGCCGTCCATCGTTCTGATCATTCTGGCTGACCAACTTGCCAGCGCTGTCGATCAGGCCGACGCTTCGCGCAAGGCGCTTTATAAGGCCACGACCGGCCAGTTCGGCATGCCCTCTGAGTTCGGCGTGATTTCCACCAGCGCCGGCGACATGTTTCTTGGCGCGTTTATCCCGGGGCTCGTGCTTGTCGGGCTTTATATGGCGTTCATTCTGGTGTTTTCGTTCCTGAAGCCCAAGCATGCGCCGGCTGTTGCGTTTGACGGCGCCTATGACCGCGCCTTTGCCGGCAAAATTCTGCTGATCCTGGTGCCGCCGCTAACCCTCATTTTCGTGGTTCTGGGCTCGATCATCATGGGCATCGCCACAGTGAACCAAGCCGGTGCTATTGGTGCTGCCGGTGCCATGGTGATGGCCGGATACCGCCTTGCAGAAGGCCGCAAAGACGCCTTCTATCCAGCGATCCTGGCGGTGGTTTCGCTCATTGCCGTGTTCATCATATCCAGCATCTTCAACGTCAACATCAAGAACGTGAAAACCTCCAGCGACATGCTGGGCATCGTTCTGTCGGTGATCGCCGTTACGGGCTTTATTGTGGCCTTGGTCTGGAGCGGCTGGCGAACGTTCAAAATCGAAGACACCATGCGAGGCGTGATGGTCGATACCGCCAAGACCACGTCATTGGTGTTCATCATCCTTCTTGGCGCCGCCATGTTGACGGCCGCGTTCCGCGCCTTCGGCGGCGAAGAGCTTGTGCGCGAGTTCCTGACCAGCCTTCCAGGCGGCTTCTGGGCTCAGTTCATCATTGTGATGCTGGTGATCTTCGTGCTCGGGTTCTTCCTCGACTTCATCGAGATCGCCGTGGTTGTGGTGCCGATCGTAGCGCCAATCCTGCTGATGGATCCTGGCGCCAACGTCACCGCGGTGTGGCTCGGGGTGATGATTGGCCTGAACATCCAAACATCGTTCCTCACGCCGCCCTTCGGTTTTGCCCTGTTCTATTTGCGCGGCGTTGCGCCGGCCATCGTCAAAACCACATCCATGTACAAGGGCGTGATCGCCTTCATAAGCCTGCAGCTTCTGGCGTTGGTGATCGTGGGCCTCGCGCCAGGTTTGGTGAACTATCTGCCGAACCGCATCTCGCTCACGGCAAACACCGCCCCGCCGCCCATCAACCCGCGCCTGCAACATTGCATGGAGCAGTACATCTTCAACGAATACGCGGTCCGGGGCGACGAGCTCCGCGGCGCGATCGCCACCGCGGGCAAACTGGATGTGTCGTACTTGCCGAAGAAACTCAAATCAGCCACTGAGAAAGGCTTCAAGCAGGCCGCCTCTGTCTATGGCCATCTGGAGACAATCGGCAAAGCTGAAGCGGCCCGCGACAAAGGCGCTGAAGGGTTCCGCGACCTCCACTTCCAGGTGCGAAGAATTCAAGGCGACATGCGCAAGTTGGTTGTCGAGAAAAAGGCGCAAGGCGATACCCTTGGACGCTTGAAACGCCGGACACCGGTGGACCAGGCTGCTGTGGGCAAGGGCGAGGCTCACCTGGCGGAGATAGACAAAAAACTGGAAGCGCTGAAAGCCTCTATTCCGGCCAACTGGGATGCCGACAAGAAGGCGTTCGAAACTCTGCAGAAGGCCGACACCAAGGCTCGCAATAACTACCGCAACTCAGTGGACACAGCTTACAAATCTGTTGCTGATCTGATCACCGTGATTGAAGCGACCCCCAAGCTGGAAGCATTCAAAGGCGAGCTGAACGGCCTGACATCCAAGCTCGGCTCCCAGCAACCCAAAGAGGCCTCTGCAACGATCAATGAGCTCTCCAAGCGCATGCGCAAGATTGCCGGCGTGAAGAAGCTCCGGTCCGACCTGTCCTCGGCACGGCGGGCATTGCGCGGCAAGTCGCCCAACCTGGAGAAAGCCCAGGCTGGACTGGAAAAGGCCCTTGCAACGTTCGCTGATGATCTGAAGTGGCGCAAGAAGGCACAAACTGAGTTGTTGCCGGGCCTGAAGACCTACGAGGCGACCATCCGCGACACGATCGGCCTGCGTCAGCAACGCCGGCTGCCGGAAGCTCAGGCCCTGTCGATTGCCCAGTGCAGCTCAAACCACCGGGACATCTCGTTGCACTTCTAACGTGGGTGAATTTGCTCCGGTTAGATAGCTAACCATCTGTCTGGACAGTGCCATCACGTTTCGCCATTATCGCGTTTGCCGCACTGGCGGGAGGGAACAGGCCATGGCAATTGAAACCGAATGGCGCGACTATGATATGCTTGTTGTCGGCTCCGGCGGAGCCGGTGCACACGCGGCGCGCGCAGCCGCTGAGGCCGGCGCCAATGTGCTGCTGGTGTCCAAGGATCCGATTGGCTGCTCGGACATAAAAATCTCCGAAGGCATTGCCGCCGTCCGCCAAACCGGGGCAGAGGACGACAGCGAAGAGGCTCTCTCTGAAAACCTGAAGATGGCCGGCGGCGACCTACCGCTGCAATCGATCACCGATGCCTTCGCGCAAGACAGCAAAAGCGCCTATGACACGTACCGGGCCCATGGCCTGCGGCCGGGCATTAATGCAGAGCGCAGCGCACCCCAACCGTTGCCCCTGCCCATGGGCGGGCATACCAAGCGCCGCTCTGTGGGGCACAAGAATTCCGGCGTTGCGTTCGGGCATGCAAACTGGGATGCCGTGGTTCAAGGCAACCGCATTGATTACCTGGAAGATGCCTGGTTCCTGGATCTTGTGACCGATGACAGCGGCGTACAGAAACGCATTGTTGGCGGCCTCGTTTATGACGCAGCGCGCGGGCTCATCGTTGCGGTGCGTGCGCCCGCCGTGGTGATGGCAGCAGGCGGCCTTTCAACGCTCTATTTCCCGAAGACAGACACGATGCGCGGCAACACGGGCGACAGCTATGCTGCGGCAGCGCGCGCCGGGGCTGAGCTTGTGGATATGGAGCAGGTGCAGTTCCTGCCTTTCTGCCTCGCCTCCCCGCCTTCCTATGAGGGCCTGTTGTGCGGCGAGCCGGTCGCGGCAAGCTTCCTCGGTGTGTTGCGCGACAGCAAGGGCAATGTGATCCTGGATGGGGTTTACCTGCGCACCAGGGCTGAATGTTCAGCCGCCATCATGCGCGCGGTGGAGGCCGGCAACGGCAGCCCAAACGGCGGTGCCTATTTGGACATGACGGCCAACAAGACGCCGCCGCGTTCAGGCCCATACTTTATGAAATTCCTGGAAACCTGCCTGCCTTCAGCCTACCGCAACGCCCGCCAGGCGCTGGGCAAAGCGGCGGCCAAGTGCGATGAGCCCTGGGAGGTGCGCCCAGGTGCCCACTATCATATGGGCGGCATCCGCACCAACGAACATGGCGCTTCTGTGGGCGGCGACGGCGACGGCAAGACCGAGAACGGCCTTGCAGGCCTATTCGCAGCTGGCCAGGCCATGGGCGGCGTCTTCGGCGCCAATCGTCTTGGCTCCACCTCGCTGACGGAAGGCGCCGTGTTTGGCGCCAGAGCCGGCAAGGCAGCCGCCGATACCGCCCGGATGTCTTCGGGCATCGACGATGAACCTTTTGGGCCCATGATCGACGCGGTGAAAGCGCGCTTCGGCCAGTCCGGCACAGAAGCAGCCGCGACGTTGAAGCTCGATCTGCAGAAAGAATGCTGGACCTCAATCGGACCGCTGCGCACCGCAGACAAGTTGAGCCAGATTGATGGAATGATGGACGATTGGGAAGCGCGTCGCGGCAACGTGGCCATCCCCTCCTATGCGGTATGGAACCAGGCCTTCGTCGAGTTTGAGGAGCTGCGCAACATGCTGGAGACGGCAAAACTGGTGTCAGCTGCAGCACGCGAGCGCGACGGCAGCCTGGGCGGCCATGTGCGGCTCGATTGCGGTGAAACCTCCGCGTTCTCCAAACCTTACTCCACCCTGGTGGCACGCGGCGATGACGGTTCCGTGGCTGTGTGGCGCGTCGCCAGAACAGCCACCCCGATTGGCCGCATCATCTCCTACAAAATCCAGGAGAATTGGCGAAAGGTGCAAGTCAAACTTCTGCGCATCTTGCCGGCCGGGCTCCAGGACAAAAGGCTGGAGGCGCGTTACCGTGCCATAATGGGGGCCAGCGGCGGTGCTCCGGAGGTCATTCCCGGCGGGCCTGACGGAGCCATTGGCGAGGCGACAAAGGCGTGAAGGTTGACATTGTAACCCACCGCGACGGTGTTGAGGATGTGGTGTCCTTCGACTACGCCAAGCGCGAGGACCGCGAAAGACCCATGGTTCTGGACGTGTTGCTTCAGGCCCAGGCGACAACCATGCCCGACTTGGCATTTCGTTATGGCCGCAGGGCCCGCAACTGCGGTGTGTGCACGGTCGATATCAACGGCAAGCCACGCATTGCCTGCCGGGCCCGGGCGCGCGAAGGCGACCGCATCAGCGCAGTCGCCACGCTTCCGACGCTTGGCGATCTTGTGGTACGCCGCGACGGGGTGGCCCGGCAAATGCGCGGCCGGCTTTCCAGCGGCGCCCAGGCGAATGATCTGAATGTGGAGGCGCCGGACGCCTACCACGACCTCACATCTTGCATTGAGTGTTATGCCTGCCTGCACAATTGCCCCATGCATGCGCGCAACTTTGGCGGGGGGTCACCGGCGCACCTGCCGGCGGGCGCCGAGATGCCCGACCCCGGGACCGGTTATCGCTGGGGCAATCCGTTTTCGTTGTTGAAGCTGCAACGGATCCGTATCGACCCCCTCACCACCGAGGCCGGCCGCCAGGCCGCGCTGGACCATGCCGTTGAGCTTGGGCTTGAGGTGTGCGCCACCTGCCCGGGGTGCAAATGTGGCACCGGGATCAACCTAAAAGGCCAGGTTGTGGGAGAGCTATTGACGGCGGCCGGCTTGGCAAACCCTTAACTTGTTTTCTCATTGCTCCTTGACTTCCAAGGCCAATGCGCCCATGTGGGGCCCAACAGCTTCTCGCGAAGGCGCAAAGGTTGCCGGCTGAACCGGCACAGATTTCCCGAGAAACCCAATCAAACAAAACCATCCGATCCAAGTGCGCGTGGACGATGACCACCTCGCCAGACCAGCGTCGTGCATCAATGCGCGCGCGCGTTTGGCGCACAAGGAACTATATAAACGTGACTGAAAACACATTTTCTGTGCTCGGCCTGTCCGCGCGCCTGCAACGTACTCTTGACCATGCGGGCTATGAAGCCCCGACGCCAATTCAAGCCAAATCCATCCCGCTTCTTTTGGAGGGACACGACCTTCTGGGCATCGCCCAAACCGGCACCGGCAAGACCGCTGCATTTACCCTGCCGCTTCTGCAAAGGCTGCATCAGGACAATCGCAATGCCGGTTCGCGCCAAGCGCGGGCGCTGATCCTTGCCCCCACGCGTGAGCTTGTGGTGCAAATCTGTGAGTGCATCAAAACCTACAGCCACTCCATGAACCTGAACATGACGTCGATGATGGGCGGCGTTCGCCCCAGACCGCAGGTCAACGCCATGCGCCGCGGGGTCGATTTTCTTGTCGCCACGCCAGGCCGCCTGTTGGACCTGATCAATCAGGGTGACGTTGACCTCAGCCCCACCGAATATCTGGTGCTGGATGAAGCAGACCGCATGCTCGACATGGGCTTCATCAAGGATGTGCGCAAGATCATCGCAACACTGCCAACCGAACGCCAGACCCTGCTGTTTTCGGCCACCATGCCGGCGGCGGTCGCGAAGTTTGCAAGCGACATTCTGAATGCGCCACAACGTGTTGAAATTGAATCGAAAAGCATCGCCGTTGAACGGATTTATCAGACCGTCCAGCATGTGAATGCCAGCGATAAGCGCAGTGTTCTGACCGGCCTTTTGCGTGATGAGGAACTTGAACGCGTCATCGTTTTCACCCGCACCAAATATGGCGCTGAAAAAGTTGCCAGATGGCTCAACCGCGATGGCATCGATGCCGACGCGCTGCATGGAAACAAGACACAAAGCGCACGGCAACGCACGCTTGATAGCTTCCGCAAAGGCAAAACACGGGTGCTGGTGGCGACCGACATTGCCTCGCGCGGCATCGACGTTGATGACGTCACCCACGTGATCAACTATGAGCTGCCCAACGAACCTGAAAGCTACGTGCACCGGATCGGCCGCACGGCGCGGGCCGGATCTGGCGGTGCAGCCATTTCACTGTGCAGCCCCGATGAGCGGGCCTATCTCAAATCCATCGAAAAGCTGACCAAGCGCCCCTTGCGCGTGGTTGGCGATGTGCCGGTGGAAACGGTGGAACCCAGCGGCCAGAACAAGAACCGGCGCGGCGGCAAACCAGGTTCGGGCGCACAGAAAAGGCGCCGGCGTTCAAGGCGGCCCTTCAAGAAGGCGGCCTGAGGTGACGCCTTAGGCAAGCCACGATGGCGAGAATGCAAGACAGTTGTTTGGTTTGCCGTTCATCGTCAGTTGTGCTTTTCCTGGAAATCGAGGGCAAGGTTTACTGGCGCTGCGAAACCTGCGAGGCGACCTACCTGGGCCCAAAAGATCACCCCAGCGCGCATGAAGAGCTCACTCAATATCGTCTGCACGAAAACCATGTGGACGATCCTGGCTACCGCCGTTTCCTCTCCAAGCTGGCCGGGCCCGTGCTGGCTCAACTTGCACCCGGATCGGAAGGCCTCGACTATGGCTGCGGCCCAGGGCCGGCGTTGGCGGTCATGATGCGTGAAGCCGGGCACGACGTCTCCCTTTATGATCCGTTCTTCCACGCAGACACCGCCACGCTGACCCGCACCTTTGATTTCATCACGTGCTCTGAAACCGCCGAACATTTTCACCAGCCGGCTGAAGAGTTCGACCGGCTGGATTCCCTGCTGCGGCCTGGAGGCCTGCTCGGCGTGATGACCTGTTTTCAAACCGATGACGCGCGGTTCGCAAATTGGCACTACCGCAAAGACCCAACCCATGTGGTCTTCTACCGCCCCGCCACATTCGCAGTGCTTGCAGAACAGCGCGATTGGAGCTGCAGTTCCCCGGTCAAGGATGTTGTTCTGTTGCGCAAGACGCAGCGATAACACCCGTTTCTGAACAACATCGGTGTGGGAGAAGAAGCGCGGTTTGCAATTTCCGGCCAAGCGGCAGATAGTGCGCCCGCTGAGGGGCACGTCGCCACCTCACCCAACCTATGCGTCGCCATCGCGCCCCGCCCCGCCAAGCAGTCATTCAGCGATGTGTTCGGCCCTACATGAGGACAGCTATTGTGGAACCAATCGTCTTTGCCGCGGTCATGCTGGCGGCGGCCCTGCATGCAACGTGGAACGCGATTGTTAAAGGATCAGGTGAGAAACACATCTCAATGACCGCGGTGGTCATGGGCCATGTGCCGTTGGCACTGGTTGCCCTGCCGCTCTCACCCTTGCCGGCGCCGGAGAGCTGGCCCTATCTGATCGCCGGCATTGTGCTCCATGTGGGCTATCAGCTGTTTCTCATGATGTCCTACCGGGTGGGTGACCTCACGCAAGTCTATCCTATTGCGCGCGGCATTGCGCCCATGCTGGTGGCGTTAGTGTCCGTGTTGGTTTTGAATGTGGCGTTGTCAACAGCCGAGCTGATCGCAATCATGATCATTGGCATTGGCATCATGAGCCTGGTGTTTGTGCGCGGCAACGACGGCCTGCACAATGGGAAAGCGGCCTTGATGGCGGTCGGCACCGGGTGTTTCATCGCGTCTTATTCGTTGGTCGACGGTTTGGGCGCGCGCGAAGCGGGAACCGCCCTGGGATTCTACGCCTGGCTCACCATCATCAATGCGCTGGCCTTCATGCTGATCATGCGGTTTACCAAACCGGGAACAGTGAGCGAAGTGGTTAAAAAACATGGGCGCTTTGCTCTGCTTGGAGGCGGCGCATCGTTTTTGGCCTATGCCCTGGCGATCTGGGCGTTCACGCAAGCCCCCATAGCGCTGGTTACGGCGGTTCGAGAGACCAGTATCATTTTTGCTCTGTTTATCGGCGTGTTCTTCCTGGGCGAACGTCTCAATCTGTTGAAGTTGTGTTCCACAGCGATGACCATCTTTGGTGTCCTGATGCTGCGCCTTTCGCGTTGAAATTGCCAAGAGCTGCAAAGGGATTGTCGTGTCCGGCAATTGGAAAGATGTTTGCAGCGCGGGCAACGGATTGCGGTTCAATTTTGAACGTTACTTGCAAATTAATGGCAGTTTTCTGGGATTCTATGCCATTTGGCATGAGAGTTGCTCATAAATCCGCATAGAGCGGGCGTAGCTTAGCGGCAGAGCAGCGATCGTCCAGATTGTCAGCACAGGTTCGAATCCTGTCGCCCGCTCCAAATTCTCTCGAAATGAACCGTTTTCTGCAGGCCCGGCGGCCGTCAGACCTTGCACACCTCATCGCCCTCCGGCGAGCGCAGGAGATAATGCACATCCGTGTTTTGGAAGAGCTGTTCCTTGAAATCGGTCATCATGGCTTCGTGGCCACCGAAGGGCGCGATGATCTCGACGATCCAGAGCTTGGTCCCGCTCTTCCAGTCTTGAGGCCGGAGCCGCGCATTGCCGGACTTGAGCCGTTCTTCCACCTCATCATCCACGTGGGCATAGAGCGCCACGCCGATGGGTTTGTCTTTGTCATAGAACAGCCTGAACTGCTGCAGTATGACCGGACACATTATCATCCATTCCAAGTCGGAAATGAAGAAGCCCTTGTGGTTGGGCGACTGGGTCATCAGCCAGGTGATCTCGCCCAAGACGCCGGCAATCGTGCTGCTCGCGCCGGCCGGTGTGGGTTGGGTGAACGGGCTGGCCGGTGCTCTGGCGGCGGCGCGCCTGGGTTTTCCAGCGCCGCCCTTTCGCGCCCGTCCACAAGATTTGGATGAGCCACCCCCCTTGGACGACGATTTTTTTGCCATGCGATATGCTCCCCGGTGTTGTTGAATTGTGCATTATATAGGTCTTTTTGCACCATTTATCATGAGACCGAATGAGAGTATTTAGGCCAAATCCTAATTTGAAGCGGCTTGGCCTACGGATGAGATTGAACAGGACATATCTTGCAAAATCTTGAAAATGCAGGAAATTAACCAAATTTCCAACGCGCTATCAACGTTCGGTTCTGAAATTCGAAGAGTGTCCCTCAACTGTCAATCTGGTTTCAACGGCCGACCTTTCCGAACTCCATGACTGAGAGAAGCGGGCCGGTGTGTCAAGAGCATTCTTTGGTACATTTAGAATGATAAGCAGTCATATTGAACAATTTGTCGCAACCTATACGCGCTGAATTTGGTTGTCGCCCTTCAGAACTTCGCGCTAAGGTCGAGACGGTTAACAAGTGGTTAATGCCTAAGGAGCGCCGGGGGGAGCGATGTGGCCGTAGATTATCCAAAAATTTTTCGCCGCCAACGGCTTGGGCAGGCTGCCTCGTCAGCTGTGTTCACTCTGATCATGAGGATGTTGGCAGTCTGCGGTGAAAGAACTGGAGGCCCGTCGGTTGCAAAACTGACGGGCGGCGTATCGGTGTTGAGAATGACGCCACATAATTGGCACTCTGTGATGCGCGCTTCGTATTGGTCTGGCCGATCAGCTTTGGGATGTCTTAGTGTCCCGAAGATGATCGCAAGCCCCTAAAACGAAGAGCAGGAACAGCATGATGCCATATTGGATTCACCAGGAAATCACCGGCCCAAGTCGCATGGAGGTGTTCAGATATGAGCCCGAGATTGAAGTTGGACCGGAGTTTCCAAAAAATGTATTTTCTTCAATCCTAAAATTTGGCAGAGCGCAAACAGATGTTCCCGGTACGAAAACCGAGTTTGTTGAGGAGATGCTGGCGCTGGCGCCAAAGTCTGTCTTGATCGGGAAACCGGGCAAAAGAGGCGTGCCTGATTTTTTCGAGATTCGTCAGGGCTATGTGATCAGCCACCGTCTAGTGGAAAAGCTTGAGCAGCTGGAACCCGGTGCTCACAGATTTTTCCCTCTCCAGATCAAGCGACAGGACACTGGCGAGAACATGGGTGAACACTTTTTGCTCTATCTCGACCAAAAACCAGACATCATTGACCATGATCGAACGCTGTATGGCCAAAGTTCTCCCGCGACAGGTGTTGAAGCAGGCGAACGAGTGAATTTCAGATTCACGCAGGTTGGTTACCGCGAGCGCCCGGACGAGCGCTGGGACAGCCCGCTCATCAACTTCAGGCAAGGTGGAGCGGAAAGTTGCCATTTGTGGCGTGGAACAGTTGGGGACGCCAAGTGGCACCGCGTAGACCGAACGCCTGGCGGCACAACGTACTACTCAGATCCCTTGTGCTCGCAGTTGTTCGTTTCTGATGAGCTGCAATCCCTTTTCCGTGCTGGGAAGCTTTTTGGCTGGAACGCGCAGAAAGTGTTGGAAAAACCGCCGAGCTGGTTTTTTGAACAGCTCGAGAAAGGTGTTGTGTTCTGAATTATCGCATTGCGAGCGTGAAACATGATCACGATGTCGAACAGCAGTCGAACTTAATCAACGTCTCACTATTTTTACCGGGGGGTAGAGGCCATGGGCCAACAGCAAGACACTATCAAAGTCGTGAGTCAAAAACTCATCGGATATTCCGATTCGAGAGCTGGCTTCCATGATGTCGGCGGCTTACCAAAGTATGAAGTCATAGCTTCTATCAACGGGGCGCCGGCGAAGGCATTTGTCGTCACGTTTCAGCCGCATCACATAAATGATGCTGCGACCATAGAGCACTCTGATATTAAGACTCTCTTTCGTGCGATCGACTTTGACTGGAATGATTTCACCCAAAACGGGGTCGCTCTCCCAAGTTTCGGCGCCTCTACAAGCCCGCTCGAAGAGCGCTTACTGGCGAGCAAGTTCGGAGCTATTCATGTTGGAGGACACAATTCGGATGTGGTGGGCGCCTTTGCGGATCTAACAGAACAGCACGAAGAATTACTCGTACGTCTGAGAGCAAGCTCGCCAGAAGATCTTGCGTATAACACCACTCTATATAATGAGTTCATCTCCAACGTGAAATCGACCGTAAACGGCGTGACGGCGAAGGTTCGTTCCGACCTCCAACAGCCAGACAACGGCATTACGCTCGTCAGGACGGACCCTGATAACCCCGGCAATACTGGAAATGATGCCCCGGAACGACCCTATAGAAGACTGGGGGAACAAATCGATGCCCACACAGGTACATTTGTTGAGGGATCCAATTTTGCTGAAGATCCATTGGTCCGACAAGGTGGCATTCACGGCTCGGGCGCTCAACGGTTTCAACTGACCCCTTGGCAAAACGATCCAGAAATTGACATTAAAGAAGCCAAATTCACCGGTGAGCGCGATGTGCCAAAGCTGCTCTCAGGGACGGATTTGGCTACGTACGCCCAGTCAAATGCAAATGTTTATGAATATCCAGAGTTTACAAAAGCTCAAATTGATCAACTCGCGCTCACCCCTCAAGGAACCTATTCGGCCACAAAGCTGGCGGTCGCTGCATTGGCGATCGAAGGCCTGAAACAGACCAGATATGTTGGCGATTTATTGGGGCTCGCTGATAAGATCGGAGAGACCAGCCGCTTGGTTGCCGAGAACAAGATCGCCGAAGCGGAAGTTGTTTTGGCTGGGGCGTTTGGAGAGCTTGGCGGTGGAACGCTCGGCGGCTTCCTTGGCGCCGTTGGCGTGATCTCGCTCACAACGTTTCTATACCCGTTTACCGGTCCTGCAGCCCTACTCTCATTGGCTGGTGCGAGCACTGTCTTTGCAGGGTTCATCACAGGTGGAATTTATGGCGCCCTTTTCGGCGAAACTCTCGGCGAAAAGGTCGTTCTAAAGATGCAACAACTTCTGAATGAAGGAAAGCCGCTCGCGCTGGGCGATATTGTGGACATCTACAATGAGATCGGATCAACCGCAACCGGCACACCGGTCTTCCGAGAGTTTACCAATAGCGACAATATTGAAGGCTTCGAGGTTCCTTCCGATGCGGCTGAGCAGCTGAGAGCTCTACCTGGCAACGGCGAAAACAGTGTTTTCGATCTGGGGGATGGCAATCATCTGTACGTGCACGGCGCGCTGACGCCGGGGCAGTCGTTCAGTTTGTTGGGCGAGCACGCAAGTACAGTGATTGCCGATCCGAGCCGGTCCGTCGCTGTAGGCATTAGCGACAGTGGGCAGCGTTTCAATACCACCGGCCGCGAACTGCTCGACGCGCACTATGACTACAGAGATTTGTTTCCCAAGGCAGAGGCGCTTCAGGCAATTACAGGGTTGAAGCTACTTGATGATTTCCGGACAGAGGCCGTCCGCGAAATACTCGATCAGGTCGCAAGGGCCACAACGTTTGACCCGGAAACCAATCCGGCCATCTTGATTGACAATGCTTACGCACAAACACTCGACCGATTTGGCCAAGGTGACGAGGTGTTCGCGCTCTCAGATGGGCAAATTTATCGTATTCCGGGCGGACTCCTGCCCGGCAAACATATCAATCTGCTGGAAGGCGAGCGCCCCGGCAATCCCCATATTGATCCGATTGTGAGCTTCGGTGTCGATGTCGATGGCAATCGGTTTGAAGTTGATAGGGAGGGCGTCAACTATGCGGTTGAGGTTGTCTCAAACATTGGTGGCGATCTCGAAGATGCAGATGCTGCCGAAGCTCTGGCCAAACAGGCCGCCAACTTGCAGGACGATTTGGAAGTCAGCCTGCGTGATGCCCTTGTGGGCGATGAGAACGACGATTACACGGTCTCAGGCGGCCAAGACGACGACACGCTAGAGGGCGACCCTGGCGGAGATGTTCTGCAGGGCCCAAGACCACCGGCTCCTCATGTTGTTCATAGGCAGGCCGTGTTCAGCGACGCAGATGGCGATGGGGTTCTGGATTCAGTAACGCGTGTTACCAGCTTTTCAAACAGCACTCAGGTGCGAAAAACCTTCACCGTTGATCCCAATGGAGTGCCGATCACGGAAGGCCGAGTTGTCCTCCATCGCCTCGATCAGGCCGTGGACGGTGCAGCGATTGGGTCCATCTTTGGCTCCCAGCTTGGCAATGCACTTGTTGGCAACAATCTCTTCGCACAGATCGGCGCCGGCTCGGTGTTGTCCGCGGTGCTGGGCAACTTCGGCGACGCCATCGATCTATACTTCACTGACAATGGCATCGATTCCATCTTTGAGCTGAACCAACGATTGGGCTCAGGGCAGGATCTGTCCCTTGGAGAGTCGGTAGAATCTGCGTTCGATAGTTTTGGTGCGGATGTGCTCAAAAGCATCAAATCTGCCGGCATCAGCGCCGTCTCCAGCTTCCTCGCCGGCGAGCTCGGTGAAGCCCTTGGCCTCGACGGTGGTTTTGAAGGCCAGCTCTTTCAAGCTGTGACCTCACGAACAATCGGTACGGTTGCGAACACGGTGATCGATAACGCCATAAATATATCGAATGGATCGTCCATAGATCTCTTTAGCAACCTCAATCCCTCAACTCTGCTGGAAGCAGGTGCGGGTGCGGTCAGTACCTTTGTCGGCGGATATCTTGCCCGCCAAATCGTCACCGCCGAGAGCCAGGCCGGCGCAATTGGCGGCTCCATTGGTGGGGCCATCGGCTCAACGATCGGTTTCGGGTTGGCCGGCGTTGGCTTCTTCTCCGGGCTTGGCAGCACTGCAATCGGCAGCCTGGTCGGGGGCACCTTGGGCAGCACAGTGCTTGGCATCAGCCTCGGCGCCATAATCCTGCCCGGCGTAGGCGCCTTCCTCGGCACCATTCTGGGCACCCTGCTCGGCGACTTCTTCGATGATCTGTTCGGCGGGGGCGGCTATCCGAAGGCCACGGCCAATATTGCGCTCGATTTCGAAAGCGGCCTCTATTACGAGAGCGGCACAAATGCGGCCAATGGCGGCGGGGCACAACTGGCGCTGGTCACCAGCCTCGCCGAACGCTCCCAGTCCATCATCAACAGCTACATCGAACTGCTTGGTGGCGAGAACGCCAACAGCAATTCACCCAACATTTCTTTCTATCAGGTCGGATCGGGTTCTTCCTCCCAAGGTCTGCACATCAACGTCAATGGTTCGGGTGGTGGAAATATCCACCATACCCGGCTCTACCCCGGCCAAATCAACGGCGCGGCGGTGGACGCAGGCGTTGAGGATGCGGTTCTGGCCGCCATCAAGAACATTCAAACCAAGGGCGGCGATATCTATTTGAAGCGGGCTGTGTTGAACACTACCGCCGAAGACTTGCGCGCGTTCGCCGGCGATCTGAAGATCGCTGAAGACTACAAGGCCTACCTGAAAGACAAGGCCGTCATCGATGCACTGATTGCTGAAGAACCTAACTCCGCCTTCGCTGCCGGCTGGTTGATCACCCTCCTGCGCGCTGAAGAACTCGGCCTCGCCACCTGGCAGGAGAGCGATTTTTATGGCGGTCTGGAAGGCCTGCTCCTGTCGCTTCAGGTGGAGGCAAAGTATGGCGCCGCAATTCAAGATGTGGATGTTTCGGTGGTCGCCCAAACATTAGCCGATGGCACCACGCGCAAGGATCTGGTGCTAAAGGCCAGTGATGCGGAAGATGCGGAGGTCATCGCCCGGATCAACGGGTTTGAGGCGGCCGCCGGTTTCACCGTCATCGAGGGAACTGCCGCCACCGGCACTGCCGGCAAGGACATTTGGTTCGCCCACAAAAACGGCGCCAGCTTCACTGACGGAGCGGTTTGGTCCGATGAGAACAGTCATGACATTCTGATTGGCAATGCTGGCAATGACACCATCAACGGCGGCATGGGTTGGGACTTCATCGCGGGCGGCCACGGCAACGATGCCCTCAACGGCGGAGCTCACGAGGACACGGTGTTTGGCCAGGGCGGTGACGATATTCTCATCGGCGACGACACGTCCTATTCCGGAGGCCCCTGGATCGAAAGCGGGACTGATCCTGACAGCACCGTCGGAGCAGACGCCAACGATGGTTCAACCCGCGAATGGTTCGGCTTTAGGGCGCCACCGCGCGAGGCAGTCGGCCACTACAACACCATTCCAGAGCGCACTCCCCATGGCAGGGACACGCTCGATGGCGGTGACGGATCCGACATCATAATCGGAGTTGGCGGGTCTGACCGTCTGTTCGGGGGCGCCGGGAACGACTGGATTTATGGCGGCGAAGACGGGACCATAGTCGATGTCAACCAGACCCTCTACGACGGAGATGATCTAATCGAAGGCGGCGAGGGCTCCGATCATATTGATGGGGGCGAAGGCTTTGATACGGCCAGCTACGCCGGCTCAGCGCGCGGGGTTACAGTCAGCCTTCAACATACTGGGCCACAAATCAGCCTGGGTGATGCCGGCGGCGATCTGCTTCTCAGTATCGAAGACCTGGTGGGCAGCGCATTCGGCGATCAGCTCACCGGCGACGCCGGGGCGAACGTGATTGATGGCGGGGCAGGCGATGATCAAATCGACGGTGACGGCGGCCTGGACACGGTCAGCTATTTTTCCTTTGATCAAGGCGTCACCGTGATGCTGGCGTTGGGTTCTGATCAGGCAGGCAGGGGCTTCGCCAAGATTCTGGGGGAAGACGTCGAAGGGAACCTGGTTGTTGTTGAGGAAGACGAACTCTGGTCCATCGAAAACGTCATCGGCACGGCATATGATGACGTGATTGGAGGAAGTGATCAGGCGTCGGGAACTCTGTCCGGGCACGAAGGCAACGATTTGTTTGAAATCGCCTTTGACGATGTTGCGGTAGCGGCAGGTTCATCTGCAACGACAGTGTTGGGCGGGGCGGGCTTCGATACGCTCTCCTTTGCAAATCTAGTACCGGCAGGCACAACTGGTGCAGCGGTGGACTTGACCAATTCCGATACGGGCAATGTGTTCTCCAGCATTGAATATGTCATCGGGTCATCCGGCCATGACAAGCTCACGATGGGCCACACTTCGAACTATCTTGAAGGCGGGTTAGGGCACGATCTGCTTTTTGGCGGCGTGGGCAAGGACACTTACATCTTCAATTTCGGTGACGGAGAAGACACAATCACCGATCTCAACGGCAACGACCTGAACCTGGTCGGCGGCGGCGATGACGATACGGTTTCGTTCGGCGCAGGCATCGAGTTCCGGCACATCATTGGGGAGCTTTCGGCAGGCACAGCTCCTGGCTTTTTAAATAACTTTCCTGCCGGCCACTTCGACAGTGCCGATCTGAAACTTGGCATTCGTGATATCAACAGCTCGGCACAGGATTACGAAACATCTCTGTCTGTCCTCTCCAACACGGTGACGGTCAAATTTGGCGGTGCACTTGACGCTTTAACAGTGGGCGTGCACGAGATTGAAGCTGGTGCGGGGCTCGTGGAGCGGTTGCAGTTTACCGATTCTGGTCACATTGACATGACCGGAGTGCACACCTTTATGACTGGCTCCATCAACGCTGACACAATTGCGGCTTCTTCTGCGAGCGGAGGGGCTTGGATGTTCAGCGGTGCTGGCGACGACCTGCTCAGCGGAAGTGCACAGGATGACGTTCTGGTTGGGGGAGACGGGCTGGACCTCACCAGCGGCGGAGAAGGCAACGATCAATATGCCTATTGGTTGGGTGATGGTCACGACATCCTGGACGATGCCGGTGGCCTGGACACCCTCGTGTTCGGCGGGGGTATCCGGATCGACGACCTGACCTTCCGCAAAGGCGTTCTTTCTGACCCGGCAGATCCGTCAAGCTTCATTGACGCGGCGTCCGGTGAAAATGGTGCAGACCTCAGAGTTGAGATCATTGATCCTGCCGACGAGACAACGGTTCTGGGCTCCGTCACGATCCGTAACTATCGCGATAAAGACCAGATGATCGAGCGGATCCGCGCGTCTGCTTTGGACAAAGCGATAGATGTACTCAAAGAACTGGATCCGGTGCAGTTCGCCGATATCGACTCTGCGGTGCAGCTTCAATATTCAAGTTCCATTGATATTTCGCTGAGTGAGCTTCTGGGCGAGGCGATCACATCAGAGAACGCCGATCATGTGACGGCTGCAGAGGGCCAGTCTGCTCTGTACGGATACGGCGGTGACGACACTTTGCGGGCAGGAAAGACGGACGATGTTCTGGCCGGTGGCCCGGGTGCAGATGAGCTGCACGGTGGTTTCGGTATCGACTTTGCCTCCTACGAAAATGCTGCTGCCGGCGTAGTGGTTGACCTGTCTCTAGACAAACAAGCACAAAGAGACGGCGGTGACTTCGAAGAAGAAGGCGATAGGCTTCGGGATATAGAAGGGGTTATCGGTTCATCCCATGGGGATACGATCAAAGGCAACATCTTCGAGAACATCTTGATCGGCGGAGCCGGAAACGATCATCTCACCGGCGACAGTGACCCATCAGGACCCGTTTTCAGCGCAGCGGGCGACACATTCGTGTTTGATGGTGAGCACGGCTCTGACATCATCTACGACTTTGAGGTTGGCCGGGATGTTCTGGAGTTCCAGAACATTGACCGTTCGACGATCGCCCTTAGCATCAGTGGTGCGAACACCACCCTCACACATTCGCAAGGCGCGGTGCAGTTAATCAACGTCCAATGGACCGCCCTGCCCCACGACAACTCCATCACCGTTGACGGATCAGCCCTCGCCGATTACGGCAACATCATCATGCAGCAGGGGGCTGGCGCTGTGAGCCATGATCTTGCTGCGCTGCCGGGCTCTGCTGCCCAGGCCTACAGCTTTGCCCTTGAGGAGAACGCCGAGAACGGGACTGTGACGGTCACAGACCATGGGGATGGCACCTACAGCTACTCCTATGAGACCACCTCCGGCACGTTCTCTGGGTCAGACAGCTTTGCGGTCAAGATCACAGGAGCTGACGGGGCAGAGCAGATCGGGCTGGTCAATGTTGAGGTTCAGCCTTCAAGCCAACTGCGTGCAACCAAAACACTCTATGGTTCGCTTGGCCACGATGAGCTGACCGGTGGTCTTGGCTATGACTATATCTATGGTGACACGGTTGGGTCGACCAACGCCTATGATCTGATCGGCGGCAATGACACGCTCAGCGGCGATAACGGCTCAGGCCAGCTCTATGGGGACGGCTACAACCTCTATGCCGCTTCTGTCGGCGGCAACGATGTCCTAAAGGGCGGCAACAGAACTGACTATCTTCGCGCTGATGCCTATCAGATGCTTGATACCTCCAGGGGCGGCGATGATGTTCTGGAGGCAGGTGCTGGGGCTGACTATCTTTATGGTGATGCGGACAACCTCTACCACGACACCTCCGGCGGCGATGATGTGCTCAATGGTGGTGACGGCAATGACTATCTCTATGGCGATGGTGTCAACATGTCGAGCAATGCGGCTGGCGGCGATGACGACCTGAAGGGTGGTGCCGGCAATGACTTTCTTTATGGCGATGCCTACTCCATGGCCAACAGCACGGCGGCCGGCGATGACCGCCTTGAGGGCGGCGCTGGCAACGACCATCTTTATGGGGATGGCGCCTCTCTGGCGACCACCATCACCCGCGGCGTAGATACGTTCGTGTTTAACGGCGCGCATGGCTCTGACATCATCTACGACTTTGAGGTTGGCCGGGATGTTCTGGAGTTCCAGAACATTGATGGGTCCACTTTGAGCTTGAGCCTCCGCGGGGCCAACACCATCCTCACCCACTCGCAAGGCACCGTGCAGGTCAATGGCGTTCAATGGATGAACCTTGATGACGTGCCGTACTCCGTGGGTGCTGGTAGCGCCTTACCGTCCGATCTCAGCGTTAGTCTCTTAATCGTGCCCGAACTTTACAGTGGTGCCCTGATCGGAACAGTATTAGCGGACGGAGAACCCGTTTCTGATATCTCGAACATGGAAGTATTTGAGAATGGCGTGACATCGACCCGATTTGAGATTGCAGAAATTCATGGTGCCGCAATTCTCAAGGTTATTGAAGGCGTCAGCCTTGATTTTGAGTCCGAAGTTTCAAATTCGGTTGTCGGACTTGTCGATATTGCCATCCGGGCGCACGGTGCCGGTGGGACCTTCTACGAGGAGGTTTTTGTAGTCAGTATAGCCGACCTGAATGATGCGCCGACAACGATTTCTTTGAGCAGTGATACCGTTGATGAACACTCTCCAGGTGCGGTAGTTGGTGATCTGATAATCACAGACCAAGACATTGGTGACAGCCACTCCATCGCCATACAATCGCCTGACACAAGCCAGTTTGAGGTTTTTTCGGCGTCTGCAAACTCGTTTCAGCTAAAGTTGAAAGATAACATTGAAATAGATTGGGAGGAGCTGCCCGACGGGAGCAAATCCATCCCGGTGACATTGACAGCAACCGATGTTGCAGGCAGTCAGATACGTCAAACGCTTATGGTTTCCATAAATAAAATCCAGAAGCCTGCGCCAATTACCGCGGACTACAGCTCTTCGGGAACCTCAATCATCATTGATCTGGGCGCTAACACAGTAGTCGGTGGCGACGGTCGTTACGATGACCTTTCGATGTCGATAAACGTTATTGGCACCGCTCATGACGACACCTTGAAGGGCACTGCCAGCAACAACATCATCTGGGGCCGGAATGGGAATGACATATTGTACGGCAAAGCGGGCGACGACCAATTGTTTGGTGATGCCGGGAACGACACCTTGCTTGGTGGCACGGGCGCCGATGTGATCGACGGCGGCGATGGCAGGGACCGGGCTCAGTTTCATGGTTCTGAGGCTGGCATCATAGTGAACCTGCTCACGGGTGTGGTGTCTGGCGGTGAGGCTGAGGGTGATACGCTGATCAGCATTGAGCGCGTCTACGGCTCGATCCATGCGGACCACATCACAGGCGATGACGGCAACAATGATCTTTGGGGCAATCACGGCGACGACCAGCTGTTTGGCGGTGACGGCAATGATCTGCTTCTGGGGATGGGCGGCGGCGATCATCTGGATGGCGGCGAGGGTACTGATCGGGCCCAGTACAATCACAGCACAGCCGGTGTGATTGTGGATCTGCAGAACACCTCAGATAACACCGGCTTTGCTGAAGGCGACACCTATGTGTCGATTGAAGATCTTTACGGCTCCAACTTTGCAGACAGTTTGAGAGGCGATGCAGGTGACAACACCATTTGGGGGGCAGATGGTAATGATGCGCTGTTTGGCCGGGGTGGCAATGACAGGCTCTTCGGTGGAAAAGGCGACGATCACATATCAGGCGGTGACGGCAACGATACATTCTGGTTCGATAACGAGTTTGGCACAGACAGGGTGGAAGATTTTGAGGTGCTGAACCCGGCTGAAAAGATCGATCTTAGTGCAGTGTCGGAGATCTCTGGTTTTGATGATCTGATGAGCAATCATCTGACCGCGCAGAACGGCAATGCTGTGATCACTGCGGGCAATAACAAGATCATCCTGGAAGGCGTGCTCCTATCTGAATTGGACAACTCCAACTTTGCCTTTTGAAGCGCCGAAAGGGACGCAAACGGGCACCGGGTACCAGGACACCGTTCAACGTCCTGTGTGGGCCTTCTGAGCGCAGGTCAATGGACTTTGTTGTCGGATGTATTGGGGCCTGCGCCCAGGCCGCTTGAGCTCTGGAAGGCTCCCTCTCCCGCGCGCTCGAGCAACACATTCAATCGAGATATGTAGCAACCGGACTCACCTTTTGACCAAGGGACCCAAGGAGTGCAGGTCAAACACAAAAGCAGGAGGAGGTCATTTTGCTTGCGTTGAAAGGGATCCGGCTGTTGCTTCTGCAAAACGATCGTTTTGCACCGATGTGACGCTGTGCAAAAATATCACTTCACAGATCCTTCGGCCTGCTCGTAGGTTGCTCTACGCATGGCCCATTACCGGCTTGGGTGCATAAGCGCTCTCGAGCGTTTTGTTTTGTGCAGGTGTCAGATCCAACTCCAATCCGGCAATGGCATCGTCCAGATGATGCGGCTTGGTGGTTCCGATAATCGGACAGTCAACTTTGGAGGCCACCCAGGCCAGAGCGACTTGGGCCGGTTTTACGCCGAGCTTTGCGGCCACACTCTCCACACGCGCCAGAATTTTGTAATCCTGACTGCTGCCAAAATACCCGGAGCTCAGCTGGTCTTTTTGCCCCCGGTTCGAGACTTCGCCTTGCTTTGGCGTGTTGCCCGCCAAAAACCCGCGGGCCAGCGGCGACCAGGGCACGAGCGCGACGCCCTCTGCCTGGCAATACGGGATCATTTCGCGTTCTTCCTCGCGATAAGCCAGATTGTAGAAATTCTGCATCACTGAGAACCGCGCGAGATTGTTGGCTTTTTGGAACTCGCGCATCTTGACGAACTGCCACGCCCAGGTGGACGAGCATCCCAGATAGAGCACCTTGCCTTGGCGCACCGCATGGTCCAGAGCATCGAGGGTCTCTTCCATGGGCGTACTGCCGTCGAGCCTGTGGACATAGTAGAGGTCCACATAGTCGGTTCCGAGCCGCTTCAACGAGGCGTCAATGCCTTCCAGAATGTGTTTGCGTGACAGGCCTGTGCCGTTGGGCCCAAGTTCCATGTCGAGCCCAACTTTGGTGGCGATCACGGTTTGCTCACGGGTGGAGTGTTCGCGAACAGCCCGGCCCAGGATCTCTTCGCTCACTCCGATCGAATAGAAATCGGAGGTGTCAAAGAAGTTGATCCCCGCCTCAAACGCGTCCCGGTAGAATGGCTTTGATTGCTCTTCATTGAGCACCCAGGAGTGGTTGCCACGGCTTGGATCGCCGAAACTCATGCAGCCAAAACAAAGGCGTGAAACGTTCAATCCGGTTGCGCCAAGATTTGTGTATTTCATCGCAATGCCTTAATTCGAGCACCCGAAACACTCGAGCACGGTGTTCTTCCTAAGGCGTCGTTAGCGCTACCCCGTGCGGCGGAGTGAGATGAGCATGGGGTCGAGGCAACCTACCGATTAATGTCGGATGTGTTATCTCTGGTGTTCGCCCTTTTGGGCTGTGGCGGAGCCGCGTCACGTTCAGCTTGTTTTCTGCGGAATTCCTCATCCAGCTTGCGCGTTCTTTCGGCATCTGTTTCAGCTTGTTTTTTCTTCCGCGCCGCGTCCGCTGCAGCTTTCTTGCGCGCAGCTGCTGCAGCTTTCTTTTTGCGTACCGCATCTGCTGCCGCTTTTTTGGCCACCGCCTCTGCATCTGCCTTCTTGCGCGCTTCTTCCTCAGCCGCTTGCTTGGCTTCGGCTTCAGCTTTCAGGCGCTTTTCCTCTTCGGTCAGTTCTTTGGGAGGTTCAGACGGTTGCTCCACCTTCTTTTCCTCGGCTTTTTCCAGTTCGCCTGTGGCTGTGGTTTCCGTTTTCGCTTCACCGGGCTCACCTGGCACCATGGCTTTGACCTTCGCGGTCAATTCCTCAACCATAGAGGTTTTTGTCTTCACCTCTTCTTCGGCCTTTTCGCGCGCTGATTCTTCTTCCTTCAGCTTCGCCTCAAGCTGCTCGCGCTCTTTCTCAGCCTTCGAGATCTGCTCTTTGGCCTTTTCGGCCTCTTTTTCTTTGTCCGCATTCGCCTTTTTCAGAGCTTCAATCTCTTCCTTCAGTTGAGAGAGCTCTTTGTTGGCTTCGCGTGCAGAATCCTCTGCCGTCGTTTTCTCGTTCAACAGCTTGTCGAGCACGGCCTGATCGCCCGTGTCGTAACAGCCAGACAGCATTACTGCGGACCCAATGGTCGCCGCCAGGAGAAGTTTCTTCATAATCACCGCAATCCCGGCCTCATCTCATGTGAGAGACCAGACCTAACCCCTTGCATAATCCACAGGACTAACATAGGTCAAAACACACCACCTTTTCTATCCCTCATGCGCTGCGACACGAAATCATGAACAAACATGGTAAATGGGACTTCTGGATCGACCGTGGCGGCACGTTTACTGACATTGTCGGGCGTTCCCCCGAAGGCGAAGTGCTTCCCCACAAACTATTGTCTGAAAATCCAGAAGCCTACCGAGACGCGGCCATCCAGGGCATTCGCGATCTTTTGGGCCTTCAGGCCGGCGCACCGATTGCCGCCAATTCCATCGATTCAGTCAAAATGGGCACAACCGTTGCGACAAATGCCTTGCTGGAACGCAAGGGTGACCGCACGCTGCTTGTCATCACCAAGGGTTTTCGAGACGCTCTGGAGATCGGCTATCAGGCCCGGCCAGACATTTTTGCCCGGTACATCATAAAGCCGGAATTGCTCTACGAGCGCGTGGTGGAAGTGCCCGAGAGGGTGCTCACCAATGGCACCATTGAGATTGAGCTGGATACTCAAAGCGCCCAAGAGGGGCTGAGAGCGGCCTTTGACGACGGTATCCGTGCTGTCGCCGTGGTGTTTATGCATGCCTATCGCTACCAGGACCATGAAAAGGCAGTGGCTGCCCTCGCCCGGGATATCGGGTTCAGCCAGGTTTCAGTTAGCCATGAGGTGTCACCGTTGATGAAACTGGTGGGACGCGGCGACACCACGGTTGTTGATGCCTATCTTTCTCCCATACTGCGGCGCTATGTGGAGCAGGTTGCAGGAGAACTCGGCAGCTCGGAGGACGGCGCACCGCGCCTGATGTTTATGCAATCGTCGGGCGGGCTCACCGCCGCCGACCAGTTTCAGGGCAAGGACGCCATCCTGTCAGGTCCTGCGGGCGGGGTTGTGGGCGCGGTTGAAACCTCGCGCATGGCCGGCTTTGAGAAAATCATTGGCTTTGACATGGGCGGCACATCCACTGATGTCTCTCACTATGACGGCGAATTTGAGCGCGCCTTTGAAACTGAAGTGGCCGGCGTGCGCATGCGTGCGCCGATGATGCGGATTCACACGGTGGCCGCAGGCGGCGGCTCAATATTGCATTATGACGGCGCACGCTTCCGGGTGGGCCCCGATTCAGCCGGGGCCAACCCGGGGCCAAAATGCTATCGCCGCGAAGGTCCCTTGGCCGTGACAGATGCCAATGTGATGCTTGGCAAGCTTCAACCCGAACTGTTCCCGGCAATTTTTGGGCCGGAGCAAAACCAGAAGCTTGATGCACAAGCCGTGACCACAGCTTTCGAGGACCTCGCAGGTGAAATCGGCGACGGCCGCCCTGCCGAAGAGGTGGCCGAGGGTTTCTTGCGCATTGCGGTTGAGAACATGGCCAATGCCATCAAGAAGATCTCCGTGCAGCGCGGCTACGACGTGACCGAGTATGCCCTGACTTGCTTTGGCGGCGCCGGGGGGCAGCATGCTTGCATGATCGCAGATACACTTGGCATGAAAACCGTTCTCATCCACCCGCTTGCCGGCATTCTGTCTGCCTACGGCATGGGACTGGCGGATGTGCGCACCAACCGCGACCGGGCGATCGAAGAGCCTCTCACCCAGGATACCGCAGATCAGGTTGCGATTATCATCGACGATTTGGCCACCGAAAACCGTGCCGATCTCGCGCGCCAGGGGATCCCGGGATCCGAAAGCCAAACACACACTCATCTTCACCTGCGCTATGATGGCACGGACACTTCATTGCTGGTGCCCTACGGCAGCGCACTGGCCATGCGCGCAAGTTTTGAAGACGCCCATTACAAGCAATTCGGTTTTATCTCCCCGGAAAAGACAATCATTGTCGAGGCCATGTCGGTGGAGAGTGTGGGCGGTGGAACCAGAGCTGAAGAGCGCGACGAAGCAACGTCTGGAGCAGATCCTGTTGCCAGCAGCGCATCCCGGTTCTTCTCGTCTGGAGAATGGCATGATGCCAATATCTATGACCGGGAAAGACTGTTGCCGGGGCAGACCCTGCAAGGTCCGGCCATCATCATCGAGCCGACCGGCACTAACATTGTGGAGCCGGGCTGGCAGGCAGAGATCACCGCCAAGCGCCACCTTGTGATGCGGCGCACCGAAGCCCTGGCCCGCATCGCGCCGATTGGCACAAAGGCCGATCCGGTAATGCTGGAAGTGTTCAACAACCTCTTCATGTCCATCGCAGAACAAATGGGTGTCACGCTGCAAAACACGGCCTATTCGGTGAACATCAAGGAGCGGCTAGACTTTTCCTGCGCCGTGTTCGATGCCAAAGGTGCGCTGATTGCCAACGCGCCGCATATGCCGGTGCATTTGGGTTCCATGGACCGGTCTGTGGAGACCATTATCCGGGAAAACCCGGTGATGAAGCCAGGCGATGTGTTCATGTTGAATGCGCCCTACAATGGCGGCACTCACTTGCCCGATATCACCGTAGTCACTCCTGTGTTCCACGACGATACTGGCGACATCCTGTTCTATGTAGCCTCCCGCGGCCACCATGCGGATGTGGGCGGAATGGCGCCGGGATCCATGACCCCGCGCGCCACCTCGATTGAGCAGGAAGGTGTGGTCATCGACAACTTCAAGCTGGTGGAAGACGGCATCTTCCGCGAGCAGGCCTTGCATGACCTTTTGACCAGCGGGCCCTGGCCGTGCCGGAATCCGGTTCAGAACGCCGGCGACCTGAAAGCCCAAGTGGCCGCCAACGAAAAGGGCGTGCACGAGTTGCGCAAGATGGTGGACCATTTCACTCTCGACGTGGTGAAGGCGTATATGCTGCACGTGCAGGACAATGCAGAAGAGAGCGTGCGGCGCTTCATCGATGCCTTGCATGACTGCCAGTTCACCTATCCCATGGATCAGGGCACGCAGATTTCTGTTCAGATCACCGTTGACCGTGAGAACCGCGCGGCAATGGTGGATTTCACCGGCACGTCCCCGCAACAGAAAACCAACTTCAACGCGCCTCAACCGGTAACCCGCGCTGCGGTGCTCTATGTGTTCCGGTTGATGGTGGCTGATGAGATCCCCATGAACGCCGGGTGCCTGAAGCCGATCACCATTGTGTTCCCGGACGACTGCATGCTGAACCCCAGGTTCCCTGCTGCGGTTGTGGCCGGCAATGTGGAAACCAGCCAGGCGGTAACCGACACGCTGCTGGGTGCGCTAGGTGCCATGGCGGCTTGTCAGGGCACCATGAACAATTTCAACTTCGGCAACGATCAGTATCAATATTACGAAACGATCTGCGGCGGATCCGGTGCCGGACCCTGGCATGATGGCACAAGCGCAGTGCACACCAACATGACCAACACCCGGCTGACGGATCCGGAAATCCTGGAGTTCCGCTATCCGGTTGTTCTGGAGGACTTCCATGTGCGCCGTGGCTCTGGTGGCAACGGAAAGTTCAAGGGTGGCGACGGCACCCTTCGCACCGTGCGTTTCCTGCAGGATATGGACGTCTCGTTCCTGGCGAGCCACCGGAAGGTTCCACCATTTGGGCTGGACGGCGGCGACCACGGCGAATGCGGCGCAAACTCAATTCGCCGGGCCGACGGGACAATGGAGCGAGCCGAGGGCTGCTCGCAGCACGACTGCAAGGCCGGTGATGCTGCCATTATCAAAACCCCCAGCGGCGGCGGGTACGGGGCGGCCTGAGCCATGTACACGCTCTACAACACCCCCGGCGCCGGAGGCTTTGTGGTTCAGGCTCTGCTCGAAGAATTGGGCCTGGACCACAAGCTCGTTCACCTGGATTTTGATGCCGGTGAACACAAACAGAAAGCCTACACAGACCTAAATCCACTGGGTCAGGTGCCCACATTGGTTTTGCCCGATGGCAGTGTGATGACTGAATCGGCGGCCATTCTGATTTATCTGTGTGATCTCCACCCAGAGGCTGGCCTGGCCCCCTCGCCTGCCGCTCGGCTGCGTGCAGAGTATCTGCGTTGGATGATGATGTTGTCGTCAGGCGTCTACACCGCCAACCTGCGGTGCTATCACCCGGAAGACTTCACATCGGCAGATGATCCTGAGCCGGTCAGAGAAGTTGGTGAACGCCATCTGACTGAACGCTGGGCCGTGGTGGAAGAGCAATTGGGCGCTGGCGGGCCCTGGCTTTTGGGCGACACCTATTCAGCCGCTGACATCTACGCCATGATGATCGCACACTGGGCGCCGGATCCGGCCGCTAATTTTGCAAGGTTCCCGTATCTAAAACGCCTGTGCGATGGGGTCCGCTCCCGCCCTGCCGTTGCGCGGATACTGCCCCAGCACGACGATTTTTGGTGAACCGGCGCCCGCGCCCGCAAGATCGCACTTGCGGCATGCCCCCAAGGGGCGCAATTATCTTTTCTGTCAGACATTGAGAGGAGCAGCCGCGTGAGCACCAACGGATCCAAGCCGCCAAGCGACAAGAAATTTAGAAGCCAGGAATGGTTCAACAACGCCGACAATCCCGGCATGACGGCGCTTTATGTGGAACGTTATCAGAACCAGGGCTACACCCGCGGCGAACTGCAATCTGGCAAGCCGATGATCGGTATCGCCCAAACCGGATCTGACCTTGCACCCTGCAACAAGATCCACGTCTATCTCACAGAACGGGTCAAAGCAGGCATCCGGGACGCTGGTGGTGTTCCCATCGAGTTTCCGGTGCATCCCATTCAGGAGACCGGCAAGCGGCCCACCGCTGCCCTGGACCGGAACCTGGCCTATTTGACCCTGGTAGAAGTGCTTCACGGCTATCCGATCGATGGTGTGGTGTTGACCACAGGGTGCGACAAGACCACACCAGCCCAGTTGATGGGCGCGGCGACGGTGAACATTCCAGCCATCGTTTTGTCCGGCGGTCCCATGCTGGATGGCTGGTGGCGCGGTGAGCGGGCCGGCTCGGGCGTGGTGGTTTGGGAAAGCCGCCGTCTCCTGGCCGCCGGCGACATCGATTATGATGAATTCATGAACCGGGTGTGTGCCTCAGCCCCAAGCCTTGGCCACTGCAACACCATGGGCACCGCCAGCACCATGAACGCGCTAGCGGAAGGCTTGGGCATGTCCTTGCCCGGTTGTGCGGCGATCCCTGCGCCCTACCGCGAACGCATGGAGATGGCTTATGCGACAGGAATGCGCATTGTGGACATGGTGCGCGAGAACTTGCGCCCCTCGCAAATTATGACCCGGGCGGCATTTGAGAATGCCATCAAGCTCAACACGGCCATTGGGGGCTCAACCAATGCTCCGCCGCACATCCAGGCGATTGCGCGCCACATGGGCGTTGAACTGAACATCGACGATTGGCAAACCCTCGGTTACGATCTGCCCTTGCTCGTGAATATGCAGCCTTCGGGAACTTATCTTGGAGAATCTTTCCACCGGGCTGGCGGCGTTCCCGCAGTAATGGGAGAAATGGCGAAGGCCGGACTGCTGAACCCAGACGCGCTTACGGTGAGCGGCAAGAGCGTTGGCGAGAATGTTTCGGGGCATCAAAGTGAAGACCAGGAGGTTATCCTACCCGTTTCCAATCCTTTACGTGAGGAGGCCGGGTTTATCGTGCTCAGCGGAAATCTCTTCGACAGTGCGCTGATGAAAACCAGCGTAATTTCAGACGACTTCCGTCAGCGCTTCTTGTCCCGCCCTGACAGCGAAGGAGTTCTTGAAGCCCGTGCCATCGTGTTCGAGGGGCCTGAAGACTATCACCATCGGCTCAATGATCCTGATTTGGCGATCGATGAAAACTGCATGATGTTCATTCGCGGCTCCGGGCCGGTTGGTTATCCCGGCGCCGCTGAGGTGGTCAATATGCAGCCGCCCGACACGCTGCTCAAGAAGGGTATCAACCATCTTCCAACCATTGGCGACGGCCGGCAGTCCGGCACCTCAGAGAGCCCCTCTATCTTGAACGCTTCGCCTGAATCGGCTGTGGGGGGCGGACTGGCTCTGCTGGAGACCGGCGACATGGTGCGGCTCGATTTGCCGAACCGGCGCATGGATCTAATGATCAGCGATGAGGATTTGGCAACCCGCCGGGAAAACTGGACACCGCCTGATCTAAAGAACCAAACGCCATGGCAGGAAATCTACAGGAACAACGTGGGCCAGCTGTCAACTGGTGGCTGCCTGGAGTTCGCCACGCATTATCAGCGGGTTGCAGAGGTTTTGCCGCGCGACAATCACTAAGGGTTGAGACTTGGCCAGCAGTGGCCACGTTACCCAAAGGCATGACCAATCAGTGCAAAGCGCTTAAAACAAAACAGGCAGGCACATCGTTTCGATGAGCTCAATCCGTTGCTGGAACGCTATTCACTCGTTCTGAAGACCCATGAGGTTCACCTCCTGCAAGCCTACGCAGGAGATGTTGTTCCAAAACTTGCCGCCAGATTGCGCGTTGACCTGGTTGTCATGGGGACAATCGGCCGTACGGACGCTGGCGGACTGCTCATTGGCAACACTGCAGAAATGATTCTGGGCCGTCCGAACTGCTCAGTTCTTGCGGTAAAACCGCCGGATTTCAGAACGCCTGTAAGTTCGGAGCACACAACGAGGCAAGAGCCAGCATATGCCTAGGGATACGCCCAGTGCCGCTTACGGAGATGGCGAGCAACCGGACGTACGCGAATATTCGAGTGCTGACGCCAACATTGTTCCTGGCTCGTCGCTCTGAAATGCCTCGGCAAAATGCTCGATGCCGACTGCAATCGATTGCGGGAGGTCAAGAGTTTCCCATTTTGCCATCAGGCTCTTTTGCGACCGGACCGCCCGCGGGCCGTTCGACAAAATCTGGTTGATCCAGTCTTCTACCGCATCGTCCAGATCCATCGCCGGAACCAGCTTTTGCAGCATCCCCATTTCAGCGCTCTCCCGCGCATCATATGTGCCGCCGAGCAACAGCATTTCCCGGGTCTTGCCCCAGCCAATCAAGCGCGGCAGCAACGCCGCCTCAATCACTGACGGAATTCCCACTCTAACCTCCGGCATGCCGATAACCACCGTTTCGTCACCAATGCGCATGTCGCACCCGGCAGCTAGCTCCAAGGCACCGCCAAAACAATATCCGCGCAATCGGGCAATGACCGGAACGGGGCAGTTGCGCACCGCATCAATTGCCTCGTGAAGTCCTTGAATGAACGCCCGGGCGCTGGCTGCGTTCAGATCTTTCATCACGTTGACGTCAGCCCCGGCTGAAAAGGCCCTCTCCCCTGCCCCGGCTAAAATAACGGCGCGGAGAAGATCGTCTTTGGACAGCTCGATGAAGATATCCGCGATCGAGCCCGCCACAAGAGGCGAGATAGCATTTCTCTTGGCCTGATTGTCGAGCGTGACCCGCGCGATACGTCCCTGAGACCGCTCTTCAATCTCCAAGGAAACCATCGCCCTGCCTGCTTCACCCATACTCAGCTCTCCTTCAACACGACCGCCCATTGAAAATTGCCTGCTCTGGCGCCGATGACATTTGTGTGGCAGATCTCCACCCCTACAAAATTCAGTATCATGCGATGGAGGCCCTGGTCATGTTGTACGAAGCCTCGGCTCGTATGGGAAACTGTTTGACAGCGCAGAAAGCATCGCAAATTGATTGAAGCGCTTGTCCCACCCGCATTGGAACCGTTCTGGGCATTCTTCCTGATTGCCGTAAGTGCCGGCACCTCTTTCATTACCGCAGCTGCAGGGATCGGTGGGGGCATCGTCCTGCTGGCAATTATGGCCGTGATCGTTCCAGGCGCAGCGATTATCCCAGTTCATGGTGCCGTGCAGATTGGCTCAAATGCCGGGCGCGCGGCCCTCATGCTCTCTCATGTTCAGTGGACCATATTCGCACCGTTCCTAGCCGGCAGTGTTATTGGCGCCATTGCGGGCGGACTTGTGGTGGTACAGCTCCCTGCTGCGGGGCTGAAGTTTGCTCTTGGATGTTTCATTCTTTGGACCGCTTGGGGACCGCCCTTTGGTCTACGTGGACGCACGGTCAGCGTGGTCACAGGCGCCGTTTCCAGTTTTCTCACCATGTTTGTTGGCGCCACCGGCAGCTTCATTTCTGCAATGGTCAAAACCTTCAAGTTCGGCCGCATGGAGCATGTGGCCACCCACGCTGTCTGCATGGTGGCCCAACACGTTGTGAAAGTTGTTGTGTTTGGTTTCTTGGGGTTCCAGTTCGCGCCCTATGCCGGGTTGATCATTGCCATGATCGCCAGCGGGTTTGTAGGCACGGTGCTCGGCAAGCGGTTCTTGTTGAAGACGGATGATGTGAAATTCCATCGCGCAGTGTCTGTGATTCTGACCCTGCTGGCGCTCCGGCTGATTTATGAGGGCCTCACAGCGTTCTGGCTGAAGCCGTGATCGCAAGGGCGCGACGGATGGTGAGGGCCTGCGAAACAGCACCAAACAGAATTGGCAAGACCAGCGCCTGGGACAACAGAACCAGGGACACCTGATCAAGCCCCCGACCGGCAAGGTAGGCGTGGGTGGCAGCAATAGCCGCATTGCTGCTCACCGCCGCAAAGCCAATCAGAATTGCGCGGGCTGGAATACCGTGTGAGAACATGGTCACCACAAGACTTTCCGTGGTGGTTTCCAACCAGGCCTTGCTACGCCGCGCCGCGCGAAGCCCCAATATTTGTGAGACGACAACCACTAGAAACGGGGTCGCAAACACTTGAGCCATCGCCAACTGATCTAGGCTCTGATACCCAAACAAGGCACCCCACTGGTTGATTAGAGTGAGGAGGCCGCCAAGCAACAGGGCGACGATTGCCGCCCTGATGATGATCTGCGGGCCGTGAGAGTTCAACTGGTGTTGCAGGGACATTATCTTTCCTTTCAGTATTAAAAGGCACTCAGGCCGCCGTTAATTCTGCGTCCAAGGGCATGGTGGCCGTGCGGCGCAGGTGGCGAACCTTCAGCAACACGGTGAGGTGCATGATGATGAAGGCCGGCACGATGAAACTGGGAAAGAGATTGAGCGGCCAAACGTCCATAGGTGCGCTGGTCACGCCGCCGGGGATCAATTGAGGGAACGAACCTGCGGTTAGACCAGCCGTGGTGATCGCTACGACAAAGTCCAGCAACCCAAGCAGGTGATAGCGCACGAGACCTTTGGAGGTCGCATAGCTCGCATCAGACCGCAGCCGCAACATGATAAAGGGCGCCGCAAGACCAACGGCAACATCTCCCAGCCCGCCGCCCCCTGCGAACAAGCCGGGCAACACGCCATAGGCATAGAGCACGAGGAAGGCAAAACCGACCACGCGCCAATGCTGGAACATGGTTAGTGTGGCAATGTCCTGGGAATGCACGAATTGACGGAACGCCGGGATCAGGAAATATGACCCCAGGAACACGGCAACCGGCACAACGGCAGTCATTGCAATTGGGGCAACGAACGCGCCACTTGCGTTTGCCAGAAGATAGCTGCTGCCGATATAGGCGGCAAGGGCAAACCAAACAGCGAGCACAGCGAACAGCGCAGTAACTTTGCGGCCATTCCAAACTTCGGTTTCAGGGGTCGTTTCCATCATGTTTCTCCAATAATAGTGTATATGCACTCTTTTGTTTAAATCTTAGCTCCCGCCAACCACGTCGACGAGCGCCCTCAAGTCTTTGATCATTCCGGGCATTCGCTCTCCACCAAGGCCGGCAATCACCTGATCTTGGGCCTGGCGCCAGAACGGCATGGCCTCTGCCACAATCGCCTTGCCTGCAGGACTGATCGAAACAAGCTTGACACGCTCATCCGCCTCACGCCCGATGGAAAGCCACCTGTTCTTTATAAGCGGCTGCAGATTTCGCGTTAACGTGGTTCGGTCCATCACCAAGACGTCCGCCAGTTTCGACAGCGGCATCTCCCCTCGCCTCTCTACCACAGCCAGAAGCGTGAACTGAGTAGCCCGCAAACCGGTTGGCTTAAGCGCCGCATCATAGAACTGCGAGGTGACACGCATCGCCCGCCGCAGATTGGCATGCGCGCAAAAACCAACATCGGTTAGCTCGTCAAGATCTGGGTTCGAGTTTGTCATATTTGGTGCATATACACCTATTTCACATAATGTCAAGGCCAACGCGCTATTGCCCGGCCGAGTAATCGCACTTTAATAAGCTCTGGGCGAACTGACCGACTTCGTTTTATACAAGGCATTCGTTTGGCGTGCTGTTGCGTCATCGGCCATGCAATGCCGGAGCTAGATATGAGCAAACCGATCCTGATCCTCAACGGGCCAAACTTGAACCTGTTGGGAACGCGCGAGCCTGAGATCTATGGGGCCACAACTTTGCCTCAGGTGGAGGACATGTGCCGGGAAGAAGCTTCTGCGCGCGGCTTTGAGATTTCGTTCCATCAATCCAACAGCGAGGCTGAGATCATTGGTTGGATCCAAGGGGCTGTTTCTGGAGCTGCAGGAATTATCATCAACCCTGCTGCCTTCACGCACACATCGGTGGCCATTCTGGATGCTTTGAAAATGGTGCCCTGCCCGGTGATCGAACTCCACATTTCCAACCCGCATGCGCGCGAAGAATTCCGGCACAAGTCATTTGTGAGCTTGGCAGCCACCGGCGTGATCTGTGGTCTGGGCGTGGACGGTTACAAGCTAGCCATTCAGGCCATGGCCGGTTTACTGGGCCGATCTGCATGACTGCGCCACGGCCTGAGGCGTGCGTGATCGGTTATCCGGCAAAGCATTCGCGCTCACCCAAGCTGCATGGCTACTGGCTCGATCAGTATGGCATTGATGGTGCTTACCGCGCCGAGGAAATATCAACAGAAGATTTTCCCGCCTTCGTAAAATCTTTGTCCGAACACGGTTACGTGGGCGCCAACGTCACGATGCCCCATAAGGAAGCTGCGCTGGAGCTGTCAGAGCCTGACGAGAGGGCGTTGGCAGTTGGGGCTGCAAACACCTTGTGGCTCGATGCCGGCCGTCTCAAGTCAACCAACACTGATGTGGAGGGCTTTCTTGGGTCTCTGGACACTGCATCGCCAGGTTGGGACCAGCGAACCAACAGCGCCTTGGTGCTGGGCGCTGGCGGTGCCGGGCGCGCGGTCATCTTTGGATTAATCGAGCGCGGCCTGACCGAAATCCATGTTGTCAACCGGACGGTTGCCAAGGCAGCGGCCTTAAGGGAGCGATTTGGCAACGCCATAGAACCAGCGGGGCTGGACGCCCTTCCCAGCCTGATGGAAGGTGCCACACTCTTGGTGAACACCACCTCCTTGGGTATGCATGGCGAACCGTCGCTCGATGTCGATCTTACTCCCATGGCCGCTCGGGCCGTAGTGGCCGACATTGTCTATGTGCCGCTTAAGACGAAATTGCTGCGTGATGCAGAAGCCCATGGCTTTGCAACTGCCAACGGGTTGGACATGTTGCTGCATCAGGCCGTACGCGGCTTTGAGCTCTGGTTCGGCTCCCGCCCTGAGGTTACCCGCGAGCTTTACGAGATGTTGGCAGCCGACATTGAAGCGGGAGCCTGAGCCGGTGCGCTCATGCGCTATCGGTGGTCTGATCGACCTCCTCGCCCAGAATTTCGCGCAAGAGCTCGTCCGTTTGCTCTCCGCATTGCGGCGGTGAGTGGCGGTAGGTGACCGGTGTTCTGCTGAACTTTACCGGATTGCCGATCAGATCAACGCTGCCGCTTTCAGCAAGCGGCTGGGGCATGGAAATCTTCATGTCACGGGCCTGCACCTGCTCGCTTTCAAACACTTCTGGAATAGTGTTGATGGCGCCGCCCGGAACGTTGTTGGCCTCCATACCATCAACCAGTTCCTGTTTGTGCAGTGTGGCAATCTTGCCGCTCAGAATGTCGATCAGCGTCTCTCGGTTTTCCAGCCGCATCGAGTTAGTGACAAAGCGGGGATCATCCGCCAGCTCCGGCAATCCTAAAAGCTTACAGAACCTTTGATATTGCCCGTCGTTACCTGCCGCAACGATAACGTGCCCATCTGACGCCTGGAAAACTTGATAGGGCACAATATTGGGATGCTGGTTGCCGCGCCGCTTTGGTTCTTGGCCGGACAAAAGATAGTTGGTGCCTTCATTCACCAGCCAGGAGACTTGTGTGTCGACCAGGGAAACGTCAATCTGCTGCCCTAGGCCCGTCTGGTCGCGGTGGCGCAGTGCCGCCAGAATTCCAAGGCCGCCGTACAGACCGCAAACCACATCGGCTATCCCGACGCCCACCTTCATCGGTTCTCCTTCCGGCGCGCCGGTGAGGCTCATGATGCCACCATACCCTTGGGCCAAAAGATCATAGCCGGGCCGGTGCGCGTTGGGGCCGGTCTGGCCAAACCCGGTTATTGAACAATAGACGAGCCCGGGATGTTCAGCCGACAGGCTCTCATAGTCCAAGCCATACTTCTTCAATCCACCCAGCTTGAAATTCTCCACAACCACATCGCAGTGCCGGGCCAGTTTGCGGATCAAGGCGGCGCCGTCAGCGCTCGCCATGTCGATGGCAATAGATCGCTTGTTCCGGTTGGCCGCGAGATAGTAGGCGCTTTCCGGCATGGGTTTGCCATCCTTGCCGGTCACATAGGGCGGCCCCCAGGCGCGAGTGTCATCGCCTGCACCAGGACGCTCGACCTTGATGATATCGGCACCAAAATCTCCCAAGGTCTGGGTCATGGTTGGGCCTGCCAGAATCCGCGACAAATCCAAAACCCTTATGCCATCAAGAGGGCCCTTTGCGCCTGCAGCTCCACTCGCCGCCGGTTCAACACCATCGTTCATAATAATGCCTCGGTTTGTCTTCTTCAGGTCGTACCATGCATAGCCCGCCGGCGCTGACGCACCTCTTCCGTGGCCTGTTGGGAACCGTCATGGAACGTTCCAAAGAGGCGATCCCAATGGGTTTCCGATGAACCATAATTGCACTCATGATACCGGTGATGGAGTTGGTGGAAAAACTCCCCCAGCACAAAACTGTTCTTGCCCTTCACCAAAAGACCCTCAAATCCTGCGTGCGAGGTGACTGCAGAAAGCACCTGCATTTGTTGATAAAACAAAATGTGCACAGGATGCGACGCCACCACCCAGTGGATCATCACCGAACTTAACCACAACACATGCTCAACCGGATGCATGGAGTTGCCTGACCAGGGTCCGATGTTTGAATTGCGATGGTGCACAGTATGAGCCAACCGATAAAGCGGCGGCCAGTGCAACAACCGGTGAACCCAGTAGAACGAGAACGCCTGCCAGAACGGCAAGAGGGCAAAGAGCACGACAAACCAAACAGGATTGTCGCTCCAAGCCAGCACCGCTGCATAACCATTTGCATAACCCCAGAGCAGAAAGACCTCATATGCGGTCCAAACCGTCACACCGCTGGCCAAGGTCCAATACATGTTGTCCAGAACCTGGTCACGGAAGCTGAAGTTGCGGTTTTTCCGCGCGAGCTCACGATGATCATACTTGAGCTTCTTGCCCTGCTTGCTGAAGGTGTAGAGGTACAGGTGAAGTCCTCCGGCCACCACGATCATCAGACCCAGATTACGCAGGTAAACCTCTGCAATCCATCCCGCGGCAAACTCACGGCACCGCTCCAGGGCCGGTGTCAGATAGAACCACGTCACAAGCGCAATGGCCAAGACCACCGCGCGCTCGGTAATCGGAAACCAGGCTCGGGCGAGCCAAGCCATTACCCGTGCCGGTTCCGGAGGCCAATTGAAGTAAGGGGCGATGTGGATCGGAAGCTTCGGGCTATGGTTCCAATCAGACCGCTTTTCGCGCGCCGGAGCAGTGTCGTCGTCTTGGGGGTTGGTGATATCAGACATCCCGAATATCCTTCGAAACGCACGAAGCGAATGGAGTCATACGTCCAGCAAATTCTATGGCACGCAAATGCCACAACGTCATCGTCTTTTTCCAAGACTGCGTACTGCGCATGTGAGAACTGGCGGTGAGGATAGCTCAAGAATTTATATGTTCACATTCGAATAATGCAATGTATACTTGTCACAAGAACCTCAACAATGAGGACGCCGGGAGGGCATTGATGTTGATCCCAGTTGCCAAGGCTACTCAGAGCAAAGTGGGAATGTCAGCGCTCGCAATGCTGATGTTTGTCGGCTTGTCATCTGCTGGATCGACAGAAACTCAACAAGAGAAGTTCACGAATATTCTTTCAAAGGCCGATCCAGCCTATGGGGAGTACTTGGCGGGCCAGTGCGTGACCTGCCATGCGCCAACAGGTGCGGCCCAAGGCATTCCCCACATTCATGGCTTGCCGGATGTGTACCTGGTCCAAACCTTGCTGGAGTACAAAACCAGCACCGAGGGCCGCACAAATCCAGCCATGGTCAATATCGCCAAGAACCTGTCCGAGGAAGAACTCGGCTCACTTGCCAAATACTTTTCTGAGCAAAACCCCACTGAATGAAACTAATGCGAAGGGAGAATTGAAATGACCCACATTACACGACGCCGGTTTGGAACCTTGCTGGCTTCCACGGCTGCTGCAAGCACGTTGGCTGCGCCCGCAGTACTATCTGCCGCAAAGATGCGGCTCGCAATCATCGGGGGTGGCCCCGGCGGCGCCACGGCGGCTCGCTATGTGGCCAAAGGATCAAAGGACGTTGCGGTTACCCTGATCGAGCCAAAACACCATTTTACCACCTGCTTTTTCTCAAACCTATACCTTGGCGGCTTCAGAACATTGGACTCCATCACCCACAGCTATGGAACCCTGGCGGCCCAGTATGGGGTGAACATGGTGCATGATGTGGCAGTTGATGTTGACCGCGCCGGCAAGACCGTCAAACTCGGCCGCGGCACTGATATTGGCTATGATCGCCTTGTGGTCTCTCCCGGCATTGAAATGCGCTATGACACGATCGAGGGTTACAGCGCCGAAGCCTCAACCGCGATGCCTCATGCCTGGCAGGCCGGCACCCAGACGGCCACTTTGAAAAAGCAACTCGAAGCTATGGACGATGGCGGCGTGGTGGTGGTTGCTCCGCCACCTAATCCGTTCCGTTGCCCGCCTGGACCTTACGAGCGGATCTGCATGATCGCGCACTATCTGAAGGCCAATAAGCCGAAGTCCAAAATCATGGTGTTGGATGCCAAGAACAAGTTTTCCAAGCAAGCCCTGTTCCAGGAAGCCTGGGCGTCGCACTACGACGGCATGATCGAATGGCTGCCAGAAGAAGTGACGGGCGGCGTGAAGGCGGTCAAGGCAGATTCTATGGAAGTTGTCATGGACGATGAAACCGTGAAAGCAGCTGTAGCCAACGTGATCCCGGCACAGGCTGCCGGCATCATCGCGAAGCGCGCCGGGTTGACAAATGACGGCGGCTGGTGCCCGATTGATCCGCATTCCATGCGCTCCAAAACGGACGAGAATGTCTTTGTGATTGGCGATGCCTCCGTGGCATCTGCAATGCCCAAATCCGGTTTCTCAGCCAACAGCCAGGCGAAGGTTGCGGCCAACGCCATATTGGCTGATTTGACGGGATCCAAGAAGTTCCCGGCTAAATTCCGTAACACCTGTTGGAGCCTTGTTGCCACCAATGACGGCGTTAAAGTGGGCGCCGACTACAAGGGCGGCGATGCCAAGATCGAGGTAACAAGCAAGTTCATCTCCAAAACCGGCGAAGCTGCAGATCTTAGGGCCCAAACCGCTGAAGAGGCGAATGGCTGGTACGCTGGCATCACCAAAGACATGTTCGGCTAGGACGGACACGAAGGAACGACAATGATCAAGTTCCCCTCAACAGGGCGCCGGCGCTTCTTGCAAGCCGCCGGCGCCGCCGCTGCACTGAGCAGCATCGCTCCAACGGCTGCGTTGGGGTTTACCGAACAGAAAAATGCCCAGGCGCCTGGATATTTTCGCTTCATGCTCGGCAAGTTTGAGATCACGATGCTGAGTGACGGTTTGAACCAAACTCCGTTTCGGTACTCTGCCTCAAACGTGCCTGAAGACGAGCTGCGCAGCTATCTGAAAGCGCTTCACCAGCCATTGGATGCACGGGTGTCCCACTTGAACGTCACCCTGATCAACACTGGCGAAAAGCTAGTGCTGATCGATTGCGGCTCCGGTGACAATTTCAGGGAGGGCACTGGCAAGCTAACCGAGAGCCTGGAGGGCGCAGGATATGCGCCTGAAGACGTGGACCACATTGTGATCACCCACGGCCATCCAGATCACATCTGGGGGATCATTGATGATTTTGCCGAAGAGCCGCGCTTTGCCAATGCCAGCTATACAATGAGCACCGGCGAGTGGGACTATTGGACGGCGAAGGATCTAGAGACCCGCATGCCAGAAGGATTTAGGTTCTTCGCCACGGGCGCCCACCGCAATCTGTTGCCGGTGGCCGAACGCACAACACGGATCAAACCGGGAGCCGAAATCATGCCCGGCCTGCAAACCCTCGCCTCGCCAGGCCACACCCTCGACCACATGTCGGTGCTGGCGCATTCACAAGGCGAATCCCTGCTGATCGTTGGCGATGCGATCACGCACCCCTACATCTCCCTGGAGCATCCGGAATGGCAGCCCCAAATGGACATGGACAAGACGGTGGCCGTGAAAACCCGCAAACGCTTGGTTGATATGGCGGCAACGGACCGTCTGATCGTTGCCGCCTATCACATTCCATTTCCAGGGGTCGGGCACATTGCGCCCAAGGGCAGCTCCTATCAGTGGGTGCCCCTCACCTGGCGTTGGGAGCTCTAACGCCCCTAAGGCTTGATGTAAGTGTAGCCCTTCTGCTGAAGATAGGAGAGTTCAGCCACGCCGCTCGGTATGATGTCTTCTTCATAGACATCGAACAGATCATTTTCATAACTGATCTTTCGGCCCTTCAGAGTGTTGTTGCACACGTGGAAGCCCACGTTCTGGGATTTCAAACTCACAACAGCGCCTTTAACCTTGGAGTTCTCTTTGGCGCTCATCAGCAGGCCAAGACCGTTCCCATGGAGCACAACTTTAATCTCCATATTGTCGGCACCGACCGCATTGATGTGGTTTTGGATGTTCCGCATGGCGCCGCGATACTTTTTGTCATCGGCACCACCATTGTAATTGATGTGATAAACCACCTTCTGCTTGCCATACCGTTCGCCAGCAGCGAGATCGGATACCTGCACGAACAGCAGGCCCACCGCTGCAATTACTCCTAGAGCTAATGTGGTGAGACTTTTCATGGTTTCCTCCTATCGATAGTTTTTCTTCGGGATCGACTTCTCCCAGACAGAAGTGTTTCACCTGGAGTAAAGGAACACAAGTTGATATTCAGATAGATGAATTTGTTTTGTGGCGGTTCTTCGATTGAGTAGCGGAAGGGAATTTCAAGGCAGATCAACTAATTGCGAGCCGTTTGCATATTTTCCATCGACGGTGATAGACTGTCGCAATTAAGTGCGCACGCATTTGTGAGCTGATTCGTTGCAATTGCGAGGCGGAGGGAACACGTGAAATTTGAACCAACCCAAGAAGAGATGGTGGACGGGTCGCAGGAAGCTGCGCAGTTCCTGAAAGCTCTTTCAAACGATAGCCGGATGTTGATCCTTTGCAGATTGGCTGAAAACGGCGAGATGTCGGTCAGCCAATTGGAGGCAGATCTGCAGTTCCGCCAATCAAAACTTTCCCAACACCTGACACTGCTGCGGGCCGAACGGCTTGTGGCCACGCGCCGTGAAGGCAAATCTATCTACTACCGGCTTGTGAGTGCGGAAGTTGAGCAAACCCTAGACCTGATGCACGAGATGTTCTGCTCTAAAGAAGCCGTGGCCCGTCGGCGTGAGGAGCGTTCGCGTTATCGCGGCGCTGCCTGAGACCTACCAAAGGTCCGGCTTTTTGCCTTCTTCCTCGAGCTTCTTAAATTTGTCCTGCAAATAGCGCTGGAACTGTTGTTCCTTGTACGCCTCGTCTTTGACGAATTCGAACATGGAGACGAAGTGGAAGGGTCTAAAATAGCCCGGCATGCGCATGACTTCAGATTTCGCCATTGTCGCTTCAGGCTTGGTACCGAAGAAATTTATGGTCGGCGTAAACAGCACGCGCCATTTCTTGGCCAGTGCACGTTCCTCAAGCTCTTCGCCGTCAAAGTCTGTGACCCTCTTTGAGCCCCACATGTTGAGTTGCAGCACCGTGAAATTGTCTTTCACATAGTCACGGATCTTGGGTTTGGCAAAATTCACACGGTGCATTTCCCGGCAATAGGGGCAGCCTTTTTGCTCCCACAAGATCGCCAGCCGCTTGCCCTCGCCGGCAGCCTCTTCCAGATCCTCTGACAGCACCAGAAACGATGTGTGATTGAACCAGGGCTGGGTGTAGATGCCGTCGTCATCAATCGCTGGCTCGTCGGCGGACCATGCGAGCGGTGCCCCAGTCAACGACATTGCCGCTGGGACGCTTAAGGATTTTACGAAGGTTCTACGGTCAACCATATGCACGATCCTCGATTGATTGCGTGGCATCACAATACAAATTAGATTATACGAATATGAAACGCCAGTACAGGGTGAGCCATCTGCAATGTGTCACAAGCGTGTGAGAAGTTTTAGTGCTTTTTTTGGGTTCGTGCTGGTGCTCTTTAGCAGCCTTGTTTCCAATGCTGACGAAGTGTCTTCCTTCCACGATGCGATCGAGAGGGTCAATCAACCTTACAAATCCGCCCTGTTCTATCTAAGAACCGGCAATGCCGGTGTGGCAGGCCTTGAGCTGAGTTCGGCTGGCACTGCCTGGAAAAGCGTGGTGGAGCAATTTGGCAAGACACCCCCAAAGCCACTCGCCGATGATGCAAGTTGGCCGCAGACCATTCAGAAGGTTTCCAAAGCGTTTGAAAACGGTGTGAAGCTTGCGGCAGAAGGCCAGAGCAAGCCGGCAAGGGCGGCACTGCTGCCCATTCGCGAACACCTTCACCGGATGCGCCAACGCAATGGTCTGCGGGTTATGGCCGACTGCGTCTATGATCTGAATGCCTACATGGATGTGCTGTTTTATTGGCGCCGGAACCCGGCTGACTTCACAGACGCTGGCATCCAAAGGAAGGCGAAAGCTGCCTCGCACAGCTACATCAATCAGCTCAAGCTCTGCCGCTCTGAAGCGTCGGAAGAGCTGGAGGCAAACCCGGATTTCAAATCTGTGATGGACGGCGCGGCCAAGTCCGCCGCCTCGTTGCTGAAGCCAATTCAGGCAAAGCGGTCAGATACGTTCATCAACGTGCTGCGCGAGCTCAAAAGCTTCGACGTGATTATCTTCGTCCGGTGGGGTTAGCCAACCCTGCCCAAGGCCGGAAACATTTCCAGCATCCAATAACCGATGACGTTCATTGATCCGGTCAGGAACAAGATGCCGGTGATCACGAGTAGAACGCCGATGGCCCTCTCAACTACACCAAGGTGCCTTTTGAAGCGCTGCATGAACTTCAGGAACGGCTTGCCGGCCAGCGCCGCAATCAGGAACGGAATGCCGAGCCCCGCGGCATAGACTGCCAGCAGCGAGGTGCCTTTCCAAATCGAACCCTCTTGGGCGGCATAAAACAACACGGCCGCCAACACCGGCCCCACGCAAGGCGTCCAGCCAAATGCAAAGGCGAGCCCCACCACATAGGCGCCGATCAAGCCAATCGGTTTGGATGGCCCCTCAAAGCGCGCCTCTTTGTAGAACATTCCAATTTTTAGAAGACCCAGGAAGTGGAGCCCCAGCAGGATGATGACACCGCCGGCGATCTGGCTGAGCAGGCCAATATGGTCACCCACCATCTGGCCGAGATAGGACGCTGTTGCGCCCAACAGAATGAAGACGGTTGAGAAGCCAAGCACAAAGGCAATGGCGGACGTGAAGATGCGCCGGCCGATGGCTGGATCCAACTCATCGTCGCCTGTGAGCTGATCAAGACTGGTGCCGGCAATGAAACAGATGTAGGGCGGCACCAGGGGCAGTACGCATGGCGAGAGAAAGCTCAGAATCCCCGCCGTCAGGGCTGCAAAATAGGAGACTTCCATCGCGCCTTGCCCTTAAGCGCCGATCACGTTGATCGACTGGTTAGGCGCCAGATCAATGACCTTGTTGCGCTTTATGTATTTTGCGACCACATCCCAGATCGGCGGCCCCTCAACACCTTCATTGATCGAGGCCCAGCCGGCGACTTTGTATGTATGCGACGCATCGACCGGCTTGCCGTTCTTGAGCAGCGTCATGTTTGAGATGCGCTTACCGATGGGCTGGTTGATGTCGATGGTGTAACCGAGCCCGCCCACACGCACCATATCGCCACCTTGCTGATAGTAGGGATCGGTGTTGAACAGATTGTCTGCCACATCCTCCAGCACCAATTTCAAGTTCTCCCCCGTCATGTCTATGCGGTAGCAGTTGGGATAGGTGATGGCCGTCATGTTGTAGACGTCTTCCCAGGTGATGGGTTGGCCCGGCAGGACCGATGCGCCCCAGCGGGTGCCGGGTGAGAATGACAAATCGGCTTCGCGCTCCTCCAGCATTGCCTGACAGATCAGATCATCAAACGTGCCGTTAAAATTGCCGCGGCGATAAAGAAGAGTTTCAGTCCGGCCCAGTTCAGTTGTGAGGTGCGATTCGTAGGGGGCACGGATCTCGCCGATCAATTTCTTGAGTTCGGGGTCCGGCGTTATGGCGTCCGCCAACACCGGTATCAAGCGATACTCATATCCCGACATGCGCCCATTGGTCACTTCCACATCGAGCCGGGACAGAAACTTGCCATGAGACCCAGAAGCAATCAGCAGCGTATCACCTACCTTGACCGGCTCAGGGATGGCGTCGTGGGTGTGCGCGGTCAGCACAACATCAATACCTTTGACCCGTGAGGCCAGTTTGCGGTCAACGTCAAAGCCGTTGTGCGACAGCAAGACCACGAGCTCTGCCCCTTCGCTCCGGGCCGCTTCGACCCGCTTCTGCACGAGCTCTTCGCGAATACCGAACGACCAGGTGGGGATCATCCAGCGCGGGTTGGCGATCGGAGTGTAAGGAAAGGCCTGGCCAATGACCGCCACCTTCACGCCGCCGCGTTCGAAGAACTTGGTGTGTTCAAACACCTCTTCCTCCCATTCGTTGTCGAACACATTGCTGGCAAGGAATGGGCATTCCAGTTCCTCGGCGACCTGTTTGACCCGCTCTGCACCCAAAGTGAATTCCCAGTGCCCGGTGATGGCCTCACACTTCATCGCGTTCATGATCTTGACCATGTCGCCGCCGCCTGTCTGCAGCGCCGTGTAGGAGCCGTGCAGGGTGTCGCCGCCATCGAGGAACAATACCTTGCCGTCACGTTCGGCGCGGATGGCGTTGATCAACGTGGCCATTCTGTCCATGCCGCCCACCCGGCCGTAATTCTTGGCTAGAGCTGTGAAGTTTTCTGAAGTCAACGCATAGGCATCGAGTGTTTCCGGCTTCAAGCCAAAGCGTTCCAGAAACGCGCCGCCGGTCAAGTGCGGAGGAAGGCCTTTTGCCTCACCAACGCCTAGGTTGATTGAAGGCTCGCGGAAATAAACCGGCTTCAATTGGGCATGACAATCGGTGTTGTGAAGCAGGGTGACCTGACCTTTGGCCTCAAACTTCAAGAGATCGTCCTGTGTGATTTTTTGCGCGGCGGCGGCGCGTCCGAGCCCACTGCCCAAGCCGGTGGCCAGTGCGGTTGCCGCAGAGACGTTTAGAAAATCTCGCCGGGAAATCATTGCATACCGCTCCAATCAGGGCGTGCGAACACTCGCACCCTAGTGTCGACAAAAAAGGGACGCCGGCCGGCGTCCCTGGTTCTTTGTAACGCCTTCCGGCTCGCAGGTCAGTTGCGCACCGCTGGTGTTTCCACCGGCAGGCCCTGGCCGCGCCACATGACGTAAAGCTCCAGCGCCAGATACTCATCCGTGCCGGTCTTGTAAGGCTTGGCCCGCACCTGCTTGTTGCAGCCGCGGAAACGGCGATGCAGCGAGCCTGGCTTCTGCCATTTCAGCCGGTATGTCGGAAAGCCATTGCCCTGACCTTGTGACAGGGTGTTGGCCCGGATCATGTTGCCTGCATTGTCCACATGGCAATGCTTGCAGGCCATGTCCAGCTGGCCGCGACGTTGGTTGTAGAACTCTTCGCCCTTCTTGAACCAAGAAGCAGCCCCGCCATCGATCTTGACGTTCATAGGCTGGCCAAAGGACTGTCGCTTCACATACGACACCACGCCGAGCATGTCGCGGGAATCATATTTCCATGGCTTGGCCTTCATGTTGTCAGTGCGGCAGCGGTTGATCCTGTTTTCGACGTTCTCCAACTTTCCAATATCCTTGGCGAAAACAGGATAGGTCGACCCCACATTCTTCATGGTGTCGGAGGCGTCGGCATGGCAGCTTTTGCAGGACTTGCCTGCTTTACCGTCCACCGTCTCCCAAACCTCTTCGCCATGCTCAACCCAGAGCATGCCCGGGTTCTCAAAGTCATCGTCCTGGATTGCCCGAGTTTCCACTTTGGCGAACGTGTATCCACTACGGGTATCGCCCACTTGATATTTGCCAAAGTCCTCAGCAGCGAATGTCATGACGGACGGTACGGCCAATGCGGCCGCTCCAACCCCAGCGAGCACGAGTGCTTTACGCTTCATCGAATGTTCCCTTCCCTAATTCCTTCCAGCGGGTCTCAGACCCGGTCAGCTGACCATGATTTTTGCTTTTTTGCTGACGGTCTTGCCGTCATCATCGGTCCAGGTGAATTCAAATTCTCCGCTCTCCATGACCTTATAACTGAATGACATATAAGGATTGGCCGAGACGGCAGGATGCCAGTCCGCTGAGAACACCACCTTGCCGTTAAACGTGCAAACGAACTTGTTGATGATCTTGCGCGGGATCTTTTCTCCCGACTTTTTGTCTTTGCGTTGACCGGTTTCCATCTTGTGGGAGATCAGCGATTTGATCGTGATGATCTCTCCGGCCTTGGCCTTTTTCGGGACGCGCACGCGCGGTTTTGAAGCCATGTTGTTTCTCCTGAATCTCGCCTGTTAGCCGCCGCAGCCGCCAATTGTTACCTTGACCAGTTTCTTGGCCGTATAGAGCGTTCCGTCAGACATTTCGGCGACCGCCACCACGTTCTGAGTACCGGCCATGCGGATCCGAAGGGCCGCCTTGGCAACACCGCTTGCCGGCGTGAAATGAATGCTTGCAACGTCAGCGGCCGGGTTCTTCTCGGCAAAGAGATGGACCGTTTTCACATAATCAGCTTCCGTCATCGGGCTCTCCACGGAGAAGCCAACGGGAACAGTGTTACCGTTCTCAGCGATTTCCGGCAGATCCAATGTGATCTTGCCTTCCTTCATTGCACCGTCACCCACAGCCTTCTTGATGGCTTCGGCCAGCATCTTGGCATCGGCTTTGGCCACATCCGCAAAGGTTCCGGCCAAGAGAGCCGTCACCACGCCGCCTCCGATCAGTTCCAATGCGCTTCTGCGGCTGATTTCTGGTTTCATCATTCTTTGAACTTCCTCGTTTTCCAATTGTCAGAACAGGGTCGCGAAAACGCGGCCTATTCCTTCATGGTCATCACATAGGCAAGCACGTCTTCAACCTCTTGGGCAGACAGAACCGTTTTGCCTTTGAATTTCTTGAGCACCCGGTGCAACCCTTCGGCGCGGTGGAAGGCCGGCATGATCGTGTCTTTGTTCACGATCTTGGAGTTGACGATTCGCAAACGCAACTCGCCTTCCTTCCAGCGGCTGGCCGTACCATCAAGAGGCGGGCCGACCTGGCCATGAAAGGGCTGGTCCTTGAGACTTGCAACCACATGGCAGGCCAGGCAGTTGCCTTTCTTGCGGTTCAAAAAAACTTTCTTGCCGTTACCGGCATCGCCAGCTTTGCCGGTGAGCGAAGCTTTTATCGCTTCGTCCTCGACCTTATATTCAGCTGCTCCAGAAAGCGTCGCGCTGGCGGCAAAAGCCACGAGCCCCGCCAGGGCAATACCGCCCAAGGCAATGCGTCTTGTGTTCATAATTGTCCTTCCCACGTTTCCCAACCTAAATGCTCTTTGGTGCCTTCGGCAGTTTTCCTGCCTTGTTTCAGCGTGGTCACCAGAGCATGACCCTCGATTGCGAGCGCCATCTTATTCGTTATCGCGAATATATCAAGAGCCCCTCCCTATCGCCCTCGCATATTGTCTTTTGCAAACCTCACAAGCCAACCTTTAGGCGGCACGCTTGATCATAAAACGATAGAGCCCACCCTCTTCGTTCCATTCCACCAGCTCGTTTCCGGTCTGCCGGCAGAACGCTTCAAAGTCTGCCACCGCGCCTGGATCGGTTGCGTGAATCTCCAGAACTTCACCGGAAGGAACATCGTTCAAAGCCTTCTTGGCCTTGAGAATCGGGATTGGGCAATTCATGCCTTTGGTATCGAGAAAATGCTCGGCCATGGTTTAGCCACACCTCATATGAATCGGGACATTTCCGTATATTAGAATAATTGAATATTGACGGGAACCTTTTTCTTTGTCAATCCGGTTTGCCATGACTGATGTTCTGCCCAATGCCGACACTGAACAAAACGGTGCGCTAGCCCCCGTCATCATCAGTGCGGAAATTTACCGGCAGACCGGTTATGGCAGCAATCACCCGTTGGCGATTCCACGGGTTGGTGCCGTGCTCGACCTTTGCGATGCGCTGGGCTGGTTTGCGCAAGAGCCCTACACCGAAAGCTATGTGGCAAGCATTGCCGACATCACCAGATTCCACGAGCCGGACTATGTCGCCGCTTTGATCGCATCAGAAGACAACCGCAAGGTCAGCGCTGAGTACCGGAAAAAGCACAACATCGGTACCATGGAGAACCCTCTGTTCCCGGGTCTGTTTGACCGTGCGTCCACCTGCGTCGGTGGTTCAATCCAAGCCGGGCGTCTCGCGATGGAGGGTCGCACGGTCTATCACCCCTCAGGTGGAACACACCACGGCATGGCCGGACAGGCGCGCGGGTTCTGCTACTTCAACGACGTGGTGTTTGCGATTCTCGCCCTGCTCGATCATGGCGCCGGCCGCGTCCTTTACGTTGACCTGGACGCTCATCACGGCGACGGTGTCCAAGCCGCGTTCGAGACTGATCCGCGGGTGATGACAATTTCAATTCATGAACAAGATCGCTGGCCACACACCGGGTTGCTGGATGACCGTGGGGGCGGTTTAGCCCGCAACCTCCCAGTACCTCAAGGATTTTGTGACGATGAATTGGCCTTCATCATGGACGAAGCTGTTGGTCCCCTGGCTGAGGAATTCGCACCTGATGCTGTAGTCGTCTGCTGCGGTGCAGACGCACTCACCGGTGACCCGCTCTCGACCATGAGCTTAAGCAACGGCGCTTTGTGGAGCGGCGTGCAGAGTGCGATCGCTCATGCTGGTTCCGCCGTCGTTGTGGGCGGCGGCGGATACAATCCCTGGACCGTGGCCCGCTGCTGGACCGGACTCTGGGGCAAGATTGCGGGATATGCTCTTCCAGTCACGTTGCCGGAGGCGGCGAAACAAGTCCTCGCAAAACTGGAATGCGACCTCATCGATGAGGAAGATGTGGAGGCCGCATGGTTGAACACATTGGTGGACGCGCCCTCGCCCGGGCCGATCCGACCTGAGGTGAAAGATGCTGTGAGGACCGTCTTGTCGAAGGACTAATCCACAAGACCGTTGCACGGGCTGCGTGATCCTGTAGTCTACATATTAGAAAAAACGAATACGAATGAGATCATGAGCTGGCTGGAACGACTAGAGCAAATAGAAGAGCTGGAAGACGCCGAACTCGATGCCACATTGGTTGGCCGGTTCGAACAGAATGCCAGCCGTCTTCAAAACCGCCCGATCCGGTTCTCCACGCCTACATTCAAGGAGTATTTGAGCTCTGAACTCAGCGGATGCGGCAAGAACAGCTTCCCGGCGTTCTCCATCACGGCAGGGGCTTGCGCCCTCATGTGCGATCATTGCCAGGCCAAAATCCTGGAGCCGATGATCCCGGCGACAAAACCTGAGATGCTGGACCAGAAGGTGCGCGACTTGGTTCTCTTACAAAACTTGCAAGGCTTCCTGCTGTCAGGCGGATCGAACCGGCACAACGAGATCAAGTACGAACGCTTCTATCCGGTGATCGAAGGCCTGAAGCGTGACTTCCCGGATCTCAAGATTGCAATTCACACGGCACTGACCGACGAAGCCCGTGCCAAGTCCATGGAATCAGCGGGTGTCGACACCGCGATGATGGATGTGATCGGAGCGCAGGAAACAATCGAGCAGGTCTATCATCTGGACCGGCCTGTGGATGACTTCGAGGCAACCCTGGAGGCGCTCTGTGCCACCTCCATGGAGATCGTGCCGCACATTGTGGTGGGTTTGCACTATGGCAAGATCCTTGGCGAGGCCAACGCCCTGGACATCGTCTCGCGCCATGGCATCCATTCCCTGGTGCTGGTGGTCATCATGCCGTTCTATGCCAAGTCTGGAACCTTCGTTACGCCGGAGACGCGCGATGTGGGCGAGATCTTTCTGGAGGCCCGCAGCCGGATTCAGGAGCAGCAGGTGCTGCTTGGCTGCGCCCGTCCGCCTGGCATGCATAAACGGGAAACGGACGCCTATGCGGTGATGGCCGGCTTGGACGGGATCGCATTCCCGGCCGACGGCACGGTGGCCGTCGCTCAAGCTGTCGGCCGCGAGCATCATCAAGAGCATGCCTGTTGTTCCATCAAAATCGGTGGCGGCAACTCATCCCTGCAATCGTTGAAGACCTGCGCCGCATGACGGCATCGCGCGCCACAGATGTTCTAATTGTGGGGCTCGGTCCTGCGGGCGCCTGCGCGGCGGTTGAAGCGGCGAAGGCCGGGCTTTCCGTGCTCGCGATCGAGCGCAAGGCTAGCGCGGGGAAACCCGTGCAGTGCGCAGAGTTCGTCCCCTCCCCCATGGGCATGGAGGTGGACAACCTTGCGGCCAACAGCCTGCAACCCATCACGTCAATGGTTACCTTCGTGGAGCAAGGCCCAGGGGAGACCGTTGAGCAGTTTCCAGGTTTGATGATTGACCGTGAGCAGTTCGATGCGCAGCTTGCCAGCGCCGCCGTCCAAGCGGGCGCGGAGTGCCGTTTCGGCATCAACGTGCAGGCTCTCAACAGTGATGGCAGCGCCCAATTGAGTGATGGCCAGGCGGTCAAACCGCGAATCCTCATCGGCGCGGATGGGCCACGGTCCCACGTGGGCGAAGCCATCGGACAGGTGAACACCAAAATTGCTGAAACCCGCCAGATTACGGTGCCCTTGCATGAGCAATTGGCGTCCACAGACATATTCTTGTCTGCTGCCTTTCCGGGTGGCTACGGCTGGCTGTTTCCAAAGGGCAATCAGGCCAATCTGGGCATGGGGCTCAAACCTGAACTCAAACACGAACTGAAGCCGCTTTTGGCGGAGTTGCATCAAACCCTCGTGGACGCTGGCCGGGTGGGCGAAACCATCAGCGCCCATACGGGCGGCGCGATCCCGGTTGGCGGTATGCTGAAACCTTTTGGCCAAGTTGGCGACGTTCACGTGCTTTTAGCTGGCGATGCCGCCGGGCTGACAAACCCGGTGACCGGCGCCGGGATCAATGCAGCCGTGCTGTCTGGCCGGCGGGCAGGCCAATGTGCAGCGGACCTCCTTGCAGGAAATGCGAACGCACAGCAAGACTATGCCGAAGAACTGGAAGATCTGCTGAAACCCTCGTTGGACCGCGCGTTGGCGCGCCGGCGGACATTGCTTGAGCATTACGTTGAAGGCAGCCCAAACGCGCGTGACTTGCGGGCAAGTTGGATTGCCTATCCTGAGTATTGGGCGGCTTAAACATGGGAGGCCTGACACAATGAGCTGTTTAAAGCCGGAGGGCGCCGAACCGGGCGGCCTCAACAATGCGGGCCTGGATTTCAACCCTGCCGACATGATGGAGCCGCGCAAACCGGGAGCAATCTCTCCCGACCTGAAGAACGGCGGCCGTGTGAAACACAATGACGTGGCGCCGGAAGGGGTTTATCTGCCCGATTACAACATTCTGACCCCGCATATGCGCTCACCTGAGTATGTTCAGATGTCGACCGCTGCGGCGATCACCCTGGGCATCACCAAAGGCAAGATGCATCGCTGCGACTGCACCAGGTGTCTCAATTTGCTGTTGACCTACCCGGAAGGCTGCCGCGCCAACTGCGCCTATTGCGGTCTCGCCCGGCACCGCGAAGCTGAACGCGATTATGCCGACCGCAACTTCATCCGCGTGGACTGGCCAGCGGTGCCCATGGAAGAGGTGGCGTCAATCGTTGCCAAAGACGGAGAGAACAGCCCGTTCCACCGCATGTGCATCTCCATGATCACACATCCGCGCTCAGACGAAGATACCTTCACGGTTCTGAAAGCTTGGACCGACAAGGTGGACCCGAGCGCCATCCCCATCTCGATTCTTTCCAATCCCACGACCATGACCCGGCACGACGTGAAGTGCTTGCACACCATGGGTTCAGATATCTTCACCGTGGCCATCGATGCGGCAACGCCCGAAATTTTTGACCGCACTCGCGGCAAGGGCGTGCAGTCACCGCACAGCTGGAAGAAATATTGGGACATCATGATGGACGCCCGCGAGATCTTCGGGCCCAAGAAATTCGGCGCCCACGTCATCATCGGCATGGGCGAGACTGAATTTGACGCTTTGACACTTGTCCAACAGTTGGTGGACCTGGGAGGGCATAGCCACATGTTCTGCTTTTTCCCGGAAAAAGGTTCCTTGATGGACCATCTGCCGGCCACCCCACGCGACCAGTGGCGCCGGGTTCAGCTGGCGCGCTATCTCATCGACTATTGTGACAAGCGGGTTGAGGACATGACGTTCGACGAGCACGGCCGGGTCAGCGATTTTGGCATTCCCCAGGCAGAGTTGGACATGACCATCGACAGCGGCATCGCGTTCCGCACCTCCGGGTGCCCGGGCAAGTTTGCCGACGACATCTCAGCTTGCGACCGCCCTTATGGGGATTCGCCGCCGAGCAACATCGCAAGCTACCCTTTCCAGCCGGCAGACGTGGACATTCGGAAGATCCGCAGCCAGATGGGCATGTTGCGGGACGGCGAGACCTACGAAGGCGGCGAGGACATCGAAACCATCCATGGCTAAACCGTTCCGCATTATCGATACTGGCATCAGGGATGGCCGCGAGCAGATCGCCTTTGACCAGGCGTTGGTCGACCTTCATCAGGCGGGCGAGGTTCCTGACACGTTGCGCTTCCTGCGCTTTCCACCAACCGCGCTCGTCGGACGCCACCAAGCATTGAGCCAAGAGCTGAAGCTGGACTATTGCACCAAGAACAATATCCGCACAGTGCGCCGCATCACGGGCGGTGGCCCGCTCTACTTCGACGAAGGCCAGCTTGGGTGGGAACTGGTGTTCCACCGGGCCAGCCTCGGCACCAGCGATCTTAGAGAGTTGTCGCTGAAGATCTGCGAGGCGGTGGCCTTGGGGCTGAGCAAGCTCGGCGTCGACGCAAAGTATCGCGCGCCGACGGACATTGAGGTGGAAGGCCGGAAGATCTCCGGAACGGGCGGGTTCTTTGACGGCGATACGGCGATGTATCAGGGCACGGTGCTGATCGACATGGATCCGGCCGATATGATCGCCACGCTGAATGTGCCAAGCCCGGAGATTGCCAAGAGCCTGATCGATTCCGCCGCACAGCGTGTGGTGACCTTCAAGGAACTGCTGCGCAGCGTGCCGGAAATGGACGAGGTGAAGGCCATGCTGGTGGAGGGGTTTGCCGAGCATTTGGGCATCGACGCCCGACCTGGCGAGGTGACAGCGCGCGAGGAAGAACTCGCCAAACAATATTTCGACGAAGAGATTGGCACCGATGCCTTCGTGGCCGAGATCGACAATCCGGCGGCGGAGACTGGCATCCTGTCAGCACGCCATGCGGGCGCTGGAGGCTCGGTTACCGCTTATGCACGTCTCGAGGGTCCGCAGCAGGACCGAATCCGGGAAGTGCTGATCACCGGTGACTTCTTCATCGCCCCTCCCCGCACCATCTTCGATCTGGAGGCTGCTCTGCGCGGGACCTTCACCAGGGACATCCAGCAAACGGTGGCCGGATTCTTTGAGACAGCAGATGTTGGATTGATGACTGTGGGCCCGGATGACTTTGCTACCGCGCTCGAACAAGCCATCGCGGCAAAATGAAGGCGCTGACGGTCGTCCAGCATACGTCTGCTGACTATCTCGGCCTGATAGAAGACCATCTGGAGGGCCGCCGCATCCGTTTTTCGTACGTGCGCCCGTTCACCGAAGGCACCTCGGTGCCTGCCTATGCAGAGGTGGCCGACGGACTTGTGCTGCTGGGCGGCGGGCCTTGGGGCAGCGCGGGAATGCGCGATGTGCCCACATTAGCAGAAGAGATCGCCCTCACCCGCGCCGCTTTGATGCATGGTCTGCCCATTATCGCGATCGGTTTGGGCGCGCAGATTCTCAGCCTTGCTGCCGACGGACGCGTTGAGGCCGCGGATCTGCGGTTCACGGTAGAAACCGCGCGCAGGCTGGACCCTGATGGGTTGAACGGTTTTCTGCCGGAGACCTTTCCCCATGCCTGCTACATGCGCGACCGCCCGGTGCCGCCGGACTATGCCTCCATTCTGGCTGTCGACGCACAAGGCCTGCCTGCCATCTTTCAAATTGGCGACAACGCCGTTGGGTTCACTGGGCATCCAGGCTTCAAACTGGCCATGGCGGAGGACCTGATCATGGAATTTGAAGAAACACCGCCCGATCCGGCCTCAAAGCTTGAGGCTCTGCGGCTCGTCAAAACGCAGATTGAGGACGCCCTGGTGCCCACTATGACTGGTTTGGTTGGCATAACCGGTCTCATGAGACCTTAGAACAGTTGATTACTTTAGTATATTCTAATATAAGAGTATGGCATCAGCTCTGGGAGGACCACTGCAATGGCTGACAAGCTAATCATCGTTATGGCCAACACTGATCCGCGCAACGGCGAAGAGCTGGGCGCGCCGATCTTTCAAGCCACTGTGGCTGCCGCCATGGACTACGAGGTTGATGTAATCTGCACCGCCACCTCAGGACGCCTTATGAAGAAGGGCGTGGCTGAAGGTCTGGTGGTCAAAGAGGGTTCGCCCAAATCCGTTTATGATTTCATCAAGGATGCCCATGAAGCGGGCGTCAAATTCTATTGCTGCTCGCCCAATCTCGACCTGTTCGACATGGAAAAGGAAGATCTGATCCCTGAGTGCGATGGGATCGTTGGCGGGGCTCACCTGATTGAGCAGGTGATGGAAGAAGACTGCAAGGTGATGACCTACTGACGCGCTTAAGGGACAGCTAAAGCATGGCACACGCGGCAACATCCAGAGTGCAGGAACACATTGGCGATCCGTTCTCCGCTGAACCTGTCATCGACCGCGGCCAGCTGGAAGAAATCTTCCAGGATATTCAAGACGACCTGCGCTACGACCATGAGCTGAACGGCTGCCTCAACTGCGGCATCTGCACCGCGACCTGCCCTGCCGCCCACTACTATGATTTCAGCCCGCGCGAGATTGTCCAGCTTTTGTGGACGGAGAATCTTGAAGGCATTTATGATGCCATGCAGGAGAAAATCTGGGCCTGTGCGCAATGCTACACTTGCGCGGCCCGCTGCCCGTTCGGCAACTCGCCAGGCGGACTGATCATGCTGATGCGTGAAACTGCCATCAAGCACGGTATGGAATCTGCCAAGAACGTGCTCAGGCCCTTCAGCCGAGTGATGTTGAAGCTGATTTCAACCGGGAACCAGCTCTCGCCCGACATGATCAACCCGGATCATTTTGCAGACTGGGGGCCGAATCTTGCCAAGGTCGAAGCGCCGCTCAAGATCCTGCGCAAGGCCATTCCCATGCCTACGCTGAACACCACTGCGACGGCTTGGGAAGTGAACCTCAAGACATCCATCGAGCTCTATACGATTTGGGAAATGACCGGCGTGCTCGACCAGCTTGAAACCATAGACGAGAACCTGTTCGACGTGATCACCGACATCATGGATGAGAAGCGCGATGACTGGGAAGACTTCCTGGACGAACAGGACGATGAAGACGACGACGAATAGGACAGCTCTGAGGAGACCGGCGAGATGACCAAGGACAACGGCGAACGATTTACCGGCCACGGTTCTGAATGGCGCGATTCCAACCTTAGCCGTGAAGAGGCCATGGTGGCCACATCTTGGGTGGAGCAGAAGATAGACAAGCGCTCCATGCTCACCAACAAGGACCGGGTTGAGGATGTGCGCGATATCATGTGGCAGCTGGAAAAGGACGGCGAGATCGTCGTTCACCGGATCACCGAAGACCACAAACCCAAGACGGTAAAAACACTCTACGGCTGGGACAAGCGCGTTCCCACTACGCGGCTGTGGCACCATAAGTCCTGCGGCCAGTGCGGCAACATCCCCGGCTATCCGGCATCTCTGCTGTGGCTAATGAACGAGCTGGATATCGCTTATCTCGACGAGACCGACCAGACCTCCTGCACCGCCTGGAACTATCATGGCTCGGGCATCGGCAATCTGGAAAGTCTGGCAGCGGTGTTCCTGCGCAATTTCCACCAGGCCTATGTGGCAGCCAAGGCAGAAGGCCTGCCCGAGGGCTACTACTACCCGCTGGTGCACTGCGGCACCTCGTTCGGGAACTACAAGGAAGTGCGCGGCTACCTGCTCCATTCAGCAGAACTGCGCGAGCGGGTGAAGAAGATCCTGGGCAAGCTTGGCCGCCTGGTGGATGGCAAGCTGCTGATCCCTGAAGAGATCGTGCACTACTCAGAATGGGTGCATGTGATGCGCCCGGAAATCGCGAACCGGCAAACTATCGATTGTTCCAACATCCGTGCCACCATTCACCCGGCATGCCACGTCTACAAGATGGTGCCGCAGGATGCGATCTACGATGACGATATTTTGGAGGGAAACCGGGTCGCCGTTTCCACCGGCATCATCGAAGCTCTGGGCTGCCAGGTTATTGACTACTCCACTTGGTACGACTGCTGCGGCTTTGGCTTCCGCCACATCATTTCAGAGCGTGAGTTCACCCGCTCTTTTGCCATCGACCGCAAGGTGCGTGTGGCGGTGGAAGAAGCCAAGGCGGACATGATGATTGGCCACGACACAGGCTGCATCACCACGCTGGACAAGAACCAGTGGATCGGCAAAGCCGCTGGCAAAGGATATGACCTGCCCATCCTGGCCGACTGTCAGTTCGCGGCGCTGGCCTGCGGTGCCCACCCCTACAAGATCGTCCAGTCCCACTGGCATGCCTCGTCAACCGAGACCCTGATGGAGAAACTTGGCATTGATTGGAAAGCGGCCAAGGCCGAGTTCGAAGACTATCTGAAGGCCATCGAAACCGGCAAGCAGGACAACCTGTATGATCCACGCCGGATGATCACTTCGGGGCCCGGCTTTAAGGGAGCGGCGAAGTCAGCATGAGCGATCCTGTTCTCATCGTCGGTGGCGGACCGGCAGGTCTGGCCGCCGCCCACTCTCTGGCCACTGTGGGCCAGAAAAGCATTCTCGTCGAAAAAGAAGACCGCCTCGGTGGCGCGCCCATCCTCTCTGGCTATGCCAAGCTGGTTCCGTCCGGCGAATGGGCCAAGGATGCCATCGGCGGCATGGTGGAGCGGGTCGAGCAGAGCGGTCTTGTGGACATCAAGACCGGCGTCACTGTCTCGGAATTCTCCGGCAACCCCGGCGCCTTCAAGGCGAAACTCTCCGATGACAAGAGCATCAAGGCGTCGGCTGCTCTGTTGACCACCGGGTTCACCCATTTCGACAGCATCAATAAGCCTGAATGGGGCTTTGGCACCCATCAGGATGTGGTGACCACCACGCAAGTTGAGCAGATGATTTCCTCCGGCCAGGGGGTGCGCTGCCCGTCTGATGGGCGCAAGCCCAAGCGGGTGGCCATCCTTCTGTGCGTGGGCTCCCGCGACCGGCAGATCGGGCGCGAATGGTGTTCGAAGATCTGCTGCACGGTGTCGGCCAACATGGCGATGGAGATTCGTGAGGAGCTGCCAGACTGCCATGTGTACATCTACTACATGGATATCCGCACCTTCGGGCTCTACGAGACCGGCTACTATTGGCGCAGCCAGGAAGAGTTCAAGGTCAAATACATCAAGGCCCGCATTGCCGAGGTCACCTCAGACGGCGACAAGCTGATCGTCAAAGGCGAAGACACACTGGTGAAGCGGCCCATCACCATTCCGTTCGACATGGTGGTGCATGCCATCGGCATGGATCCCAACATGGACAATCTGTTGCTCTCCACCATCTTCGATGTGGGCCTCGAGCCGCATGGCTTCATCGGCAAGCAGAATGCCTATGGTGCACTTGGCGAGACCTCGCGGCCAGGCGTGTTTGTGGCTGGCTCAGCCACCGGGCCGGAGACCATCGACGACTCGATTGCTCAAGGGCATGCGGCTGCCATGTCGGCCTTCGCCATTGCGCAAGGCCCCATGAAAGACGCTGCTGAATGAGCCTTCTTCTGCATAAGCGCCGTGACGCCCCGGTTGAACCTGAACGGGTTCGCCTGGAGCTGAGCGGCCCTGCTCTTGCCAACGCTTTGGCCAATGTGGCCACAGGCGCTGAGGAGCTGGGCGGCATCGAGCGCTATGCGGAAGCTCTCGACTTGAAATCTCAGATGTTCAAGGACGTGTTGGGCGGCGGCAATGTGCGCAAACTGGAGCTGGAACAGCTCATGGGCTTGTGCGTGTTTATGTCCACCGTGCGCCGGCGCATTGCCCCCTATCTGGATGCGGACGGTTTCAGGCGGCTGAAGGCTGCCCTCTACGACCTTGTTGACGGGGCAACCGATACCACCACAACCGATGCCCGAATAACGGCCTTCTGCGCCGCGTTTCCAGAAGACAAAGGGCATCGCTGGGTTCGCGACCTGGTGGCTGAAGTGCTGCACAACACGGACCCGGAACGTTACCCACTGATGAGCCGTTGGGTCTGGGATGCCAAAGCCAACACCGGCGTCATCCGTGAAATCTGGCATGGCGACAGCGTCGATCACATGACCATTCCGGTGCCGGACGCCTATGAGACCTTCGTGGTTCTGCGTGAAGAGCTAAGCCAGTATCTCACCACCAACGGCATTTTCAGCCATGTGATGCAATATGTGGACCTATTGTGTGCCCAGATTTATGCCGAATATATCTGCGCCCAAGGTGGCAGCTATTTGCGAACTGATTTTTCAGCACCAGAAGACCCGATGGAACACACCAGACGCGTTCTTGGCCTGGACGGAGTGAAGCCCGGCTCAACCCGCACGCGGCTGAGATCGCTCGATGGCGAAGGCTTTGTGCTTGACGATGTAAAGCTGCTGGATTGAGGACCTAGAACCCCATGCCCATTCATGAAGAGCATCTGATCCGGCCGGAAAACCTCAAGACCCATGAGAACCTTGTGATCGACGGTATCGATGTGTCGGGGCACTGGAGCACGTTCATCGAGTCCCGTGTGCTCACCAACTACAACGAGCAAATGGAAGAAGAGATCGCTGCTCTCCCCGGCGGTGAATTCATCCATCGTTGCTGGCAATGCGGCTCTTGCACCAATTCGTGCACCGTGAACGCGGTGAACCCTGAGTTCAATCCGCGTTACTGGATCTATCTCATTCGTACGGGCATGGAGAGTGAACTCCTGCGCGACAAGGACATCATTTGGCAGTGCGTTTCCTGCAACAAGTGCACCTACGCCTGCCCGCGGGATGTGGCGCCTGAGGGTGTGATGAAGGCCACGGCCCACTGGCTGGAGCTGAAGGGACACACGCCGAAATCTCCTTCCACCCATTTCGATGAAGTGTTTTCCGAGCAGGTGATTCAGACCGGCAAGATTGAAGAGGGCCGCATCATTCGCTCCTTCTTCGCTCGCACCAAGCAAGAGCTCATGCAAGATTGGCTGGTGGAGATGGTCAAGCGACTGGTCTCCAAATTGCCGGTCACAATGTTGATGAGGATGGGCCTCGCCAATGTGCTGCGCCCACGCACGAAGAATTGGGGCGCAGCGCGTGATGCCATCACCGAATATGTCGATGAACAGAATGCGGCCCACCGCAAAGCCCTGAAGTTGGATGATCTGGTGGAAATGGCAAAAAGCGAAGTCAAACCAGGTCAGGCTCCGGCCGAGTAGGAGAAGTAGATGAGCTCGAAAGCCAAAGAGTATAAAAAGGTTGCCTACTACCCCGGCTGCGCCCTGGAAGGCACAGGGCATGCCTATAACCGCTCCACCAAAGAGCTTGGCAAGGCGTTGGGTCTTGAACTCGATGAAGTGAAAAACTGGAACTGCTGCGGCGCCATGGAGGTCAAGAACATCGATCCCAAGGTGCAGACCTATCTGTCGTCGCGGGTCATGTCGATTGCCGCCAACGAGATGGGCCACGATGTGGTGATGGCGCCCTGCAACGGCTGTTACCACAACCTGAAAAAAGCAGAATACGATCTTAAGAACGATGACGCCTCCAAGCAGGTGGTGGAGCGCATCTCCAAGAAGGCCGGGCACCAGACCTATGAGTCCGGCCAGGTTGAGACCATTCATGCGCTCGACTGGATCAAGGATGGCATCGGTGAAGAAGGCTTGAAAGAGCGGGTGAAAAGCTCACTCAAGGACCTGAAGATCGCCAACTACTACGGGTGCATGTACACGCGGCCACGCCACATCTTCCCGGAGAAAGATCAGGGTGAAGGCAGCGATTCCACGTCAGAACCTCATTTCATGGACGACCTGTTGGCCGCGGCTGGGGCTGAGAACGTAGACTTCCCGCTGAAGACAGCCTGTTGCGGCGGGGCCCATACACTGTCGGACTCCGACACCTCCACGCTCCTGGTGTCCAACATCCTAGAAGCTGCTGAAAGCGCCGGCGCTGAGGTGATCGCCACCGAATGCCCCACCTGCCACAGCGGGCTGGAGATGCATCAGGTCAGGGCGGAGAAAAGATTCGGGCGCAAAACGAATGTGAAGATCGTCTATTTCACGCAGCTCCTCGGCATGGCCCTCGGCCTGAGTGCCAAGAAGGTGGGGGTGCACGAGAACATCTCCGATTCCAGAGCGCTGCTCAAAGAAAAGGGCATTGCATGAGGACGCTGGACGAGATTGGCGCGGTGCTGAACATCAAAGGCAGCCTGGCCTCCGCTTACCTGAAAGCCGGCGAAGATACGCTTTGCCATTGGGCGGAAGGGCGCGGTCTTGAGCCTACCATAGACGCGCGCGAGGGCTTTCGTTTGCTCGCCCTTCACCACCAGGGTTCCAGGGGCGAACCGAGCTTCAATGCCTGCCGGGAAACCTGCCGCGAACTGGCCTATCACTACAATCTGATTACGTTGGAACCTGACCATCCAGATACTGAAAAACGGCTTGAAATGATGCGCCTGGTTGCCATGCACCTCTATTTGTTTGTATCTGGAAAGATGCAGGTCAATGGTCTCGGCGAGTTTTGCTGTGCCTCCCGACCGCTGCGCACAGGAACCTGAGAGAACGGATAGGACAAAAAAATGCCGACAGTACGCGGATGCCACCTCCCCGATGAGCTGCTGTACGACGTGGAGAACCACATCTGGTTCCAGGAAGTGGGCGATGGCAATGTCAGATTGGGCATGACCGCCGTTGCCGCCGCCATGGCAGGCCAAGTCGTAGCGTTCACACCCAAACGGGTGGGGCGCTCGGTGCGGGCCGGCAAATCATGCGCTACGGTTGAATCCGGCAAATGGGTTGGCCCAGCCAAGTCAGCCGCCGGCGGCGAAGTGGTTGAGGTCAACTCGGCAATGGTTGATGAGCCGGGCACCATCAACGAAGACCCCTACGGCAAAGGCTGGATGGTTGTCCTCACCCCGGAAGATTGGGACGATGTGAAAGTCACCTTGGTTCTGGGAACCGATGTATCAGCCAGCTATGAAGCAAAGATGGACGCAGATGGCTTCGACGGTTGCGCCTAGCGCAATGAAACAAGACATGGACATGGACATGGAGGCGCTCTACGAGAATGCCGAGCGTGCGAGTTCACTCTTGCGCACAATGTCCAACCAATGGCGCCTTTTGATCTTGTGTCATCTGGCGCAGGGCGAGCTGTCGGTGCATCAGCTTGAACAGGTGATCGGCCTCAGCCAGTCAGCGCTTTCCCAGCACCTTGCTATCCTCCGCCGCGAACGCCTTGTGCGCACACGCCGCGAGGCACAATCGATCTTCTATTCACTGGCGAGCCCGGAAGCCGGTGCAGTAATGCAAACGCTGTATGACCTCTATTGCAGCGATGAGGCTATCGGCGCCCTGCCCTCTTCACGCTAGGGACTGCGCAAACCTTCAGATCGCCAATTCACCTTGTTCATTAGAATATTCTAATATAATATAACAAACAAGCTGCCGAAGAGCCAGCCCGAGGATCGCTCACTATGGAATTCAAGAATATTGACGACGGCCTTGCCGTTGCCGGACAAATCGCATCAGGCGATCTGTCCAGGGCAGCAGAGCAAGGGTTCAAGACGGTCATAAACGTGCGCCCGGATGGCGAACAGGCAGACGCGATGACAGCAGGACAGGCCCGCGATGTGGCCAGTTCAACCGCTCTCGACTATTATCATTTGCCGGTTCTCCCCACGCAAATCACCGATGAAGACGTAGCTGCCTTCAAGGCCCTCCTCACCGGTGCAGATGGTCCGGTTTTGGCCTATTGCGGCACCGGCATGCGCGCCACGGTTCTGTGGGCACTGGCGAATGCGGGCACCATGAGCGCCCAGGAGATCCTTCACAAAGCTGCCTCGGCGGGATTTGACCTTTCAAGGGTCGCCCCGCGGATCGAGCAGGCTGCCAACGTCAGGATGTAGAAAGATGATTGAAGCTTTAAAAGAGACTATTGTGGAAGCTCCCACCGTTTACGTGGCGTGGGGCGGTTTGGTGATTGGCGTCATCTTTGGCTTCATTGTGTTTCGCACCAACTTCTGCACCATGGGCGCCCTATCGGACCTGGTGTCATTCGGCGATTACAAACGTTTCCGGTCTTGGCTTCTGGCCGGGGCAACAGCTCTCATCGGGGCTCAGGTGTTCCAATATCTGGGCGCGGTGGATCTCAAGACCTCCATGTACCTCGCGCCCACGCTCACCTGGGTCGGCAATGTGTTGGGCGGGCTTCTCTTCGGCTTCGGCATGGTCTATGCTGGCGGCTGCATCAGCCGCAATCTGGCGCGTCTCGGCGGGGGCGACATCGGCTCGCTAATCGTGCTCATTGTCGCCGGTTTATTTTCTTACATCACCATCGGCGGCCTTCTGGGGCCCATCCGCGCTGCGCTGGCTGGGTTTGGCCAGATCGACATGACCGCCCTTGGCGCCGAGAGCCAGGGGCTGGACGCGCTTGTGAATGCGGTTTCAGGGGGCGAAAGCGGAGGGCTCATTGTGACAGTTCTCGTGGCCGGCGCAATGCTCATCTATTGCTTCAAGGACGCTCAGTTCCGCACCTCCATGCCTCACGTTTTGGGCGGCATTGGCATCGGCCTGTGCGCAGCGGCCGGCTGGGCTTTGACCGGCCTGGCGTTTGACGAACTGGGCGATAATCCGGTTGCGCCCATCTCGCTCACCTATGTGCGCCCTGCCGGCGACACGTTGGAATATCTCACACGCTTCACCGCGTTCGGCTTGCCCGGCTTTGGTGTGGTTACGGTGTTCGGAGCGATCCTCGGCAGCTTCCTGGCCGCCATCTCCATGAAACGGTTCCGCCTCAGCGCGTTTGCAGATGTTTCCGACACCTTGCGCAATCTCGGCGGTGCGGCGCTGATGGGCATTGGCGGCGTGATGGCGCTTGGCTGCACGGTGGGCCAGGCGGTGACCGGACTTTCCACGTTGGCCATTGGGTCGTTCATCACATTCGTCTGCATCGTTATTGGCGGCATTGCCGGCATCAAATACATGGAATGGCGGATCATGTCCCAAGCGTAGGGGTCGGCCCAGTTCTACCCCCAACTCCAGAAATCGTCACCCTCCTTCTCGTAGAGGCGCGAGAGAACCATCTTGTGCACTTCCGACGCGCCATCCACCAGTTTGGCGCAGCGGGCGTATCGGTAGAACCACTCCAGAACCGTGTCTTGCGAGTAGCCCTTGGCGCCGCACATTTGAATGCCTACATCGGCGGCCTTGTTGAGCACATCAGCCACATGGATTTTCGCCATGGAGACTTCCTTGCGCGCACGCGAACCCTGATCGAGCTGCCAGGCGGCATGCATGGTCAATAGTCGGCCAATCTGAATGTCATGGGCAACGTCGCCATACATCATCTTGATGGATTCCCGCTCACTCAGCTTCTCACCGAAGGCGTAGCGATTCTCCGTATACTCACGAGCCACTTCCATGCAGCGCTTGGCCATGCCCAACCAGCGCATGCAGTGGGTTAACCGGGCGGGGCCGAGGCGCATTTGGGTAAGACGCAAGCCATCGCCCTCTTCCATGAGCCTGTGTTCCATCGGGATTTCCAGCCCGTCAAATTCCAATTCACAGATGCCGCCATGTTCATCAGGCCCCATGTTGGCGATGCGCCGCGTAATGCGCCAACCCGGGTCGTCTTTGTGAAATAGGAACGCCGTGAGCCCATGACGTGGATCATCGGATGTGCGGGCCATCAAGATGAAATGGCTTGCCACTTCAGCGCCTGAAATAAACCATTTGGTGCCCCGGATTACATAACGATCGTTCTTCTGTTCCGCTTTGGTGAGCATCATGCCGCCTGGATCTGAGCCCGAACCTGGATGGGGTTCAGTCATCACAAACGCTGAGCGCACGTCTCCATCGATGATAGGCTGCAGCCACTTGTCCTTAAGCTCCTCAGTGGCCAGCACCTTGTTGAGCACAGACATATTGCCATCATCCGGCGCATTGCAATTGAGCACCACGGGACCAAAAATCGAACGGGCAGCTTCTTCATAAAATACCGCCCAGCCGCTAACCGGCAAACCGAGACCACCACGTTCCACAGGCATTTGCGGCGCCCAAAGGCCGGCCGCGCGTGCCTTCTCGCGCATAGGCGCCAAAACCGAGAGCTTAATGTTGTCGTATTCGTTGTAGTTTTCCCGGTCCGCCTCCAGCGGGATCACTTCCTCTGCAATGAAGCGCCTCACCCGCAGGCGCAGATCTTCCAACTCTGGGCTGATTGTAAAATCCATCACTCGCCTTTCTTGGTGTTTGTCTTGGGTTTAAGACAGACGAATTCGCGGCGAGTTTCAAGCGCGCTCTTCGTAAAATGGGCGCGACACATTTGTTGGAAAGCACATCCCGGGAGGCTCCATCCGCTGCTCAGAGCGATTGAGGCTCACTCCAATATTTCAGCCTCCACTTGGCGCTCTATCCAATCGAGAAAGACCTTAACGCGCGGCCGTTCGGCATCAGCTACCGTGGTTACGAGATAATAGGCGTAATCTCCGGTTCGCGAAGTTTTCAAGGGCCGCACGAGGCGCCCCGTTTCCAGATGGTCTCTTACCAATGACGTTCGTCCAAGCGCCACTCCTTGGCCGCGCACGGCAGCCTCCGTCAGCAGAACCGAGTTGCCAAATTCCACGTGTCCAGAAGGCGCATCCATTGTCAGCCCAGAATCGCGCAGCCAGCGCGCCCACGTCATGGTTGGTTCATCGACGTCAGTATCGATGTCGTGCAATAAGATGTGATCACGCAGGTCGGAAAATCGCCTAAGCGGCCGATTGTTGAGGAGCGATGGAGAGCAAACGGGGAAAACGCCATCACGCATAAGAAGGCGGGACTTAAAACCCGGAAACTGCCCAGATCCATAAGGAATGCGAATATCCACCTTGCCTAGATTCAGATCGGGCGCAACCTCATTGGCCAAGATCCGGACCTTGATGTCGGGGTAGGCCTGACTGAAACTTCCTAAGCGTGGCACAAGCCAGAGTGTGGCAAGCGACGGTGCCGCGTTCACCGTAAGCCGTCCCGCCAATTCTCCACCGCTGAGAGCCCCGACAGCCCGTGAGAAGTGGGCAAGTCCCCGAGAGACTTCCGGGAGAAGTTCAAGCCCTGCGGTCGTCAACTCCAACCCCCTATGCTGGCGGTTGAAGAGCTTAACACCAAGATGAGCTTCCAAGGACTTCACCTGGTGGCTGACGGCAGCCGGTGTGACGTGAAGTTCTCCTGCAGCTTTGACAAACCCACCCAGCCTGGCCGCAGCCTCAAAGGCGCGGATGGCGTTGAGCGGCGGCAGTCGCATGGGTGTTCCAAACACTTATGGATCAATATTTCTAAGCCTATACCTTAAATATATCCGTTTGAATACCGATTTTTCTTAGTCAATATATGCTCATGAAACACAACAATTCAGCTCAGGAGATGATCTCATGAACGCCATTGCTCAAGGCCTGAACCAAATCGAAAGAGGATCAATCGGACTAGACGTCCAGATCTTTAGCTTCACTCGGATGATGAAGTTGATCCGACGCTGGAGCGATAGAGCCGACCAACGCCGGCACCTGGCCACCCTCACCCGCCGGGAACTGGACGATGTCGGTATCAGCCCCGAAGCGGCAGCCGAAGAAGTCGCCAAGCCGTTCTGGCTCTAATGCTGCGGTTTGGCATATGTGTTGCCAAGCAGGTTCGAGAACAGGGCCCGGCCGTCTGCCGGCCGGCCCTCAGACGCCGAGCACCTGCCCACCATCCACGATCACAGTCGTGCCGGTCATAAACGCCCCAGCCTTGCGGGAAGCCAGAAGTAGGAGCACACCATCCAGGTCGCAAGGATCTCCAATGCGACGCTGAGGGATGGTTTTGATCATGTGATCTCCGGCCCCGCTCTCAAAGAACTCGCGATTGATCTCGGTGAGGATATAGCCGGGTGCGATGGCGTTAACGCGGATGTTGTGGCGAGCCAGCTCGACGGCAAGATTTGCGGTGAGCTGCTTGATGGCGCCCTTAGACGCCCCATAGGCCGCAAGAGTGCGCAGGGCGCGGAATGAGGCCACGGAGGCAATGTTGATGATGCCGCCGCCCGTGTTGGCCGCAATCATCCGCCTGGAGGCTTCCTGGGCTGCGAACCATGGGCCGTCGAGGTTGACCGCCATCAGCTCGCGCCATTCCTCCGGGGTCAGGTCCATGCCCGTCAGTGCGCCGGAAATACCGGCGTTGTTGATGAGCAAGGTCACGGTTCCGAAGGCTGTCTCTGCTGCCTCAAAGGCGGGCGCGATTTGCGCGCGGTCTGAGATATCCAGCGTGACCACTGCCGCCTCTCCACCCTCTGCTTCGATCTCGGCTTTCAGGTCTTCCAGCTTTCTGGTGGTGCGGGCGGCCAGAACTACCTTTGCGCCGTTTGCGGCCAGCACTTTGGCGAAGTTGCGGCCCAGGCCAGACGACGCTCCGGTGATCAAGGCGACCTCACCGCTCAAGTCAAACAGATCAGCTGCTTTCATACGCTATCTCCCATACAGCATGGTGGGTAACCAGGTGGCCAGTTCAGGTGCGAGCCAAAGCGCAACGAGAACACAAAGCTGCAACCCAATGAACGGGACCACCCCTTTATAGATGTCCGAGGTTCCTATCGCGTCTGGCGCCACGCCGCGCAAGTAAAATAGGGCAAAACCAAATGGCGGGGTGAGGAAGGATGTCTGGATGTTGATGCCCATCATGACGCCAAGCCAGACCGGGTGCATGAGCTCGCCAGGCGCGATTTCCATCTGCAGCATGATGGGCGCCACAATCGGCACAACGATGAACACGATCTCGAGAAAATCGAGAAAGAATCCCATAACGAACATCACCGTCATGACGAGCAGAACAGCGGCCAGCGTTCCGCCCGGCAAGGTTTGCAGGAATTCTTCTATTATCCTGTCTCCGCCGAGGCCGCGAAACACCAGTGAGAACATAGTGGCACCAATGAGGATGACAAAAATCATCGCGCTGATCTGCAAGGTTGACCGCATGACACTCACCAGGACGGGAACTCCGCCTTCATCGCGCGCGCCGTAGGTCCGCCGTAATGAAATCCAGATGCCGTAGATCAAACCCACTGCCAGCAGCACAGCGCAGGCGAAGGCGGCCTGGTTAGAGAGCTCAAGCACATCACGCTGCATGCGCAGATCGAAGAATACGGTGAGCACGAGAAGGAAAACGAGACAGAGGGCGGCCAAGGTTATGGCGGCGCCACGGCTGGCTGACAGTCGGTATCCGGCCAACATAAGTGCTCCAACAGCGCCAACGGCGGCAGCTTCAGTTGGCGAGGCAATGCCTGCCAGAATGGAGCCGAGAACCGCAACGATTAAGAGCAAGGGGGCGAACAAAGAACCGACCAAGCGGCGCAAACTGGTTGCCGTGTCCATCTCCACTTCGACAGCGGTTGCGGCAGGGGCTCCAGCCGGATTGAGCAGGGCATACGCGGCCTGATAAGCTAGATAGAGCAGCACCAGCACTAGGCCGGGGATTAGGGCACCGGCAAACAGATCATTCACCGAGACCGTGTCCGGCGCAAAGATGCCCTTGGTGTATTGAGCATTCTGATAGGCAATGGAAATCTGATCCCCCAAAATAACCAGCACAATTGAAGGAGGGATGATTTGGCCCAAGGTTCCTGCCGCACAGATCGTTCCGCACGAAAAGGCCCGGTTGTAGCTCGCATTGAGCATGGTCGGCAGGGCCAGCAATCCCATGGTCACTACGGTAGCGCCCACAATGCCGGTGGATGCGGCCAGCAGCATGCCCACCAGAGTGACAGATATGGCCAATCCGCCGGGCCTGGCACCAAAGATCAGGCTCATTGCGCCCAGCAGATCTTCGGCAACCTTGGAGCGCTCTAACATCACACCCAGAAAGACAAATAAAGGCACCGCAACCAAAACTTCGCTCGACATGACGGCGAAGATGCGTTGGGGGAACGCCAGGAGCAGGCCAAGATCAAACACACCAAACAGCGCACCCAGAAAGGCAAATAAGGTCGCTATTCCCGCCAGGGTGAACGCCACTGGAAAGCCCAAGATGAGCACGCCGCAGACCGAGGCGAACATCAAAATGCAGAGCAGGATTGGCAAGTTGCTCAACTGCCCGGGCTCCCGCCAGCGGATTTTGGTGGATAGCTCGAAACTTCACCGCTCAGATAGGCAAAGGCTTTCGCCGCCACCGAGACGCCTTGCAATGCCAGCGTCACTGCGAACAACCAGATAACCGTCTTGTAAGCCCAGATCAGCGGCAACCCGCCAAACTCAGGCGAACTTTCCAGCATCCAGACGCCTCGCTCAAAGTCATAAATTGAACGCAAGACATAGTCCCACGACATATAGAAGGTGAGTGCGCAAACCGGAAGAAGGAAGAAGAGACAGCCAGCCAGGTCGGTGCGGGCTTTGTAAACCGGGCTAGCGTCTCGGTAGATCACGTCGACCCGCACATGGCCATCGTTCAACAGGGTGTAGCCCGCGCCCAACATAAATAGCAGGCCATGTAAATGCCAAACGGCCTCTTGCATAGGCACAGAGCCGATTACGAAAACATAGCGCAAAACCACCACTGCAAACTGCAGCAACACCATTGCGAGCGCCAACCAGGCCACGCCGTGTCCCAGTGTCCGGTTCAGTTGATCGATCCTGTTGATTGCGCGCGCGAACATTGCCCCGGCTCCAATTCAGATGGGCGGGGCGCACTCTAGAGCACTTCTTGGCCTGATTGAACCATTTGATCTAAGTCAAAGCAGCTGCCCGGCAATTCGACGATGTTTGCGGAACAATTGAAAGGACAGAGTCGATGACCTCTGGCGAAATGCTTTATCTCTTGATCCCAATTGGCGGGGCGATCTCGTTTGCGATTGTGTTTGGATATCTTTCCTCCCGGGCCCGCTAGCGGGTCTGATCACATTATCCAGACACACCTTGCGGTCAGCGTCTAGCTCAGAGCGCTGACCGCAACTACTTTGAATGTTCGCATCTGGTCGTCATGTTCTTTGATCGACAGATACTCCCCTGGTTTGAACACGTGCAAGGCAAAGCGGTAACCGCTCTCATCGCTGTCTTCATCACCGTGAATGTCGTAGTGGAAAGCCCATGATCCGCCGGCTTTGCGGATCAAATGGCCAACCTCATCTTCCTCATCTCCCCAAAACCGCACCACTCGGCATCGATCACGGTGTGCTTTCCAAGCCTCGGGGTCAATCTTGCCGTCATCGGTGAGCGGCGCCGTGAAGCGGTAGCCGTGGGCGCGGCTGCCATTTGGGAAATCGTGATCACGGGCAAGTTCCAACACGACTTTCTTGATGGTCATAGCAAGCTCCCTCAATGCGACATCAGAACTGGCACAGTCATCTGATCGAGCACCTTGCGGGTTGCCCCTCCAAACACGAGCTCTCGCACTCTGGAGTGGCCATAGGCGCCCATCACCAGCATGTCGGCACCGGCATCGGACACGCGGTTGAGGAGCGCATCAGCGGCATCGATATTTGCGGTCGTGGAGGGCTCGGAAATTGCCTCCACGCCATGGCGGGAAAGAGCGACCGCCAGCTCGGCGCCCGGTAAAGCAGCACCGTCGCCAGCGTCCAGGTCAGAATCCACCCACATTACATGCGCCTTCGCACCATCCTTCAAAAGAGGAACCGCATCGAACGCGGCCCGAGCAGATTCTCTCGTGGCGTTCCATCCGAAGATGACATTCTGCGCGACCGTGTCAAATGTGCCCGCATTCGGGATCAACAAAACGGGCCGCCCGGCATCCAGAACGATACGTTCGGCGAAATCCGCCTCGCAGCCATTGTTGGAATTTTTGCCGCCCTGGCTGACAACGATCAAATCTGACTGGCGCCCATGTTCTACAACCGATGTTGCAACCAAGTGGCTTATGCCGTCCACCTGACGCCACTCGCCCTTGAAGCCTTGTTTTTTCATCTCGGCATCAAAGAGCTTCTTGACCCCGTCGGCGCGGTCTTGAAAGAACTTACGTCCCCAATCGATCACGTCCGCGGTCACATGAGCCGAAATACCGGGATGAATGTAGACGGCCGGGATCACATACAAACCGATCACGTGTGCATCATGCCGATCCGCCAAGGCAGCGGTGATCTCTAGAATTTCCTTTGAGCGGTCCACGTCATTCAGCGACACAAGGATTGTTCCAACTGACATTGCTGCCTCCGTTGTTTGGGCGTTCCAGTTCTGGGTAGAGTGATGCAGACGGCGGAGGCAGAAGGACCGGAGGGAACGTTTCGGCTCTGTTTCCGCCTTTCTTCCGCCGCCTGCAGGATGGACCAACTGCGGCGGCCATCCCGGCGTGACGAGGGTCGATGACGATTGCAACCCAGGCCACGTTCAGAAAGTTAGGCTGTTGGCGGAAAAGGGTCTTTGATGCAGATCAATCGCGCGAAGCCTAAACTAGGTCGCGCAAAAGATAACCGACAGCAAATGCAGCAGCCGCAGCCAACATGCCCACACCCAACGTCTCCAGGCCCGAAACCCACCAGGATGCCAGAGACCAGCGAGCCTTCAGGGCACCAATCCCAAAGAAAACCGCGGCGGTCATAGCAATGGCGATGGAGAATGCTGCTTCCACACCAAAAAGGTAGGGAAACAGCGGAACTGAGCCGCAGATCAGAAAAGCAGCAAAGGTGCTCGCGCCTGAAAGAAGCGGTTTGCGAAGCACCGGGCTCAAACCATATTCCTCGATTAACATGGTTTCGATCCAAGTTTCCTCGTTAGAAGTGATCGCCGCGACCGCATCGTCCAGCGCGCGGCCGGTGAGCCCTTTTGACTGCAAGATTTGGCGTATCTCTTCGCGCTCTCCCTCGGGTGCTGCCGCAATGTGCCTGCGCTCAACCTCACGCAGGCGCGCGTGATCGTCCACTTCGGCCTTCGTGCCGCTGTAATTGCTCGCTGCCATGGATAATCCGTCGGCGAGCAGATTGGCGAGGCCTAGAACCACAATGACATTTGCAGACAAGGCAGCTCCAACCACCCCGGCAACAATGGCAAATGTGGTGATGGCCCCGTCAATACCGCCATAAACCCAGTCGCGAATGTAACTGGGTTGGCGATCTTCGGCCAAACGGCCGCGAATTTCGTCGGCGCTGTGTCCATGCTCGAGCGTCATGCTGTCTCCTCCCGCGTGTTGGGAGGGTCAACTTAGTCCAATTGGGTGCTTAGGTAACAGGCTGGAGGCTGCGGCTCAGTGGCCCTCTCGGTACCAGGCAAAGGCCAGAAGGAACATCAGTGCGGCCAACGCCAGCAGATTTGAGAAAAGCGAGAGTTCACGCAATGATTCAACCCGGAATGCCCCATTCCGCTTAAGGCCGAACCAACCCTGACCAGACATGCGTCGGCCCGGCTCAACGCGTCTGATGGCGGGCAACGAGATTTCGTTGCCAGTAGCTGAAGACACCCAGAAGGCCCGCCCGCCGGTGTCTTGCATGAGTTTTGCCAACTTGGCCGGCGACGCAATAATCTCTGCCAGCTCTTTTGGATCGGCACTGCCCACCGCCGCCACCGCAGACAGAGTATCATCTTTCAGGCGGTGAACACCCACTTCGTTGACCGCAAGGCGCGCGCGCCACACGCCCGATTGTTCCTCTTTGAGTTCCACCTCGGTTTCCTTGCCCGAAGGAGACGTCACGGTCACCGGCCGCGCAGCATCTGCCATGGTGCGCCGCTCAATGGTCAAGGTCTGGCCCTTATGGCTGCCCAGAAGGGCCTCTTCTTCCAAATCGGGCTCTTTCATCAACCAATGGGCCAAACGGCGCAGCATTTCAGCCTGGGGGCCGCCGCCCTCAAAACCGCGCGCCCATAGCCAAGCATGGTCGGACAACAGCTGGGCCACACGGCCCTTGCCAACCCGGTCCAGGATCATGAGTGGGCGCTCAGATGGGCCGCTCATGACGATCTCGCCTTGCTTTGGATCGACATTGATCAGCCGGAACCAGCGGCCCCAGCCAGGCGGAGACTGATTTCCACCTTCAAGATTGCGGGTTACCGGATGGCGGTGGCCGCGCTGCGTGATCATTGGGTGAAAAGGCTGGGTGATCACCTCGCCCGTGGGTACGGACGGAAGTATCGATGCCAGCGGCGTGCGGTAAAGGCTGAGCGGTGTGGAAAACGCTGGTCCAGCCGCTGTAAGCACAGCACCGCCTTCTTCCACGAACTGAGAGACGTTTGCCAAATAGATGAGAGGCAGAACGCCGCGCCGTTGATAGCGGTCGAAGATAATGAGATCGAACTCGTTGAGCTTTTGGGAAAACAGCTCACGGGTGGGGAAAGCTATCAACGACAACTCATTGATCGGTGTGGAATCTTGCTTTTCAGGGGGCCGCAAAATAGTGAAATGCACCAAGTCAACCGCCGCGTCTGACTTCAGAAGATTGCGCCAGGTGCGCTCACCTGCATGCGGCTCGCCCGACACCAAAAGCACGCGCAAACGGTCGCGCACGCCATCGGTGAGCACCACCACCCGATTGTTCATTTCGGTCAGTTCACCCTCAACCGGGGAGACCGCCAACTCAGTGATGTTGGTCCCGCCGTGGTCGATTGTGATCTCAACCTCAACACTGGTGCCAACCGGAACCCGCAAACGTTCGGTCTGTTGGCCACCCCGGCTCAACGTCACCTCCGCGCTTCCCGGCGGCAGATTGTGATCTTCAACCCGGAACTTGACCGTAAGCTGCTGGCCCACAATGCCAAATTTCGGGGCTTCCTCAACAACGATACGCCGGTCGCGCTCGCCTTTGCGCCCGGTGATCAAAGCTTGAACCGGTCCGTCATAGCCCTGAGCTCTCAGGCTTTCGGGAACATCGTGCACTTGGCCATCGGTGATCAACACGGCACCGGCAAACCGCTCCGGCGGAACATCGGACAAAGCCTCGTTCAGGGCCTTGAAGAGCTGCGTGCCCTCATCATTTGGGACTGGGTCAGGCCGGACCGTTACGTACTTCACCTGCAGATCCTTAGCAGTCTTCAGATCCGTTTTAAGTTGACGCCCGGCTTCAACGGCCCGCTCGCTGCGGCCATCGATGGACTGGCTCTGGCTGAGGTCAGTGACCACCACGGCCACGTCCGGCAAGATGGTGCGCACCTCGTCGCGTGCGATGGGATTGAGCAACGCCAGGAACACGGCCGCGGTCGCGGCAAACCTAAGCCATGCGCCGCGCGCCCGCTTCAAGATGCCCAGAAGCATGATGGCCAAGGCCGCCAGACCCAGAACCACCAGCGCCTCGGTGGGTAAGATAGGTGAGAATTCTAAAGAGAGGTTCATTCCACCGCCACCCTACTGCCCAATACGTTCGAGAATGGAGGGAACGTGAACCTGATCGGCCTTGTAGTTGCCGGTCAGCGAGTACATTACAATGTTCACACCGGTCCTGAAGGCGAATTCGCGTTGGCGCTTGCCGCCGGGAATGGTGGGATAGAGTGCCCTGCCCGTCGGGTCGGTTGCCCATGCGGCCGCGTAATCGTTTGCTCCAATTATCACAGAAGACACGCCATCGGTATTGGAGGTGATGCCTGTACTGGCCCGGTCGGTTGCCTCGACCCAAAGCTTGCCTCCGGCCCAACGGCCCGGGAACCGGTTGAGCAGATAAAACGCTTTCGTCAACACATGGTCTGGCGGCACGGTTTCAAGTGGCGGAATATCCAGTCCGGCAAGAATGCGCCTCAAAGCCTGGCGGGCCGGACCTTCGCTGGTGACGCCAGCCAATGCGTCCTGATGGTCACGGGTGTCAAAAAAGATGGTGCCGCCACTCTTCAAGAATGCGGCAAGCTTCGCTGCGCCCACCTTGGAAAGAGCCTGCGCATCTCTGTGAACCGGCCAATACAATAGGGGGAACAGGACGATTTCGTCCTTTTCGATGTCCACTCCAACAGGCGCTTCGGGTTCCAGTGACGTCTTGCGCCGTATGTAGTCCGACAATCCATAGAGCCCGGTCCGGCTGACCTCGTCCATGCGCGCGTTACCTGTGAGAACGAAGGCCAACCTGGTTTGCAGCGTGGCTTGCATGGCAAACCTGTCGGCCACACTCACGCCAGAGGTACTGTCCTGAGCGGACGCAGGCGCGCCGAACATCTGGGCCGCGACAACAAACAAAATGAGCGAAACTGCAGCGGTCAGGCCGCCTCGTCTGGCCAAACGGCCCGCAAGCCACAGACTGGCCAATGCATCAGCCAGCAACAGGATGAACGCAGCGGTCAGCAACCAAGGTTTGAGCGACAGCGCTGGCGTTTTGGTGTAGCCCCCCTGCGAAATGCCTAGAGGCAAGCTGCCCAGGGCTGAAAACTTCAGTCCGCCGCCAGCCAAATTGATCGAATGGGTTTGCCCGCCGCGCCGGTAAAGCCCAGGCAAGTGTTCTGGCGCTGGTTTGGCGGTGCGAATGTCCTTGGCCGGTACAGGGGCTGCGTCGGCGGGCGGTGAGGCAAGTTCGCCATAACCGTTGAGCACCCGAACCGGAGCGAATGCACCGCTTGCATTGAACGTCGCCTGCTGGCCTTCGCCGGAGACACCCTGCGATCTGGCAACCAGGCGCCTTAGCATGTCCAAAAACAGGCCCGACAAAGGAAGGTTTGACCATTCCGGACTGGCCGTCACGTGGAACAACACAATCGACCCCGCCCCTACCCGGCTTGCGGTCACCAAGGGCGTGTTGTCACCCAATCTGGCCCAGGTTTTCTGGTTCAATTCACTGCCCGGTTCAGCCAGAACCTGGCGAACCACAGTGACGTCTTCGGGGACTGGAAGGCCATAGAACGGGCTCCCTTCGTCGAACGGGCTCAAAGGTTGGGGCGAAGCCCATGACAGGGCACCACTTAAAGCTCTGCCGCCACGCCGGAGTTTAACGGGCACCAACTCATCCTGACGTGCCGCCAAGCGCGGCCCGGCAAACCGCACCAGTGTGCCACCGTTGTCGACCCAGTCTTCAACGGCAATCCGGTCGCTTTCCTGAAGCTGGCCCACATCAGCCAAAACCAGCATGGAAAGCCCGCCATCCAGAAGCGCCTTGATGCCGGAATCTCCATCATCAATGGGTGCGCGCTTCAACTCAGTAAAAGGCTCCAACGCGCGCGACACGTAATAGAGCGGCGACAACAGGGGTTGGGCAAAATAGAGGCTCTTCCCGGACACCAAGCCTACGGTTTTACGCCGCCAACTGTCATCCAAAAGAAACATTGAAGCCGCAGAACGTGCATCTGAAATGAACAATCGTGCTACCTCGTTGCGCAAGGCAACAGGAAGGTCAAGCGTGGCTTTGGCTTCGGCACTATCTGCTGCAAATCCATATTCCACATTGCCCAGAACACGGCCATTTAGGGCCACGGCATTGATCGTACCTTTGGCCGCGCCAATCTTGTCTGCACGGTTGACACTCACGGTCAGGTTGCCGTCTTCCAGGGAAACGGCACCCAGGGCATGGGAAACCTCCACAGCCGGCGGCGCAAGGACACTGACCTCTGCACCGTTGCCGAGAGCCTTCAGCGTCTCAGCGAAGGCACGGGCGGTGCCGTAGTCCAGACCGTCTGACAGCCAGGTCACGTTCACGCCCTCACTGTCTTTGAAAGCGGGCGTGAGGAGGCTTGCAAGTTTTTGCCGGTCCGGCGTCAGAGGTTGAGGCTGCAAAGCAGACATGAGACCCGCCACCTCGCGGGCCTCCTTAGGCTCAAGCGGGCGTGGCGCCAGGCGCGGGGTCGTTGTTTGGATCGAGATCAACCGCGCGTTCTGCTCAGCAGCTTCAACGATCTCCTGCAACACATTCATGCGCCTCTGCCAATCTTTGGCTGACGCCCAGCCATCATCAACAACCACCAACAGCGGGCCCTTGCCTGCCGAGATAGGCAGAGTCTTGTTCAACACAGGCTGGGCCAACGCAACAATGAGAAGTCCAGCTGCCGACAGCCGCAGAGCTATAAGCCACCACGGGGTCTTGTGCGGCGTCTCTTCACTCGAAACCAGCTCGAGCAGAAAACGGAACGGCGGAAAATCGATCCGGTCCGGGCGCGGCGGTGTGAAGCGCAGCAGCCACCAGATAATGGGCAACGCAACAAGCGCGGCGAGGGCCCACGGGTTCAGGAACGCTATGCTGCCAACCTGCCACATGATCTTATGAGCCCGCCACCGAGGCCCGGCCAGTGGCGAAATCGCCCGACAACCTACCATAGAGGCTCAGCAATGCCTGATGGGGCGACACATCCGTATGGTGGACGCCGAAGGTCCAACCCAATCTGCGGCACAAGTGGCCAAGCTCCCTGCGATGCGCCTCCACCTTCTCGTGATAGGCCCCGCGCAAGCCTTCAACCTTGCCAATAGTGAGCTTCAAGGGTCCCGAGATTTCCGCAAATTCCTTGCGGCCCTGATATGGCAGGGTCTCTTCTGCTGGATCAAGCACCTGCACGATATGACCTTGGATATCCCGGCCCGCCAGTTCACCGAACCGTTGGTTGATCTCCTCTATCGGCTGCAGGAAATCGCCGACCAGAACCAAGGTGGAAAAGCGCGGAATCCGAACGGCAGGTGGCAGGTCGTCTGAGCTTGTGGACTCGTCCGTGAGATAGTGCGCAAAGCGCCGCATGGCTGTCAGATGATGCGATGGTGGTTCAGCTGACCCAAGCATCCCAACCCGTTCACCAGCCTGCAAAAGCAGATTGGCCAACGCCAGAGTGATAATCACCCCGCGTTCCTTCTTGGAAATCTCAGACAGGTGAGACTTAAACTCCATGGACGCATTGACATTGGTCCAAAGCCAAACTGTGTTCGCGGCCTCCCACTCGTTTTCCCGCACATACACTTCATCAGAGCGGGCAGAGCGCCGCCAGTCAATCGCGGAGGCACTGTCGCCTACGCGGTATTGCTTGTATTGCCAGAAAGTCTCTCCGGTGCCAGCCCGGCGGCGGCCATGAATGCCGTGGGCAACCGTTTGTGCAATGCGCTCAGCTTCCACCAACAACGCCGGAAAGGCAGACGCCACCCGCTCGGCCGCATCACGCGCAGCCTCGGCCCGGCCATGAGGGGGCTCCTTGCCCGTTCCAACTGTGCCTGAGGCCATGCTGGGGCCGCCTAAACCAAATCCGACGTGAGCCGCCCGATGACATCATCCAGAGTGATGCCATCCGCCCGGGCAGCAAACGTAAGCGCCATGCGGTGGTGGAGCACGGGACCGGCAAGCTCGATTACATCGTCTATCGACGGCGCAAACCGCCCACCCATCAAAGCGCGGGCGCGAATGCCGAGCATGAGTGCCTGACTGGCGCGCGGCCCCGGGCCCCACGCCACATTCTCGCGCACAAACTCGCTGGCATCGCCATCAGGTCTTGCGGCGCGCACAAGTTTAAGCACGGCGTCCACAACCTTCTCGCCAACCGGAATGCGGCGAATAACCTGTTGGGCGGCCATCAGCTCTTCGGCACTCATGACCTGTGTGGGTTTTTCGTCTTCGGTGCCAGTGGTTGCAAACAGAACTTTGCGCTCAGATTCAAGATCTGGATAGGGCACGTTGATCTGCATGACGAACCGATCAAGCTGGGCTTCCGGCAGAGGATAAGTGCCTTCCTGCTCCAATGGGTTCTGCGTTGCCAATACGTGGAACGGCGCAGGCAGGTCATACCGCTGGCCCGCCACGGTTACATGGTGTTCCTGCATGGCTTGCAACAGCGCAGACTGGGTGCGCGGGCTCGCCCGGTTGATCTCATCGGCCATCAGCAGTTGCGAGAACACCGGGCCTTCGATGAAGCGGAACGAGCGCTTGCCCGATTTGCTTTCTTCCAGAACTTCTGAACCGATAATATCGGCCGGCATCAGGTCTGGCGTGAACTGCACGCGCTTTTCCGACAGACCCAGAACCGTGCCTATGGTCTCCACCAGCTTGGTTTTGGCCAAGCCCGGCAAGCCTACCAGCAAGGCATGCCCGCCCGTGAGGATGGTCGCGGTGGACAAATCAACCACATTTTGTTGTCCGAAAATAACCTGGCCGATGGCATCGCGCACCTGGCCAAGCTGTTCGCCCGTTTTTTCGATCGTTTTGACGATTTCCTTGTCAATCTGATCGGGAGCTTCATTGATGGTCTGCATGCTGGCCATTATACTTGCACCAATCGCTTATGTGAAAGCGCAGAAATTACCGATGGAGATCAATTCCATCACGATAGCTTGAGGCCGTAGCCTCCTCTGCACCATTAAACGATGACAGGAGTGTGGCGGATTAGCCGATGCAAGATCTTGCCAAATTTGAAACTGCGGCCAAAGCGGGCAAAAAATTGCCGCCCGTACACCTCTGGAATCCGGCTTATACTGGCGATTTGGACATGCGTATCGCCGCTGATGGAAGTTGGTTCTATCAGGGCACACCCATCCTGCGTGAACGCATGGTTCGCCTGTTTTCCACCATACTGCGCAAAGATGACGATGGGCGAACCTATATGGTTACGCCGGAAGAAAAATATGGAATCATCGTTGATGATGCCCATTTTACCGCGGTCGAGATGCAAGTTGAAAACGAAGGACCGAATCAAACCCTCCTGCTGCGCACAAATCTTGATGAAATCGTCGCTGTAGGCAAGGAACACCCCTTGCGTTTCCAGCAAACCGACACAGAGGGTGGTATAAAGCCCTACATCCTTGTGCGCGGCAAATTGGAGGCCCTCTTGAGCCGTGCCATCTTCTACGATCTGGCGGAGATTGGGGTGGTTGAAGAGCATGATGGCACAGATTGGTTCGGGGTTTGGAGCGATGGTACTTTCTGGCCGATGGCCCTTGCAGACGAGATTGGGGCTGAACGTTGAGCAATTCGTCTTTCCGCTTTAACGCCGCAGAGTTTCAAGACCTGGCTGCGCAACGGCTGCACCCGTCCGTTCCACTGGAGATGGACGATATGAGCGTCCCGGCACCGCGTTCAGATGATGATCTCAACCGGCATTTGGGGGAAACCTTCGATCCTGTGTCAAACCCGCGTGCGGCTGCCGTGCTTGTGCCGCTCGTGATGCACGAGGACGAGCTCACGGTCCTTCTCACGCGGCGCACCGACGACATGCCCAGCCATCCCGGCCAGGTGGCATTTCCCGGCGGCAAGATCGATGAGGGCGATGAGGGACCGGTTGGTGCGGCTTTGCGGGAAACCCACGAAGAGACCGGGTTGGAGCGAAAATTTGTCGAAACGTGTGGATTCTTGGACATTTATCAGACCCGGACGGGGTTTCGCATCTGCCCGGTGGTGGCGTTGGTCCAGCCCGGTTTTTCACTGCAACCTGAACAAGGTGAAGTTGCTGAGATCTTTGAGGTTCCGCTGGGTTTCCTGATGAACCCCGCCAACCACCAACGGCACGGGCGCGAGTGGGAAGGCAAGAAACGCTGGTTCTACGCCATGCCTTATGATCGGCATTACATCTGGGGCGCAACTGCTGGAATGTTGCGCAATTTCTATGACCGGGTCTATGCGCCAGGCGCACTGCCAGGGGCTGGTGCATCGTAAGATGACCGAACTTTGCGCCCTCAGCGATGCCGAATGGCTTCACGACCCTGCTCTCAAAACCGTCCTGGCTGCCTTGCGCAGCAACGGGGGCGAGGCGCGGATTGCCGGCGGCGCGGTGCGAGACGGATTGTTGGGCCGCCCGGTCAGCGACATCGACATTGCAACTGACCAGGCGCCTGAACAGGTGATCGCGCTTGCCAAGGCTTCCGGCCTTTCGGTCCACCCCACAGGATTGGAGCATGGAACCGTGACGGTGGTGGCCGGATCGAACGCCGCCTGCAGGAGCTTTGAGGTGACCACATTGCGGGTGGATGTGGAAACCGACGGGCGCCGGGCCAAAGTTGAATTCACAGATGACTGGGCAGTGGATGCCCATCGCCGGGATTTCACCATCAACGCGCTATACTGCAATGAAAATGGTGAGGTTTATGACTTGGTGAACGGGCTTGACGATCTTCGCCAGCGCAAGATCAAGTTTGTCGGCACACCATCCAAACGCATTGAAGAGGATCACTTGCGCATCTTGCGGTTTTTCCGCTTTTACGCCTGGTTCGGCGAAGGCGAGCCAGACGCGGATGCGCTTGCCGCTTGCGTGAAGGCGAAGGCGAGCCTGGCAAAGCTGTCACGCGAACGCATTCGCCGGGAGTTCTTCAAGCTCGCAATCGCACCAGAAGCTGTGTTCACACTAGCTTTGATGGTCGAAACCGGCATCTTGCAGACGCTTCTTCCCGGGCGCTTCGAACTGGAAAAGCTGGATAGACTTTGCCAGATCGAGCAAGAGTGCCAGCTTGCACCCGATCCGGTCCGGCGGCTGCGCGCGCTAAGCAAAGACCAGAGTGCAAGTGGTTTGCAAGAAGCCTTCGTTCTCAGCAACGCCGAAACCAAGCGGTTGGAAGCCTTGCAGCAGCTTCCACCGCTGTCGCCGGTTTTTCGGCATGCGGAAAGACAAACATTGCTCTATTGGCGCGGCCAGCAGGCTGTTATCGATAAGGTCTTACTCGACTGGAGCGCCGCTGCTGCTGAGGCCGATGATCGGGAATATGCCGCCTTGCTCTCAGAGGCACAAGGTTGGCAAAGACCTCAAATGCCTGTTGGCGGGAAAGATCTTCAGGCCGCCGGGATCGCTGAAGGCAAGGAGCTTGGCCGGTTGTTGCAGGCGCTGGAAGATTGGTGGGTGGCTGGAGGATTCAAGGCTGAAAAATCCGATCTCATGGCCCGGCTGGCGGCTATTAGGTAGGAACAGGCAGGAATTAGGCGATTATGGAACGATTTGGTATTGGCCAGGCGGCGCGCCGGCGCGAGGATGAACGGTTTCTGACCGGCGCCGGGCAATATCTGGACGACATCACCCTGGACAACATGTGCCACTCAGCGGTTGTGCGCAGTCCGCATGCCCACGCACGTATCGTCTCCGTACGTACTGACGAGGCTGAAGGCGCACCAGGCGTCATTGCCGTTTATACTGCGGCCGACTACGTGGAGGCCGGCTACGGCCCCTTCCCCACCCTCACCGAAGTTGCCGGCATTGATGAACATGGCGTGCGTCATCCCGAACGCCATGCGCTCGCCTCCGGCACCGTTCGTTTCGTGGGAGACGCAGTGGCTTTCGTGATCGCTGAAACCAGAGCGCAAGCGCGCGATGCTGCCGAACTGGTTGACGTGGAATATGAAGACCTTGAGCCGGTTGTTGAGCTTGCCACTGTACTCAATGATGAGACCCCCGTGATCTGGCCCGATATCGGCACCAACCTTTGCTACACGTTCCACAAGGGCGACGAAGACAAGACCCAGAAGGCGATCGATAGTGCAGCGCACGTGATCGAGCTTGATCTTGTAAACAGTCGGCTCGTTCCCTCGTCCATCGAAACACGCGGCGCAATCGGAGAGTGGAACGCGCCGGACGACCAATATGTGCTGTATGTGGCCGGTCAGGCTGTACACACCCAGAAGGGCCAGATGGCTGGCGCTATCTTCAAGGTGGATCCTGAACATGTACGCGTGATCGGTCCTGACGTGGGCGGCGGGTTCGGGGCGAAGAACTTCGTCTATCCAGAGAACGTTCTGGTCTGCTGGGCCGCCAAGAAACTGGGCCGCCCGGTGAAATGGGTGGCTGACCGCAGCGAGAACTTCCTGTCGGAAATCCATGGCCGAGATCATCTCACCAAAGCCACTCTGGCAGTGGACGCCAACGGCAAATTCACGGCGCTGAAGGTGGACACGATCGCCAACATGGGAGCTTATCTCTCGAGCTTTGCGACGATCATCCCCACCAGTGCAAGCTGGGTGGTGATGGGCGGCATCTACGACGTGCCGGCGATCTCCATGCATGTGCGTGCGGTTTTCACCAACACCGTGCCGGTGGATGCCTATCGCGGCGCCGGGCGGCCTGAGGCTGCCTATATCATCGAACGGCTTGTGGACCTTGCCGCTGGCCAGACCGGGATCGACCGGCTTGAGCTGCGGCGCAAGAACCTGATCCGCTCCTTCCCCTACACCCAAGCGCTCGGCATGGTGATCGACTGCGGCGCCTTTGAAGAAAACCTGGATCTGGCGAGCCAGACAATCGATCTGGGCGCCTTGGATAAGCGCAAGAAAAAATCGGCCAAGAGCGGCCTGTTGCGCGGTGTTGGCGTTGCCGCCTACCTGGAGGTGACCTTGGGCAATCCGGCTGAGGCAACTGAAGTAAGGTTTGAGGAGGATGGCACGGTTACCCTCGCCGTGGGCACTCAGTCCACCGGCCAGGGTCACGAAACTGCCTACCTGCAGCTTCTGGACAATGAGCTTGGCATTCCCGCCGACAAGGTCGTCATTCTGCAAGGCGACACCGGCAAGATCGAGACCGGCGGCGGACATGGTGGTTCTCGGTCGTTGAGCCTGGGTGGTACGGCCCTGCTTAACGCCGCTGCCGATGTTCGGGCCAAGGGTACCATCGCCGCAGCCCATTTCCTGGATGCATCCGAAAAGGACATCGGGTTCAATGATGGCCTGTTCACGGTGCGCGGCAGCAACAGAACCATCTCCATACTTGAACTGAGCCTTGCCATCACCGGCGCAGATGACCTGCCCGAAGACGTGCCGGCCAGCCTCACCAGCAAGGGCTCGGTGCAGCGCGATGCGTTCAACTATCCCAACGGCTGCCACATGGCCGAGGTGGAGATCGATCCGGAGACCGGGGTCATCGATCTCGTGCGCTACGTGATCGTTGATGATTTCGGCAAAGTGGTGAACCCGATGATCGCCGAAGGCCAGGCCATTGGCGGCACGGTTCAAGGCATCGGCCAAGCGCTGCTTGAGGCGACAGTGTTTGACCCTGCCAGCGGCCAACTCCTGTCAGGCAGCTACATGGACTATGCGATGCCGCGGGCCGATGATGTGCCCAACATCGAAGTTCAGCTCAACCAGGCCCAGCCCACGCAAACCAACCCGCTGGGGGTCAAGGGCGCAGGCGAAGCTGGCTGCAGCGGCGCACCGCCGGCACTGGTGAATGCGGTTTGCGATGCCTTGTCTGAGTTCGGAATAAGGCATATTGATATGCCTCTGACGCCGGAGAAAATCTGGCGTACCGTCCGGAGCGCACATGGTTCATGAGCACATTTGCTGACTACAGCGCCGCTGCGGCGGTTTATGACACGACCCGTAAGGCGGAAGCCTTCGACGTCTGGCTTGGCGCGCTTATGCGCTATGCGCCCGCCCCCTTAGACCAGGTGCGCCTGTTGGATGCCGGCTGCGGAACCGGCAACTATTCGGCCGCATTGGCACCCCACGTGGGCCGGTTGAACGGGATCGATTTCAACCCGGACATGCTGGCGCAGGCTGCGGCCAAGCTGCAAGACGAGATAGCCCAAGACCGCGCCAAGCTGGAACAGGGCTCGCTCATGGCCCTGCCCTTTGAAGATGAAACCTTCGATGCGGTGATGATCAACCAAGTCCTCCACCATCTGGAAGACGGCAAGGATCCTGCCCGCAACGGCCACCGTGCCGCTGTGAACGAATGTGCCCGGGTGCTAAAGCCGGGCGGCATCCTGCTGGTGAACGCCTGTTCGCATCGCCAGCTTAAGGATGGCTTCTGGTACAACCATCTCATCCCGCAAGGCTTGGCTGCGTGCTGCAACCGCATTGCGCCGACGGACATGTTTCGCCAGATGCTGGCCGAAGCGGGCCTGCGGGTGGAGGCCCGCATGGTGCCGGCTGACAGCGTGATGCAAGGAAGCTCATACTTTGAGCTGGCCGGTGTGCTTGACCCCAGTTGGCGGGCAGGTGATTCGATCTGGGCCATGGCGCCCGAGGAAGAAGTAACGGCGGCTTGCGCCACGGTGAAAGCGGTGATGGACGGCGAAGATGCCGGTGAATGGTTGGCCGGCCATGATGTGCAGCGGCTGCACGTGGGACAGCTGACGTTCTGGATTGCCCAGAAGGCTGATCCCTAGAATTTGGGTTGCCAACAGCGAATCTGATTAAAAAAATAACGCTAAATCAATAGATTACGAGAAGTTGGGTTCGTTTGGCAGAATCGATCAATTGGCTGACGTTCCACAACTTCATGCCCGTTTAAGGAGAGTTCCGCCCCTCAAGCAGGCACAACACTGAAGGCGATGCAGATCATGCGCCGGCCTGAAATTACAGGCTTGGTCTGATTGTACATGTAGGCGGGAAACAGGGCGATCGAACTGTGCTCTGGCCACACGTTGAGGCTCGGCAAGTTGCGCTTGCCGCCCAGATCAGACGGCGCCGGACCAAGGGTCAGGGACGCAGAACTGCTGTTAGCCTCTCCGCTGCCCGGCACTTGGATGTAGTAGTACCCACACAAATGGGCGTCGCCGTGAATTTCCGGCACCTGGTCATCTGACCCATCATAAACCCGCGCCCACCCGTCCAGCATGTAGCTGTCAGGGATGGTGCGGATGAACGGATTCTTGCGCCGTTTGTCCAACCGGTCGTAATAGGCATCAACATGATCGCAGATCAGTTGTTCCAATTCCCAGAGAGGTCCCACCTCGGTTCCAAACAGTTCGTCGGTCACGCGGAACCCGCCACGCGAGCGGTGTGAGGAGCGCGTGAGCTCTGCAAAGACGGCGGTTTCCAGCGACAGGTTGAATGTGCTTTCCGATCCATACCCCTCCGGCGATGCTAGCTTGCTGACGGAGGCAAATTTCTCATAGTTCAAGAGATCGGCCACACCTGCGCGGCCGCTCACCTCATTTACGGCGATTATTTTAAAGCTCAGCGCATCTGCATTGCCTGGAACAACTTTCAGCCAGGCATCGGCCGCCGCAAGGGCATCGGGATATTTGCGGTGGGCTAAAAGCGCCCGCGTAAGATTCCGATGCAGCTCAACGTCATTTGGTTCGTTGGCGAGCAGTTTCTGGTAGGTCGAAATCGCCAACGCCAGTTTGCCCGAGCGGCGCGCGGTTGCTCCCAACAGGCGCAGGATTTCCTGATTGCCGGGTGAACGCGAAACGAGAGGTTCCAGCAGTTCGAGCGCCACCCCGAAGTCGTCGATAGCAGCGTAGTGCTTGGCCATCGTGAAGTGCTGTTGGGGATCGTCCGTGCTGTCCAGCAACACCTGGCGGCACTTGTCGAAATGGGCTTTGGCCTTTTGGAAATTGCGCGCACGGCTTTCTGCTGCGCCGGCAAGAAGGCACGCCTGCATGGCGGAGAGCTGCCCGCTTGAAGCAGAAGCACTCCCTGATACCGGAATGGTCTCGGCATCGCCCAGCGCGGCCGAATGCCCAGCCCAAGATGCATCCTTGGTCACAATTTGCCTGTAGTTTTGCGCCAGTACCCGCACTCTCTTCTGGCGCTTGCCTCTTTTATTCTCGTTCGTATCTTAATGATAAAACGTCAGGTTTGCCACGAATCAAGTAGGAAAAGCGCTAACTGTGTAAAACTTCAGGGGAATATTGAACGATGGCGATCTTTGGCTCTGTCCCAGACGTACCTGTTGCCCGGCACGACCGATCCTCCGGTATGGCCGACGATATAGACTTCGAAATCAAAGGGGCTGAGGCCCAATTCATTGAAATCGAGCTGGATCCAGGCGAAAGCGCAATAGCTGAGGCCGGCAGTTTGATGTTCAAGGATTCCCACATAACCATGGAGACGGTGTTCGGCGATGGCTCAGAACCGGCCAGCGGTACGGGTTTTCTGGACAAGATCGTCGGCGCCGGCAAGCGGCTGGTAACTGGCGAAAGCCTGTTCACGACCGTTTACACCCACGAAGGCCAAGGCAAAGCACGGGTGGCATTTGCCTCCCCGTACCCCGGTCATATCGTGCCCATGAAGCTCGATCAGATGGGAGGCCGCCTGATTTGCCAGAAAGACGCCTTTCTGTGCGCCGCACGCGGGGTGTCGCTGGGGATCTATTTCCAACAGAAAATCATGACCGGGCTGTTCGGCGGCGAAGGCTTCATTATGCAGACTCTGGACGGCGATGGTTGGGCATTCATTCATGCGGGCGGCACCTTGGTTGAGCGCACCTTGGAGGTGGGCGAGCAATTGCATGTGGACACGGGATGCGTTGCAGCCATGACCCCAACGGTGGATTTCGACCTGGAACGGGCCGGGTCTATCAAATCCATGATCTTCGGGGGCGAAGGCGTGTTCTTTGCCAAGCTGACCGGGCCTGGCACGGTGTGGATCCAAAGCCTGCCCTTTTCCCGCCTTGCCGGACGCTTATATGCTTCTATGCCCCAGACCGGCGGCCGGGCCATCGGCGAAGGTTCGGTTCTGGGCGGCCTCGGGGGTATTCTGGACGGAGACAGCTACTGACATAGCTGTGACGGGCCAGGCACTAGATAAGCTGAACGCTGGAACTCAAAAGGATTTTGATCCAAACTGGCCCCTAGAATGACGAGCAACACAGAAGTCATCTGCACTCCGGAAGCTGCACAGGCGGTTGAGCCTTCTGCAGAGCAGGAAAGTGCGGCCAGAAAACCGCGCGGCACCGATGTGATTTCTGCGTTCGTCAAAACGCTTCCGAACAGGCCCGGCGTCTACCGCATGCTGAGCGAGGCAGGCGATGTGCTCTATGTGGGCAAGGCCCGCAATCTGAAGAAGCGGGTTTCAAGCTACACCCGGCTGGTGGGCCACGACACGCGCATTGCACGGATGATCCTCAACACTTCATCCATGGAATTCGTGACCACAGGATCGGAAGCCGAAGCCCTTCTGCTTGAAGCCAACCTGATCAAGAAGCTGAAGCCGCGCTTCAACGTGCTTTTGCGGGACGACAAATCGTTTCCCTACATTCTGATCACCAAAGACCATGGGGTGGCGCAGATCAAGAAGCACCGCGGCGCGCGCAGCCACAAGGGCGACTATTTCGGGCCGTTTGCTTCGGCTGGCGCCGTCAACCGTACCATCAACGCGTTACAGAGAGCGTTCCTTTTGCGGTCGTGTTCAGATTCCGTCTACGACAACCGCATGCGGCCGTGCCTGCTGCATCAGATCAAGCGCTGCGCGGCGCCGTGCACCGGCGAGATCAGCGAAGAGGGCTATGGCGAACTGGTGGGGGAAGCCTTGCAGTTTCTGGCCGGTCGCAGCCAGAAGGTCAAAGACACGCTCGCAAAATCCATGGAGCAGGCCGCCGAGGTTCTGGATTTTGAGCAGGCCGCACGATATCGCGACCGGATTTCCGCGCTGAGCCATGTGCAGGCTCACCAGGGCATTAACCCACAATCGGTGAGCGAGGCCGATGTGTTCGGCATTGCCGATCAGGGCGGGCAAACCTGCATTCAGGTATTCTTCTTCCGCGGCGGGCAAAACTGGGGCAACCGGGCCTACTACCCGCGCGCTGACAAGAGCCATACCCGGACGGAGATCCTGGAGGCGTTTCTGGCTCAGTTCTACGACGACAAGCCCTGCCCCAAGATGATCTTGCTCTCAGATGATGTAGAGGGCCGCGCCTTGCTTGAAGACGCGTTGGGTGTGAAAACCGGCACGCGCATCCGGATCAATGTTCCCCAGCGCGGCGAGAAGCTGACGCTGGTGGCCCATGCCGTGTCCAATGCCCGCGAGGCCTTGGGCCGGCGCATGGCGGAATCCTCGTCTCAGGCCCGCTTGCTGGAAGGGGTGCAGCGGGTGTTCAAACAGGAGGAGCAACCCCGGCGCATCGAGATTTACGACAACAGCCACATTCAGGGCGCCCATCCGGTTGGTGCCATGGTGGTTGCCGGGCCTGAAGGGTTCCTGAAGAACCAGTACCGCAAGTTCAACATCAAATCGAAAGAGATCGCACCGGGCGATGACTTTGCGATGATGCGTGAGGTGCTCACCCGCCGCTTTTCCAGATTGTTGAAAGAACAAGGCAGCAAGGCCGACAGCGAACCGGCCGATGAGCAGGAGACGGCCATGTGGCCCGACCTGATACTGATCGACGGCGGCAAGGGCCAGCTTTCAGCGGTAACCGAGGTGATGGAGGAGCTGGGGGTGGAAGATGTGACCGTTGCCGGCATTGCAAAAGGGCCCGACAGGAACGCCGGGCGCGAGCACATTCATTTGCCGGGCAAGGCGCCGTTCATGCTGGAACCGCGTGATCCGGTCCTCTACTATATTCAGCGTCTCAGGGACGAAGCCCACAGGTTTGCCATCGGAACCCACCGCGCCCGGCGCAAAAAGGCCATTGGGGCAAATCCGCTCGATGAAATTGAAGGTATTGGCCCGGGACGCAAAAAAGCGCTATTACGGCACTTCGGGTCGGCTCGCTCAGTGGGCCGGGCGAGTGTAACAGATCTTTCTTGTGTTGACGGTATATCAAAGGCACTGGCAAAACAGATTCACGAGCATTTCCACGAGGGCGCTGAATGAGCGACACGGTGAACAAAGGTATCAGGGCGAAGCGCCGCCGGGATCCCAGTGCCGTTCTCACGGCGCTGCCGAACCTTTTGACCTATGGCCGCATCGCCGCCGTGCCGGCCCTGGCGGCCTTCCTGTTCACGGACAGTGATCAGGCACGCTGGATCGCCCTGGCCATTTATGTGGTGGCCTGCATCACCGATTTCTTCGATGGCTACCTTGCCCGGATCTGGGACCAGCAGTCATCGCTTGGCCGGATGCTCGATCCGATCGCTGACAAGCTGCTGATCTCCGTTGCCCTGCTCATGCTGGTGGCCAACGGCTCGATCTATGGGGTGAATATCTGGGCTGCCATTATCATCCTGTGCCGTGAAGTGCTGGTCTCGGGCTTGCGCGAGTATCTTGCCGAGCTGCAGGTCTCTGTTCCGGTGACCCAGTTGGCGAAATGGAAGACCACCCTGCAAATGCTGGCCATCGGGTTTCTGATTGCCGGAACCGCCGGTGACAAGGTGCTGCCCCACAACTGGGAAATCGGCATCACCGGCCTTTGGGTTGCCGCGATCCTCACGCTCTACACCGGGTATGACTATTTCCGGGCCGGCCTCAGCCACATTGTCGAGGACGATTGATCCCGTGAAGCTGCTTTACTTTGCCTGGGTGCGCCAGAAGGTCGGCAAGCAGACCGAGACCGTGGACCCGCCTGAAGAGGTCGCCACCGTTTCCGACCTGGTGACCTGGCTCAAGGGGCGCGGCGAGGAGTATGCCTACGCCTTTGAGGACGCAAGCGCGATCCGCGCTGCCGTTGACCAAAGCCATCAGCCTTTTGATGCATCAATCAAGGGCGCACGCGAAGTGGCGTTCTTCCCACCTGTCACGGGCGGCTGACTTACCTTTTACAGAGCCAACCCTAGAGCTGCAGCGAGGCGCTTGTCGCGGCCGTACACATCTTCGCGGAAGTGTGTGGAGCCGTCCTTGTTCACCCATGCCGTCAGATACGTGATGTGCACCGGGATGGGATCTTTGAGGTTCACAATGCGCTTCTTGCGCGCGGCTATGGCATTCTTGACCTTGTTGAGAGTCCAGCCCTGCTCCTTGAGCAGTACTTCAGCAAGCTGCGGCGGGTTTTCCACCCTGACGCAGCCATGGCTGAACACCCGCTTGGATTTGGAGAACAGGCTCTTGGACGGGGTGTCGTGAATGTAGACGTTGAACCTGTTGGGGAACATGAACTTTATGCGGCCCAAGGCGTTCTTGCCGCCAGGTTCCTGACGCAGCCGGAAGGGGAAGGCTGCCGAGGACACGCTGCTCCAATTGACGGAATAAGGATCAATGCGCGAGCCGCCACGCAACACATGGATGTTCTGGCGCAGAAGATAGCCGGCATCTCGGCGCAACTTGGGCAGATATTCTTTGCGCGCAATCGATGACGGCACGTTCCAATAGGGGTTGATGACGATGTACTTCATCTTCTTGGAGAACACAGGCGTCGAATGATAGGTCTTGCCCACAACCGTTCTGGCGGTGTGGACGGTCTTGCCTTTGATCACCACTTTGAGGAACTGATCGGCCAGGTTGACGAAGATATAGCGCCGGCCAAGATCATCCTCCATCCAGCGGCGGCGTTCCATGTTCACTTCCATCTGGCGCACGCGATTTTCAATGGGAGTGTTGATCGATGCCAGAGTGGCCGGGCCAACCACACCGTCTTGATCGATGCCGTGGCGGTATTGGAAGTGCTTCACCGCTTCAACCAGGACCGGATCGTAGGTGGTCCCGGCAGCCTTGCTGCCAGCTGATTTTTCGGTTGGCAGATCTCGGCCGGCGATCATGCGCTGGCGCAGAGCAGGCACCCGGTCCTGCTCCATGCCGGGCTTCAGGGTTGGTCCGGCAGGGACAGTTCCCCAGCCACCCCGGGCGGCCCATGCACGATACTCGGAAAGCTTTGCCCTCAGTCGGGCATAGTTTGGCGTTTGAGGCTTGAGCGTGGCAACAAGCCCGGCAATGTCGTCCGATGCTGCGGCGCGCGCCAACAGGCCTTCAGGCGTTGGGCCTTTGGGGAACACGAAAACATCTTTGTTCACCCGGTTTGGCACAACCGTGCCTGAGCCCAGATCGCGGCCGTAGTCGATCAGCGCCTTGGACAGGATCAGCTCCAGACCAGACAAGGTTTCGCTGTCAGACGCGCTGATGAGATCATTGAGAACATCAGCCCGGTAGGTATTTGGGTGAAGGGCCTCTTCGGTTGCCGAGTTCAACAAAGTCGCCAGAGTACGCGCCTTTTTGGTGGCGCCGCCTTCTGACGTCCACACGGGCTCGAAATTGCGTTCGCGGTAAAAATCATGGACGCGCAACATGCGCTCGTCATCATCATCGCCCAGACCACCCCCAGCGCCAGTGTCGATCCGGGTTTGGATGGCTTCACGCAAGCTCGCGGCAGATGCATCCACGGTGAGCGGTGCTGCAAACAGTACCATGAACAATACTGTGATGATAATTCGGTTGAGATGCCCAAGGCCCATAGGAATACCTCTTGTTAAATTTCGAATCTCGCCCGCCTTCGTCTCGCCGGTATTACACAGCAAGCTGATGGAATCCATAAAAGATCGGTTGAAGCCGATCAATTCAGAACACAGAGCCGTCGCTTACAATGTTTACGGGTGGACCACCGCCTGGACGCAACTCAGCGGCGATGCGCCGGCCAGCTGCCCAGGTGCCCCCCTCCAGCACCTTGGCGAGGGGAAACTCATCCGCGCTCACGTTCAGTTCTGAACGGATCAAACCTGCCAGCTCGTCGAGCAGTGTCACAGTCAAGGCGCGCCACTCAACTATGGCCTCATCGTCAGGTTGCAGAAGGTCCTCGGTAATTGCGGCCCGCTGGGGTTGCAGCACGCCCAGGTCGATCAACAGGCCGCCATTGCGATATTCTGCCAAACCGGTCAGGCCATCTATGTCATCCACCTGGAGGCCAGCCTCCTGCAACGGCTCAATCAACGAGTAGCTCAGCCATTGGGAGAGTTTGTGGAAGGGAACAAGCCCGTCGTCAGCAGAGATCTTAGAGTGGGTCCAGGTATCGCCCAGGTTCTGCCCGGCCAATTCGCTGCGGCCCGGCCAGATGCCTCCGAAACATTCCAGCACGCTGAGCAAGATCGTGCGGGCCTCCACGCGATTGCCCCTGGCCGCCAGCACATTCACCAGGTTTCCGATCCTGCCCTCTTGGCCAAATCTTTCGGGCTGGGACGCAAGAGCTTGGCCGAGCGATCTGAGCAGGCTGACGCGGCCTTCCAGGCCTGCCAGAGGGTTGCCGACGGTGACCTGGAACGCCTGGGCCAGATCATCAACCGACAACTGGGCAAGCCCTTCAGCATCAGCGCGCCAGGGTCTGTCTTTGTCGGCGGAAAACAAACCGGCCGCAAAGGATTCCAAGCTGGCAATCGCCAAGCCTTCGGAGCGCTGCGTCTCCTGGCCGGTGTTGTCGGTGTATGACCATTTGGGCCCGGCGCCGGCATCGAGCAGCACGCTGGTCACCGCAAGGTCGAAAGCAACCCGGGCCTGCTCTAGCCGGTCCCAGTTCTGTTGTGCTGCAAAACCGCTCCAGCGGTCCTCCCCGCCCACGACAAAGTGCCGCCAGCGCGCATGAAAAGGGATTTCCAGCGTGGGATAGTTGGCCCGGATCGTTTGCAGCACATAATCGGCACAGGCTGGCAATCTATCCCGGCGAAGGGAAAAATGAGCAAGCTCATCGCGGTCGGCAGCCGCCAGTAGTTCCCCGCAGCGCGACCGGATCGCCTCAGGCGTCATCAGCCAGCGGGCACGCTCCTCATCGGAGGCAAACTGCGCAGGCTCAATAGTCTTCAAGTCCACGGCCTTGGGTCTTCGTCAGATCGGCAGGTTGAGAAACGCTTTCGTCGGTGAAATAGCCGGCGGCCTTTTTGGCATCCATTTCCACCTGAGCATCTGGAGGGATCAAGTCATCAGGAATGGGCACACGCTCCCCGACGGTGATGCCCTGGCTGGCAAGCGCATCGTGCTTCATGTCGCTCATGGAGACGAACCGGTCAATGTGGGTGATGCCAAGCCAGTGGAACACATCTGGCATCAGGTCCTGGAAGCGCATGTCCTGGACACCGGCCACGCATTCCGTGCGCTCAAAATAGGCGCCTGCATGGTCACCATCCGGATTGCGTTTGCGCGCATTGTAAACCAGGAACTTGGTCACCTCGCCGAGGGCCCTGCCCTCTTTGCGGTTATAGACGATGAGACCCACGCCGCCGTCTTGCGCCTGCTTCACGCATTCCTCGATGCCGTGGGTAAGATAGGGCCGGCAGGTGCAGATATCCGAACCGAACACATCAGAACCGTTACACTCGTCATGCAGGCGGCAGGTGAGCTTGGTGCCCGGGTCGCTCAAACCTTCAGGCTCGCCGAATATATAGAGCGTGATGTTGCCTATCGGCGGCAGGAAGACCTTCAGGTCCGAGCGGGTGATCAGCTCGGGAAACATTCCGCCGGTGTACTCAAACAAAGCCCGCCGCAGGTTGCCTTCCTCCAGGCTCAGCCGATCGGCAATGCCCGGCAAATACCAGACCGGTTCCAGCGCCGCCTTGGTGACGGAAGCCTCGCCGGACTGGGACAGCACGATACCGTCAGGAACCAGCCTCCCCTCCTCAATGGCGTGGCGGAACTCCGGCAGCTGAATGCGCGCCCGGGTAATGGCAATGGTTGGCTGGATGGAGAGCCCGGTTTTAAGTTCGTCGACAAAGGCTTCAGAGATCATCGCGCCGTAAGGATCCAGCGAGACGATCTTGCTCGGGTCGCTCCACTGCGGATGCGGGCCGATCTTGGCGGCCGGCGCTGTATTTGTAAGATCGGGCCTGTGCACCGGATCAAGCGTGCCTGCAGCAATGGCGAGGGCGCGGTAGAGCCCATATGCACCGGAATGCGCGCCCACAACATTGCGCTTGCTGGCATCATGAAAATTGCCGATCAGCGGCCCGCGCTCAGACGGGCTCGGCGCGCCCCAGTTCACCGGCGATGGTTTCGCATCGCCCGTAGGCGGATGCGATGTCAACACGATGTGGCGTTGCTCGCTCATATTTCTACTCCTTTCTCACTCCCTGGAGATGAGAAAACGTTCAGTTTGAACAATTTGACCCTTCGGGTCCAGTCCAAACGGCATACAGGTTTAATGCCGCTGTTTTGCGGCACGCCCCGCCCAGCAGGGTGTGGAAGGACGGGGGCAACCGGCGATTGGCCCTTGATCAGGCGCCCTTCACCGGCGCACATTGCGCCAGCAACGAACGCATTAGGAATTTCGCACATGTCTTTAGAGGCCACCGTCGTCGATCACCCCTTGGTGCAGCACAAACTGACGTTGATGCGTGACAAGAACACGCCCTCGGCTGTCTTCCGGCAGCTTTTGCGCGAGATCTCAACGCTTCTGACCTACGAGGTGTTGCGCGACTTGCCACTGACCACCAAGAAAATCCAAACACCGATGGAAGAGATGGATGCGCCCGTTCTAGCAGGCAAGAAACTGGTGTTTGTGTCCATCCTGAGAGCGGGCAACGGCCTGCTGGACGGCATGCTGGATCTGGTCCCAAGCGCCCGGGTTGGCCATGTGGGCCTCTACAGAGATCCTGTCACGCTCACGCCGGTGGAGTATTACATGAAAGTGCCCGAAGACATCGGAGACCGGCTGGCCATCGCCGTGGACCCGATGCTCGCCACGGCCAATTCGGCCTCAGCCGCGTTGACACGGCTAAAGGAAGTTGGCGCCAAGAACCTAAAATTTGTGAGCCTTCTGTCTGCACCAGAGGGGATTGAAGCTTTGTCCTCAGCGCATCCGGACGTGCCCATATATACAGCGGCGCTGGACAGCCATCTGAACGACCATGGCTACATTGTTCCTGGCCTGGGAGACGCGGGCGACAGGATGTACGGCACGAAGTGACCTAAAGCCACCCGGCCAGTTCGTTTTCAACTAGAGCGGCGAGCATCTTGATGCCATCGTCACTGTCGTTCAGGCAAGGCACGGCTGTGAAGTTATCGCCGCCGTTCTCCTCGAACACCTCCTTAAGGCCAATGGCGATTTCTTCCAGAGTTTCCACGCAGTCGGCGATAAAGGCCGGCATGATCATGGCAAGGTTCTTGGTGCCGTTTTTCGCCAGATCGCGAACCGTGTCTTCGGCATAGGGCTTGAGCCATTCTTCTTTGCCAAAACGGGACTGGAACACCACCTGCAGTTTGTCTTTTCCCCACCCCAGCTTTTCGCGCATCAGCCGGGCCGTTTTCATCCAGTGGCAGTGGTAGGGATCACCCAAATCAAGATAGCGCTGGGGCAGGCCGTGGAATGAGGCCAGCACCAGATCAGGCGTCCAGTCGAGAGTGCCAAGGTGAGCATTCATCGAACTCACCACCGCGTCGATGTAGACCGGATAATCATGGAAAGCAGGAACGGTTCTGATGGCAGGCTGCCAGCGCTGCAGTTTCAGAGCGTCGAACGCCTTGTCCTGCACGCTGGCGGTGGTTGCAGCCGCATATTGCGGATAGAGGGGGAACAATAGCACGCGGTCGCAGCCGGCGTCCCTCAACCGTTCGATCTTTTCTTTGATCGGGGGCAAGCCATAGCGCATGGCCCAATCGACCATGATGCGGGGATGATCAGCCAACGCATCTGCAACCTTTTCAGCTTGGCTGCGGGTGATGGTTTTGAGCGGGGACTCATTCAGCTCATGATTCCAAATCTGTTTATACGCCTCGCCCGACTTCGTGGGCCGGGTTGTGAGGATGATACAATTCAAGATGAACCACCAAATCGGACGGGAAACGTCAATCACGCGCTCATCCGACAAGAACTCCTTGAGATAACGGCGCATGGGCCAATAGGATGTGCCTTCCGGTGTGCCCAGATTGACTAGCAGCACCCCAATCTTGCCATAGGCAACGTTGGGATGCCCGGTGGGAAAATGTTCGGTTGGATCAGCGGTTTTCTTCAACATCATAAGCTCGTTCTAACGCATTCAACGGGAGCCAGCCACTCCTGGGTCCCCTCAATCGGCAAATAATGAATAATGCTGACATCTGCAAAGGATACGGGCTTTGCCATAATCGCCTGCGCGCATGATAAACGTCGGTTGACGCGTGCGAATAGGCAGCGGCTTGGGCTATGCTGCCCCAACACCGATTCTCACCCAGGGGCTGCACTTTGGCGGTTAAGCTTAGAACAAAACTGAAATCCTGGCTCGCACCAATCAGCGGTGCTCTGGTTCTGTTTGGTGCGGTATACCTGCACTATAACCAACCGCTGCTGATTGAAGCGGTGAGCCTGTCCGTGTTCGACACCTACCAACGCCTTAAACCTCGTGCCCCACAAGACAGTGCAGTGCTGGTTGTCGACATTGATGAGGCATCATTGAAAGCGCGCGGCCAGTGGCCGTGGCCCCGCACTGAGATTGCCGAGCTGGTGAAGCGGCTCACCAATATGGGCGCGGCGGCCATAGCTTTCGACATTGTGTTCTCAGAGCCTGATCGCACGTCGCCGAAGCGGTTCGCAGAACTGCTCAAATCACTGGAGTTACTCAAGGCGGGGGCCAACCTGGATGCCCTGCCGGACAATGACAAGATTCTCGCGGAGTTCTTGAAACAGACCCCAAGTGTGGGTGGAATGATCCTCACCCATGAGGCCAATGACAGGCGCCCGCCCCTGAAGCGCGGCACGTCCCATGGCGGCACCGATCCCGCGAAATATCTGCCAAAATTTCAAGGCGCCGTGAGCAATCTCGACATCCTTGACGCTGCGCCGCCCGGTTTGGGCTATTTTTCATTTGAACCAGACCGGGTGGACCGGGTGGTGCGCAGACTGTCTCTCGTATCTGCTTTGCACGACACGATTTACCCGTCACTCGTGGCGGAAGCTTTGAGGGTGGCGCAAAATGAAGATTCCATCTTCATCAAAAGCAACGACGGCAGCGGAGAATGGTCGGCGGGCAGCAAGGGGGGAATTGTACTCGTGAAGGTCGGCCAGATCGTCATTCCCACCAATGAGGATGGTGAAATCTGGATCTATTATTCCGGTCCCCGGCCCGGACGCGTCATGCCAGTGAACAATATCCTGAGCGCCGATCAATCTCAGTTGCAAACTCTGCAGCAGACGATTGCCGGAAAAATCGTTCTGATCGGCACAAGCGCCCCGGGCCTACTCGATATAAGGGCCACGCCTCTCAGTTCCTCGACCGCTGGGGTTGAGGTGCATGCAGAAGCTATTGAGCAGGTCTTGTCGGGCATCTATCTCACCCGGCCAGACTGGGCCACGGGTGCAGAACGCTGGGCGATGATTGCTGCTGCACTTGCTCTGATTTTTCTCATGCCGAAGATCGGTCCGCTGTGGTGTGCGGTTCTCGGCGGCATAATCGTTATGTGGTGCGCGGGGGGGTCCTGGTATGCGTTCTCGCAGCACCTCTATCTGTTCGACCCGGTCTATCCTGTGCTGGGTTCAACGGCGGTTTATCTGACTGTGTCGGGTGTGCTGTTTCTGACAGCAGAAAGAGAACGGCGTTCGGTACGCCGGGCCTTTTCGCAATATCTGGCCCCTGAAATGGTGGAACAGCTGGCCGACGACCCTGAGGGGTTGAAGCTGGGCGGCGAAGATAAAGAACTCACCATTCTGTTCTCGGACGTGCGCGGGTTCACGAAAATCTCTGAGAAGCTGAATTCTCAGGAACTCACCAAGTTGATGAACGGCTTTCTGACGCCCATGAGCGATACCCTGATGGACCATGGCGCCACCATCGACAAATATATCGGCGATGCAATCATGGCGTTCTGGAACGCGCCACTTGATGTGGATGACCACGCCGCAAAATCCTGCAGCGGCGCATTGGCCATGTTGGAACGCCTGAAGGACGTGCGCCGGGAGACCGGCCATGACATTCAGGTGGGCATAGGCCTTAACACCGGAGTTTGCAGTGTCGGCAACTTTGGCTCCAACCAGCGCTTCAACTATTCAGCCCTAGGAGACGCAGTCAATCTGTCCTCTCGCATCGAAGGCCTGACAAAGGGATACGGTGTGGCGATCCTGGTCGGGCAAGCTACCATGCAGGCGGCATCGGGATTTGCGTTTCTGGAAGTCGACCTGATCCGGGTGGTCGGCAAGCAAAAACCGGAGCTTGTCTCTGCACTCCTCGGCGGATCGGAGATTGCAAACGACGGCGCGTTCCAAGCTATGAAGGAGCATCATGACAACGGCCTGCAGGCCTTCCGGAAGCAAAAATGGGATGACGCCAACGCCGCGTTCGCCAAAGCACGTGCCACGGCCTGCGGCGGCCCCTCGCGCGACGTTATTTATGATCTCTATAGCACCCGCATTGCCGCTTATCAGGCTGCGCCCCCGCCCCAAGACTGGGACGGGGTTACAGACGCAACCAGCAAATAACCGACCAACTAGAATGCCAGAGCACTCACCTGTTTGACCTGTGGCAGGCCTCCGATCTGATTGAGGATCTTGGTCGGAACAGCGCCGTCCACTTCCACCAGCGCAATGGCGTCAGCGCCTTGGCTTTGACGTCCCAGATGGAAGGTTGCGATATTGACCTCCGCGTCACCCAACAGCGTGCCCAGCGCGCCGATGAAGCCCGGCTTGTCTTCATTGGTGACGTAGAGCATGTGGGGGCCAAGCTCAGCTTCAAGGTTGATGCCTTTGATCTGAATGATGCGTGGCTTGCCATCGGAAAACACGGTGCCGGCCACCGAACGCTCCTGGCGCTCAGTTTTGATGGTCAGGCGGATGTAACTGTCGTAGGCGCCGCGTGGGGTTTGACGCACCTCGTCAACCGCAATCCCTCTTTCGCGCACAATCGTAGGGGCCGACACCATGTTCACATCGGCCATGGCGGGCCGCATCAATCCGGCAAGCAGAGCGGAGGAGAGTGCTCCTGTGTTCATCTCCGAAACGTCGCCCGCATATTCGATCACGATCGAATTCACACCGGACTGGGTGAGCTGGCCGGCAAATGAACCCAACTGTTCGGCAAGCGCGACAAACGGTTTGAGCTTGGGCGCCTCTTCGGCGCTGATCGAGGGCATGTTGAGCGCGTTGGTGACGGCTCCGGTGAGGAGGTAGTCCGACATTTGCTCCGCCACCTGAAGCGCTACATTCTCTTGAGCTTCCGTGGTTGCCGCACCCAAATGCGGTGTACACACCACGTTTTCAAGGCCGAACAGAGGATTGTCCTTGGCCGGTTCTTCCTGGAACACGTCAAGCGCCGCGCCGGCCACATGACCGGCCTCAAGTGCCTCCTTCAGGGCGGCCTCATCGATCAACCCGCCGCGGGCACAGTTGATGATGCGGACACCGGCCTTTGCCTTTTGAAGAGCCTCTGCACTGACGATGCCCCGGGTTTTGTCGGTCAAGGGCGTGTGCAGGGATATGAAGTCGGCGCGTGGCAACAATTCTTCCAACTCAACCTTTTCAACGCCCAGTTCGACCGCGCGCTCAGCCGACAGGAAAGGGTCAAAGGCAATCACCTTCATTTTCAAACCCAACGCCCGGTCCGCCACCACGGCTCCAATGTTTCCGCAGCCGATAATGCCGAGGGTTTTGCCGAAAAGCTCAACGCCCATGAAGCGAGATTTCTCCCATTTACTGTCTTGGGTGGACGCATTGGCAGCAGGGATTTGGCGGGCAAGAGACATCATCATGGTGATGGCATGCTCAGCCGTCGTAATGGAATTGCCGAAAGGCGTATTCATCACGATGATGCCCTTTGCGGTGGCCGCGGCAATGTCGATATTGTCCACACCAATGCCCGCCCGGCCGATGACTTTCAGGTTGTCGGCTGCGGCAATGATCTTCTCGGTGGCTTTTGTGGCCGAGCGGACGGCCAAACCGTCATAATCGCCAATGCGCTTGTGGAGGGCCTCTTTGTCCTTACCCAGGTCTGGCTCGTAATCCACATCGAGGCCGCGGTCTTTGAAGACCTGCACGGCGGTGGGGGAGAGTTTGTCGGAAATCAAAACACGGGGTGTCATCGAACGTGATCCTTGAATGAGAACGTTGGTTCCAAAATTTGGGGGGTCAGGAGAGCTCGGCGGACGCTTGCGCGTAAGCCCAGTCGAGCCATGGCAGCAGGTCTTCAACATCGGCGGTCTCAACCGTTGCCCCACACCAGATGCGCAAACCTGGAGGGGCGTCACGATAGGCGCCAATGTCGTGCGCCACGCCCTCCTGATCGAGAAGCTTTGCCATCTGTTTGGGCAGGCTTGTTGCCTGATCGCCGGAAAGTTCGGCCACCGCTGCGTCTGACAGTTTCAGGCACACGGAGGTGTTTGAACGCTGCGCTGTATCCTGCGCCAGGTGCTCAATCCAGCTTCGCTGGGCCACCCAGTTGGCAATCGCCTTGGCGTTCGCATCGGCCCGGACGATGAGGCCTTCCAGCCCACCCACGCTTTGGGCCCACCTCAGCGAGGCAATGTAGTCTTCTACACACAGCATAGATGGGGTGTTGATGGTGGCCCCTTCAAAGATGGTTGCGTTGAGCTTGCCGCCCTTCGTTAAGCGGAAGATCTTCGGCATCGGCCAAGGCGGCTCATGGGTTTCCAGGCGCTCCACTGCACGTGGGCTGAGGATCAGCATGCCATGGGCAGCCTCACCACCCAGCACCTTTTGCCAGGAGTAGGTCACCACATCGAGCTTGGGCCAATCCAGCGCCTGGGCAAAGGCGGCCGAGGTCGCATCGCAAATGGTCAGGCCTTCGCGGTCCGGCGCGATCCAGTCCGCATCCGGCACCCGTACACCAGAGGTCGTGCCGTTCCAGGTGAATACACAGTCTCTGGACATTGTGTCGACGGTTGCAAGATCCGGCAGGTGGCCGTAATCAGCTTCAATCACGCGCACGTCGTCCAGCTTGAGCTGCTTGATCACATCGGTAATCCAGCCTTTGCCGAAACTTTCCCACGCCAGCATGTCAACGCCGCGGGCGCCGAGCAGAGACCACAGGGCCATTTCAACGGCACCTGTATCGGATGCCGGCACGATGCCGATCAGATAGTCATCAGGCACGCCCAGCACTTCGCGGGTGAGCGAAATGGCAAGCTTCAACCGCGCCTTACCTTCAGCGGCGCGGTGCGAGCGCCCTAAGAGTGCATGTTCGAGGAGACCAGGGGTCCAACCTGGGATTTTGGCACAAGGCCCGGACGAAAAGCGCGAATTTGCCGGCCGCGCGACCGGTGTGGGGATGTTTTCCATGTCCCTACCCTTCCAGATAGCTGCCTCTCGTTGGGGAGAGGTGTCCCACGGACGGGACTACCGGAAACCCAACCAAACTGCAAGTCTTAACGAGGTGGACCATGCAGGTTCGCGCAAGATTTTGCAGAACGGAGCAGGAACCGTGCCAACGGATTGGCACAAAACTGACACAAGCGGTTCTCGCAATGTTCAGGGAGTCATGGATGGGCAAGCCCCGTCCCAAACGCGAACCACCGCCCCGGCTGGACCCCGGAACGGCGGCTATAAAAGCTGTCAAAAATGCGTAGCCCCCAATTACCTCATTCGCAGAAATCGGCAAGGCCTGTTTTGGAGGGCGTTTTTGACCCATTGGAGAAATGTGGCGACGAAATCTGTTCCGGGATTGTGCGCGATGAGCGCCCATTCTTAGATGGCGCCCTATTTTCAAAGGCTGGAGCTACATCAGAAGCTTAACCACAGGCCCGCTTGGACATCGAATTACAAAATCAGCTGATAGCCAGTATTTCCTTGTAATGATCGACCGAGCCAATCCAGTACCACACCATCTTGTTGTCGGGCGCTTTTACACCGATTGTGCGGTACTGCAAGCCGACTCGGAAGGAGAAGATCGGCTGACGGGTGTGGATTTGCTTCAGCCTCAGGCTGGGGTGACCGGGGTTGGTCTGCCACAGGTGATAATTCTCTTCAGCTTGGGTTTGCAAATTCTTCGGCAATTCATCAAAGCTGTTCCAATATCCCTCTTCGCGCTGGAAACCTTCCATCGAGACGGTTAGAGGGTTTTGGAAAGAGCGTTTGGTTTGCTTTTCATATATCTCCAGATTGATCTGTGAGGTTTTCTCAAGCCAGCGCTGGGAGGCTGGAGTTGCCACGATTTTGGACCATTGAGATTTCTCCTCCAGGCGCTCAACAATCTCCCAGCAAAACCGCTCGCGTTCATTGGCGGGCAAGCCTTTCAGCGCAGCTATGGCCTTATCGAAAATCTCTGACATCTTGGGTTCCTTGAATAGTGCTTTTGCCTGATATAGCCCAGTTGAGTTGTCGTTGGTGGAGATTGTGCCATGCGAGCGTTATTAACGTGTTCGCGCGACTTCCGGAAATGGCGTTTTGTTCTCTTTAGTGGCGAGTTGATTATGTGTCGTGCTCGCGCACATTGACGGAGATTGGTTAGATCAGACCTATTCTTTCGGTGCGTGGCAGACGAACTGGCCCGGGCGACCGTGCAGCTCATACCAGCCGTTTCCCTTGCTTCGGCCCAGGGCAACCAAACCGCCTACAGTACTTATGGATTTGGCATGGTGGCTTGGTGCGTCACGGACGGTACTAAGTTGGATCAGGACCTTCCGAACAGCTCCACCACTTTCCGCGGATGTTGTTCCTGGAGCTGGCTGGTATGTTTGTAGTCTGAATTACCAATGATCAGCGCCACACTCTTTTTAGCGTGCGCAAGATTAACGCCTGCGAGAACAAGCAGAGCCGCCAACATCCAATGAATGAGTTCTCGCATGATAAAGTACCCGTGTCTCTTTGACCACAATCTATCTAGCACCAATCGAGGCCAACCAGAAGTGATGCGGGTCACAGGCGATCGGGAGGCGTCGAGATATGGAACACCGCAAGAACCGACTGTGGGAGGGCGCCTAGAGGTCTTTTCACTGCGCACATGCGTACCAAATTAGAGCCAAGCAATTGTTTTAATTTATGAAATCATAATTCACACAATGTTGGCTTTTGGAAAAAGCCGTTCAACGTCTGCTTCTCTATCGCGGCCGGTGTCAAGAGGGGTTCGATCATGTCATGTTGTATTCCTTTGAGCTGTTGACCTGCCTTGCCAATATGTCGTCACGGAGTTCGTGCTTCTCTTCGAGG
>JAAEUE010000223.1 GCA_024227565.1 Alphaproteobacteria bacterium
AACCCTTGCCGCCACTGGAAGCGCAAGTGGCGCCGGACGGGCCGCTACTACTTCCTGCGCCGCTACCGCCGGTGCATGCGCCACTACTACTAAGTTCAGGCGCTAAAGCTGAAATTCAAAACCCCCGGAGAGCTTCTCCGGCGGTTTTGCTTTTTTTAAGGCCAGCCTACTCGGCAGCGTCCAGATACTCTTCCAGGGGCGGGCAACTGCACACCAGGTTGCGGTCGCCGGCCACGTTGTCGACCCTGCCCACGGGCGGCCAATATTTGTCGGCCTGCACGAACGGCAGCGGGAAGAAGGCCTGCTTTTTGGTGTAGGGCCGGTCCCAATCTTCCACCAGAAGATCTTGAGTGTGCGGTGCGTTCTTCAACAGATTGTTCTGACGATCGGCCGCGCCGCTTTCCACCTCGGCAATCTCCTTGCGGATCTGGATCATGGCATCGCAGAACCGGTCCATCTCCGCTTGAGATTCTGATTCAGTAGGCTCCACCATCATGGTCTCAACAACCGGCCAGGACATGGTGGGCGCATGGAAACCATAGTCCACCAGGCGCTTGGCCACATCCTCAACCGTGATCCCGCAGCTTTCCTTCAAGCCCCGCATGTCGATGATGCATTCGTGCGCAACAAAGCCGCCGGGCCCTGTGTACACAACCGGGAAATGGTCGTTCAGCCGCTTGGCCATGTAGTTCGCATTGAGAATGGCCACGGCGGTCGCCTGGGTCAGGCCTTCGGTGCCCATCATGGCGATGTAGGCCCAGGAGATTGGCAGGATGGAGGCCGATCCCCAAGGAGCAGCCGACACCTGGCCGATGGTTTCCTTGCCCGCAGAGGCCGGGTTCACCCCGTCCACCACCGTGTGGTCGGGCAGGAACGGTGCCAGGTGCGCCTTCACGCCGATGGGCCCCACACCGGGTCCGCCGCCCCCATGGGGGATGCAGAAGGTCTTGTGCAGGTTCATGTGGCACACATCGCCGCCAAGTTCCGCCGGCTTAACGAGGCCAACAAGCGCATTGAGGTTTGCCCCATCGAGATAGACCTGACCACCATTGTCGTGAACGATCTGGCAAATCTCCTTGATCGCTTCCTCAAACACCCCGTGGGTGGATGGATAGGTGATCATCAACGCCGCCAGATCGGCTTTGTATTGCTCGGCCTTGGCTTTCAGATCGTCCACATCAACGTTGCCGTTCTCATCGCATTTGACCACGACCACCCTCATGCCCGCCATAACGGCAGAGGCCGGGTTGGTGCCGTGCGCCGACCTGGGAATGAGGCAAATGTTGCGGTGCCCTTCGCCGTGGGCATCGTGGTATTTCTGGATTGTCAGCAGACCTGAATACTCGCCCTGACTGCCCGCGTTCGGTTGCAGCGAAACCGCATCAAAACCGGTGATCTCGCACAGCATGAACTCAAGCTCTTCGAACAATTGCTGATAGCCTTGTGCCTGCTCGAGCGGCGCAAACGGGTGCATCATGGCAAATTCTTTGAAGGTGATCGGGATCATCTCCGTCGTGCCGTTCAGCTTCATGGTGCACGACCCCAGCGGGATCATCGAGCGGTCAAGTGCCACGTCCTTGTCCTGCAGACGCCGCAGATAACGCAGCATTTCAGTTTCGCTGCGGTACATGTGGAACACCGGGTGGGTCAGATACTCACTCGTCCGGCGCAGGGCTTCGGGAATGCACTCTTCGGCCTGCTCGTCCAGGTCATCAAGCGTGACCCCTTGCATGGCAGAGGTTCTGAAACAGGACAGAAGCCGCTCAACTTCCGAACGCCGCGTGGTGGCATCAAACGCAATGCCCAAATGGTCGGCGTCCACGAACCTCAGATTGATCCGCTTTTCGCGGGCCTTGGCCAGGATCGAAGGCGCACGGCCCGGAGCCCGCACTGTGATCGTGTCGAAATAGGCGCCTGTGACCACTTCAAAGCCATAGCTTTTGATTGCTGCTGCGCATATCTGCGCATAGCGGTGGGCGCGCAGGGCTGTCTTTTTGATGCCCTCAGGCCCATTGTACACTGCATAACACCCGGCGATCACCGCCAGCAGAACCTGTGCAGTGCAAATGTTGCTGTTGGCCTTTTCGCGGCGAATGTGTTGCTCGCGGGTTTGCAACGCCATGCGCAAGGCTGGCTTGCCGGCGCTATCGACAGAGACGCCGATGATCCGCCCGGGAATCGAACGCTTGAACTCCTCCTTGCAGGCAAAGAATGCCGCATGCGGCCCGCCATAGCCCATGGGCACGCCAAAGCGCTGGCTGTTGCCAACGGCAATGTCTGCACCCAGTTCACCGGGCGGCACCAAAAGCGTACACGCCATCAAGTCCGTGGTCATGATTGAAAACGCATTGGCCTCGTGAAGGGTCTTGTTGATAGCCCTGAAATCGCGGACGCTGCCGCTTGAGCCGGGGTAGGACAAAAGAGCGCCAAACACCCCATCTGCGTTCAACTCGGTGAGGGGGTCGCCAATGACGATCTCAAAGTTGAAAGCTTTAGCCCGCGTCTTGAGAACAGCAATGGTTTGAGGATGGGTATCCACATCCACGAAGAAGGCCATGGTCTTCTTCTTTGAAAGCCGCTGTACCATGGCCATGGCTTCGGCCGCTGCCGTTCCCTCATCGAGCAGTGAGGCATTGGCCAATTCCAATCCGGTGAGGTCCGACACCATCTGCTGATAGTTCAGCAACGCTTCCAGGCGCCCCTGGCTGACCTCAGCCTGATACGGTGTATAGGCGGTATACCAGCCCGGGCTCTCCAGAAGCCGGCGCAGCACCACCTTGGGCGTTGCCGAGCCGTAGTAGCCCATGCCGATCATCGAGGTGAACACCTGGTTGCGCCCGGCCATACGGCGCAAGTCCGACAACGTGTTCCGCTCACTCAAGGCTTCAGGCAGATTTGGCGGGGACTTGGTGCGGATCGCCGCCGGCACCACCTTGTCCAGGAGATCGTCAAGCGAGCTTGCGCCCACGGTGTCCAGCATGTTGGTGATTTCGTCATCACGCGGTCCAATGTGGCGCGGAATGAAGTTGGCCCCGGACTGCAAGTCCGTCAGGCGCAAACGTTTTTGACCCATGATATGTTCTCCTGAACGCTGGTCCGTTGTTACTCGGCGATGTGTTCCTGATAGGCCGCATCATCCATGAGGCCCTCCAACTGACCGGCATCGGCGATCTTCACCTTCATGAACCAGCCGTTGCCCTGGGCATCCGAATTGACCAGGCTTGGATCGTCGACCAGGCTGCCATTCACCTCAACGATTTCCCCATCGATGGGCGCAAAAACATCGCTGGCCGCCTTCACCGATTCAACAACGGCTGCATCGCCGCCTTTTTCAACCGAGGCGCCCACTTCGGGCAGATCCACGAACACCACATCTCCTAGCTGTTCCTGCGCATGGTTTGTGATGCCCACCGTGGCGATGTCGCCCTCGATGCTGATCCACTCGTGGTCATCTGTGTACTTGATTGTGCTCATTGCTTTTTTCCTTCCCTAGGTAAGATGATTATTTCAGCGCCGATAACGGTGCGGTGCAAATGGCATTTTAGTGATCGTGGCCGGAAGTGCCTTGCCGCGCACGATCAGATCTATTGGTGTGTCTGCGGCGCGGTGCTCAAACGCCACATAACCCATGGCAACCGGTCCGCCCACTGTGGGTCCGAAGCCGCCGGAGGTCACGACGCCAATTTCAACACCGTCCTTTTCGATGATGGTGCCTTCGCGGGCCGGCGCCCGGCCTTCCGGGATGATGCCCACGCGGAACCGCGTGCGCCCGCCGCCAAGTTCTTTTTGAATGCGCTCAGCGCCGGGGAACCCGCCTTCGACCCGCCGGCGCTTGCCGATCGACCAAACCAGGCCCGCCTCAGCCGGGCTTGTGGTCTCGTCAATGTCGTGGCCATAGAGGCACAAACCAGCTTCCAGCCGCAGTGAATCCCGCGCCCCAAGACCAATCGGCTCCACCTCAGGCTGCTCCAACAGCGTGTCCATCAGGGTGCCCGCATCATCATTGCTGACTGAGATCTCAAAACCATCCTCACCGGTATATCCGGACCGTGAAGCGTGACAGGCCAAGCCCGCAATAGTGCAGGATTTGGTCTGCATGAAGCTCATTGCAGCAGCTTCCGGCCCGAGCCGTGACATGACATCGTGGGCTGCCGGGCCCTGTAGGGCAAGCAAGGCTTTGTCGTGCAGGATTTCGACACTCACATTGCTCGGCATTCCAGCTTCGAGCCGGGCAAAGTCGGCCTCTTTGCACGCTGCGTTGACCACCAGAAATAAGCTGCCGTCTGAGCCTTCTCCAGCCGGACGGGTCACCATCAGATCGTCCAGAATCCCGCCGGTCTCGTTGGTGAATTGGGTATAGGATTGCTGGCCGGGCTCAAGGCCGAGGAAGTCTCCCGGGGTCAATGTTTCAAGGGCCGCCGCAGTGGTCGCATGGTCGGGGCCGTGCAAATAGCATTGTCCCATGTGCGACACGTCGAAAAGTCCAGCGGCGCTGCGTGTGTGGTTATGCTCAGCCATAATGCCGGCAGGATATTGCACCGGCATGTCGTAGCCGGTGAACGGCACCATCTTGGCACCAAGGGCCACATGGCGGGAGTACAAGGGTGTTTGCTTCAGTTCAGCATCTTCACTCATCATGGTTCTCCAACGTCAGATGTTCGACACAAGAGCGATCACGCCCTTGCATCGCCCCATCTGTCAGAGAACCTGAGAGATTTGACCAACGTTCTGAACCTAGCCAGGTGCGGAACGCGGCTTACCCCCTTCGGTGAACAACGCTCTCGTGGAACGTTGCTGCTCTCCAGAGTGGCTAGCCCTTTTGCGGTCCGTTTGCCTGAGAGTTTCCGGGGCGGTTGCTCCTTCGGCGCCGGCACTGGAGTTAAATCCACTACCGATCTCTCCCGCAAAGGCGTAATGCCATCGGCGGGGACCATGACGTCATTGAAGAAAAAATGTCAACCCTGAGAATGCCGAGCGCAAACTTCTGCCAAGACCACTCTGTTTCATTGCACCTGTTGACGCGAACAGCGGATTGCAAGATTGTAGGCATGGGAGGCAGGGCTTTCGCGAGAGAGTAAGAATTTATGTGGGAGAACAATATGTTCAAATCTATTTGGCTCACGGTGACAATGGTCATTGGCGCGATTGTTGCCTTGTCACAGGCAACAGACGCCAATGCTGCAGCAGCAGCGCCATTGCAGGTTTTGCAACTGGAGAAGTTTTTCGATCCTGATCCGTTGGCGCAAAATGTACACGGCTGGCATTGCCGGCGGCGTGCTGGCCCGTTTGGCTGGCACCGTCATCGCAGGGCTTGTGGCGGATATTATGATGATCCGTATGAAGAGCCTTATTATGACGATGGACGCTACTATGATGGTGGCCCCTCAATTGTAATTCAGCCCCGCCGTAGAGCGCGTCGCAGATGCTCACGCAAGACCTATCGTCATTGCATTCGCCGGTGGCGCCACAGCAGGAAGAGGCGTGCACGGTGCCTGAGAAAGTATCAGTGCTAATGACGCGTATCCGCTCTTCCTGGACGAGCACAGCAATATGTGCCCGCTGAGATAGTGGATACCGTCCCTGCCGGAAAAGTAGCTCTTGTTGTGGGAGCTGGGGATTTCCTGGGCGGCGCAATTGCCAAGCGATTTGCCCGGGAAGGCTATCATTTGGCGATAACCCGCCGCCGGGGGGATCTTGATGGCATTGTTCATGCGATTAGGGAAGCCGGTGGTACAGCCACCGGCTTCCATTCAGATGCGCGCGATGAAGAACAGGTCATTGAGCTGTTTGAGTGCATTGAGCGGGACATTGGCCCGATAGACGTCTGCGTGTTCAATGTGGGTGGCAATGTTCGTTTTCCCATTGCAGAGACCACAGCTCGGGTTTACCGAAAGGTGTGGGAGATGTGCGCGTTCGCTGCGTTTCTGGTGGGGCGTGAGGCGGCAAAGCGCATGGTGGAGCGCGCCAGGGGGACGATTTTGTTCACAGGCGCTTCTGCCAGTGTGCGGGGCCGGGAAGGTTTTGCCGCCTTCTCCGGCGGCAAACATGCACAACGCGCTCTGGCTCAGAGCATGGCGCGCGAGTTGGGCCCCAAGGGCATACATGTGGGCCATGTGGTGATCGATGGGGCGATCGATACCAAATGGACACGCGAGATCTTTCCAGACTGGTTCGAGACGCGGCCCGAAGACGGGATCATGCAGCCGGAAGACATTGCGGAGATTTACTGGAACCTGCATGCGCAGCCGCGCCGGGCCTGGACATTCGAGGTTGATGTTCGGCCCTATGTGGAAACCTGGTGACTGGCGCGAATCAAAGGATTTGAGATGGGTAAGGCGGTTCAGTTCTACTACGACTATGGCAGTCCTGCGGCCTATCTGGCTTGGACTCAACTGCCGGCTCTTTGTCGCAAATATGGCGCCGAATTGATCTGCCATCCTGTCTTGCTCGGGGGTATTTTCAAGGCCACCGATAATCGAAGCCCTGTGACGGTTGAAAAGAAGGGCGCTTGGATGTTTGACGATATGGAGCGCCATGCAGACCGCTATGGCGTTCCGTTTGCCCGCAACCCTTATTTTATCATCAACACCCTGCCGCTCATGCGGGGTGCAATGTGGGCCCGTGCCAACGGCCGTCTGGGTGAGTATGACAAAGTGATGTTTGAGGCGATCTGGGTGAACCAGAAAGACATGAACGATGTTGCCGTCATCGGCAAAGTTCTCACAGAAGGCGGATTTGACGCCGGCGAACTCGTGGCCGCGGTGCAAGAGCCGGACGTCAAAGGGCAGCTGATTGAAGCCACTGAAGCAGCTGTTTCAAAAGGGCTGTTCGGTGTGCCCACTATGATATTAGATGGCGAGATGCACTTTGGTCAGGACCGGCTGGACTGGATCGAGCGCGCCTTGGCGTCTTAAGACGAGCCGCCACCTCAAATCGGATCAAACAGAACCCTGGCCAGCGCCTGCCAGCGTTGTTTGAAGCGCCCGGATTTCGGCCCTTTCAGCTTGCGTTCGCGCCAAGCAACGAACACTCCTGAGCCTGCGATCAACGCCATACCAGTGATGGTCATCGCATCTGGCACCTGATCCCAGACCACATAACCCCAGAAGCCGGCGAAGATCAGATAGGTGTAATCAAACGGGGCGAGCCAGCTCACTTCTGCGGTTTGATAGGCCTTTGCCAGGCAGATGTTGGAGCTGAGGTTGATGGCTGAACATAAGGCCACCACGGCGAACACCTGCCAGCTGAGCGCGCGCCAGCCTGTGAACAGATAGGGCCAGTCACTTGCCAGATTTGGGAACGGTTCAAATGAAAACGCCACCACCCCGATCGAACCTGCCAGAATGAAGGCCAAAGCGGCACCGTAGGCCAGGGTGACCGGTGATTCTTCCCGGCAGAACTTGCGGGTGGTCAACACGGTGCCGGCATAACAAAGCCCGGCGCCCACAGGCATCAGATTGACCAGGGAAAAGTCGTCGGCTCCGGGCCTCAGAATCAATAGGGTTCCGGTGAACCCGGCCAATATGGCGCTGCCGCGCTGTAGACCCACCTTTTCACCCAGCAAGATCACCGAAAACAGCGCAACGAACAAAGGGAAGGTGTAAAGACCGGCTGCGATGTTCGCCAAATTGAGAAAGGCCACACCGCCAAAAAAGCAGATCATCGCCCCCACCAGCAGGGAACTGCGCAAGATGACGGCCCAGATCCTGACCGGCCGGGGAAATGCGCCCGGCCCCCAGATCACCCGAGTGAGTATGACCAGAAAGGTCAGATTGAAGGCTGCGCGTAGAAACTGGAACTGCCAAAGCGAGATAGATTCGCTGGCAAACTTGACCATCGAATCCTGAAACGCCAACCCGAACAATGAGCAGACCATGAGCGTCGCCGCCAAAGCAGGTCGGTCTTGGCTCGCTCCTGAAAAGAAGTTGCTGGCTGCGGCACTTGTTCCGCTACTCACCTGTTGGGTACTCCGGACGCAATTGTGCAGCCACGCTACTGACGATGGCGCACAGCGGCAAGAGGCGAAAATTTCACGTTGCGGCTAGAGCAACCTCCGAGCAGACGGTTGCGTCTGGTCGGAGATAAGTTGCTCGACTGTATTGATAAGCTCTAGGCAAGAACGCCTGAGTACACTAGCCACAGCAGAGCCACGCCAAGAACAAGACGGTAAATCACGAAGGGCAGAAAGCTGACCCGCTTCACCAAAGCCATGAGAAAGGCGATGGCCGCCAATGCGGCAAAGAACGTCAACAGGGCGGCAAGCCAGGCATCACTCGAAATCGTTTGGCCCTCAGCAACAGCTTCTGACAATACGAGCACCCCGGCAGCGCCGATGGCCGGCATGCCCAGAAGAAAGGAAAAACGCGCCGCCTCCGGCCGTGTCATCCCCAATGCGCGTCCGGCGGTCATGGTGATGCCCGACCGGCTGGTGCCTGGAATGATTGCGACTGCTTGCGCCACGCCGATCAACATGGCAGTGCGCAGCGATATGTCCTCCATGCGGTGGATTTTCGGGCCCCAGCGATCAGCCACATACATCAGGATGCCGAAGATAATGGCGTTCCATGCCACGATTTCTGCACCCCGCACAGCGTCGATGATGCCTGTGACCTTCACGAAGAGGCCGAAAATCACCGCGGGAATGGTAGCCAGAATGATGTAGAGCGCCTTGCGGGCGTTATCGCTCTTTATGCGCCTCACAATGTCCAGGGCGCCGCGCAGCAGATCCAGAACATCGCGCCAGAAATACGCCAGGACGGCAACGAACGAGCCCATGTGAACCATCACATCGGTGATCAGTCCCTGGTCTCTCCAGCCGGTCAGTATAGGCAGCAAGATGAGGTGGCCTGATGATGAGATCGGCAAGAATTCAGTGATGCCTTGCAAGAGCGCGAGTATGACGACTTGTTCGATGGACACGGCTTAACGGACTCTCAAATCGGCTGGTGAGCGCGGTGCGAATTGGCTTGTCTTCTGTTGCTGTCCGCTTCTATATCCAGGAAAGGGTTAAGGGCAAGCGATTGCCGCATATGATTTCCATCATATGGCCCCAATTTCGGCCCACGTCGGGGCACGATTGAACCTGTAAAAAAACACCGAATCGTCTATGGCCACCTTGCATCACTATCCACTCGATCCATTCTCCCGCCGCATCCGCCTGTGGCTTGCGGAACATGAGATTACTGCAGAGCTGGCCGATGAGTTGCCGTGGGCCCCGCGCAAACCGTTTTTGACCTTGAATCCGTCTGGCGTTCTGCCGGTGTTCGTAGACGATGACGGATCAGCCATTACCGGTGTTGAGGCGGTGAGCGAATATTTGGAAGAGAGCCGCGCTTCAAAGGACGGCAAAGCCAGTTTGCTGGGCGCAACGCCGGTGGAGCGGGCGGAAACCCGCCGCTTGATTGCGTGGTTCGACGTGCGGTTCTTCCGTGAGGTGGGCCGGCCCATCCTGACCGAAAAGATCGAGCGGCGCTTTGCCAAGCCAGAACAGGGGGGTGGTGCACCCAACATGACGGCTGTGCGCGCGGGCCTGAAAAACATACGCCCCCATCTTGCGCTCATCGGCGCGCTGTTGGAAAAGCGCAACTGGCTGGCCGGCGACGAACTTTCCTCTGCCGACCTTGCCGCAGCCGCCCACCTGTCGTGCATTGACTATTTGGGCGATGTGCCCTGGTCGGAGAGCGAGCCGGCGAAGGACTGGTATGCCCGCATCAAGTCGCGCCCCACGTTCCGCTCTCTTCTCGCCGACCACATTCGCGGCATGCCGCCGCCGCGCTCCTATGCGGATTTGGACTTCTGAAAATGGGCTCTAGCTGGCCTTCTCCAGCACGCCGCGTCTGATCTGGTCTTCTTCGATGCTTTCAAACAAGGCGCGGAAATTGCCTTCGCCAAACCCTTCATCGCCCTTGCGTTGGATGAACTCAAAGAAGATCGGGCCAATCACGGTTTTGGAGAAGATCTGAAGCAGCACCTTGGTCAGGCCGCCTTCCACCACGCCCTCACCGTCCACCAGAATGCCGTTTGCCTGCATCCGCTCCAGCGGCTCGCCATGGCCGGGCAGTCTGTCATCCACCTTCCCGTAGTAGGCGTCCGGCGGGGCGGGCATGAACTCAAGGCCATCGGCTTTGAGCGTTTCAACGCTCTGGTAGATATCGTGCACGCCGCACGCAATATGCTGGATGCCCTCGCCTTTGTACTCATGCAGATACTCTTCGATCTGGCTGTGCTCATCGGCAGATTCATTGATGGGGATGCGGATCTTGCCACATGGGCTGGTGAGGGCCCGCGAAAACAGGCCCGTGTGCCGGCCTTCGATGTCGAAGAAGCGGATTTGCTTGAAGTTGAACAGATCCTTGTAAAAGTCAGTCCAGTGATCCATCCGCCCCCGGTGCACATTGTTGGTGAGGTGGTCGATGTAATGGAGGCCGGCGCCGGCTGGCTTGGGGTCGGGTTCTCCGATCCACTCAAAGTCCACATCATAGATGGATTGCCCGTCACCGTAGCGGTCAACAAAATAGATGTGGCTGCCGCCAATGCCTTGGATGGCCGGAATGTCCAGCTCACCTGGGCCCACCTCGGTCTTCGCCGGTTTGGCGCCCAGTGACAGTGCGCGCTCATACGCCTTGGTGGCATCTGCAACCCGCCACGCCATCGCGCAAGCACATGGTCCGTGCTCGCGGGCAAATTCTTGGGCAAAGGAACCTGGCTCTGCATTCACCAAATAATTGACATCGCCCTGACGATAGAGCGTCACCTGTTTGGAACGGTGCCGGGCCACCGGCTGGAAACCCATTTGCTCGAACAGTGCGCCCAGTTCCTCAGGCCGCGGATGAGCATACTCTACAAACTCAAAGCCGTCTGTGCCGGCCGGGTTGTCTTGGCTGATTGTTGCGCGCGGCGCATCATGTGGAAAGGGGCCCATGATCTGAGATCTCCTGTGTTTGAGTGCGGCAACAGTACTCCAAACTGGGCGCACAAAGTTTGCAATCCACGCAAGTGAGGGTTACAAGATGCAAGAAACTCGCGTAATTCATAAAAATTTGCACGAAACATGCACATAGATAAATTTGATCAGAAAATTCTTGCAGCATTGCAGTTGGACGGCGGCGCCACCAATCAGGATCTTTCCGACCGGGTGGGCCTGTCGCCGTCCCAATGTTCCAGGCGCCGGACGCAGCTTGAAGCAGGCGGGGTGATCCAGGGCTATTCGGCGAAATTGAACCCCGACGCGCTCGGGCTCGGCGTCACGGTGTTCATCAGCATCACCCTGGCCCGTCATTCCAAGGTGAACTCGGAACGGTTCCGCGCGTTGATGGAGCGGCTTGATGAAGTGCAGGAAGCCCATTCCATGACGGGCGACATGGACTATCTGGTCAAGGTGACCGTGGCCGATCTTGCTGCCTTGTCTCAGTTCATCAACGATGTCCTGTTGCCCCACGAGGCGGTGCATCAGGTGCACTCGACTATTGTGTTGAACACCATCAAGCGAAACGGCGGCTTGCCATTGTCGTTCTGACTCGCGGTTTCTTGCTCCTTGCCCTGTCCTTCCCGTCATCGGTGTTTTCTCTTTCATCGTCATCGGCGCTTTGGCTTCCGCCGCCCGTGCTTTCGCAGGGGCGCGGGGGTGTGGAGGGTGGTTCCGCTCTCATCGTAATCCGCGCCCCCTCTTCCTATCGTCATCCCTGCACCCTCTCCCGTCATCCCTGCGCAGGGGCACGGGAGGAGAATGCTGCCGCCCTCGGGCTTGACCCGAGGGCCCACCACCGCACGCTCCGAGCTATGGGTCCTCGGGTCGAGCCCGAGGACGACAGTGTCGACAGTGTTGG
>JAAEUE010000224.1 GCA_024227565.1 Alphaproteobacteria bacterium
GATGGTCGACCAGGATCGCGAGCGCCAGCTGTTGCGGAGCGGCGCCCTCATAGGTCCATTCGAAGCCATATTTGGTGAATTGCTTGACGTCGCAATGTTCGGGAAGCGGCTGTCCGCCGGCAGTGACGACGAGACCGTCGATGGTGCGACTGCCCTCGTACGTCTTCATCGCGATACGCTCCCCGACTGCAAACGACCTTTTAATATATCACAAATATGCTATTTGGCCGCCCCGCCATTGTAAAGAGTGGTTTGCTGGGGGGCTCCCTCGAAAAGGCGCGCGAATCGTCCCGATGGGCCGGACCAGGCAGGGTTGCGGAGAATGCCCAACGTTTGAAACGAGAGAGGGTCGCTGAACCGCCGCATAGCTCCGAAAGCCGACGACGTGCGAATTGCGGCTATGTGCCATGTGTGGACGGCTCCGTGTTGGCAAGGGATTTTTTGAGCGAAAGCGCACTGCTGGTCGGAGCTGCCATGTGTTCGGCCTGTTGATGCGGCACTGTTCATGGCCGCTGGCCATAATGCTCTCCGCAGATCGGGTCCCGGTCATAAGCACGCGCTCAAGAGGCGCCCTGGCACATATGGGTTGTCCCGGTCTGTGGGCCGACTGGCTTGGGTGCGTTATTCGATCATTGCCCTTTCCAACCTGGTCACGCGTGGATCCGTTCCCCGCGTGTTCGTGGCGCTGCCTTATGCTGTTGCCGGCAGCGGTGTTCGGTAGCTCTCATTGCGCGCCATTATGGCCCAGGCCATTCTTGCGATCTTGTTGGCCAGGGCGATGGCGGCGACCTTGACGGGCCGGCGCTCCATGAGCGTGACGAGCCAGGGGTGGCGGGTGTAGCCCAACTGCTTGGCGCGTTTGATGACCGACAGGGCGCCAATGACGAGTAACGAGCGCAAGTATCGGTTGCCTGCCTTTGAGATCCCGCCCAGCCGCTCGTTGCCACCGGTTGAGTTCTGTTTCGGCACCAACCCGATCCAGGCGCTCAGATCACGGCCTGAACGGAACACGCCCGGGTCGGGCACGCTGGCAACAAGGGCTGAGGCGATCAAAGGACCAACGCCGGGTATGGCTTCAAGCCGTTTGCTGGTCTTGCTGGCTCTGTGCCATGCAAGCACCCGCCGGTCGGCTTCCAGTATCTGGCGCTTCACCATCGCAAGCTGTGCCGCCAGGGCCATCAGACACGCGCGGGCTGCCGGTGGGATGCGCTCATCCTCACCCTTGGCGATGAGTTCTAGCAGAGCCTCAACGCCATTGCGTCCGACACCGGCAACGATCCCGAACTCCGCCAGATGCGCCCGTATCGCGTTGATCAGCGTGGTGCGCTGGCGAATGAACAACTGCCGGGTCCGGTGCAACATCAGCACTGACTGCTGCTCAGATGTCTTGATTGGTACGAAGCGCATGGTTGGCCGTGTCACCGCCTCGCAAATCGCCTCGGCATCAGCCGCATCGTTCTTGTTGCGCTTCACGTAGGGCTTCACATAGCGCGGCGGCATCAGCTTGACCTCATGGCCAAGCGCCAAAAGCTCCCGGCCCCAGTGATGCGCGGTCGCACAGGCCTCAATACCCACCAGACATGCCGGCAGCTTGCGAAAGAATGGCAACACCTGGCGCCGCCTCAGTTGACGACAGACCATCACCTCGCCTCCCTCATTGATACCGTGAACCTGAAAGACGCTCTTCGCGATATCGATACCTATCGTGCTAATCTGTTCCATGGATGGCTCCTCTCATGCGGTTCCTAAAACACCGCAATGTGGCACATCGCGATGCCGGTGGAGGAGCCGTCCACAGCATCACAAGCCGCCGTCACAGAATATGGTGAACCCGGTCACCCGACCAAGCCGCTCGTCAGCTACCGGATCTATCGACATCTATCCGGGTGCAACTCTCCTCCACTGGTGATCCGCGCCTTCGGGGCGCACTGCCATTGGCAGACATTTATCTTGCTCGGGGGGGCCGACGAGGTCATTGAAAATTCCTCGGCAACTCGACAAGGTTGCCGCTGAACTAACATTGAAACTGGGCCACTCAATGGGGGGGCAATCAGTATGGTAAATAGCAACAATCGCCTCCTTTTTTAAATTTGGGATCGCCGCACTTATAACACATAACATAGTTCGTTTTAGGATCTCTCCCCCCTACACGAAAATCTTTAGGGCA
>JAAEUE010000225.1 GCA_024227565.1 Alphaproteobacteria bacterium
AGGCCGGGGGCGGTGGAGACTGAGGCGCAGGTGGCGTGGGCGAGGGAAAGTTGAGGAACTCAGTCCCGTTGAATCTACCGAATGGCTTGCCTGGCACAGCTGAAAATCAGCCCTGGTCATCTGGAACTTCCGGTTGGAGCCCAAATGTATGTACCGGCTGCTGTTCGCAAGTGTTCAATTGCACGTTCTCAGGAAGTCGCTGATATGTATCCGGCCTTTGGATCGGCTTGTGACTTGCCGTGGCCCTGTTGGGAGTACGCACGCGCCGCTGTCTCATTACTGACCAGATCATTTATGACCATTTGGGCTCTCAGACTTTGGGTGCGCTTTATTCCGTTCCATGCAGTTGAGGTTTACGAACATCGTTTGCGGCTTTGATCCGATCAGATCGCAGTCGCTATCTCTTTTTCCTTCCAATCAAAGTCTTTGCCGGAGTTCAGGACGCTCCATGCGATCCGGGCCAGCTTGTTGGCCAGCGCGACGCCAAGCTTGTTGTGCTGCATGCGCATTGAGGCTGCCTCCAGCCAGGCCCCAAAGCTGAACTTGGGCCAGTTCTTTGGCCGCATCATGATGACCTGTGCGGCCTGCACAAAGAGCATGCGCAGATAGCGGCTGCCGCGCTTTGTGATCCGCCCCAAAACGGTGCGTCCGCCTGTACTGTATTGCCGGGGCACCAACCCAAGCCAGGCCGCAAAATCGCGGCCACGGTCGTAGGCTTCGCCCTTGCCGATGGCGGCAACCATTGCTGTCGAGATCAGAGGGCCAATGCCCGGGATGGTCATCAGGCGCTGACAACTTGGCTCGGACGCGCTGACAGCCTTGATCTCTGAAGTTGTCATTTTGATCCGCTCATCCAGCCATATCCAATCATGCTGGAGGCCAGTGATCAGCTTGCGCATACGCAATGACATCTCGTCGCTGCGGTTGTCCAAAATGGCCGGAAGCGAATTGCGCAGCGCGGCCACACTCCGCCTGATAGTGATGCCCTGTTCAATCAGAAAGGCACGGATCTGGTTCATCGTCGCAGTCCGGCGAGACACGAGGCGGGCTCGAACACGATGCAAGGCTTGCAGATCCAACTGGTCCTGAGTTTTCTCGGAGACCGTCTTCAGGTTGGGGCGCAAGGCCGCTTCCGCAATCGCCTCGGCATCGTTGTAATCGTTCTTTTGTCCCTTATTGAACGGCTTCACGTAGATCGCGGGAATGATACGCGGCTCAAACCCCAGCCCGCGTAGCGTCCGACTGACAAAATGCGCACTCAGGCAAGCTTCCATGCCGACAATGCAGCGCGGCAACTTCTCAAACGTCGCCACCAGCGCCAGCCGCTTGATCTTCTTGCGCAAAACAAGCTCGCCATCCTCGTCGAACCCAACCAAATGAAAGACGTCTTTGCCGATATCGACGCCAACCGACATCAGCTCATTAAAATCTCTATTCGCCATGCTACTTCTCCTCATTGCAGAAATAGGCCAAGCCTAACCTGCTGGGTGAAGCAGCCGGTACATCCCATTACCGACCGATGCTGCAAGCTGTGAGAACGCCGGCTTCTGAGCGATTGATCAAGAACCTGACACAAGCTCTGGAGCCGGATTTGCGAGATGTTTCTGTGTCCAGTTGCATGGCGCAGCATGATTTAGCTTGGCTC
>JAAEUE010000226.1 GCA_024227565.1 Alphaproteobacteria bacterium
GCTTAATAGCGACAATATCGGTGATACATTTGGAGAAATGGCCAACAACATCGACTCGAGCTTCACCGCAGCGTTGCCTGCACCGACAAGTTCGTCCTCCGGATTTTCCTCCTCCGGCGGCGGGTCTTCCGGCGGTGGCGGTGGTGGCGGTGGTGGCGGCGGCTGGTAGCTTTGCCTGTCGATATTGGCAGCGTGGAATACGGTTTGGTTGGACTTCATCACTCAACGATGACGCGGGTGCGGCAGGCGTGGCCGGGAGCGCCTCAACCTCATGCCAGGAACCATACTGCTGTGTCGGCCTGGGGTCGCGGGGCAGGCCGAGATCGACGGTAATGCGATCATCATGAGCGGGGGCACGCCAGAGCTGGAAGATCCGCCCGCTAACACGCCAGCGGATTTTGGCATACATGCGCAGAATGGTGCGCGCATCCTCGTCGCGGGCGCGCGGTTCGTCCCAGCCTCTACTCAATGTCCAGTCCATGTAGGACGAGCGCATGGTGAAGCGGAAAATCCTGTCGACCCAATCGTGACGGACCACTTCAGGCAGA
>JAAEUE010000227.1 GCA_024227565.1 Alphaproteobacteria bacterium
CTGGCCTTCGGCGCTGGTATAATAGACATCCTACTTTGCCAGGAAACGCATTCTTTATGAAATCAATACCGACCAAATGAGAGACAAACGATAGTCCTACATTCCTGATGCCTGTCGGAGAACGTTTGTTACTACATTATCCGGTATCGACAGATGCTTGAATCCCAATTCACCTATTCTCATTAGGACGGCTCGTCGTAGCTCACATTCACGTAGCGGTGGCGTCCATGCATCGCCCCAATTCAGGTTTAGAGCACCACATGGTTGGCACCAGTAACGTGCAAAACAGTCCGCACATTCCGTGAGATCACGGGCATGCGTGTCCTTTCGGCAAGCCTGCATGACGCCTGGGGGCTGAGCGGCTATGCTCAACACCTGGATCCAAAAGTGGATGATAGCGAATGGGACAGAAAATCTCACCCGCGGTGGTGCCGGCGCTGAAGGAGCTGCAGCGGCGTTTTGCCGCCTGGCGGAGTACGGGGCGTAAAGGACAACGCATTCCAGAGGAGCTGTGGCAGGCAGCGGCCGTGGCTGCTGTAAAACTTGGCGTAAACCCCGTCTCCCGGTCCATTGGCCTGGACTACACGAGACTCAAGCGCCGAGTTGCCCGAAGCAATGGAGTGAGCCCACAGACAAAGAGTTCGCCGACGACTACCGAGCCGGCGTTCGTCGAGCTTGCCATGGAGGCCATTACCCGGGCACCGGAATGCGTAATCGAGTTCGAGGGTATGCGCGGGAGGTTCACCATGCGGTTATCCGGGCACAATCCTGCGGATATCGCAGCCTTGGCCGAAGCGCTCTCAAGGCCATGATCCAGATCACCCCGCAGATGCGGTGCCTGGTGGCGGTGGAACCCGCGGACTTCCGTTGCGGTATCGATGGCCTAGCGCGACGTTGTCGCCAGGCGTTGCAAAGCGATCCCTTCTCCGGGGCGCTGTTCATTTTCCGCAACCGCAGTGGCAAAGCGATCAAGATTTTGGCCTACGACGGTCAGGGGTTCTGGCTCTGTCATAAAAGGCTCTCGACCGAGCGTTTTCGTTTTTGGCCGACCGGCGCCGAGGCGGTGAAAGGTCTCCAGGCCCACGAGTTACAGGTACTGCTGAGCGCCGGGGACCCCGCCGGCACGCAAGCTCCGCCGCCGTGGCGGCGGGTGGGTCCGCGGGGCTGAACGGGGGCCGGAGAAAACTTCACTGGCCATTTGCGTTCC
>JAAEUE010000228.1 GCA_024227565.1 Alphaproteobacteria bacterium
CTGCTCCAACTAGATCCGAAAACCCCAGGTCCGCTTCCATAAGGCGACTCCTGTGGAACGAAGCACCAGCAAGCCTCGCTCGGCTTAGTGAGACCCGTTCAAGCCGTGCAAAATCAAAGAGAGCTCCGCGTAGGGATGTTTCATCCAGTCTTGAACTTCTAAGGTTCGCCGCTCTAAAATTTGCTCCGTCAAGGTTACTTCGACGCAAGTCACTTCTTTCCAAATTAGCATTCTGAAAATTCGCCTCCACCAAATGAAGTCCGATTAATCGTTGGTTGGGAAGCTCAGCATCGGAAAAGTCTAGTGGCCGGGGTGGAAAATTAGACACCACATAGGGCCAACTAGAAATTAGACAAGCGATGAAGAGCCACCGCCACCATTGCCGTCGCCGCAACACTTCCGAACATCTGCGAATTTTCATGAAAATCAACGCCACAAGACTTAAGACTGCCAGCGTGTAGAACCCGGCCGCCCAAGGGGCTCTTACGGCTGCTTTGAATGCCAGGAGTAGGAAGGTGAAGGGAACCCACCAGTAAAAGACCAATTCTGTTGCAAGGCGTGAAGCTGGTTGAGTGAGGTTGAAGATGGTGGGAATTCGCCCTTCATGTCTTGCGCCAAGAGTTTCCAATTCGTGCCAGTAATCGTAAAAGATGTGAAGATAGAAAGCTTGAACAACAAGCACCAATGACGAGGCGATCAAAAATCCCTGCAAAGACAATGCGACTCCTTGCAATTTGAAACCCGCCTCACCCCGCCTTATTCACCCTACGAGCTGATTGAAGGCTGATTTTCCGGCAAGGCGGCCGCGTTGCGGTTCTGGTCGCCGTTCGGGAGGCATCGTGGCCGTGTGGGGAGCGTTATGGCGGTTTTGGACGGGAGACGGGACGCAAAGGCCTGCCCGAAGGCAAGCCGGACCGCCGCCGGAAGTGGCGGGGAAACGCAGACGGGCCTGTTAGAGAGCTTCCCTGCGTCAGGGCTCGGTCCAGGCCAGGCGTTCCAGATGTGGCACCAGACGGCGCCAGGTGCGGGCGAAGGCCTCGCCGATCACCATAGTGACGCGCCGCCCGGAGACGATGATGCGCCCGGCAGCGCGCAGGACCCGCTCGCGGAAGCGGCGCAGGCTCCAGCCATCGCCGGTGGCCTTTTCCATCAGACACCGCCCGGTATGAACCAGTTCATAGGCAAGGATATTGAGCAGGAGGATGGTTTCGTTGTGGGCCAAGGCGTCGATTGAGCTGTCGCGCTGCGGCAGCCGGTTTTCCCGGTAGTGGCTTTTGCTGCGCGGCGCAGACGACAGCGCCGGATCAAGCACGTCCATCAGCTCGCCCATATGGGCCTCGGCGCTGCCGCGCTCGCGGTAACGCTCCAGCAATTCGGCTGCCGGAACGGTCTCGGCAACAATGCTGGTGATCAGCCAGAAATAATTGAGCAGCAATTCGCCCGGCTTCTCCTGCACCACCAGCACCACACGGCGCTGCTTCGACCACGGCCCGGCCTGGTAGCTCATCTCATGGAACCACATGCGCGGTTCTTGCGGCGGCCTTCCCGGCGGGCGTTTGAGATGAGGCCCGGCCATACGGGCCAGAGCCTTGTTGTTGCGCAATCTGGCGATATAGGGCGTGCCATTCCGCTCCAGGCCGCACAACAGCTCTTCGGCCGGAAACCCGGCGTCGATGCGCACCAGCGCAACCTGGCACAGCTCTTCCTCGGCGCGCCCGACCACATCGAGGATAAACTCCAGCCCGCCCTCGGCCGTGTGGGCATTGCCCGCCCGCAGCCGGGCGTCGATGAGATCGCCGGTCTCCGCCGCACTGGCGATGAGGGGGTGGTACATGCGCCGATGATAGTGGCCGTTCCAGGCCGAGCCGGGCTGGTTGCCGTGCACCTCGATGGGCAGGCTGTCGATGTCGAGGGTCAAATAGCGCTGACGGTGGCCGCCGCGAAATGCGCGAAAGCGACGCCCGGCCAGCACCATGACCGCCTCGCGCAGGGTCCTGCGGTTGCCTGGCGAGCTCAACGCCGCGATCAGCCGCGACATGGTGGGCTGCGAGGCCAGGTGGTTGTTGTCATCGAGCGGCGCGGTCCCACACCTATCAGACGTGGCCAGCCGCATGGCGGCGTCGTGGCGTAGCGCGTCGGCGTCGTCCTGATCGCGCCAGCCCTGGCCAAGCAGGCCAAGAGTGCTACGCAGCAACGTCGCCAGCGGATATGTGATCAGATCTGGGTTGCGTGAATCATGCAGCCGTTCGTCAAGCCATCCGATGACACCTGAGCGCTCCATGAGCTCACGCAGCACAATCGCTCCGGCTTCGCCGGTCAGACGATCAGGACGGGTAACGATGGATAGAGATTTGTTGAACGAGGTTTTGAAGAGCGCTAGTGTTTCACCCATGGCGTGCGTCCGATGTGGCGTGCAGATGTTTCTAACACACTGATTCTACACACTATATCACCGCACGCCAGCCATTCCCGCCGAGCTGGGTGAATAAGGCGGGCTCACTGGCGATGATAAAAAAGCGATCTGGCACAGAAAACATGGTTAAAAGAAAGAAAAATGACGATGAAAGCATCGTGATCATGGTTCGGCGGATTGTCTCTGAGCACTTGGAGTGTTGATCTTTAAGAATATCGGAATCTAAAGTTCCAGGTTCGCGGGGCGGATACCACCAGCGGCGCGGAATATTTTTGTTATCCCCAAGTCGTCGCCAAAAACTGTCGAACAGAGATGCGCTTTTGATCGCCATTTCGAATTTTCGCTTTGATTTCTAACCCAACAAGGTACTTGAAAAACTGCGCTTGCAGCA
>JAAEUE010000229.1 GCA_024227565.1 Alphaproteobacteria bacterium
CTTGAGCTTCCCGCGCCTCGGTCTTCCCTCATCCGAGGATCCCTGGCTAATGAAAACCAGTCGCGGTTCTCTGGAATTGTTTGAAAGTGTTACCATATCCAGCCCGCGGCTAACAGCTGCGGTAACCTGTATTCTGGTATTGCTGGCGCTTCTCTATCTGCTTCATCGCACTTGGACGGGAAAGGCGCTACGCGCGGTTTCTCTTGACCGCGAAGCCGCTGCGATCGCCGGGATCAACCCGGATCGCATGAACATGCTGGCCTTTGCTCTCGGCGGCATGATTGCAGCACTCGCCGGCTCCTTGCTGGTGCAGGCGTTTTCGTGGCTGCCACAGGTGGGGGCTATCCCCGCGATGCGTTCTTTTGTGATCGTTGTTCTTGGCGGGCTTGGTTCGTTGCCGGGCGCGTTCTTTGGCGGCATCATTGTCGGCCTCGTGGAAGCTGCCGGAACTGGCTGCGTGCCTGACCCGCAAAAAGCCGCGTCCTACATACCCGCATACGGCATGATTGTTCTTACCCTTACCTTGCTTCTGCGTCCGACCGGCCTGTTGGGCCGCACCTATGCAAGCGCAACACACGGGCA
>JAAEUE010000230.1 GCA_024227565.1 Alphaproteobacteria bacterium
AACAATAAACGGTTCAAAAAACACCCATTCCCCATCTTCCATCAACAGCCGAGCCACAATAGCCTCCTCAAAAGCTACCGTGAATCACATCTCAGATGATTTGGGAATCCAATTTGTCAACAGGACCTAGGCGCATTTAAAGTAGGTTGTATTACTCAGGGTGATTTGACCGTAGCTGCCGTCCTCGGGCTTGACCCGAGGATCCAGGGTGGCAAGCTTAGGTCACGACGGCTCTGGGCCCTCGGGTCAAGCCCGAGGGCAACACTCGGTCCAAACGGTTTGATTGAGCCTAGCCCACCCCGCCCTAAGCGCCGGCTGTAATTGCCTGGTCTATCGAGCGGGCGAGCTTGTCTGCAAGCTCGTCCAACTGGGCATCAGTAACAATGAAGGGCGGCGCGAGCATAACGTGGTCGCCCTTTACGCCGTCTATGGTGCCTGAGCCTGGATAGCAGACCAGGCCGTTCTCCAGAGCATAGGGACGGATCTTGCCGCCAACCCCTCTTGAGGGATCGAACGGCTCGTTCGTCGCCCGGTCTTCGACCAGCTCAACGCCCATGAACAGGCCGCGGCCGCGAATATCGCCCAGGTGGGGATGATCGGCGAATTTCTCCGCCAGCACACTGCGCAGCTTCACGCCCATCGCAGCGCTTCTGGCAACCAGCTGTTCGTCATCGAACACCTTCTGCACCTCAAGGCCGGCGGCGCAGGCCGTGGGGTGGCCCACATAGGTGTGGCCGTGCTGGAAGAAGCCGCTGCCGGTCTCGATGATCTCAGCCAGCTCTTCGCGCACCATCAGCGCGCCAATCGGCTGGTAGCCGGCGCCCAGGCCCTTGGCGAGCGTGATCATGTCGGGCATCACGCCATCTTGCTCACAGGCAAACAGGGTTCCGGTGCGGCCCATGCCGCTCATCACCTCATCCAGGATCATCAGCGTGCCGGTTTCATCGCAGATGCGCCGGATTTCCTTGAAGTATCCCGGCGCCGGCGGAACCGCGCCCAAGGTTGCGCCCACAACGGTTTCTGAGATGAACGAGACGGCCCTGCCCTCGCCCAACTCTTCGATATGGGTTGCCACAGTGCCGGCTGCGCGCAAGCCATACTCCTCGTCGCTCTCGTCATCGCGCTTGTGGCGGAAGGCAAAGCAGGGTTCAGCATGGCGCACATTGGGCAGCAGAACCGGTTGGAAGGTTGCCCGGCGCGCGAGATTACCCGAGACCGAAAGCGCACCCAGCGTGTTGCCGTGATAGCTCATGCGGCGGGCCAGGAAGGTGTCCCGGCTGGTTTCTCCGCGCTCCACATGGATCTGCCGGGCCATTTTCAGGGCAGCTTCATTGGCTTCTGATCCGCCGGAGAGGAAATACACCCGCCACGCCCCGCCGGGCGCCTTGGCGCTTAGAACTTCGGCCAGCTCCTCGGCGGGTTCATTGGTGAAAAAGCCGGTGTGGGCGAAGGCCATTTGGTCGAGCTGGGCCTTGATCGCGGCAATGATGCGCGGGTGGCCATGGCCCAGACACGAAACGGCCGCGCCGCCGGAGGCATCAAGATACTGCTTTCCGGTCTTGTCTGTGATATAGGCGCCTGCCCCGGTGCCAACAGTTGCGTAATCGGTTTTCAGGTGACGGTAAAATACGCGGCTGCGATTGCTTTGTGCCATAGTCCTGGGGCGCCTAGAATTGAGAGTGTGATGAGCTTGAGCGAACGTTATCCATGACCGAAGACCCAAAACCCTTTTTGCGCAAGCTTTTTGATGTGGCTGTGGATGCGGCCCAGCCCAGTTTGCGCGTGCCAGGCTTCCTGCCCTCCCCGCCGAAAGGCCGGACCATCGTTGCCGGCGCCGGCAAGGCCGGTGCCGCCATGGTTCAGGCTGTGGAGGCAAACTGGGATGGCCCGCTGGAAGGCCTGGTGATCACCCGCTATGGCCACGGCCTGCCCACGCAGCAGGTGGAGGTGGTTGAAGCCTCGCATCCGGTCCCTGACGCCGCGGGCTTCGAAGCTGCGCAGCGGGTTGGTGAACTGGTGCGCGGTTTGAGCGAAGATGATCTCGTGCTGTTTCTCATATCCGGCGGCGGCTCTGCCCTGATGACGGCCCCTGCGGAGGGCATTTCCCTGGCCGACAAGCAAGCGGTGAACAAAGCGCTTCTGGCGTGCGGTGCCCACATTGGCGAGATCAACTGCGTGCGCAAACATCTGTCGGCCATCAAAGGCGGGCGCTTGGTGGCGAATGCGTTTCCGGCAAGGCGGGTGGCATTGATGATCTCCGATGTGCCCGGCGATGAGCCCTCGGTGATCGCCTCCGGCCCCACGGTTGTTGACCCCTCCACACGTGAGGAGGCGTTGGGGGTCATCGCGAAATATAAGCTCGATATCCCCTCGGCGATCACCGACTATCTCTCTTCGGAGATTTCAGAGACACCAAAGCCGGGCGACCCTCGATTGGCATCGGTCGAGAACCACGTGATTGCTGCCCCCTCCCAATCGCTGGCCGCGGCAACGGCAGAGGCTGAGAAGGCCGGATTGAAGATCATCGATCTTGGAGATCTGGTGGAGGGCGAAGCGCGGGACGTTGGACGCGAACATGGTCGCATGGCCATGGAGATTGCCGCCGGTGAGCATGCGCCAACCCTCATCATCTCGGGCGGCGAATGCACCGTGACCATTGCCGGCCAGGGCAAGGGCGGGCCCAACACCGAATACCTGATGGGGATGGCCCTGGAGCTTGATGGCGCGGCGGGCATCCACGTGCTGGCCTGCGACACGGATGGGATCGATGGGGCGATGGACAATGCCGGCGCAATGATCGATCCCACCACGCTCGCCCGGGCCCGTGCGTCCGGTCTGGACACAGCGGCCATGCTCGCCGACAACGATGCGCATGCCTATTTCCTCGCGCTTGGCGACCTGGTGGTCACCGGACCAAGCCACACCAATGTGAACGATTTTCGGGCGGTGCTGATCACCTAGGCCGGGTGCATCTGGTGGCCTGCGGGAATATCTGGAGACTGAAATGAGACAGCGAGGTCATTGCCTGTGCGGGAAAACGCGCTGGGCCTATGAAGGCGAAGTCACCTGGGCTTGCTACTGTCATTGCGACGATTGCCGGCGCAATTGCGCAGCGCCCGTGGTCGCGTGGCTTGGCGTCCCGCTCAGAAATTTTCAGTGGTTGGGCGAGGCACCGAAAACCCTTGAAAGCTCCAAAGGCGTAAGGCGGCACTTTTGCGCAACGTGCGGTTCCCCGATGGGGTTTGAAGCCGATCACTACGCGGGAGGGATGCATCTGTATGCAGCGTCTTTGGAGAATCCTAACGCCTTCGAACCCACGTTCCACGTGAACTATCAGAGCAAGCTTGCCTGGCTTCAGATGAATGATGACCTCCCCAAGTATGAGGGCACTCTGCTGCACGCGCCGGAAAGCCTTGAGGACTATGACTAGGCCGGCAGCTGCGACGGCGCACCTGGGCGGTGCCGGGCGGATCCATAAGTGTAAGGTTGCCGCAGGGTAGGAGATGCTCACGTCCTGCCGCTTTTTGCCATCAGCCCGCAGACGGCATACTCAAACTTCACATTGAACTAAGCCACATGGTTATAAAAACTCATCTGCTGATGGGCCTTCCGATCATCCGCTTTACCTCCAATACCCGTTTGCTGCTTATGCCACGCACAAACTGCCAGTCGGCATTGGACGGATCTGTGTCGGCCAGGGCGGTGATGAGTTCCAGGCTGCGTTGGAAAGATGAGAGCGCCGCTTCAAGACGACCTTGGGACTTGTTCGCGTCGCCAACTTTTAGGTGGGACACTGCGTGATGGCGCTGCCAGGCGGTGTTTGCAGGGTCTAGCGCGGCGAGCTGCGAGATCATGGTCAGGCTCTCGCCATATGACCCTAGGGCGCCCGGAAAATCCCCTTGCGCCACCTGAACGTTGCCGATCTTTTCAAGGGAGACCGAGAGATCCCGCCGCCAGCTTGTGTTCTCCGGTTGCATGGTGGCAAGCCGGGAGATGATCCGGTGTCTCGTCTGATAGGCCTCGAGCGCATCGTCAAGCCGGCCCAACGCCTTGAGAACATCCCCTACCCGCTCGTTGCTTACGCCAAATTCGATTTGCCAGCCGGCGTTCTTGGGTTCGATCTCTGCAAGCCGCTGCCTAATTTTCCGGCCCTTCTGAAATGAGGCCAGTGCTGCGCTCAGATCGTTTCGCGCGAAATCCACATCGCCAAGCAGTATATGCGTGAGCGAAAGCAGGCTCTGCCAATCTGTGTTGTTTGGTTCCGATTGTGCGAGGTCCGCAAGAATTGCCTGGCTATCCTTGTAGGAAGCAAGGGCCGCATCAAACTCGCCCCTGGCCTTCTGCGTGTCGCCAACCTTGATTTTGGTGACCGAAAGATGGCGCTTCCAGGCGGTATTGCCTTCGTCCGATGCGGCCAGGCGGGATATGATTGCCAGGCTGGCCTGAAATGCCTCGAGCGCCCCACTGAGGTCGCCTTGGAGCGTTTGAACATCGCCAATTTTTTCGTGGGACACCGACAGATCGCGCTGCCAGGCGGAATTTTGCGAAAGGTCTGCGGCGAGCTGCGAAATGAGCTCGTGTTTCACGCGATACGCCGCAAGTGCCTCATTCAGTTTGCCTTGCTCCCTAAGAATATCACCGGTCCGTTCCTTGCTGATGCCCAGATAGTACTTCCAATCAGTGTTCGTGGGATCGAGGGCCGTCAGATCAGTTAGGACGGCCAAACCGGATTGTTGGGAGACGAGGGCGTCATCAATGTCCCCCTTTGTCTTTTGCACATCGCCCACCTTGATGTGGGACACCGCCAAATGACGTCGCCAGCTCGTATTTTCCGGTTTCAATTTGGTGAGACGTTCGATGATGGCAAGTCCGCTAAGATATAGATTTAACGCCTTGTTGATGTCGCCCTTGACCAACTCCACATCCCCAACTTTCTCCAGCGACACTGACAGGTCCCGTTGCCAGAGCGCGTTCTGCGGATCCGTGGCAGTGAGAGAGCGCATGATCTTAAGTGAGCGGGCCGCCCGTTGAGAGGCCTGATCGAGGTCTCCTATAGTCAGATAGGCATCCACAAATGCCCCGAGCATGCGTGCCTGGCGGAGGCGAACCAAGGGAATGGTGGTGGCCCTTTCCAGGCCTCTCAGCACTCCCTCCGCTTTGTCCAGCACAGAGCGAATGCGTTCGATGGGCACGCCCTTGAAATCCTTCATGCCCTCGGCGATCTGCACCACCAAAGTATCGGCGGCCGAGAGAGCTTGCTCAAGGTTCTCCTCTGCCCTGATCTTGGCCGTATCTGCCTCCTGCTTCTGCCAGTAGGCAAAACCCGCCAGGATCGAGGTGACGATCGCCGCCGCAATGGAGCCGCTCACCCAGATCTGTTGGCGCCGTGTGGTCATGCGGCGGCTGTGCGTAACGTATTCGCGGTGCAGCACGGTGGGAGGTGGTGCGTTCTGGGGCTGTTTTGCAAGCCAGTCTTCGGCAGCTACCAGTTCCTTGCCGCGCAGCGCCTGGGTTCCTTGTTTCCGCTGCTGATTCCAGCGGCGCGCCAGTTCCCCCAGCCTCGTGTGCACCCGAATCCATTCGATGTCCGTGTTGAGCGCTTGGATCAGATTGGCTAATGCCTTGTCGAATTCGTCCTTTTCAGTGAAGAAGATGTAGTTGTATTTGGTGAGTGCCTTGGGGATCTCGTCCGGCTTGACTTCCCGGACGACGATGGGGGCGATGCGCTTGTTCAGGCTCTCGGCATGATCGACTTCCCAGGCACAAACCTCGGAGGCCGCAGAATGGGGAGAGAGGGCAAAGACGATGGTGTCGGCCTCACCGATCAGCTGCTCCAGGCGCTGTTTCCACTCTTCTGTCGGCAGGATGTCCTCGGTATCCAAGAACACCTCAATGCCGTGTTCGTTCTCAAGGGCCTCGGAGAGCCTGGACGCAAACTGCCGGTCCTTGCGCGAATAGGAAATGAAGACTTTGGTGGTGCTGTCGGCCAATCGCTCAGCCTCGCTCACGAGAGAATTGTTAGTTCAGCCCACATGGCGCCGCATCATCGAGCAAACAAAAGGCGCTTTCAACTGGTCTTTTATCGCAAAGCGGAGTTGGTGCTGGTGAGCCGCATATCCGATAGGGGCACTTTCAACCATGTGGATAGAGGTCAACTGTGAGCTCAGAATGGACAAGGAATTCACAGGCACTTATGTTCCAGTAATGCACAATAAGTTCATTGCTGGCACGGCGCAATTATCCGCCATAATCATGTTCTGCCTCACAGTAACGACCCATGCTGTTGCGCAGCAGAATGTTGGTGTCACAGGCAAACCAGATTTTTATTTCTCCATAAGAAGCCAAGATGGCAACTTGAGAGAATATCGAAGTAAAATCGTTCCAAATATTCCACTGCATGTATGTTATGGTTGGCGTCTAAAACTCGTAAATGTAACAAACATCGTACAGTTCACAGAAAAATTTTCCCTGCCATCCGAACCAGCTTTTTGGTCAAGTGAAGATAACTCCTACGCAACAAGTGCAATTTCCAAAGACCGAAAAACGTCTGTCACAAAAAAGTACGTTGTGCCTGAAGAGGGTTGGATTGGGAACAGTTGGTGCGTTGTAGAAGGCGACCCATTAGGGGTCTACAAAATGAGAATTTTTGTCTCGGACGTCCCAATTGGCGAAATCAGCTTTGAAATTGTATCTTTGGCTGACTATCGGAAACGCAGCGCAAAAGACTAGTTTTTGATCAATCTTGAGATATCGAAAAGGGCTGCAATGTCCGCATAGCAGGCCTCGCCCTACTGAAATCAGACATTCTCGGCAACACAACCTCAAGCGGAGGCGCTTGCAGCGCTTGCGGAAAGCGACATAATCCAACCAACTCAACAATCTGGAACGCCGCCCAACATGACAGGCGCCCTTACCGAAGCACCTCCTGGATATTCGAACAGCTTTCTCGGATTCCCGCTCGCTCTGGATCTGGACACCCTGGACGCCGACATTGCCATTCTGGGTGTCCCCTACGGCCTGCCTTACGTGACAGGCGACCTTGCCAACGACCAAAGCCGCGCGCCCGACGCCATTCGCCAGAATGCCCAGGACGCCGCCTGGGAGGAGCCTCGCACCCGGGTCCATTTCGATTGGGACCTTGGCGGCCCGCTGTTGGGCAACCGCCCTGTGAAGGTGGTCGATTGCGGCAATGTCACCTCAGATCCGTTCGACCCCCACGAACACTATCGCCGGGCAGAGGCCGCTGCAGGCAAGATCTTTCAGGCCGGCGCCACACTGATCACCCTTGGCGGAGATCACGGCATTCCCATCCCGATCATGCGGGCCTTGCCCAAGCATGAAACCATTACGCTGGTTCAGGTGGATGCCCATATGGATTGGCGTGACGATGTGAACGGGGTTCGCGAGGGCTATTCCAGCCCCATGCGGCGGGCGTCTGAAATGGACTGGATCGGCGACATGGTTCAGATCGGCTTGCGCGGCGTGGGCAGCGCGAGAACCGCGGATGTGGACGCTGCAAGGGCCCACGGCGCAAAGCTCATCTCAGCTTACGAGATGCATGACATGGGCATGGACGCCGTGCTTGAGCAAATTCCGGACGGCGGACCCTATTACCTGACGGTTGATGCCGATGGCCTTGACCCCACAATCATGCCGGCCGTGAACGCCCCAACCCCTGGCGGCCTGACGTGGATCCAGATCCACAAGCTCATTCATGGCCTGGTGAAGAAGGGCCGTGTGGTGGGGATGGATCTTGTTGAGATCTCACCGGCCTTTGAGACCGGCAGCAAAACTCTGGTGCATGCCGAGCGGCTGCTCTGCAACTTCATCGGCGCCACGGTGCGCGCGGGTTATTACGACTGATTGCCCGCCCCCGAAGCCTAGAACTTGCCGTTGTCGTTCTTCCACTCGCTGGCAGGGGGAACCTTTTCTGTGGTGTCCCAATGCTCGGCAATCTTGCCGCCTGACAGACGGAACAGGTCGTAGAACGAGGTATGGACGCCTGCGCGCTGTCCTTCGCTGACGCAGAGCACGAAGTTCCCCTCCGCCAAAACGCGGTGGAGCTTTTGATAGACAATCGCCGGACCTTCCAGGGTTGAACGCAGCGCCGCCAGACCGTCAACCATCTCAGGATTGTGCTCAATGAAGGGCGCATCCTCGATGAACTGCTCCAGCTTCCCCAGCTGTCGGTCAATGAGCACCTGTTCAATGAAAGCGCGCGCGATGGCCTGGTTGTCTTCGGTCCGGTCCAGGTCAGCCGCTTCGGTGGGCCCATCCACCATGGAGTGGCCGGACGGGTTGGGGCCCAGCCGCGGCTGGATGTTGTCCCAGTGCTCCACGGCGTGATCGCCCTCAAAGCGGAACACTTCAAAGCCTATTCGGCGGGTGGAAAAATCATACTCGGTATGGCCGAAGACATAATCTCCATCCGAAAAGACCCGCACAATATTGACCCGCGGGTTGGTCTTGGACAAGCGCGCGAACAGGCTCGCCAGGCCCTCGCTGCCCTCCTGGGTTTGCGGATTGTGCTGAATGTATTTGGCCTCGTTGACGACCGTGACTGATGCCGGATCACCGGTTTCAATGCCCTTGAGCAGAGTGCAGATGGCGTCTTTGCGCTTCTGGGTCATGGATGGCTTCCCTCTTGCCTTTCCCGCGCCCCTGCGGAAGCAGGGGCCCATGGATCTGAGTTCGCTGCCCCCGCTGAGCTGTGGATCCCTGCTTTCGCAGGGATGCGGGTGCGCGTGATAGACCTAAGCCGTCAGCTCAGGAATGTTCTTGAACAGGTCCAGCGCTTCCGGGTTGGCCAGCGCCTCTTTGTTCTTCACCTCACGCCCATGCACCACGTCGCGCACGGCAAGCTCTGTGATCTTGCCGGACTTGGTGCGCGGAATGTCGTCCACCGCCACCACCACGCCCGGCACATGCCGCGGCGAGGCGCCAGTGCGGATCTGGCTCTTGATCTTCTTCGTCAGCTCATCATCGAGCGTCACGCCCTCAGCCAGGCGCACGAACAGCACGATGCGGGTGTCGTCATCCCAGCTCTGGCCGATGCACAGGCCCTCAATCACCTCGCTCAGCTTTTCAACCTGGGCATAGATCTCCGAGGTGCCAATGCGCACCCCGCCAGGGTTCAGCGTGGCGTCCGAGCGCCCGTGGATGACCATGCCGCCATGCTCAGTCCATTCGGCAAAGTCACCATGGCACCAGACATTGTCGAACCGGTCGAAATAGGCCGCGTGATACTTGGCGCCGTCCGGATCGTTCCAGAACATCAGAGGCATGGACGGGAAGGCCTTGTCACACACCAGTTCGCCCTTCACACCGGCCGGGCAGGGATTGCCATCGTCGTCATACACATTGGTTCCCATGCCGAGCCCGTTCGCCTGGATCTCTGAGCGATAGACGGCCCCCATGGGATTGCCGGCTACGAAACAGCCGCAAATATCGGTGCCGCCCGACATTGAGGCCAGATGGACGTCGGACTTGATGCTGTCGTAGACGAAGTCAAAGCTTTCCGGCGCAAGGGTTGAGCCGGTGGAGCACATCATCCGGACCGCTTCCAGCGAATGGGTGGTCTTGGGTTCCCAACCGGTCTTTTTCACCGCATCGATGAACTTGGCCGAGGTCCCGAAAATGGTCATGCCGGTCTCATCGGCAAGATCGAAGATGACCTTCTCATTGGGGTAGAACGGCGAGCCGTCGTAGAGCAGCACTGTACATTCAGTGGCAAGGGCTGAAACCAGCCAGTTCCACATCATCCAGCCGCAGGTGGTGAAAAAGAACAGCTTGTCGTCCGGCCGCACATCCGTCTGCAGCCTTTGCTCAACGCAGTGTTTCATCAACGCCGCACCCTGGGTGTGGACGATGCATTTGGGTACGCCCGTGGTGCCGGACGAGAACAGGATGTAGATCGGGTGGTCGAACGGCAGCTGGGCACAGGTGATTTCGCCCGCCTCATGGGGGGCCATGAAGTCCTCCATGGTGACGGCATTCGGCACGCTGCCTGCAAGTTCTGCAGCCTGCCCGATGTAGTCGATCACAATGATCTTCTCGACAGTTGGCAACTGGGCAGCGATCTCGCGCACCTTGTCGCCGATGTTGTGGGTCTTGCCGTTGTAATAATAGCCATCGCAAACCACCAGAAAACGCGGCTCAACCTGGCCAAAACGGTCCAGCACCCCTTGCACGCCGAAGTCAGGCGAGCACGATGACCAGGTTCCGCCCAGAGAGACGGCGCCCAGGAACGCCACAATGGTTTCAGGCATGTTGGGCGTGATGGCACACACACGGTCACCGGGCGTGAGGCCAAGTGCAGCAAATGCGGCATGCATGCGCGACACGTCGTCGTGCAGTTGGTTGGCGGTTACCTCCCGGCGCACTTTGTCTTCCCCCCGGAAGATCAGCGACACATTATCGTCGCGGCGCTGGAGCATGTTCTCTGCATAATTGAAGCGCGCATCGGGGAAATATCTCGCGCCGGGCATTTTGTCGCCGTCTGCAATGATGCGCTCGCCCCGGGTCTCGGCCTTCACGCCGCAAAAGTCCCAAGCGTCGACCCAAAATTTCTCCTGCTGATTGACCGAAAAATCGTGCAGCGCCTCATAGCTCGTGATGTTCGAGCCATGACGGTCGTTCACGAACGCCATGAATTTGGCGATATTCGTGGACGCCTTGCGCTCTTCAGACGGTTGCCAAAGCAGTTTCGACATGACGTATTGTACCTTGTAATTCCATCGCGGCACTGGTGCGAATGGGCTGGGTTGTGTATTTCGCTCTTATGGCTACTCGATTTCGGTCGGGCTGCAAACTAGGCATGGACAAAGAATCGTCATTCTGTTTCGCAAAGCTGATCAGAGGAGTGGTCGATGAAACTCATAATGCGCATCTTGTTGGCGCTGGTGGTGCTGGTCGTTTTGGCTGTGATCGCCGTTCCGTTTCTTATTCCGTCCGGCTGGATTGCAGAAAAGGTCGCCGAGCAGGTTAAGGTGCACACCGGGCGAACCCTTGCGTTCAGCCAGGACACCTCCCTTTCCTTCTTCCCCGATATCGCGCTGACCCTGAAGGATGCGCGCTTGTCGAACCCGCCGGACATGCCGGAGGGCTATGTGGTCTCCATGGAAACCCTGCGGCTGAAGGTTGCCCTGCAGCCCCTGATTTCGCGCAAGGTTGAAGTTCAGGAGTTCCGGCTGGAGAAGCCGGCCGTCAATCTGCTGATCACCGGCGATGGCAAGTCCAACTGGCGTTTGCCGGAGACCGGCGGCACCCCAAACGGAAAGTCTGATAGCCAAGGCACAGGGTCCCTGGCCCCCACCGACATTACCCTTGGCCCCATCAACATTGATGGAGGACGTCTGCGCTATCTGGATGAGCGCACAGGGACGTCACTCAAGATCGACGATATCAACGCAGCGATTTCCCTGCCAAAGCTCGACGGAGCGGTCACCATAAAGGGTGATCTGGTGTGGAACGGCGAAAAGGTGGCGCTCGATTTCAAGGCCGATGAGCCGGCAGCCCTGGCCGAAGACCGGGCGAGCGCCGTAAGCTTCACCCTGTCGGCAAAACCGCTTGCCATGGGATATGCGGGCAAGATCTCGCTGCAACAAGGGTTTCAAATGGCGGGCGGGGTGAATGTTAAAACACCGAACTTGCGCGCTCTGGCCAGATGGGCCGACGCGCCGCTGGCGCCCGGCAAGGGACTTGGCCCGTTTTCGGTCAAGTCATCGCTGGCCTACTCCAACGACAAGATCTCCCTGCAAAAGGCCACGCTCAAGCTGGACGGCATGAACGCCCGAGGCGACATGTCGGTGGACCTGAAGGGCGCCGTGCCCTTTATCAACGGCCGGCTTGGGGTCGATAAGATTGATGTCAATGCGTACACCAGCGCTGGAGACGGCGGCGGTGGAGACGGCGGCAGTGCGGCGAGCGGCAAATGGAGCACCGCCAACATCGACATGTCCGGTTTGCGGGCCGTGAACGCCAACCTCTCCTTGAACGCCGGCAACATCATCTACAAGAAAACCACTCTCAGCAAAGCGGTGGTCGCCTTGACGCTGAAAGGCGGCGTGCTGGATGCCAAGCTCACCAATGTGGGCCTCTACGGCGGCTCTGCGGCCGGGGCCTTGCGGCTGAACGGCGCGCGGAAGGTTCCCGCACTTGCCGGTTCATTGCGGACCAAGGGCGTGAAAGCCTACCCGTTCCTGAAAGACTTCGCCGGCTTTGAGTGGCTTGAGGGGGCAACAGCCATCACCGCTCAGGTTAGTGCCGCTGGGCGCAATCAGGCATCTATGGTTTCCACTCTGGGCGGAACTTTGAACATCACGTTCTCCGATGGGGCCATACGCGGGGTCAACATTGCCAAGATGATCCGCGGCGCCACCAAAAACATTCTGTCCGGCTGGGAGAAGGAACCCTCTGAAAAGACCGATTTTTCCGAATTCTCCGCCAATTTCAACATCGCCAAAGGGATCGCATCTAGCAATGATCTGAAGCTTATCGGCCCTCTGGTGCGCCTTAACGGCAAGGGCACGGTCTCCATGCCGCCGAAGCGGTTGAACTTCCTGATCTCGCCAAAAGTGGTCGCCTCGCTCCAGGGCCAAGGCGGCCTTGATGATCTCTCGGGGATAACAGTGCCGTTCAGGGTTGAGGGGCCGTGGGCCAATCCGAAGATTTACCCCGACATAGAGGGCATTCTGCAGAACCCCGAGCAGGCTTTCCAGGCTTTCAACAAGCTGCTTGGCGGCAAGAACGGCATCAAAGGCCTGGACGCCAAATCCCTTGAAAAGGTGGTGAAAAAGAAGACCATCAAGAAAGTCACCAAGGAAATCGACAAGGTGCTGGGCGAAGACGGCTCCAAGCAGCTGGAGGAACTTGGAGGGGGCTTGCTCAAGAACCTCTTCAAGAACTAGCCAATGATCAAAGTTCAATCAGAACCGTTCGACGTTGCCAGCGAACTGGACGCCTTGAAAAGCGCCAATCTGAACATTGGCGCCTCGTGCCTGTTCATCGGCACGGTCAGGGATTTGAATAATGATGCCGACGTCAGCGCGATGACCCTGGAACACTATCCAGGGATGACGGAAAAGGCGTTGGAAGAGATCGAAAAAGAGGCCCAGGCCCGCTGGCCGCTTCAGGCCAGTCTCATCATCCACCGCTACGGCAAGCTTGAGCCCGGCGACGATATTGTTCTGGTGATCACCTGTTCAGAGCACCGGCAAGCAGCGTTTGAGGCGGCGGAATATCTGATGGATTGGCTGAAAACCAAGGCGCCCTTCTGGAAGCTGGAAGAAGGCGAAACTGGCGGCACCTGGGTGGATGCGCGCGAGAGCGACGAGGCCGCCGCAGTGCGCTGGATGGAAAAAACCTCTTAACCCAACGACATAAGGGCTGTTGACCGTGGTCCGCAGATGGCTATTGCGCAAAAGGCGCCTGCTGGACCTGCTGGTGCTCGCGGGCCTGGTGATTATGGCAGCCTATGGAACATCACTGCTTCCCGGCGGTGAACTTGCCGGCAGGGCCAAGGTGGTTGACGGCGATTCATTGAGGCTTGATGGCACGGAAATCCGGCTCTACGGCATCGATGCACCGGAAGCCCGGCAAATCTGCACGGACCGCACCGGCAGCCCCTATTCCTGCGGGCGCCGCGCGGCACGCGCTTTGCGGCGGCTGGTCGCCGGCGGCGACATCACTTGCGTGGTTGAAACGCTTGATCGTTACGGTCGCTCAGTTTCGCTCTGCAAGGCAGGCTCGGCAAACCTGAACCTGGAAATGGTGAAGGCAGGCTGGGCCGTGGCCTATCGCAGCCATTCGCTCGATTTTACCGATGCTGAGGACGAGGCCAGGAAGGCCCATAGAGGCCTTTGGCAAGGCTTGTTTGACCGCCCCAGCGTTTGGCGCAAGACCAGGGCCAGCGCCGCAGATGCAGCCGGGAATGGTCTTCCCGATGATTGATGGCACGAAAAAAGGCCCCAGGGCCTGGCCGGTTACTCGTTCATCAAAACCGCGCGGGCCTCATCCAGGCGAGCAATTTCTTCCGGGCTCAACGTTGGAAACTCTAAATCCAGATCGTTCAAGGTTTTAACGATGATATGGCCGACAAGTGCCCGCATCACCGGCTTGTGGTCGGCGGGTATCACATACCAAGGTGCATGCTCAGTGCTGGTGGCCTGGAGCATGGCCTGATAGGCCTCATCGTACATTTCCCAGGATTCGCGCACTTTCAAATCGCTGCTGGAGAACTTCCAGTTCTTCTCCGGCTCATTCAGCCGGTCCAAAAAGCGCTGTTTTTGCTCTTCTTTCGAAACATGCAGGAAAAATTTGAGGATCACCGTGCCATTGCGCGCCATGTGGCGTTCGAAAGCGTTGATATCCTCAAAGCGTTCCGCCCAGATTTCGTCGTCCACGTGCTCCGGCGGCAGTTTCTGCCCCGCCAGAATCTCCGGATGCACACGCACAACCAGGACTTCTTCGTAATATGAGCGATTGAAAATACCAATCCGGCCCCGCTCCGGCAGATCCTTCCAGCAACGCCACAGATAATTGTGGTCGAGCTCTTCCTTGGAAGGGGCCTTGAAGGAATGCACCTGGCAGCCTTGCGGGTTTACGCCTGACATGACGTGTTTGATGGTGCTGTCCTTGCCGGCCGCGTCCCGGGCCTGGAAAATCAGCAGGAGCGAGTGGCGGTCATCGGCATAGAGCCGTTCCTGGGCATCTGCCAGCTCTGCCACCCGCGCCTTGAGAAACTTCTTGGCGCTTTTCTTCAGTTTGAGCTCGCTGAGTGCAGCCATGGCCGGGGTTCCGGCCCAGGCGGTGTCTTGATCTGCCAGTTTGATCGGCGCGCCCGGTATGACGCGAAACTGGGAGATGGGGATATCTGAACCGTTCTCTTCGAAACTCATGGGGGCACTCTAACCGATGGTTTGCCCCGGTCAAAGGGAGAGATCATCTCACTTCTTGCCCGCCGCGCCGCGTGATACACTTCGTGCAGCTTTGCAACGGGAGAACACCATGGATACCGCCGTTAGACAGCTTCACACCCCGCAAGCCTCGGACGAAGAGAGGCAAGTGCGTACTGACTTGGCCGCCCTGCATCGGCTCTATGTGAAGTATGGCTGGACCGACCTCATCTATACCCACCTGACAGCCCGGTCGCCGGATAACCCGAACCACTACCTCATCAAGCCAGATGAGCTCTTGATGGACGAAGTGACGGCCTCAAGCTTGCTCAAGGTGGATATGGAGGGAAATCTGATCTCCGGCGACGGGCCGCCCAACCAGGCCGGCCATCTGATCCACACCGCAGTTTTGGGCGCGCGGCCAGAGATCAACTTTTCTGCCCACACTCATTCGCGTGCAGGGGCAGCCGTGTCTTGCATGAAGCGCGGCCTGCTGCCGCTCTCTCAACATGCCAATATGATTTTGCCGGCGGTTGCACTGCATGAATATCAGGACGTCACCAACGCTGAAGACGAGTGCGCTGCGATTGCCCGCGACCTCGGTCAGAAATTCGCGTTGATCATGAACAATCACGGCCTGCTCGCCTGCGGGCGCTCGGTCGCTGAATGCTTCTATTACCTCTACTATCTGGAAATGGCCTGCAAAATACAGGTTGATGTGTTGGCCAGCGGCGAGGAACCGCTGATGGTTTCGCAGACGATTGTGGATGGCCTTTATGCAGACGGCGGCGTGCCGGATGTCGAACCTCCAGGCGTTCGGGCCTGGCCTCCCATGCTGCGCATGCTGGACCGCATTGATGAAAGCTACAGGCATTAATCCCGGCGCATCTCATTTATTTGTAGCGACAATAATATAATTCTGCATACTGCTTCAGCGATTCGTGTTGGAAGCAAAAGGGCAGAATCATGCATAGAGCCGACCCATTTATGCTCGACGAGGAAATTGCGGAAGATGGCCAAACCGCTCCTCCTCAACGCCCTCCGCTTGCGCCTTCCAGCCCGTCCGCGCCTGCGCCGGCGCGCGATAAGCAAGCAGCGCACGAACCAGCAAGAGAGCCGGAACCTAAACCTGAACCTCAGATAGATGCAGCAAAGCCCAGCTCACCGGCTGTAAGTCGAACGCCAGGCAAGCGCGGGCGGCCCAAGTCTGCCAACCCAAAGCGGCAGATTACTCTTCGTTTGGATGCTGAGGTTGTCGATCACTTTCGCGCCAAGGGCCGCGGATGGCAGACCAGGATCAACAGCGCTTTGCGCAAGGCTGCGGAGATTGACCGCTAAGGCGTTACATGAGCAGGGCGGCACAACTGCGGATTAACGCCCAAATTTCATACGTAAGTACATTAAAAATAATGTGAGTCTTTTGAATCACTTGGGCCCGGGCCTTGAGCGGCTGAGTCGAGGAATCGCCTATCAGTAAGTCCCGAATCTTAACTCTTCTTAAGGGATAATCCCATTAATCTGGCGCAGATCAGTTAACCACTTGTTAGGCTGAGCGCCATTCTCCAGCCCAGTTCCTGCGCTAGACAAGACTGGCACCTGGCACTCTCAGGTAGAAAAAGACTGCAAGGGCTTCAAACAGAAATACAGGGGCATCGTGAGCCAGGCGGCCCGGTCAATGACCGGATCTCCTAATCCCGTTTGTTGAGTAACGCGTGAGTACAGAAATGATCAGCACAAACAAATACAACGAGCTTTTGGCCGGATGCGCCCTCGCCCTTGCTCTGGCTTTCGCCAGCGCAGCTACTTCGCAATCTGCCATGGCTGAGGCGAACGATAACTCGTATCGCCAAGGAACGTCTTCGGGCGCCGACTACCGTACGGCGGCCTATACGCCCAAACAGCAAGACCCCTCCAAAACCTACTCCCCTGAGGAGATCGTCTCAGCTGGACACAACTTTTTCGGCAGAACCACCGACGGCTTGGCCAAGGTCGTTCAACATTCGTTTGGCTACGCCGGAGCGCCAACGGGCTATATCATTGGCGAAGAAGCGTCAGGCGCATTCTTCGGCGGCCTGCGCTACGGCGAAGGCGTGCTGCACATGAAGGGCCAAGCCAAACGCAAGGTTTACTGGCAAGGCCCCTCTCTTGGCTTTGACGTGGGCGGCAACGGATCGCGCACAATGGTCTTGATCTATCAGATGCAGCGTCCGGAACAGCTTTATCAACGCTATGCGGGCATTGAAGGCGCGGCCTATTTCGTTGGCGGCGCGGGCGTTAATTTCCAGCGGTCAAAGGATGTGCTGCTTGCCCCGATCCGCACAGGCGTGGGCGCACGGCTTGGTGCCAATATCGGCTACCTCAAATACACATCCGAGCCCACCTGGAACCCGTTCTAGACCGAAATTGCCATTATCTAACAGAATCTCTCCCAAAATTTTTTTGGGAGAGATTAACTTTTCTTTCATTTTTCAATAAATTTTCTGTGCAGTGTGCGATTGCGCACTTCACGAATGACCATCTGTACCTGTATGTTGTCTCCCAGGGGATGAAAGCTGAGACCACCAATGCTGCTGGCGAAGCGCAATAAATTCGGGCGCTTGTAAGCTGGCATAGCGCTTGCGAACCCGCCAGCATGGTTGGCAACAATTAGGTGAGTGGTGCGTATGTCTCAAATAGAGACGATCATGCTCTTTGCGCTGGGATTTATCCTTGCTGCATTGATTGCAATGTTCCTGGGCCGTGGCCTGTGGAACTATGGTGTTAAAATTGGTCAACGGCGTATGCAGAAGCTGTCGCCACTTTCGATAACGGAAGTGCAGGCAGATCGCGATCGTTTGCGCGCAGAATATGCCGTTATGACCCGTAAGCTTGAGCTCCGGCTTGACGATTTGAAAGATCGCATGGCCGAGCAAATGGCTGAGGTCTCGCGCAATAAAACCCGCATCGAAGATCTGCATGGAGAAATTGACGAGCGTGACCAGCTTTTGGCTGAACGCGAAAGCGAAAGTGCCAACCTGAAAGCCAAGTTTGAGCCGTTGGAGACCGAGCTGGCGGCGAGGACCGCCTCTATCCAGCAGCTTAAGGAGCAGCTTCGCAACAAGTCAGAGCTATCAGAGAATGCCCAACGCGAGCTTGTGCAGCTGCGTCTCCAGCTCGAAGAGAAGGAAGGCATTGTTGCCGAACTGGAAGCAAAAACAGCTGCCGCAGAGCATCAAACTGAGGTCGAAAGGGCAATAACCGACAAGGTTGCCCACCTTTCAAAGCTGACCGAAACCATCCAAGAGCACAAAAACAATCTGAACTCGCAGCAAGAAGAGATCAGATCGATTGAAACCAGCTTGAAGGACGCTGAGAGCAAAGTTGGTCAGCCCGCGATCGCCAAGAACACAAAACAGCTGGCTGACAATGCCGGGGCGCTCGAAAAGTCCATGTCTGAGGCCGAAGAAGAAGCGCAAAAACTGCACAACGAACTGGCCGAACTGGACAAGGTGTGGGATGCGCGGAGCAAAAAGGGCGCTGCACCCAAGAAATCCGCAGCAAAGGCGAGTAGTTCTGCCAAGCCCCGGAAGAGTGACACGGTAACGCCACTGCACAAACCAGAACCCGCAAAGCAAGAGACCAAAAACGAACAGGCGGACAAAGGCGCAGGTGAAGTCAAGAAAATCGCGCCGGAATCGGTTGCCGCCAAGATGCTCGCAGCCTCCAAGGCAGCTTCAGATGCCAAGCAGAAGGCTGATAACGCTGACGCCAAGGCCGCTAAAGCGGATACGGAAAAAAGTGCTCAAGCAGACGTCGCCGAAGCAGCTGAGGCAAAGAACGGCACGAACGGAGCCTCCAATGGCGCTGGCGGCACAAAAGTGCAGAAAGTTCTGTCTCTGGCCCAGCGCATCAGGGCATTGCAGAACGAGATTACCAACTAGGCCGGCAGTTCAAACCTACGGAAACCGAACCAGATCCGCGCGGCTGCCGCCGCCAGGGCCATCTAGGCCCCCAGCATCATTTGTCGCTCCAGGTAAGCCACATTAAGGGCGCGGGCAGGCTCCTGCTAATGCCATAGTCTTAGACCGCACCACTTGCAATCTTGGCCGTGCGGTGGGAAACCAGCAGCGGGAACATTATTGAGCGCTTGGACGCAGCGCCCCATCTGCGGGAGGCAGACAAATGAGCCAATATCAGGCGGTATACGAGGCTTGGAAGGCCGATCCGGAGAACTTCTGGAAAGAAGCGGCCAAAGAGATCGATTGGATCAAGCCAGCCGACAAAATCTTCGATGTGGTTGATGGGCTGGACCGCTGGTTCGTGGGGGGCCAATGCAACACCTGTTACAATTGCGTTGACCGCCATGTGGAAGGCGGTAGAGCTGATCAGCCCGCTGTCATCTATGACAGCCCGATTACGGGAAAGAAGGCCAGCCTCACCTATAAAGAGCTGTTGGACGAAGTTGCCACGTTTGCCGCGGTGCTCGCAGACCAGGGCGTGGGAAAAGGCGATCGGGTTATCTGTTATATGCCAATGATCGTCGAAGCGACGATCTCCATGCTCGCCTGCGCCCGCATAGGCGCGGTCCATTCTGTGGTGTTCGGCGGCTTTGCCCCTAAAGAGCTGGCCACAAGAATTGATGATGCCAAACCGAATCTCATCGTCACGGCATCCTGCGGCATCGAACCTGGCCGGATCGTTGAGTACAAGCCCTTGCTCGATGAAGCTATTGAGTTGTCTGCCCATAAGCCCGGTGGCTGCATTTTATTGCAGCGCGAGCAAGCAACCGCGTCCATGATCGAAGGCCGCGACCAGGATTGGTCGGAGCTGGTGAGCGCCGCAAAGGCGGCCGGCAAATGGGCCGAATGCGTGCCTGTGGCCGCCACAGACCCTCTCTACATTCTCTACACCTCTGGAACCACTGGCGTACCAAAGGGTGTGGTGCGCGACAATGGCGGCCACATGGTGGCGTTGAAGTGGACCATGTGGAACATGTATGGGATCGAACCCGGGGACGTGTGGTGGACCGCATCTGATGTGGGTTGGGTCGTTGGGCACTCCTACATTGTCTATGCCCCTTTGCTGCATGGCTGCACGACGATTGTGTTTGAAGGCAAGCCGGTGGGAACCCCCGATGCAGGCACGTTCTGGCGGGTGATCTCAGAACATGGCGTGGCGGCGCTGTTCACGGCGCCAACTGCGTTCAGGGCCATTAAGAAAGAAGACCCGCAAGGCCAGTTGATCGGCAACTATGACATGTCGTGCTTCAAAACCCTGTTTCTGGCCGGCGAAAGAGCTGATCCTGACACGCTGCAGTGGGCCGAGGAGAAGCTTAAGGTGCCGGTGATTGACCATTGGTGGCAAACCGAAACAGGTTGGACCATAGCCGGCAACCCCCTGGGATTGGGGCTTTTGCCGGTGAAACACGGCTCCTCAACGGTGCCGATGCCCGGTTATCTCATGCGCATTCTGGATGATGAGGGCAACGAGGCTAAGCGCGGCGACATTGGCGCCATTTGCGTCAAACTCCCCTTGCCGCCCGGCTGCCTGCCCACGCTCTGGCAGGACGACGAGCGCTTTCAGGAAAGCTATATGTCCGCCTTCCCCGGGCACTACGAAACCTCTGATGCCGGCTACATGGATGAAGATGGCTACATCTACATCATGGCCCGCACCGACGACATCATCAACGTCGCCGGTCACCGGCTTTCAACCGGCGGAATGGAAGAGGTTCTGGCCTCTCATCCCGATGTTGCGGAATGCGCGGTTTTGGGCATTGCCGACAATCTCAAAGGTCAAATCCCAGCTGGTTTCATTGTGCTCAATTCCGGTGTGGACCGGTCCCCGGGCGACATTGAGAAGGAATGCGTGAGCCTGGTGAGGGCGAAAATCGGCCCGGTTGCCGCCTTCAAAACGGCTGTTACCGTGATCCGTCTTCCGAAAACGCGGTCTGGCAAGATTTTGCGTGGAACAATGCGCAAGATAGCAGACGGCGAGGCCTGGAGCATGCCGGCCACGATTGATGACCCGGCCATACTCGATGAAATCACCGATGCCATGAAGGATCGGGGCATCGCGAACTGACGTCGCCCCATCCACCCAGCACAAGGCCATTCATGTCCGCCAAAAAACCTGCCGCAGTTCACGTCGACAGCCTTCAAGTGACCAAAGGCTCTGGCTATCCGGCCCCGTTTGACGAACCTTGCAAAGAACGGGCACGGCGGGTTTTGGGTGACCTGTTCGACCTCACGGACTTCGGCGTCAACATTGTGCAGTTGGCGCCGGGGGCCTGGTCGTCCCAGCGCCACTGGCATTCCCATGAAGATGAGTTCGTCTACATCCTGTCAGGCACTCCGACTTTGATCACCGATGAAGGCGAACAGGAGCTGTCGGCCGGCATGTGCGCAGGCTTCAAGGCCGGGAACGGGAACGGCCATCAGCTTGTGAACAAATCGCAGGGGCCTGCCACATACATAGAAATGGGCAGCCGCAAGGCCGACGACGATGGCCACTATCCGGACATTGATCTGGAGATACTGAAGCGCGCAAAAGGCGGGGTTTTCACCCAGAAAAACGGTACGCCCTATCCAGAATGAGCCTTGAGCGTGCTCATTTGATCAACGTGATGTTGGCGTTCTTGTTTAGAACCCCGTTCGGCACTGGCACATCGGTTGAAGCGTAATCGGTGTTCAGAACCAGATCTGGCCCGTCTGACAGCTGGAACTTGTTGGCGATTATCACCGTGTATGCCGAATGGTCGGCAATGGGTTCGGTGGCATCAACGTAGAACTCAGCTTTGGGAAGATAAATCGTTCCCAGAAGAATGCGCGCGTCGTTGCTGAGAACTCTGAACTGGCTTTTTTTATCGGCAGTGGCTGCGTCCTGAAAGAACAGCAAGCCGGCCATTTCGCCATCTCGCGGCGCGGAAAGTTCAACCGTCGTATCCCGCCCAATTGTGAGCTCGGCGCCTGATCCGGTGAAATAGAAACCCGTGTACTCGCCCTCGATGGTGGAGCTGCCTTCGATCTCCAGGGGACCATCACTCATAATGTAGATGCCGCTTTCAAACGTTACATTGGACGTGCCCTTAATGGTGAGACCGCCACAATAGACGCCTGGATCAAGGGTTCTGGTCTGGTTGTTGAGAACCAGATCGGTCTCGTCGCAGCTGCCAAAGGCCGGGCCTGGACGGCTCGCGAGCGGATCGGGGACAGCAGGGCAATCGGTGATTGGATCGGGATCGAAACTTCCCTTTTGTCCATCATTGCCACCAACCGAGCAGATCAATTCAGCCTCAATCGAAGAGCTATGGAACGACTTGATCGCGTGCTTGTGGGATGAATTGGAGTAGACGGCACACCCTTTGGCCGTCATTTTCGCGTTGTTTTTCAGCTTTATGGCCCCGTTGGCTGAGGGGTCGAGACCCAGCACACAAAGCTTTGTACCTCCCATGGCTTGCGCCACTGCGCTGGTGGAGAGCTTGATGGACGGAGGTTGCAGAAACCCCCCAAAAACGTTGGCCTGCGTGGCCGTAATCTTCACCGCCACGGTGCCTTCCTGGGTGTTGGCCGTCGCGGCAACAACAGGCTTGGTTATGCCACCGCGGCTCAAATTTCCAAAATTAGCGGCAACGCTTTGCTCAGCAACGCTCTGCAGGTGGGCCGTATCTGCGTTCGCCAGCGCCAGTTCGCGGGCACTCGCAATGGCTGCTGCATCGGCCATTTCCTGCAAGCTCGTTTTGGCAGAGGTCGCGCGGCCATAGTCGAGCGCAGCCCCCACCGCCAGAAGCAGAACGGGAGCAACAATGGCTGCGACGATCACGCCGCTACCAGAGCAATCAGCAGCCAATTGGGCGCAGCGCTTCAAGGCAGAAACGAATGTGCAAGACACTCTCTGCTTGGCAGGACTCCAGCCTTTTGCGCAATCTCTTGATTGCTTTGGGTGATTCAGTCTATTCACGCTACAAACTCTGCAAACACCCCCCGGCATTGGCATCGCCACCGCAAACAATCTATTCTGCGGCTAGCATCCGAATAGTTTTCCGCCTAAATCGCTGACATCCCGATAATATTTGGCGACCAATCCTGTTAAGTGGCTGTATTTTTCGTTTCACGGTAAACAAACCGCTGCATCATGCGCATAAAAACTCGCATCCCAATGTCGACCCTGCTCACCGGTTCTGTGGGCATTTTGGTGTTTGTGACGGTCAGTTTGGTGCTGTTCTTCTCAGCCTTCGCCAATGTTCGCAACACAGTCGATCTTCTACAAGCTGTTGCAGAACAGGCGATGGATTCCCTCGCAGACGACATTCGTGCCCACCTCAATCCGGCAGAAGCCCTTGTTGAGCAGCTTCGGGCACGTGTCGAACAGGGGCGCATTGGCGTTTCCGACAACGAGGCCATTGCCAGGTTTGCCAGCGGTGCGATGGCTGCTGCGCCTCAAATTGGTGGTTTGTTGGTATGGGACAAAGAGTTCAAGGAAATCGAGGTCTTGCGCAGCGGCAACCGCGGTATCAACCTGAAGGTCGGCTCAGTAGATGATCCCAAACGCGCAGCTGCCATTGCAAAGGAGTTGATTGCAACAGGCAAACCGCAGTGGGGAGCACCGATCCATGAAGGCGGCATCACTTATGTGAACATTCTGGCGCCCCTGGCCCGCAAAGGCGAGTTTACAGGCATGGCGGCAACCGGGGTGACCATTTCTGAGCTGTCCGCGTTTTTGGCGAGCGGATCGAAGCGCTACAAGGTGACGGCGTTCATTCTGTATGACGGAAAGTTCGTTCTGGCCCATCCCAAACTAAAGCAGAAGGTCTCGGAGACCAAAGCAGAGCCTGTTCATGCCGGCCTTGTCCCCCTTGCAGATTTTCCTGATCCAGTACTCTCTCAATTCCACAACGCGGAAGCGCGCGTGCAGTCGAAGGACGCGAACTTCTCGATCAAATCGGCCAGCGTAGGAGATGCAGATTACGTCGTTCTTTCCCGCCAAATGACCGGCTTCAGCGATAAGCCCTGGACCATTGGAGTTTACGCACGCGAAGGCCGGTTCGATGAGCAGTTTGAACGGCTCGGGCTCTCAATTGCGATTGGCCTGGCCCTTCTGGCGGTGTCAATTCTTCTAACCTGGCTGCTGGCGCGCCGGCTTTCAGCACCGGTAAAGCAGATATCTCAGGCAGCTGAGCTCGTCAGTGCCCTGGACCTCTCAAAAATCCCGCGGCTCAAGTCTTCGCGCGTGGCAGAATTGGATAGTCAAGCCGAAGCCTTCAACCGCATGACATCGGCATTGCGCCTGTTTGAAACCTACGTGCCCAAGCGGCTCGTGACGCGCATGCTTCAGGACGCAAACCCCAAGGCTGCAAAACCACATGAAGAAATTCTAACCGTGATGTTTGTGGATGTCATTGGGTTCACCGCCAAGTCGGAAAACATGTCCCCGGGGGAAGTCGCCCGGATGCTCAATGCCTATTTCACGGTGGTCAACCGCTGCATAGACGCAGAAGGCGGCACGGTGGACAAATATATCGGCGATGCGGTGATGGCATTCTGGGGCGCACCGGAGGCGCAAGACGACCATGCCGCCAGGGCATGCCGCGCGGCGCTGGCAATTGCCGAGGCGGCCGAAAATGATGCCGAATTCCCAGACATCCGCCTGAAAGTCGCCCTCCACACCGGCCCCTTGCTTGTGGGAGACATCGGGGCGCCCGGGAGGATCAATTTCACCGTCATCGGAGACACGGTGAACACCTGTTCCAGGATTGAATCGCTTGGATCACAAATCGACGATGGCAGCCGGGTTGTTGCCATGGCAAGCCGTGAGACGGTGGAGGCGGCCGGAGACGGCTTTGAGACCCGAAAACTGGGAGCTTTCAGCGTGAAAGGCCGGGCCAAAAAGGTTGAAGTGCTTCTGTTGGCAGGCCAGAAGTAACCCAGCGAGAACAAACAATAATGTGATGCTTCATAGTGACCGCTTGCGGCTGTTGGCGCAAAGCGCCAAACAGTGAGCGCCCGTTCAATCAAGTGCAGCCAGGGAGCGGTATGCGCGTCCAAAAAGTAAATACAATCGCCGAATATACTGATCCCGCCGCGCCGGGTTGGGGCAGTGTTGAGGTGACAGAAATTGAGACGATCCCCGCTCCGTTAGGCCTGCAGCCAACCGAGTATATCCAAGTTTCATGGGAAGAACGCCCTTACGGGGCTCTCGAGCAGGCTTCGTTGCGCGCCGTACATGACGGCACAAGCATCGCAATTCAGATGATCTGGGAGGACCCTCAGCCCTCCACAGGGGCAGGCGAGGGCTTCCCCGATGGTGCCGCCATTGCGTTTCCGGTGCACGGCGAGCCTGAGCTGATGCAAATGGGGTCGCCTGAAGCGCCCATGCAGTTCGTTCAGTGGCAAGCTTCCAAAAAGCAGGCGCGCTCGGTGCTCGCAAAAGGTATTGGCTCAACCCTTCCCGGCGCAGCGGTTGGCGAAACCGCCACTGGATCGTGGTCCGGCGGCCGGTGGACGGTGGTGTTCACCCGAAGCCTTGCGGGCGAAGGTGAAAGCGCGAACCTTGTGCCGGGCAGCAATACTCAGATAGGTATTGCGGTGTGGAACGGCAGCAATGAAGAACGAGCCGGTATCAAGGCGGTATCAGCAGACTGGACCGCGCTTGCGCTTGACCGCTAACAGCTCCCAAAAGGACCAGCAGATAGAATGACAGACAAACGCCAAGTGGCCATGGTCATTGATCTCAATAAGTGCATTGGGTGCCAGACCTGCACAATTGCCTGCAAAACCCAGTGGACCAACCGGGAAGGCATGGAAGGCATGTGGTGGAACACCGTGAGCACCTCGCCTGGTGAAGGCACGCCCAAAGGCTGGGAAAAGATGGGCGGCGGCTTCCGCAAAGGCAAAGCCCAGCCCGGCAAACTGCCCAAACAGGGCGAATTTGGCACCGCCTGGAATTTCAACGTGGAAGAAGCGCTGTTTCAAGGCGACAAGCACGACACCCTTGGGCCCATCGGCGGCGACCCAAATTGGGGCACCAACTGGGACGAGGACATTGGCGGCGGCGAATATCCCAACTCGTTCCAATTCTACATTCCGCGCATTTGCAACCATTGCACCAAGCCGGCCTGCATGGAGGCGTGTCCGCGCGGTGCCATCTTCAAGCGCGAAGAGGATGGCATTGTCGTCATCAATGAGGACCATTGCCGCGGCTTCCGGTTTTGCCAGGAAGCCTGCCCGTACAAGGAGATCTATTACAACACGGTCACCGGCACCTCCCAGAAGTGCATCATGTGCGCGCCGCGTCTGGAAGAAGGCGTGCCGACCGCATGCTCGCGTCAGTGCCCCGGCAGAGTTCGGTTCCTGGGGTTCTTGGACGATGAGGACGGGCCGATCCACAAACTGGTCTACAAATACAAAGTGGCGATGGCTCTGCATCCTGAGTATGAGACCGAACCCAATGTGTTCTACATTCCGCCGCTTGCCCCACCATCGTTTGATGAGGAAGGCAATCCCATCGATGAGGACCGGATTCCGATGGACTATCTGGACTCTCTGTTCGGCCCCGCGGTTGGGCCCGCCATTGATTTGCTGAAGGCGGAAAAGGCCAAGAAAAAGGCAGGCGGCGAGTCCGACCTGATGGACACGCTGATCGCCCGCAATTGGCTTGATCTGTTCGGCCCGTTCACGACCAATCCCAAGGATGTGGCCAAAACCCTCGAAGAACGCGTTCAGAACCGCCAGGGATAACCATGAGCAAAGGCGTTTCCCGCAGAAACTTCCTCAAAGCCGGTGCGCTCGCTGCCGCTTCGCTGGCCATGCCGAATTTTCTGGCGCGCTCGGGCGTGTCCCTGACGGCGCTTGCTGCAGAGACCCCGCCGGATTTCAATTCGTCGCTGGACGTCTACCGCAAACATTGGACCTGGGACAAAACAGTCCGCGGCACCCACATGATCAACTGCTGGTATCAGGCCCACTGCGCGTTTGATGTCTATGTGAAGGACGGCATCGTGTTCCGCGAGGAACAGGCGGCGGAATATAAGCAGTTGCGCCCCGAATTGCCCGATATGAACCCGCGCGGCTGCCAGAAAGGGTGCAGCTTTTCGCACCGCATGTATGAGACCAACCGGATCAAGCATCCCATGCGCCGGGCCGGAGGGCGCGGCAGCGGCAAGTGGGAGCAGGTCAGCTGGGACGACGCGCTCAACGACATTGCCGACAAGTTCATCGACACAATCATCAAAGAAGGCACCGACAGGGTCATTTGGGATCTGGGCCCGGACATCAACATTGGAGCGGCCAACGCCGCCCAGGCCCGGTTGGCCCAGCTTACCCACTCCATTTGCCTGGATTCCAACTCGAGCAACGGCGATGGGCACCGCGGCGCATTCGAGACGTTCGGCAATGTCTACATGGAGCGCTCCCTGGAAGATTATTTCTATTCGGATGTGATCATCATCTGGGGCGCCAACCCGATTTTCACCTCCATACCCAACGCGCATTTCTTCACGGAAGCCCGCTATAACGGGACAGACATTGTCTGCATCTCTCCCGACTACAGCGCCTCAGCCACAAAAGCAGACCTTTGGGTGCCCGTTAAGCCCGGCACCGATGCTGCGCTGGCCCTGGCCATCTGCTGGCAAATTATTGACGGCGGGCACGTGAATGAGAGCTTTGTCTCCGAACAGTCAGACCTGCCCATCCTGATCCGCGCGGACACGGGCAAGTTTCTGACCGGAAAAGACCTGGACGGAGGGCTCGACAGCACCTTCTACACAGCAGGAAGCGACGGCAAGCTGCGCGAAGTTGACCGCAAGAGCCTGGAGCTCGAGGGCTACAAGGCCGACCTGGAGGCCTCGCTCACCGTCAAACTCGCAGATGGCAAGGAGGTGCCCGTCCGCACGGTCTATACGCTCTTGAAGGAGCGCCTGTCGGTCTACACGCCCGAAGCGGTGTCGGAAATGTGCGGCACAGCTCCGAAGCTGATCCGCCGGCTGGCGAAAATGGTGATCAACGCCAAAGCGCTGTCGAATGTCTCCGGCTCAAGCATGAACAAATATTTCCATGGCAATCTCACCGAACGCGCCATGATTTTGATTTGGGTGCTGCTCGGCCAGATGGGCCGGCCCGGTTCTGGGTATTCAGCGTTCGGCTTCCTCGCCAACGATGGCTGGGAAGACTATGTCTCCGGCCTGCGCATTAAAGACCGCATCACCTTCGGCACGGAGATTGGCCTGGACCTGATGTGGGACTGGATGAAGGGGGAAACCTCGGAAAGCTTCTTCAAGAAGCTCTCCACCAGTCAATTCACGGATCCGGGCGGCAACTTGCCCATTTGGACCTCCAGCGCGCTGTTCTGGCATGTTCATGGCGGGGTCTCTGAGTTGGCCGAGCAGGCCGACAAGTGGGTGCCCGACTTGAAGAAGCCGGTGAAAGAGGCACTACACGAATCCCTGGAAAAGAAATGGCTGCCCCTGCAACCTCCCATGGGGAAGCATCCGCGCATTCTTTTTCACTATTGCTCAAATCCGCTGAGAAGTGTGCGCGGAAGCCAGAAACTCACCGAAGTGCTCTGGCCAAAGCTCAGCCTCAGTGTTGCCATCGATTTCCGTATGTCGTCGACCGCCAAGCAGGCGGACTATGTGTTGCCGGCAGCGGCCTGGTATGAGGTGACCGACCATAAATGGGTGACGCCCCTGGTGCCCTACAACCATGTGACCAACAAGGCCGTGGAACCGCTTGGAGAGAGCAAGCCGGACTTTTGGATTTTCACCATGCTGGCCAAGCACATTGAGGAGCGGGCCAAGTCCCGCGGGCTTGATGTTGTGGAAAGCCACATGGGCAAAGAGATCCGCCTCGCCAATCTCTACCAGGACATGACCATGGACGGCCGGTTCGGGGAAGATGACTTGGATTCTGCTGCAGGCGCCATCTTGGAGCAGTCCAGCAATCTCTCCCATGTGAGCTGGGAAGAGCAGAAGGAGACCGGCTTCGTCCGGTACAATAGCCTTGGCCTCAGTCCACTCTCCATCGGCAACGCCGGCGACCTGAAGAATGATGAGCCGTTCATCCCCCTCACCCACCATATTGACGGCAAACAGCCCTATCCGACCCAGACCAGGCGCATTCAGTTTTATCTGGATCACCCGCTCTATCTCGATCATGACGAGCACTTGCCGCGCTTCAAGGCCCCGCCAAGCATCGGAGGCGACTATCCGCTCATCATGACCGGTGGCCACACCCGCTGGTCGGTGCACAGCGTGTGGCGCGACAACGCGCTTATGCAACGGCTCAACCGGGGCCAACCCTATATCGTGATGGGGCAAGAAGATGCGGGCACGCGTTCGATTGCCGATGGCGACTGGGTGCGGTGTTTCAACGATGTGGGTGAGTTCATCGTGCGCGCAAAGGTCATAACCGGCGCCCAGCCCGGCCAGACCATCATGTATCATTCCTGGGAGAACTACCAGTTTGCCGGCTCTGGCGATGCCCGCAGCGTGTCGCCGTCACCGATAAACCCGGTTGAGCTTGCAGGCGATCATGCGCATCTGAAAATTGGCATGCTGGAAGGGCAACCGGGCTGTTTTGACCGAGACACCCGCATCGAAATCGAAAAGCTGAGCGCAGAGGACAGTGCACGCCTGAGGCAAGGTTAGTGCAAGATGGTATCAAATGAACCCATCACAGTTCTTGAACGCAGCATCTGCTATCGCGGCCTGGCAGAGGCGTATCGCAGCCCTGCCGGCGGTGTCGGCATTCTGGACGAGAGTTGGATTCCCCCACCGTCCGAGAACGCCAAGTCCGAGTTCTTAGAGGCCTTTGCACCGGCCGTCTCCACAACCGCTTGTGCACTTTATCAGAGCGCTCATTCAAATCGTGAGCAGACCTCTTTATATGAAGAACTCATCCGCTGGTACGATCACTTTGGCTTGCAGAGAAAAGCCAAGGCGGAATTACCAGACCACGTGTCCGTTGAACTTGAATTCATGCATTTTTTGACCTATCGCGAGCATGTCTCTGCCGGCGACGAGCACGCTTTGACTACATTACGCCGCGCAGAGAAAGAATTCCTCACAAAACATCTTCACCCATTTAGTGTGTCCATTTTAGGACATAGCGAAACCTTCGCAAATCGATACAAATATCTGTGTCTCGAGCATGAGTTGTTCGTTCGCCTGCATCTTCAGGATTTCGGTGAAATTTAGAACAAAACATGGCCTCAAAGTCGCCCACTTGGCGCAACTTTTTCGCCACTAAAAGTTTGATTAATTATCGAGACTGACGCTGGGAGGCGCGCCTGGCTATTGCCTTGGCAGAAGCCCATTTGGGCAGGCCGAGAACGTTTGCTTTGGAGTTGTGTGAGTACCGAGCGGGGAGAAAGGTTTTGTTTTTAATCGGCCCAGACGTTGGCGCGCCGACTGTTGATCCTGAAAGAATTGTGGAGCGCAAGCGCACTTTCTTGATTTTACAGGGGCCCCCGAGTTCTTTTTTTCGGCGCATGGCCAAAAGGATCGAAGCTCAAGGCGGACGGACACTAAAGATCAACTTCAATGCGAGCGATTGGCTCTATTCACTTGGCATGAACGCGGTGAACTATCGGCACTCCTCAGCGGTATGGCCAGGTTGGATTCGCGATTTTGCTCGGGAAAACCAAATCACGGACGTCATCGTCTACGGCGATTGCCGCGAGTATCACAGGCTGGCAATCAGCATGCTGCGCCCCATGGGGGTCATAATCCATGTGCTCGAAGAAGGGTATGTGCGCCCAGCTTGGATTACCTATGAGCGCAATGGCGTGAACGGCCACTCCAGACTTGCAGATATGTCGTTAGCCGACATAGACAAAGAGAGAGTTCTTGCAACCAAGGTTGAGACCGTCGGTGACACCAACGGAACCATGTGGGCGTATGTCTGCAGCGGTATTCTTTACTACGCCACCGCATACTGGACCCGGCCGTTTTTTCCGTTCTATAGAAATCACAGACCTCAAGGTACTCTTGAAGAAGCCTGGATGTGGTTGAAACGGTTGCCTTTTTTACCAAAAACCCGGCGTGAAGCGAGATTGCGTGGGGCGCTTATGGCACGAGGACACAAGCCTTACTTCCTGATCTTGCTGCAACTGGCCGGTGATTCCCAGATGCGCAATCACAGCGGATTTCAATCGATTTCAGAGTTCATAGAGCTGTGCATTCGCTCGTTTGCCACCTCAGCCAGTCCGTCAGAGCATCTGATTTTCAAGAGCCATCCACTGGACGCGACCGCGCCTTACCTTCGCAAAGAGATCGATGTCTTATCGGAACGCTACGGATTGCAAGGGCGTTGTGAGCTGATTGATGGCGGCAAGCTGGCGTATCTGGCCAAGCATGCGCGCGGTGTTGTGTCCATCAACTCAACCGCTTGCCAGGTATCCATCCGTCGCGGCGTGCCGACCAAAGTGCTCGGCCGAGCGATTTACAATCACCGATCAATTGCCGCCAAAGGCTCGCTGGAAGAGTTCTTCTCAGACCCCCAGGCCCCAGACGTAGAAGCCTACAAACTGTTTCGCCAGTTTCTGCTTCTCACGGTTCAAATCAACGGCAGTTTCTATTCAAAGGCAGGCATTGAGCTGGCGGTGGATCCGCTGGTTGAAAAAATATTCGCCAAGATTGATCCAACCGACGCGTTCATCCGCGCCCGCAACCCTGCCGTGATTGAAACCGGCGCGTTGAAATATGGGTCCTGACTCTGTTGGAGCGAGCTGCGGACATTCTGGGATTTTGAAATTGACTGTTTGGCACAAATTCAAAAGCGTTTTCATGTTGCCTCTGTGGAGCCTTCAGGTCTTCGGCATGTCGAAGTCCTTTGCGGCCAATCCTGTCATCGGCAACAATTTCCTCAACCGCATTGGGCTCCATGCGGGCCGGGCAGCGGTGGCCCATGCAATGGCCAAAGTGCGCTGGGCACTGCTGGCCTGGCAGGTACCGCCAGATCTGCGGAAGACGTTTCAGGCCCAAGGTTTTGTTGTGGTCCCCGATGTTCTGCCCGAAGAGGAGTTCAACGCTCTTGTCAGCCAGGTGGGTTCACAACAGGCTTGCGAAGTCCGCGAGTGCATCCAGGGAGACACGCTCACGCACCGGATCCTCCTGGACGATCGCGCTTTGGCGCAGCTGTCGCACGTGCAGAAATTGCTTCACCATCCCCTGTTTGAACCGCTGCTCACCTATTGCGGCGCAAACCGCAAACGGCCGCTGCACTATGTGCAAAGCATCAAGAACGGTGCCGTGGAGGGCAACGACGACCCTCAAAAGGCTCTCCATTCCGACACGTTCCACCCCACAATGAAATCATGGTTCTTCCTGGGCGATGTGCCAATGGACAAAGGCCCCTTCACCTACGTGCCCGGTTCCAATCGGTTGACACGCAAGCGCCTGGCTTGGGAGTACCGCAGAAGCCTTACGGCCAGATCAGACCCGGATGGATACTCCGAACGGGGATCATTGAGGGTCAATCGCGATGACCTCCGCGCCTTGGGCTTGCCGGATCCTGTATCACTGGCCGTCCAGAAAAATACGCTTGTGGTTGCCAATACCTGCGGATTTCACTGCAGGGGGCGCGCGCAAGCGGGCACAAACCGCCTGGAAATCTGGTCGTTCAGCCGCACAAACCCTTTTAACCCGTTCCCCGGGATCGGCTCAAAATTGGCCAGCAAGCTGGAACATCGGGGGGCAAAGGCTCTCTGGAGATGGCTCGACAGAAAGGCGGAGGCCAAGGGCACTTTGTCCAGCTGGCATCGGGTGCCGGCGCATGTGATGTCGAGCCAGTCGGTACAAAAGTAATGGCGGAGAATTCATTTGAGCGCGTGTTTTCAGATCGGCCCACACTTGAGGGGGGAAAAAAGATGATGGCGAACCACCCCACAATCGAGCGCGCGCGCATGTTGGCCTTGACCACCTTAATGGTGCTCGGACTAAGCGCCTGCGCCGTGATTCCCGCAGACGGGCCGAACACCTCAGCGGTGACCTCGCAAGACACACCTTCCGACCTGGAAGTCTACAATATTGACCAGGAGGTAGCCTCGATCGTTGCACGCGAACACAAGCCCAACCTGTTGAGGGAACTGGGAGGAAACCGCCGTTCCATGACCCCCCTATTGGGGGCAGGTGATGTTATCGGCGTCACCGTCTGGGAATCGGTGGAGGGTGGCCTGTTTGCCGGCGGCGGTGTGCAGGGTTTGCGCAGCGCGGCCTTGGCGGACATTCTGATTGATCGCAACAACATGGCTTTCATCCCCTATGCCGGCCGCTTGAAGCTGGGGGGCAAAACCGTTGAGGCCGCCCGCCGGATCATCCAAACCAAATTGGCGAAAGAAACCTTGAAGCCTCAAGTTGAAGTGAGGCTCAAATCGGATAAGAAACACCGGGTTGCTGTGACTGGTTTGGTCGGCAAACCGGGTTTGTACCAATTGAACTTGGCGGATGGTTCCGGCCGCCTTATTGAGACCATTGCCAGCGCCGGAGGGGCACAAGGCAAATCTCACCGGACAGATGTGAAAGTGATGCGCGGCAAACGGCAAGGCTCCATCAATCTGGGCCGGCTGTATTCGCGCCCGGCATACGACATCAATCTGTTGCCCGGCGACAAGGTAATCGTTTCCGACGAGGCGCGAACATTCACCATCCTGGGGGCGGTCAACAAGTCTTCAGAGCATGAGTTTACAAAATGGAATTTCATGCTTGTTGATGCGTTGGCAGTTGCAGGCGGATTGGATGACGCGCGCGCCGATAGAACGGGCGTGTTCGTCTTCAGATTTGAACACCGCCGCGTCGTGAACGCCTTACGGCGGGGGGTTGGCGACGGGGCCGCACGCACGGTCCGGGTGCCCGTCATCTACCAGTTGAATTTGATGGAACCTCAGTCGGTGTTCAACGCGAAGGCATTCCAGATGCAGGATCAGGACACCATTTTGGTGACAAACGCACCGTTGCATCAATGGAACAAGGTTCTCAACTCCGTAAGCAAGGCCGTCTTCCTTGCCCGCTCCGGCATCAGCTTTGCCGAATGACCTGATAGCAAAGCCTGCCCTGATGATGCCTACCCAAAAACCACCGAACGGACCGCCGGCTTCCTATTTTTGCCATCAAGGTAATCTCTCAATGCCAGTTGCTTGTGGCTAGGATGAATTTAATGGGTGCAGCAGAATTACTGGATACAGGCGGTTCCTCTCTCCATGTGGGCCTGTGCTCTTTAGGTCTGCTGAAACTGAAATCTCTGCCCACATTTCTCGGCTTGCCGAACGCTCGGTTCGACTATGCACTCGCGGCTAACATAACTTCATTTGACGTTTTCATCGGATGGGGAAGAAAACTCAGTGGCGTCCGCGCCACCCGTTTCGCGCAGCATCAGAACAAGCCCTATCTTCTGTTGGAAGATGGTTTCCTGCGATCGGTCCATCCCAACAGCGTCAGGGCATCGCCTGCATTGAGCCTGGTGATTGATGATGCTGGAATATTCTACGACGCAGAACACCCATCCCGCCTGGAAAACCTGATCGTGGATGCAGCGTTGAACGATCCAGACGCAGCGGCGAGAGGGGCCGAAATCATCAGCACACTGCGGGAACGTCAGTTGTGCAAATACAATGATTTCACAGATGAGATGGCGCTGCCGCCCGGCCGTCCCGCAGCCGAGACCAACGTCTTGGTGATTGATCAAACGGCCGGAGATCTCTCGGTGGAAGGTGCTTGCGCGGATGAGAGTGATTTTCGTCTGATGCTTGAAGCTGCACGGGATGAAAACCCGGGTGCCCGAATTTTGATCAAATCTCACCCTGAGACAGTTGCAGGCAAACGCACCGGGTATCTGTCCGATGCCGGAGACAAGCCAGGCTACCGACTGATTACGGAACGGTGCAACCCTTGGACGCTGTTTAATCAGGTAGACCGCGTCTACGCGGTGTCCAGCCAACTGGGGTTCGATGCAATGATGGCCGGCAAGCCATTGCGGTGTTTCGGGATGCCCTTTTATGCCGGCTGGGGTTTGAGCGATGACCAGAAAAGTTGCGGGCGAAGGCTATCTGCCCGGCCCACACTTGAGCAAATGGCAGCGGCGGCCTACGACCGTTATTGCAGATATCTCGACCCGTTCACCGACACTCTCACAACATTTTCTGCGACCGTCAAAACATTGGCCCACTTGAAACGGGTGGCGCAAGCTGGCCAAAGCATGGGGCCCCTGCTTCATATATATCCGTGGAACCACAAAGCCGTTCGCGCCATGTTTCAGCTGCCGAGCAAGAAGCAGAACTTCTTCGCCAGTTCTGCACGTGCCATTCAAGATGCCCGTGTCCGCAGGGCGCCCGTGGCGGCCTGGTCAGCGCGGATCAAGCCCGGCCTGGTTGACCGGTGCAAATCCGCCGGTGTAGCGCTGCACCGAATTGAAGACGGGTTTGTGAGATCAGTTGGGCTTGGTTCAAACTTTCATCAACCCATGTCGCTGATCTTGGACAAAACAGGCATCTACTACGATGCCAACAACGCCAGCGATTTGGAGACATTGCTGGCAACCCACACATTCGATGATGAGTTGCTGGCACGTGCGCGTAAGCTGATTGTGTGGCTCACCACAAACAGTATCACCAAATACAACCTCACAGCGCCCGAACGGATTGATGGGTTGCCGGAGGATCGGCTCAAGATCCTGGTGCCTGGACAAGTTGAAGATGATGCCTCCGTGTTGCAATCAGGCAGTCAACTCAAGTCCTCTGTGCAATTGCTTCGGGCAGTTCGCGAGGCGAACCCCAATGCCTTCGTCATTTTCAAACCACATCCCGACGTGGTTTCAGGGCAGCGCCCCGGCCTCTGGCAAAAATCGGAGGCGATGGACTTTGCAGACCTGTTTGTTCAAGACGTTCCCATCGTTGAGGCCATCGCAGCGTGCGATCAGATTCATGTCCTCAGCTCCCTGGCCGGTTTCGAAGGCCTGCTGAGGGGCAAGCAGGTGACCTGTTATGGTTTGCCGTTTTATGCTGGCTGGGGCCTGACATTTGATGTTTTGACCTGCAGCAGACGAAAGCGACGACTCTCGATTGAGGAATTGGTGGCCGGCAGCGTAATCCTCTATCCGCACTATCTTGATCCGGTGACGCAATTGCCGTGCGGCCCGGAAGTTATCATCAACCGTATCCTTGAACATCGGATAAAGCCGAAGAGGCCGGGAGCTTTGGTAGCTTCCAGAGAACTGCTGGGATATTTCCGGCGCACGCTGCGCCGTGTGCAGGAGTGACCTGGTGTGAGATCCACATCAGCCACAGACCAATTGTTGCGCGGCCTGAAAGTTCAGCGTTCAGTGGTCTTCGCGCTTTTCATGAAAGAATACAGGGCAAAACTCGCCGGAAGCCAGTTTGGTCTCATTTGGTCTCTCATGGAACCGGCAACTTACGTGATCGTCCTGTCAACCATTTGGCTGACACTCGGGCGTACGCAAATCGGCGGTGTTCCGATTTATCTGTTCATCGCGGCCGCAATGCTTCCCCTCAAAGTCTATCAAGTTGGCATTGGCAACATCAGTTCAGCCGTGCGCCAGAATCTGAATCTCCTGGACTACCCAAATGTCAAACCGATCGATGCGTTCTATGCCCGTTATGTCGCCGAAATCATGCTCGTCTCAATCTCAGGAGCCTGTCTAATCGGAGGGCTATATTGGGTCGCAGAGTATGATATCTCCGCCCGAGATTACCCCTTGCTCCTGTTGACGGTGCTCTTGGCTCTTCTGAACACTTTGGGCATCAGCATCTTGCTCGGAGTTTACAAAACCAGATCGGAATCATTCCAACGGGCCGTGACCCTGGCCAGCCAGCCGCTCTTGTTCGTATCGGCTGTGTTTTATCCGTTATCGATCATTCCACTGTCAGGGCAATATTGGTTGAGTTGGAACCCGGTCGTCCAGGTCAATGAACTCATTCGGGTGGCAATGTTTGGCTGGACCGCACCGAAAGACATCAGCCTCGAGTATCTGTGCCTGTTCACTGCGATCACGCTGTTTCTTGCCTACGTCGCATACTTTGCGAACCGATTCACGCTCCTAAAACGGTAAGAAGTTTTGACCTTATGAGATACTCCTCGAGCATATTCTCAGTTGGGTTGTTTATTGTTTTCTTTGCCCTACCAATATTTTCGGTTTCGTTTTACCAGGCATTCGTCTCAACAGACCGGTATGAGAGCGCGGCGTCCACCATCATCACAGAGCAAAAACCCTCTGTCACGTCGCTGGACCTGTCCCTGATCGGCCTTCCCTCCACCGCGTCGGATCATGACGCTCATGTTGTGAAAACGCTCGTTCTCTCCAAAGATATGGTGCGCTACCTGGATGAGAAAATTCAGCTGCGTGAACACTTTTCCAATCTGGAGGTGGACTATTTTTCGCGCCTGGAGACGGATGCGACCTTTGAGGATTTTCACGAGCTGTACCGTGATTATTTCACCGTCGACTATAATGTCGAAACGAAAATTTTGCGCATAGCCGTTCAGGCCTTTGACAGAGCTTACGCGCAAAAGGCCCTTGAACTCATTTTGGAGCGCTCCGACGAATTCATTGATTCTGTGAACAACAGAATGAGCAAAGAGCAGGTTCGATTCTTCCGGCTGGAAGAAAAAAAGCGCAAACAAGAGATGCTGGTCGCGAAGGCAAAGCTCTTGGCGTTTCAGCAGGCCAACAAAATCTACAGCACGGAAGCTGAAGCGCAGACCATTTTCACCACAATTGGCGCGCTGGAAACCCTGGCGGCCCAAAAACAGTCTGAGCTGGATAGCCGGGCGAAAATCCTATCCAAGAACTCCGCGATCCTGCAGGAGTTGGGGGCGCAAATTGCGTCGCTCCAACGGCAGATAACCTCTGAGAAAGCCAGATTGGCAGGTGGACAAGGCCGCGATATCAGCGAGATACAATCTGACTTTCTTGCCGTTCAGCTCGAACTTGAGCTTGCCACAACCGCGTTCAAGTCGACCCTGACCACGTTGGAGCAGGTGCGGATTGAGGCTGCACGCAAACTGAAGTTTCTCATCGTGGTGACGGAGCCGAGTTTGGCGGACGATTCGGAATTTCCACGCCGTTGGTACATTGTGATTTCAACGATAATGATCTCGCTGATGCTCTATGTGGTGGCCTCGCTTGTGATGGCCATCATTCGTGAACACGCTTGAGCATGGAGTCCCCCGGTCAGATCCGGCAGGATCAAAGTTCGGACCCTGCAATGGAAATATCGCCAGAGCAAAACGTTCGCCGACGCAAGGTGTTCTACATCAGTGGGTTTGACCCCAAGGGACCGGCTTACTATCACGCCTTGTATTCGGAAGAAGCACAGAAGCAGTCACGTCTCAATGGCATGTCCATAGACGTGGGCGACGCCCGGCGCAGAAACCGGCTTTCAACGTCTTGGCGGATTCAAAGTTCGATCAACCGGTTGCCCACAGAAACCAACTATGAAGTTTTGCGTTGGGACGACATCATGCGAAGCCGAATGAGACGCAGCGGACCGGCGTTCTATTGGGATACGCTGCGCACCTATTGGCTCTACATCCATTCAGGTGCCCTCCGGCGGATCCTCCAAACTTCATATCCAGCTTTCTTGGCCGGTCTTTACCCGATCGTGTTTCTCGCAGGCTTTTTTGGATTGGCCGCATTTGCCGCACTGGCTGGCTTTGCAAGCGCACCTGAGAGCATCCGTTTCGCAGACACGGTGTGGACTGTGCCCCCTCTCGTCACCGCCGCATTGTCCGTTGGCCTTTTCGTGTGCGTGCTTTCGCTTTCACGGAAATTGGAAAACAAGGTTCCCTTCTACTGGCCGCTTCATGTCTATTCATTCACAGCAGATCACATGCGCGGACGGATGCCGGAGATGGATGCACGCATTCAACGCATGTCCCAGGAGATACTGGACTACATCACACAGTCAGAAGATGACGAAATCCTGATTGCGAGCCACAGCAATGGCACCGTGGTTGCCGTATTGGCCATTGCGGCGGTCCTGCATGCCGATCCAAACATCGCCAAACACGGCCCGCAGATATCATTTCTAACATTGGGTCACAGCATTCCGCTGTGCAGTTTTCTACCTCAAGCGAAGGCTTTGAGGCGTGCGCTTACAGATCTTGGCGGCGACAACGGGATCACGTGGGTCGACATAACTGCCCCCCGGGATGCGGCCTGCTTCGCACTGACGGACCCTCTCAAGGTATCTGGCCTGAGCACTGAATACTCAGGCGAGCACAAACCAAAGCTCCTCTCTGTACCGCTCTCAGAGTTGTTCTCGCCACAGACATTCCGCAAGACGCTGTTACGCCGTTGGCTGCGCATTCACTTTCAATATTTGATGGCATACGAGCGCCCAACGCCATTTGATTATTTCCTGATCACAGCCGGACCTCTCACTTTGGCCAAACGGTTCGCTGAATTTCCCAGCAAAGACGAATTTGCGAAGTTTCGGCTCTTCAAACAGAGCAACCTCCGATCAGACAGTTACGTCTGAGCGGGGATAAGTTGCTCGCCCGTAACGAAAATCTTGGGCATCTTCCGCTCAATGTGAGCGGAAGTTGCCCTAGCCAAACGGAAGAAACGACTATCGGATCATCCATATTGACCAGTCATACAAAGCCCTTAATTTTCAACGATAGATTGGCCTGTGTTTCAGCCGCCGCTAAACTGGGCCATGCACAACTGGACCTTGTGCAAATCACCGCAGAGATAGCCGGAATTCAACCTGTAACTCTTGTCGTCATCTGATGATTGCTTTTAAAAATGTTACAAAATATTTCCCCACCAAGAATGGGCGAAAATACATATTGCGGGATGTATCGTTCACGCTGAAATCGGGTGAAAATGTTGGTGTGATCGGGCCAAACGGGGCGGGCAAAACCACCATGATGCGCCTCATCTGCGGCGTGGACATCCCAAATTCTGGCCAGATTGAAACCACTTACTTTTTGTCATGGCCAATGGGCATTGCCGGCGGTTTGCAGGGCGGCATGAGCGGCCGCGAGAATGCGAAGTTCGTTTGCAGAATCCTCGGCGAGCACGAGGACCAGATTGCCGAAAAGCTGAAGTTCATCCAGGATTTTGCGGAAATCGGCAATGATTTCGAATTGCCGGTGCGGAACTATTCGTCTGGCATGAGGGCTCGGCTGAATTTTGCAATTTCCATGGGATTCGACTTCGATTGCTATGTGGTGGACGAACTTACCGCCGTTGGGGACCAAAAATTTCGCGAGAAGAGCGCCAAATTCTTTAAGGATAAACGAGAAGAGGCCTGCTTCATTAAGGTGTCGCATAATCTGAAGGAGCTGGAGGACGAATGCGACAGTGCCTTGTTCCTTATGGAAGGCAATCTCTATTATTTTCCAGAGGTGTTGGACGGTATCAATTCGTACCAAGCCGTTATTAAGGGAGATGCCCCACCGGAACTGGAAGACCATCTGGTCAACAAGCCAACGGCGCGCACCCAACCAAACAAAGACTGGTTCACCGCCCTTGCCTCTGTCGATCTCAAGGCGCAGGGAAAAAAGTTGAAAGAACACGGCTTAAGAATAAGTGCGCCTTTGCTTCAGCAAAAACCCAAGAAGCTGCGGATCCCCCCGGCGAAGAAAGTTCAGATGGAACTCCCGGTTTTGGGCGAGCCTGAACAGCAGCGCCGCTCAATTGCACCACCTGCCCCGCGCCGTGCTGCAGTGAAAAAGGCGCCACGCAAATCAGAACGTTTCGCCCGGGCGACAGATGTTGTAGAGCGTTTGTTGGAACACAAGAAAATACTACCGCCTGGGTGATTTTGATGGACGCTTTGTTTTCCGTGGAAAATTGGTTCACGTTGGCCATGCTCGTGCTGCTGCAGGCCGTGCTTGGATTTGATAACCTGCTCTATATTTCCATAGAGTCAAAACGCGTGCCGGTTGAACGCCAAGCCTATGTTCGGCGTTTGGGTATTGCCTTGGCCATTATCCTGCGCATTGTGCTGCTGTTTGTTTTGGTTCAGGCGGTTCAATACTTTCAGGATCCTTTCCTCAAAATTCATTACGACGGCCTCATCAAGATCAGCGCGAATGTGCATAGCTTCATCGTTCTGTTCGGCGGCGCATTCATCATTTACACCGCCATAAAAGAGATTTTCCACATGCTGGCCGTGGACGATCTGGAGCACTCCGGCGGCGCCACGCGATCGGTTGCCAGCGCGATCTTCTGGATCGTTGCGATGAACATGATTTTCTCATTTGATTCCATCTTGAGCGCAATGGCGTTGACGGACGTTTTCTGGGTTATGGCCACAGCGATCGTCATCAGCGGCCTTATGATGATCTGGCTTTCCGATCACGTGGCTGAATTTCTCAACAAGAACCGGATGTACGAGGTGTTAGGCCTCTTCATCTTGTTCATTGTGGGAATTTTGCTGGTGTCTGAAGGCGGCCATCTGGCCCACCTGGCCGTGTTCGGCTTCCCAATTGAACCTATGGCGAAGAGCACGTTCTATTTTGTCATCTTCGTATTGGTGCTGGTTGACCTTGTTCAGGGTCGATATCAGAAGAAGCTTACAATGCAAAAAGCAGGACGCGTTGACGAAACGGCGAGCTGACACGCCTGAAACCAACTCCACACCCCCTTTTGGGTATTCCGTAAGGTAAGGTAATTATTCAGCTTTTAGCTTCTCCGAAACGAGAAGTTTACCTTTATGGCAGACCTTAGATAGCTAATGGGGAAGGGATGGAGTTGTTTTAATGACGGCGCGAACCGAGATTTCGCCGCTGGCACAGGCCTGCGCCAGCGCAGAGCAAACTGGTCAGTCGGCTTCAAACGTCTCAGCAGACAATCTGCGGACTTGCGAGCAGTTGGTCCATGAATTGCCGGCAATGATCTTGTCGGTGAACGGCCATGGCCTCGTCACCGGCGCAAATCGGCGATGGCTGGAGTCCTGGGGCTATGAGGCAGATGAGATCACGACGCTTCACTTGCGGGATCTTCTGACACCTGAATCTCACAAACATCTGGTCGATACGGTGTACCCGGACTTTTTCAGGTCTGGGGTATGCCGCAATGTGAACGTGACATGCGTGATGAAAGACGGAGCGCGGCGCAACGGCCTGGTTTCTTGCCTCGGCGAACGCGGCGAAAACGGACGCATCAAGCACACTGTTGTGGTGATGCAGGATGTAACGCGCGAAAAGGCAACCGAAGCTGCACTTCGCCAAAGTGAAGAACGGTTCCGCGGATCCTTTGAAGCTGCTGCCCATGGTATGGCCCTGGCCTCACCTGATGGGCGCCTGATGGCCGTGAACCCGACTTTGCGCACACTTCTGGGCAGTGATGAAATGGCCCTTAGGCGCGAAAGCCTGCAAAACCTCGTACACGATGGTGACAAGCCAACACTGTTGAATAACATTGGACGCATCCTTGCTGGTGAACTTGAGTCAGCCCAGATGGAACTGCGGTTCCCGAGCCAAAACGGAAAAACGATCTGGGGCCTCACAAGCATCTCCATAGTTCGGGACGCGAGCGGCATTGTTGCGCATTTTGTCGTACAAATCGTCGACCTTACGGCACGACGCGAAACCGAGGAGCGCCTGAAGACCGCGCGGAAGATGGAAGCGGTCGGGCAACTCACCGGCGGCATTGCCCATGACTTCAACAACATTCTGCAAGTGATCATCGGCAACCTTCAGCTTGTGCAGGACGCGATGGACTCCGATGCGTCAAAAGACTATGCGCGTGAAGCTTTGGAGGCTGCGGGGCGGGGCACAGAGCTGACCAAACAGTTGCTGGCATTCTCGCGCCGCCAATCGCTTGCACCAGAGAAGATTTCGATCAACCAAATGATCGGCGGCATGAACAGCATCATCCGGCGCACGATCGGCGAATCCATCCAGTTCAAGGCAGATCTGATGGAAAAAGACGCCCAGATCTCCGCCGACCTGTCCCAGCTGGAGTCTGCGCTTATGAACCTGGCGATCAATTGCCGCGACGCCATGCCAACGGGCGGGTGCCTGACCATCGAAACACGCTCGGTCTTTCTGAACGAAGCCTATGCGACCCGGATGCCGGACATTACGCCGGGACATTATGTGCTGATTTCGGTTTCAGACACCGGCACCGGGATCCCGGCTGACGTTTTGGAAAACGTTGTTGAACCCTTCTTCACAACGAAGGATGGCGCCCAAGCCTCTGGGCTTGGCCTGTCCATGACCTATGGTTTCATTCGCCAATCGGGCGGACATATCGATGTGAGCAGTGAGGTTGGCCGGGGCACATCGGTCAAGATGTACCTGCCGCGGGTTGATGTTGACAGCCAATCTGATGAGGCCGTTCCAAGCACCGCTTGGTCTGACAGTGCGCGCAAGACCGTTCTGGTGGTCGAAGATCAGGAGGACGTTCGCAAGGTTGCCGCCGGGTTCTTGAAAAGCTTTGGCTACCGTGTGCTTGAGGCCGAAGACGGCATCATTGCCCTGGGCATACTGCAGGCTCAACCGGACATCGATTTGTTGTTCACTGATATCATCATGCCCGGTGGAATGAATGGGTTCGATCTGTCTCAGGCTGCCTGCGTGCTTAACCCCGCGCTGAAGGTTATTCACGCATCTGGATATCCGCAGGGCGCGTTGCCCCACGAACAGATTGAGCAAATCAGCGATACCCTGATCATGAAGCCCTACCACAAGGACGAACTGCGCCAGGTGATTGAGGATGCGTTTTCACAAGCAAAAGCAGCCTAACGCCTTTGCCGATCCGTCAGCTTCAGGCAGTTTCGAATTGGGCCGCGGCCCAATCATGAAAACAGTGGGTCGCTTCGTCCATCACGGGTGAAAACTTGCCGCCATCGAAATTTGCAGCGCTGCGCCCTTTCTGCATGCCTTCAACGACGAAGATGTCTTCTTCGAAGATCTCTTTCCATTGATCGGAATTCTTGCTGCGCAAGCGTGACAACGCGGCGTCGGCATCTTGTTCGCAGGTGTAGTAGATCTCGACATGTTCCAGCGTACGGTTATGCGCCATCGGCTCAAGCATGATGGCGAACGTGTGATCGCGGTGCACTCCCAGCAGCACGTTTGGGAACAAGGCGATATATTCTGCGCCAGTGTCCCACTTCTCGGTCAGGCTGCTGAAATTGCTGAATGTCCGCCCCTCATCTTCCAAGTTAGGATTGTACACCACCGTCCCTTGGCCGGCGAACTTGCCGGGTTGAACGATGTTGTAGTGATCCTCCAAGCGGGAATAGCTGTTGAGACCGGGGTGTATCCACGGCAGATGATAGGATTCACAGTAGTTTTCGACCGCCAACTTCCAATTACAGGCAACCTCCAACTTGAACGATGATTCAGGGCCGCCATGAAACAGAGGCCGGTCTGAAAATTCGATCCAGCGCGACAACAGATCGCCGGCATATGTTTCGAAAGGATCGGCCCGGCCGGAAAGGTTCACAAACACCATTTCCATCCACACGTGCGAGCGGATCTCGTTAAGTCCCAGCTCCTCGCGCTTCATGGCATCGTGACGGTTCTGGCCCGGCCCGCCCACGTGGGGCGTGGTGCGCAGGCTGCCGTCCAGGCCATAGCACCAGGAGTGATAGGGGCAGCGGATGACGCCGTTTGTATGCGCCGGCTTGTCCACCAGGATCATGCCCCGATGGCGGCAGACGTTTTCAAACACCCGCACGACATCATCCTTTCCGCGGACGATGACACAAGGCTGGCCAAGGAAATCAACCGGTTTCACATCGCCCGCGCCGGGCACATCGCTTGCAAAACCAATGCAGGCCCAGTTGGCGGCAAAAACCGCCTGCTTCTCGGTCTCAAACACTACCGGGTCGGCATAGAACGCATTCGGCAGCCCGCGCGCCGTCGCGATGGGTGCGCGAACCTGGTCAAGATTTTTTCTGTCGATCATGGTCATGGCTTGGCTCCGCCCAGTCTGATGCTCTAGCCGAGCTTAATCTCAACACAGAACCGGCGCAAAGAGCACAACCGGCATTCAGATGCGCGTTCGCGTCATGCTCAGTCGCCCCAGTTGCCATCCACATAGTCGTCGATGTAGCACTGGACGATCTCGTCGAGATTTTTCTCCAGGGGCAGATCCAGCATTGTTGCGCGGTCAAAGTAGGTGTCGGTGGGCCAGCCGCGCACGATCTCCTCGATGAATGGGTCAACCTCCACGGTGATCTCTCCCAGGGTCCGCCCGCGGGCTACCCGCTTGAGGGACTCAATCATCTCCTGAACGCTCACCGTGTGGGACGGCAACAAGACCGCACGGTCTTTTCCGAGCCTGGCCCCATCTAGCTCATGCAGTGCAATCAGGCAGCTCACGATCGATTTGTAGCCGATGACGGGCATGACCGAGTGTGTTGGCACCGGCAGAACCATGGGCTCGCCATTCAGCGGTTCACGGAACACGCCTGAGACGAACGAGGAAGCTGCGGCATTTGGTTTGCCCGGCCGGATGATCACCGTTGGCAAGCGCGCCGTGCGGCCATCGAAGAAGCCTTTGCGGGTGTAGTCGTTGACCAACAGTTCACAGGCTGCCTTGGTGATGCCGTAGGTGGTTTGTGGGTTCTGCTTGGTGAAATCGCCGACGTTGTCCGGCATGGCATCGCCGCCATAGACTGCAAGGGTGCTTGCGAACACAATGCGCGGGAGCCCTTTGAGGCCTCGTGTTGCTTCGAATATGTGCAAGCCGCCATTGAGATTGACCCTCAAGGCCAAATTGAAATCCTTCTCGCCGCCGCCTGAGACAACAGATGCCAGATGGAACACCGACATGTCGTCCCGGTCAAACAAAGCGCGCACGGTGTCGACATCGGATATGTCGCCGGCTTCAATCTTCACCTTGTCAGTGCACCAGCCGGGCCTTTTCTTCGGTTGGGCCTGATCGAAGAGAACAATCTCATCGATTTCCGTCTGATCTCCGTTCGGGCCAATCAGGCTTCCCCGCTCAAGGAGTTTGGCGGCCAGGCGCTGGCCGATGAATCCCATACCACCCGTTATCAAGACTTTCATCCCGCGCTCCCTTGAACTCATTGCCCCGTGTGACTTCCTAAAAGTGTAATCCGGCATTTCTCTGTCCACAAGCAAGGGGCGGCGCTTATTGTCCGGCAATCCACTGCTCAGTTCATCTGAATGTGGATGAAGCCGCGGCAATGTCGTTTTTTGTGGTAACCCGTCCGATTGGTGCGCAGAGTCTTCGTCTCAAAGCGATTAGACTTGGGATAGTTCGCGCCCCACCGATTGAAGGGGCACGAGAACAGCAAAGGCGCAATACAGCATGGCTGACCGCGCGCGGCGACGCAGATCATCTGCACGGCGGGAAGGTTCCCGGGACGCCACATCACCCGACCTTCTGGAACGTCAACGACCTCACGGTGTGATCCGCAATCCATTTCCCCCTCTCAGTCCCCTGTCCGAAGATCAGCTTGAAAAGATCCACGACATGTCCATGCGTATCCTGGAAGAGCAGGGCCTGAAGGTTCTGAGCGACACGGCGCGCGGCCGCCTGCGGGCCGCAGGCGCTGAGGTGGATGATGGCGAGCAGATGGTCAAGATGGACCGTCATTTGGTGACTGATCTGGTGTCAAAAGCACCGGCAAAGTTTGAACTCACCCCACGAAATCCCGATCATGTGCTGGAAGTGGGCGGAAACGTTCTGAACTTCGGCATGGTGTCCGGTCCGCCCAATGTGCACGACACGGTGCGCGGGCGCCGCCAGGGCAACTTTTCAGATTATTGCGAGCTGTTGAAGCTGGCCCAATGCTTCAACATCATCACGTTCTACGGCAACCAAACCATCGCCCCGATTGACCTGGCAGTGAACACCCGCCACCTGGACACGTGCCTGGCGTGCATCAAATACAATGACAAGGTGTTCTCCAGCATGTCGATCGGCAGCGCCCGGGTGCGTGATGCCGCCCAAATGTTGGCGATCGCCCGGGGTCTCACGGTGGAGGAGTTGGCAAAATCACCTAGTGTGATCACAAATATCAACGTGAACTCCCCGCGGCTGCTCGACCAGGAAATGTCGGACGGCGCCTGCGCACTGGCCGAGCTTGGCCAGGCGGTCATCGTCACACCATTTACTTTGATGGGTGCCATGACGCCGGTGACCCGGCCGGCAGCCTTGGCACAGCAGAACGCCGAGGCTCTGTTGACCATCGCGCTGATCCAGGCCACCAATCCCGGCGCGCCTGTGGTCTATGGCAGCTTCACCTCGAATGTGGACATGCGGTCCGGGGCGCCGGCCTTCGGCACGCCTGAGAACAGCTGGGCAAACCTGGCCGGCGGCCAGCTTGCCCGCCGCTATAACCTGCCCCACCGCACCAGCGCCTGTAACGCTTCAAACATCGTGGATGCCCAGGCAACCTATGAAACACAGATGGCCTTGTGGAGCGCGTGCCTGTGCCATGGCAACCTCATCTATCACGCCGCAGGCTGGATGGAAGGGGGCCTGGTTGCCTCCTACGAGAAATTCATAATCGATGTTGAAATGCTGCAGATGATGGCCAAGCTGATGGAACCTGTATCTTTCTCAGATGAGGAATTTGGCCTTGAAGCCATCGATGATGTTGGTCCCGGCGGGCATTTCTTCGGCAGCGACCACACGATGGAACGCTATAAGACCGCATTCCATGAACCCCTGGTGAGCGACTGGCAGAACTACGAGAATTGGGAACTGGCCGGTTCAAAGACCGCAACCGAACGGGCAGCCGACCTGTGGCAGCAGGCCTTGAAGGAATATGAGGAGCCCAAGCTCTCCGAAGACCGCCTGGAAGAGCTGGAGGCCTATGTGGCCAGGCGAAAAGAAGAGATCGGCGACGGCGAGCCTTAGTTTGCTGGCATGCTCTTTGCACGGAAGGACTAACTCACGTTCCTGTGATTGATACGTGAGTACACCAACCCAGTCCGACGCGTGGAGGCACCCATGGGCGAGCTCAAGAGTACGGCAACGGAACATCTGACGTTCGACGCCGGTCAAGACAAGGCATTTGGCCGGGATCTTTCAAAATGCCGGCATGATTTTGCTGATAGCGGGCTGTTTACCGACGAGAAGCTGGCAGCGCTGATAGATCAATATCCACGCGAATACTACATGATCACAACGACCACCGAGAGCGGCGGCGCACTGGAGTGGCACAATGGCGACTTCAACGGTGCATCTGGCGCGTTCGTGCTCAAGGCCGTGCGCGAAGGCCGCCTTTGGCTTTGCCTGCGCCGGCTGGACCTGGTTGCTCCGGAATATGAGGCCCTGGTGAACGAGGCCTTCGACGAGATTGAGGCCGGTAACCCCAAATTCTCCTCAAGCCGCAGAACGTCCAGCTTGCTGATTTCGTCTCCGGGCGCCCGGGTGCTCTATCATGCCGACATTCCCATGGTCGCGTTGTGGCATGTGCGGGGGCGCAAACGGTTTTGGCTTTACGATGCAGACAACAAAAAGCACCTGCCAGACGAAGTGCTGGAGGGTGTGGTCTTGCGCGAGAGCGAAGAAGAGATTGGCTACGATCCAGCTTGGGACGCCGATGCGAAGATCATCGACCTGAACCCTGGCGACGCTGTGAGCTGGACGCAGAATGCGCCGCACCGGGTCGACAATCTGGATGGGCTCAACGTTTCCATCACCACCGACTATTTCACGCCGGCTGCCCAGCGCAAATACGGTGTCTACTTCACCAATGGCCTGTTCCGCCGGCTCTTGGGCGCACAACCCAAATCAACGGCAACTGAGGGACTGGGCGCATTGGCCAAATGCGGCGCTGCGTTCGCGATGAAAAAATTAGGCCTCAACCGGATCAAGGAGCGCGACATGCTGCAGTCGTTCCTGCTGGATCCAAAACGCCCCGGCGGAACGGTTCAGTTGGACCGGCAAGACTGGCGCCCCATTCTGCAAGCCTGAGGCGCCTGGGCTGGAGTATTACTGGCCAGAGGCAGCAATAGCCTCGCTGATCAATTGTGCGAGTGCCTGAGGGGCTTCGAGCGGGGGCATGTGTCCTACGCCAGCCAGAAAGTGAAGCCCAGTCTGAGGCGGGGCTTTCAAGCCATGATGCCAGGGAATGAGAGTGTCCTGCTTGCCCCAGATGATCTTGCTTGGAACAGCAACATTGTTCATCTGCCTGGTCACATCGATGGCCTGCACACCTTCTGGAAAGAACATCCGTCCGATCGCGCTTTGGGCTTCTATCCGTTTCGGATCATCACGCTTTTCGGCAATCAACTCAGCCAGGCCTTCCGGCAACGGGAAGGATGTTCCGACTATTTTCTGCAACCAATACTTGATGTCCTTTGGGTCCGTCGCGGTCACATAATCGGAGATGAAGCTGCCATCCACCTCTGGCGCCAGGCCCGCGGGTGCAATTGCGCACAGCGATTTCACCTGGCCGGCCATCAGGTCCGACAGGGCAAACGCCACGGCGCCACCGAGCGAATGGCCCACCAGATGAAACGAGGTCAGGCCTTGGGCCGTGATCGCTTCGGCCACCGTCTCCACAAAATGGGAAAAACTCTCCGGCTCAATGAGCGGCGAGGTTCCGTGGCAGGGCAAATCGAGCGACAACACCTGGCGGCCCTCAGCCAACATCGGCGCAACCAAACGCCAAGACTGACTGTCGCCGGTGTAGCCGTGGACGAGCAGAACCGGCGTGCCGTCCCCTGCCCCGGTCTGCAGGAAGTTCAATTTCGGCTTTGCCATAAGTGTGCCCCCACTAACTCTTGATTACGACTTCACACGGGATTTCTGACAACCTTTCGCAGCCTGTCTCTGTGACCACGATCGATTCCGAAAACCCAATGCCATACTCGCGGTATTTCAAGCACAGCGGCGGCATATGGAAAGTCATCCCGGGCACCAGCAAGCGGTGCTCTTCCTGGCGCAGGGAAATGATCTCGCCCTCGCCCCAGTCTGGGGGATAACTCACACCGATCGAATAGCCCAGCCGGTTGCGGTGATATTCACCAAAGCCGGCTTTCTGGGTCACGGCCCGCGCGGCGGTGTCGGCCTCATGGGGCGTGGCGCCGGGCTTGATGGTGTCCATGGCGGCGGCAACGGCCCCGATCACCGCATCGGCGGCGCGCAGCCACTCGTCTTTCGGCGTGCCGATGAAGATCGTCCGCATCAGGGCTGCGGTGTAACGGTGCTTGGAGGCGGAGATCTCAAAATACACCAGATCGTCTGTTGCCAACGGGGCGGCCCCGCCGGTTTGGTGGGGAAGGCAGGTGCGCTCGCCGGCCAGGATGAACGGCGGCAAGCCCATATACTCCCCGCCATTTTCAATCAGCGTCTTGTTGACGATGGCGCCAACCTGGTCAGCGCTGGCGCCGGGCTCAGCGGCCTCCCAACCGGCATGCATGGCCATGTCCACCAGCCGGGCAGACTTTCGCATGACCTCGATTTCCTCGGCCGACTTGATCATGCGGCTGTCCCATAAGATGCCGGTGGCGTCCACATACTCATTGCCCGGCAGGTCGCGAACCAGGGTTTCGTGTTCGTCCACGGTGTAGAAAAAGCCTTGCTTCTCCACCCCAATGCGCTTGCCCTCGCCGAGGCCCAACTGCTGCAGCACATTCACGGTGACGCTGGGCGGATGGTCCCAATCGAAGACCTTCGCGATCTTCGTGCTCCAGGCATACTCCGGCGAATTGATCCATTCAAAATCGCGCACCAAAAACACCGGCTCGCCATCCTTGGGCACCACCACGCAGTGATACTTGTAGTAGCCCGGCGTCTCATATCCGCTGAAGTAGGTAATGTTCTCCGGGCCGCGCACCAGCAAGGCATCCAATCCCTCGCGGGCCATGGCAGTTTGGATCGTGTCGTAGCGGCGCACATACTCTTCCGGGCTGAAGGCCAACCTGTCGTGCACGACCATGGGCAGATTGTATCCAGACGCAGTTGGCCGGTCGGTCTTCTGAAACGTCACATGTTCCGTGTGGGCGGCAACATCGAAAATTTCACGATCTTGATCGAGCATGTTCTTGTCCTTGTTCAAGCGTAGATGTAGCCGCCGGAGACGATGATGTTCTCGCCGGTCATGTAAGTGTTGCGGGAACTGCCGGCCATCAGCACCCATTCTGCCATTTCAGAAGGTTCTGCAGCCCGATTTAGCGGGTTCGCCGCGGCCAGTTCTCCAAGAAACCCTGCCGCCTTTGCCTTCTCGGTCGCAATGCCGGCCGGTGCCACTGAATTGACCAGGATCTGATCTGCCGCAAACTCGTGAGCAAAAGATTTGGTCAGGCTCACCACCGCCGCTTTGGTTGCCGCATAATGGGCATTTTGCGGGTGGGCCTTAAACGCATCCACCGATGAGATGTTGACGATGCGGCCGGCAACGTTCGGTGGGTCCACATATTGCTGCATGTGCTTCACGGCGGCGACCATCAGATGATAGGTGCCCTTGATGTTCAGGGCGTTCTCCGCATCCCACTCCTCATCGCTGATTTCCAGCAGGGATTTGCGCGGATATATGGCGGCCAGATTGACCAGAGTATCAATCCGCCCAAGAGAGCCTGCAAGCTCACTAAAAGCACCATGCGCGACCTCCGAGGTGCAGATATCAGCCACGGCAACTGCCGTTTCGGCTCCGTAATCACTGCACTTTTTCAACACTTGCAAGGCGCCGGCTGTGTTGAGATCGATGATCCCGACGCCAGCCGCGCCGCGCTCTGCCGCCATCTCGGCAACCGCTGCGCCCAGTCCGCCGCTGCCGCCGGACAGCACAATGTTCATGCCCTTCATACTTGTCTCCACCCTCTTTTGGATCACGCCGCCAACGGCGTCGAGCTCGGCCCGAAAGCCTCAAGCCCGCCGAGCTCTTTGTCAATGAGGGGCACAACCTCAGCGCCGAACCGCTCCAACGAGCGGCGGGCGCGGTCCCCGCTCAGGCCGCCATATTGCGCAAACACTGCATAGTGGGCCGGGCGGTTGGCCTTGACCTCATTGACGATCTGCTCGGCCACCCGTTCGGGACCGCCAATCGGCATGTTGGCAATGACCTCATCCAAAGAGGGCTCGTTCTCAAACGGCAGAGGCTGGACCTCTATGCCCTTGAGTTGCTCGTACTGACCGCGAAACGACATCACCAGACGGGCCGTGTAGAGAACCCGTTCAGCGGCATCGCGCGCATCGTCCATTGAGTCCGTCACATAGATCATCCGGCTGATGGCTAACGGCAGATCTGCATCGTTGATCCCTTCCTGCGCATAGTGCTTGGCCACATGGGTGCGAACCGCAAGTTGCGCCTCTACCGGTTGCGGACCCACGGTGATGATCGGCTGATAGCCCCGCCGCGCGGCCCGGTGCAGATACTCCGGCTGATTGCCGGCAATGATGACCCGGGGCGAAGACTGCACCATGGGCACCGCCACATGGGTTTCGGGGATCTGAAAATACTTGCCCTGATACTCCACCCGGCCGTGATCGAACGCCATTTCCAGAATGTCCATCGCCTCATGGGTCACAGCCCAGTTTTCTTTCAGGGCCACGCCGTAACGCTCAAACTCGAAAGCCTGATAGCCAGATCCAAACCCGACAATCAGGCGCCCATCGGAAAGCTGATCGACCATGCCCAATTCGCCGAGCACCCGCAGGGGATGGTAAAGCGGCAGCACCAGAACAGCCGGGCCAAGTTTGATCTTGCTGGTCAGGCCCGCCAGGTGCGACGCCAGCACGAGCGGGGAAGGACACATGCTGTAGTTGCCGAAATGATGTTCGGCGATCCAGGCAACATCAAAGCCGATCTGTTCGGCCATCCGCACCATGTCGATGGTGTCGTCATAGACCTGCTTGGCACCAAGGGAGAGATCCCGCTGGGGCAGAAGCGAGAATAATCCGAGTTCCATAGGCGTCACCTCACACGACGAAAAGCGCCCGGCCAGGATGAGTTCGCCCCACCCGGACTTTGAGCAAATTGCGTTGACTCAATTCTGATTGGCCCGATAGTTGACCGGTGCTCATTGCCGGAAGTCTATATGTTTGGCTTGCCCTCCTCCAGTGCGAAACTCTCCAGCGGTTATGACTATATAATCGTCGGTGCCGGGTCGGCAGGGGCGGTGCTGGCCAACCGGTTGAGCGCCGATGCTGCGTGCCAGGTTCTGCTGGTTGAAGCGGGGCCGGAAGATGGAAGCTGGCAGCTCTCAATGCCTGCTGCCCTCACCTACCCGCTGGGCGGCACACGGTTTAACTGGGCCTATGAAACCGAGCCCGAGCCCGAACTTGCTGGGCGAACCTTGTTCTGGCCACGCGGCCGCGTGCTGGGCGGATCCTCCTCAATCAACGGCATGGTGTGGATCAGAGGGCATGCCTCCGACTACGACAACTGGCAACGCCAAGGTCTGCCAGGCTGGTCCTATTGCGAGGTTTTGCCCTACTTCAAGAAGCTCGAGCGGCGGCGTGAAGGCGCCGATGCCTATCGCGGCGGCGATGGACCTGTGGGCGTGATAAAGGGCGATTATCCCAACCCCATATTCGATGCCTATGTGGAGAGCGGTGCCGAGACGGGCTTCCCAGTTTCGGAAGATTTCAACGGCCATCAGTTTGAAGGCTTCGGCCGCTTCGACATGAACATCTGGAAGGGCAAGCGGCAAAGCTCATCTGAAACTCACCTGAAGCCGGTGCGGACACGAACCAACCTCACCGTGGCCACCGGCGCGCTGGTGGCACGCGTCCTGATCGAGCAGGGCCGCGCGGTTGGTGTTGAGTTGATCGTGGGTTCAGAACGGCGGACCGTTCGCGCAAGCAAGGAAGTTCTGGTGTGTGCAGGGGCAATCAACTCGCCCCAAGTTCTGATGCTCTCCGGGTTGGGCCCGGCGGCCCATCTGGCAGAATATGACATCGACGTTGTGGCAGATCTTCCGGGGGTCGGACAAAACCTGCAGGATCATCTCAACACGTCCCTGAAATGGGAGTGCAAGCAACCTGTCACGCTCTATGGCGCCGACCGGTTTCCCAAGAACGTCATGATCGGCCTTGAATACTTCCTGTTCAAGACAGGCGCCGGTGCCACCATGCACACCGAGGCCGGCTGTTTCATCAAATCACAGCCAGACGTGGCGGTGCCCGACTTGCAGCACCACTTCGTGCCCATTCTGGTTTACGACAACGGCCGCACCCCGCCGGACCGCCACGGCTTCCAGTGCCATGTGTGCCCGCTGCGGCCTGAAAGCCGGGGCACGCTCAGCTTGCGCTCGAGCGATCCGGCTGAACCCTTGCGCATGCAGCCCAACTGCATGAGCACGGACGGTGATGTGCGCATGATGATCGATGCGGTGAACCGCACCCGCGAGGCCATGAGCGGCAAGGCCATGGACCCGTTCCGAGGACCGGAACTTTCCCCTGGCCCGGATGTGAAGAGCGATGCGGAGATCGTCGAGTATCTGCGGCAGTCGGCGGTGACCTGTTATCACCCGTCGGGCACCTGCAAGATGGGGACGGACGCATCATCGGTGGTGGACCACCAGCTGAAGGTGCACGGGGTGGATGGCCTTCGGGTGGTCGACGCCTCAGTGATGCCTGAAGTGGTGAGCGGCAACACGAATGCGCCGATCATGATGATGGCTGAAAAGATCGCCGATGACATTCTGGGAAGGCCTGTCCTTGCCCCCATTGATGTTCCGCTGGCAGACTACACGCCCATCCACTCAAGCGAGCTCCCTCAGCAATGAGTTCCCCGCCCAACGCCGCAAGCCTGAAAGACGAACTGTCCCGCCTTGTCGGTTTTGACACGCAAAACCCGCCGGGCCGCGAATTGGAAGCGGCCCACTTCATCTTGAATTGCCTGCAGCAAATGGGTTGCCGGGCGGAAGCTCTGCCCTTGAGCGAAGGCCGGGCCAATGTGGTGGGGATCTTTGAGAACGGGCCTGGACCCTCCTTCGCCTTCAACACCCATATCGATGTGGTGCCCGCCGGGGAAGGCTGGACCGGTGATCCGTTCAAGTTGCGCGAAGAAGGCGGAAGTTTGTTCGGACGCGGGTCCTGTGATGCCAAAGGACCCATGGTGGCCATGCTGGAGGCCATGCGCCAATTGATCGCCAGCCGCGACAGCTGGTCCGGCACCTTGCTGGGCGTGTTTGTGGCCGATGAGGAAGTGGGGAGCCTGGGCGCCAAGACCTATGTGAAGCAAAGCCCGAAAATCGACTATTGCATAATTGGCGAGCCAACTTCCTGCACCACGGTCACCGCCCACAAGGGCAGCCTCCGGCCGCTTGTGCGGGTCTATGGCAAGACGGCTCATTCGGGCATGCCGGATCTGGGTGTGAACGCCATTCTGAAATCTGCGCGTCTGTTGGAGATGGTCGTCGAGGAACACCAGCGCACGGCCGCCACCAGCCACCCCCTATGCGGCAACGCCAGCCTGACCCTCACACGGGCCCAGGGCGGGCATGCAGACAACGTGGTGCCGGAGCATTGCGACTTTCTGCTCGACCGCCGCATGGTGCCCGGTGAGGATGAGGACGAGGTCAAACGCTCCATCGCGGCGCTGGTGGACGCGGCAGGCCGCGAGGCCGGGACGCGGGCGGAGATCATAGATTTTGTGCCCACCACCGGCGGCGCCAGTGAGACCGATCCGGGCCATCCCATTGTGGCCGCCTGCCAGGATGCCTGCTTGGCCCACAATGGGGCTGCATCAGATTTGAGCGGCTTTCAGGGTGGCTGTGACTTGGTGCACTTCCGCTCGGTGGGCGCCAGGGGCGTGGTGCTGGGGCCGGGCGAGCTCACCGTCGCCCACCAGCCCAACGAATATGTGCCCGTGGATGACTTGATGCGCTCGGTGCTGATTTATCAACAAACCGCAATGACAATGCTGGGCGAAGGACGCCTGCCCAACCTGGAGACCTGATATGGCTGAACTGGACACGGTTGTGGAACAAGGGATCGAGGCGGCGTTCTCCAGGCAGGAGCTGGCAGCGCGCCAGGAGGCCGCCCGCCGCGCCCTGGCAGACCGGGGCATCGATGTGATGATCGTCACCGGGCCGGAGAACATCTTCTATCTCACCGGCCAGCAGACGCCCGGATACTACACCTACCAGGCGCTGCTTCTCCCCGTCGAAGGCGAGCCGGTGGCCATCGTGCGCCAGCTGGAGCTGAACAATCTTGTGGCCAACAGTTACCTGGACAACATCCGGTCTTACATGGACGGCGACGATCCGATTGATGTGACCGTCGGGGCGATCAGCGATCTGGGTTGGTCGAACCGGAAGTTCGCCATTGATGAACGCGGCTGGTTCCTGCCGATTGCGGTCTACAAGGCCCTGCTGGAGAAAATCGGCGCCATGGCTGATGCCTCCGGTGCGATTGAGGCCTTGCGGGCGGTGAAATCCCCCCAGGAGATTGCCAAGATTGAAACCGCCGCCACATACGTGGACGCCGGGATGAGCGCCGGCTTTGCCGCCATCAAGGCCGGCGCCTCTGAGAACGATATAGTGGGGGCCATGATGGGCGCTGCGATTGTCGCGGGCAGCGAGTATGTGGGGATGGAGCCGCTGATGGCGTCGGGCACCCGCTGCGGCATTCCGCACGGCACCTGGCGACGGAACATCATTGGCGACAATGACCCGGTGTTCCTGGAGCAGGCCGGCGCCCATGACCGCTATCACGCCACGCTAATGCGCAGCGCCTGGGTGGGGACGCCGCCTGACACGGCAAAGCGCATGATGGCATGCTGCCTGGAAGCCCTTCAGGCGGCCCTGGAAGCCCTTAAGCCAGGCGCCACGTGCGCTGACGTGCACAGGGCCTGCCAGGGCGTTGTGGACGCTCACGGCTTCACTGAGGCCTACAAGAAGCGCAGCGGCTACAGCGTGGGCATTTCGTTTGCGCCTGACTGGGGCGAAGGAAACGTGTTGAGCCTATATGACGGGGTCGACACGGAGATCGTGCCCGGCATGGTGTTCCACATGCCGCCCGCCTTGCGCATCTATGGGGAGTTCACGGTTGGGGTGAGTGAAACCGCCGTGGTGACCGACACCGGATGCCGCACGCTCTCCCCGCTTCCCAGGGACCTGGCGCTCTATTAGGGCACGAAAGGTTTGACCGTTAGACACCATTTAATTTGAATCTGTCGTCCTCGGGCCTGACCCGAGGACCCAGGCGGATCGCTCCTGGTTCTGCGCCTTTGGGCCCGCGGGCCTGACCCGAGGGCTACACACGGGGAAATCGGCCAAACAGGTCAAAATTGAGGGCCTTTGTTATCAGTAGTAGCCTGAGTACGATTGGCGATGACTGCCCTGGTAGAAATAGTCGATCATCGTGATGAAATCGAAGACGGGCAATCCAATGGCGTCCTGCACGGCCTTGGCGTAGGGCGGCAATAACGAGCACTCCAGAACCATTGCGCTCATATCAGGGTGCTTGGCCACCATGTCTTCGGCCTCGGCAACGACTTCGCGCTCGATCTGATCGCTGTCCAGCTCTCCGCCCTCTTCCAAAATGGCCCACTTGAAGTGCTCGTAATTTTCCATGCCGCGCAGCACCACGTTTGTGCCCTCGTCCACGCCGGCCATCTCAAGCAGGCTGTTGCTGGACGGGCTTCTGGTGGCGGTGATGCAGCCTATGGGACGCTTCGCGTCAAACATCTTCGCCAGATAGGGGATCTGCAAAAGGCTGGACATGAACACCGGCGCCTTCACCGCTTTGGCCACCGCTTGCTGATGCTGGACCAGAAAACCGCAGTCGCTTGATATGCCGCGCACGCCGAAGCGTTCCAACTCGCGGGCCGCCTCGATGATCATTTCTTCCGCATCTGGATCACCTGACAATACCTTGTCGAATGTCAGCCCCTCCACCAACTTGTACAGCACCGGGTAGCGATAGGTGGAGGCATTACCCACATCACCGGGGATGAAGGGACCGCGATAGTCCAGCAGCAGGATGCCAATGGCATGACCGTAAGTGTCGGCGTCTCGAACGCGATATTTCGGCATCTGCGCACCCTCACCCGGCTTGGCTGATCGGCTTTACAGTTTAGCGTACAATTTTGGTTCACGCGAGCCGCCAGCGTGATTAGACTTGCCCAAAAGAACAGGAGATGTGTGATGAAAGAAGCTGACTTTCTGATTGCAGGTGCGGGCATTGGCGGCACCTCGTGTGCCAACTGGCTGTCGGAGCACCATTCGGTGATCCTGCTGGAGATGGAAAGCCAGCCCGGCTACCACACCACGGGGCGGTCCGTGGCCGTCTACACCGAGGCCTATGGCCCCCGCACCATCCGCGCATTGGCCAAGTCGGGCTATGAGTTTCTCACCAACCCGCCTGCAAGCTTCACCGACATCCCGCTCAGCCGCCCGCATGGCCTGTTCTTCGTGGCGAGGGACGATCAGATGCCCGCGCTTGAGGCTGGCCTCGCTGACGTTCAGGAGCTCTCGCCAGACATTCAGCTGATCAGCGCAGATGAAGCTGTGGCCCAAATCCCGGTTCTGCGCCGGGACTATCTTGCGGCCGCCTTTCTGGACCCCAACGCCCTGGCGTTGGATGTGAACGCCATCCACCAAGGCTACATCAGGGGCCTGAGGCGCAATGGCAGTGAGATCGTCTGCAACGCCGAGATCCAGGGACTGGAACGCAAGGGTGGCAAGTGGCACGCGACCACCCCGGCCGGTGAGTTCGCCGCACCGGTCTTGATCAACGCGGCAGGAGCCTGGGCCGATCAGCTCGGGCAGATGGTTGGCGCCAGGAAAACCCATCTGCAGCCAAAGCGCCGGACGGTGATTGCCTTCACCCCCCAGAATGCTGCGGTGGACGACGATTGGCCCGTGGTGATCGACTGCCAGGAAGAGTTCTACTTCAAAGTGGATGCCGGCACGGTGCTGGGCTCGCCTGCCGACGAAACACACGTTGAACCCCAAGACGTGCAACCCGAAGAGATCGACATCGCCTACACGATCGACCGCCTGCAACGGGCGACCACAATGGAGATCACCAAGCTGCAGCGCACCTGGGCGGGCCTCAGAAGCTTTGTTCTCGACGGGGTTCCGGTGGCCGGATACGACCCGGATGTGGAAGGCTTCTGCTGGTGTGCCGGGCAAGGCGGGTATGGCATTGAAACCTCCGTCGGCATCGGGCGCTCCAGTGCGGCTCTGGCGCGTGGAGAGGCGTTGCCGGACGACATTCAAGCCTTGGGGGTGAGCGCCGCCGATCTGTCGCCAAACCGCTTCTGAGGGTGCTGGCAGCCCGTCCGGGTCGTCATCGACCACCAGAATTGAACCCGTCTATTCCACCTGATTTAAAGTCCTGGAATGCTTAGGTCTTAACTGATGCTTGTAGTCCAGCCCTCTGTTTGAAACAAACGGATAACAATTGAAACTCTAACCGCAATCATACTGATACGCTGAACCGTCATTCTATCCTCAACAGATGCCTGCTCTTCGGGAGAGCAAACGGAACCCACTGGAGGAAACAATGAACACCGCGAACAACACTCAAAACCATTCAGAATTTGCCGTCATGATCCGGCGGACCATTGCAGTCGTGGCGCTCACAGCTGCGGTCATCGCAACGGCCTCAAGCGCCTCAGCAGAGAAGATCGCCGACCTGACCTCAGGCGACTGGACGGGCGGTGCCTTCACGCACTCCCACACCGGCGCGTTTTCCCACTGTGCCGTCAACGCGAAATACAAGAGCGGCATTGCCTTGTACTTTTCCGTAACCGGCACTCGGCGTTGGTCCATGGCCTTCGCCAGCAAACACTGGGAATTCCAACGTGGCCGCAAGTATCCCCTGCACTATCAGATCGACAATGGCCCCGTACTCAAAGGAACCGCAATCGCCAGGAGCCCGTCACTCGTGCAAGTGTTTCTGCCGATCAATGGCCGCATCTTCAGCCGCTTTGCCGGCGGCAGCACCTTGCGGGTCTCCACCAACCGCAAGGTGATGCAATTTGTGCTCACAGGCGCCCGCGCCATGTTGCCCAAGCTGATCAATTGTGCTTCCCAGCATGCCGGCAAAGCTGGTGCCGATCCGCATTCGCCCACAGGCAACATCCAGCAACCGGTTGTGCGCTCTCGGTCTTCAGAACCACTCATTTAAGGGACCAACCACAACTAGGCGGGCGGCGGGCATGGTCACATGTATCGCCCGCCATTTGCGTGCAGAACCTGCCCGGTCACATAAGCTGCTTCGTCTGAGGCAAGATATGAAAACGCCGCCGCCACTTCTTCTGGCTCGCCAATGCGGCCCGCGGGCACAGTCTCTGCGATAAGATCGGCATCGGTCAAAGAAAATTCCTCTGCAAGGCCCGTGCGCGTAAGCCCTGGCCCCACCGCATTGCAGGTGATGCCATTCGGTGCGAACTCTGTTGCCAGGTGTTTCATAAGCGAAATCACAGCGGCCTTGGACGCCCCGCTCAAATTAAAGCCGGCCGCGTAGAGATAGGGTGCCGAGGAGACCGTTGCGAGGAGGCGCCCAAACCCTCGTGCCTTCATTCCCGGCAAGACCTGCCGGGCAAAGTGAAAGTAGCCGCCAAAGTTCAGGGCGTTCACAGCCTCCAAGTCCGCCGGCACGTAGTCCAGAAAAGGCTTCTTCATGTTGAAGCTGGCATTCCATATGGCCACATCTATTTGGCCGAACTTCTCAAGCGCGCCGCCGGTCAGCTGTTCCAGCTGGCTCGCGGCACCCACATCAGCTTCAATAAAGATTGCGTCCGCACCGGCCCCGTGCACCAGTTTCAGTGCGTTCTCAACGTTTTCGCCGGAAGAGCGCCCATTCAAAACCAATCTTGCGCCCTCGCTCGCAAATCGAACGGCTGTTGCGAGCCCGATGCCTTGCGTGCTGCCGGTGATCAGCACCACACGGTCGGAATGTTTCATAGCTGATGCCCCACGTTGGGTCCCCTGGTCAGGGACGTTGCAAGATAGTCCTGCTCTGCAGCCTGCAGCAAGGGTAAGGAGCTGAGTGGCCGGGCACCGTTTTGACATTCAGCAATTGGTGCATAAAATTCAATTGGCTGAAGACTTGCTCGCAAACGTTTCCCGAAGGGAGAGTATTGATGTCGTCCGATGCCCAAACCGACACCGCCGACCGGCAATCAACCTATGTGGATGTTGAAGACCAGCCTTGGCAACAGACCAGGTGGCCCGGAATTGAAATCAAATTGCTGATGGAAGACAAGGCCACCGGCATGATGACCTCACTAACACGCATGGCACCGGGTGCCCAATTGCCCGACCACATGCACGTTGGCATCGAGCAAAGCTATGTGCTCGAAGGCTCATTGGTTGATCACGAGGGCACCTGCACAGCCGGCAACTTTGTTTGGCGAAAAGCCGGCAGCCGCCACACGGCCCATTCGCCGGACGGCTGCCTGGTGCTTGGCTTTTTCCAAAAGCCCAACAAGTTCTTCGATCAAGACGCCTAGGGCAACTTCCGCTCAGGTTGAGCGGAAGATGCCCCAGATTGTCGTTACGGGCGAGCAACTTATCCCCGACCAGACGTAACCGTCTGATCGGCGGTTGCTCTAACGCTTGAGCCCTCAGCGGGAGCGGCCCACCAGCTTTCTTCGCATTTGTTTGTTCACCAGGCAGTGGGTCCCGTCGCGCGGATCCTCGGTTCGGATCGGCCGCTTCTTCTTGCACTCATCGCGGTTCGCGGGATCACTCACGCCATAGAAATTGTTGATGATGGCCTGCTCCTGCTCATGGTTGAAGGCGTGGGTTTGCCCGAACATGACATATTGGAAGATGAGCGGCTGTGTGGCCGTGACCCATTTGAAGGGCGCAGCATCGCGCAATCTTCCGTTGGCACAGCCTTTGTAGGCCCGCGGCCTGGCGAACTTCACACGGCGCGGTGTGGGCTTTCCGGCAAGCGCGTTTGTGAAGCATTTCCGCGGCAGGCCCATCTGGCAGTAATAGTGGATCGTAATGTCCGACCAATGGTTGGGGTTGTGCTTGGTCACCATGCAGCCGATGAACGCCTTGAGCGTCCTCTTGCTGTAGCGCGGATGGCCTTTTGGCCGAGAGCCGAACTTGTCGGCGCTGGCGTTCATGGCCTTCAGGATGGCTTGGCCTGGCAGGGGCAGGTTGGCAGCCGGAGCTTTTGGACGATAGTCGGCATAGGCGTTTGAGGGATCGTTGCGCGGATCTTTCAGCTTATCGATCTCGGCCTGGCTGGGCACGGGGATCCAATCTTCCACGGTTTTGGAAAGGTCGGTCGAAACACCGATGTCCAGGCTTTTTAAAGTGGCCTCATCTAATTGCCCGCTCGCATCCAGTCCTTTTTCTGTCTGGTAGGCTGCAATGGCCGCCGCAGTGTTCCGCCCCATGAACCCGTCCAACACACCCGGATCATGACCGCCGGTGGCAAGTTGTGATTGCGCCTGGTGAACCACGGCAGAATATTTAGCCGCCTCGGCCGCTCCTCCCATAATAAAGAGTGCAACTGTAGCGCAAATAATTCTCGCTTGAATAGACTGTTTCATCTTACCCTCTTTTTCTTGAAGTCAAATGTGGGAGAGTGAAGTATTAAACTAAATTGTGGCAACTACTGTGATGATTGCCACATTTAAGCCACGGCTTGCTTTTTGTGATGAAACATCAGCCGTCAGCCGGCGCGTCCAAGTCCTGCGGGCGAGGTGTGGAGATGATGTTGTAGCCGGCATCCACAAAGTGAATTTCGCCGGTTACGCCGCCCGACAGATCACTCAACAGATACAGGGCCGAGCCGCCCACTTCATCGAGGGTTACGGGCCGGCGCAAGGGCGAATGGGCCCGCTGGAATGAGAACATGGCGCGGGCATCGGAAATCCCGGCACCGGCCAGGGTGCGCATGGGACCTGCGGAAATGGCGTTCACCCGGATATTGTCAGCCCCATAGTCAGACGCCAGATAGCGCACAGACGATTCAAGGCCGGCCTTTGCCACACCCATCACGTTGTAGTTGGGCATTACCCGCGTCGAGCCGCCATACGTGAGGGTTATCAGCGAGCCGCCATCGGGCATCATTGCCGCGGCGCGCTTGGTGATCTCGGTAAATGAAAAGCACGAAATCAGCATGGTGCGGACGAAGTTTTCCCGGCTCGTGTCGGCGTACTTGTCCTTCAGCTCGTCCTTGTCGGAAAACGCGATGGCGTGAACCACAAAGTCCAGCGTGCCCCATTCTTCCTTCAACCGATCGAACACACCGTCCACTGAGGCAATGTCTTCCACATCGCACGGCAGGACCAGGTTGGAACCAACACTCTCCGCCAGGGGCTGAACCCGGCGCCCGAAGGCCTCGCCCTGATAGGTGAAGGCCAGTTCGGCACCATTGGCCGCCAAGGCCCGGGCCACGCCCCAGGCAATGGAGTGATTGTTGGCAACGCCCATCACAAGTCCGCGCTTGCCCTTCATAAGAGAGCCGGGCGCAGGAAACTCAGTCTCTGCCATCGTTCAAAGTCCGCTGGTTGTTAGAAGTGGCTGGCGTTAGCCGTTGTAGCGCTGAAACGCAAGTGTCGCGTTGGTGCCGCCAAAGCCGAAGCTGTTTGAAAGCACCAGGTTCAACTCTGCATCGTCCTGGCGTTTGCGGACAATTGGAATGTCGGCAAACGCTGGGTCGAGCTCTGTAATGTGTGCGCTTTCAGCGATGTAGCCGTTCTGCATCATCAAGATGCTGTAGATCGATTCCTGCACCCCTGCTGCGCCCAGGCTGTGGCCGGTCAGGGATTTCGTGGCAGAGACCGGCGGAATGTCTTCGCCGAACACTTCACGCAGCGCCTCGATTTCGCGGGTGTCGCCGATCGGGGTCGCTGTGGCGTGCGGATTGATGTAGTCCACCTTCTCATTCACGGTGGCCAGGGCTTGTTGCATGCAGCGCACGGCGCCCTCGCCTGAAGGCTGCACCATGTCCACGCCATCGGAGGTGGCGCCATAGCCGACCAGCTCGCAGTAGATCTTCGCGCCGCGGGCCTTGGCGTGCTCAAGCTCTTCCATCACCAGGGTGCCGCCGCCGCCGGCAATCACAAAGCCGTCGCGCGTCACATCATAGGCGCGGCTTGCGGTTTCGGGCGTGTCGTTGTGCTTGGACGACATGGCACCCATGGCGTCGAACATCACCGACAGGGTCCAGTCCAGCTCCTCGCCGCCGCCGGCAAAGATGATGTCCTGCTTGCCCCATTGGATCAGTTCAGCAGCGTTGCCGATGCAGTGTGAGGACGTGGCGCAGGCTGATGAAATGGAATAGTTGACCCCCTTGATGCCGAAGGGTGTGGCCAGGGTGGCCGAATTCGTGCTGCCCATTGCGGCAGGCACGGCAAACGGCCCAACGCGTTTGGGGCCCTTTTCGCGGGCAATGTCGGCAGACGCCACGATGACCCGTGTGGACGGGCCGCCGGAGCCCATGATCAAGCCGGTGCGCTCATTGATGATATCGGCTTCTTCCAGGCCCGCATCTGCGATCGCCTGTTCCATGGCAACGTAATTCCAGGCGGCACCATCGCCCATGAAGCGGCGCACGCGCCGGTCCAAGGCCGCCTCCAGATCGATGTCCGGCGCACCATGCACATGGCAGCGGAAGCCCAGCTCTTCGAATTTGTCAGCTTTGGAAATGCCAGAGCGCGCGCCATGAAGGGAGGCATTCACTTCTTGTGCGTTATTGCCGATCGAGGAGACGATCCCCATTCCTGTAACGACCACACGCCTCATGGGCGAAATCCTTATTTTGCGACCAACTTGTGGTTATTGGCCAATTATCGCGGCTTGCGCCATCTCGTTCAATCGAATTATGCGTCAGCCGCTTCTGGCTTGAACAATCCAACGCGAAGGTCTGTAGCGGTATATATTGTTTCGCCGTCCGCCTTCAACTCACCATCTGCAAGGCCCAGCACAAGCCGACGGGCGATAACGCGCTTGAAATCCACTGAATATTCAAGACGTTTGACCTCGGGCGTGACCATGCCGGTGAACTTGACCTCGCCGGTCTGCAGCGCCCTGCCCTTGCCCTCAAGCCCAAGCCAGCCGAGGAAAAAACCGGTCATTTGCCACAAGGCATCGAGGCCAAGGCAGCCCGGCATCACCGGATCGCCCTGAAAATGGCAGGCAAAGAACCAGAGATCCGGGTTCACATCCAATTCGGCCACAACCTGGCCCTTGCCATGGCTGCCGCCGTCTTCGCTGATCGACGTGATCCGGTCAAACATCAGCATGGGCGGCAAAGGCAATTGGGCATTGCCCGGCCCAAACAGCTCGCCGCGTCCGCACGACAGGAGCTCTTCATAGGAATAACTGGATTGCCGTTCCGCCATCGCCGCCTCCGGTCCCTCTCACCGCAAAGCGCAAGTTATCTTGCACCGGTTGATCCTACCTAACACACGCAACGGGGCGCAGGAAGACTTCGCTGCCCGTTAATCACGCTCTTAAATGTGTCGGGATGACGCTGCTTGCAATGATTGCGAACTGTTCGCAATAGGGATATAGTGCTCGCGCACGGCGCGTTGGCCGTGCGGTAGTTTGAGGGATTTGAAAGCGCATGCAAATGAACATGTGTGAGGCTATCAATCGGCTGAGAAGCGCAGGATTGCGGCCTACCCGGCAGAGAATATCGTTGGCAAGCATGCTCTTCACCGGGCCCGAGCGTCATATTTCGGCTGAGGAATTGCACGAAGAGGCCGTTGCGGCGAAAGTGCCGGTTTCCCTGGCCACGGTCTACAACACGCTGAACCAGTTTACCGAGGCTGGCCTCCTGCGCGAAGTGGCCATCGATGGCACAAAGAGCTATTTCGATACCAACACGTCAAACCACTATCATTTCTATCTGGAATCTGAGGGCCGTCTGATCGACATCGATTCCAACGCTCTGAAGGTCGTCGGATTGCCCGAAGCGCCGGAAGGCACCAAGGTTAACCGCATTGACGTGGTTGTGCGCCTCTCAGACGCATAAGCGACTGGCCAAGCTTTACCTTTTCGATTGAAATGCGCGTGGGCGCCTATTCTATCTGCTCGCCCGGATAAACGCCCCACAGGGCGTCTTGCTTCACCCAGCCGCTGTAATCATTCACCTGAATATTGCACCACTGGCCGGTGCAGCGCTCTATGCGGCTCAACACGCCTGATTCAAGCTTGGCCACCGTTGACGCATTCACCGTAGGGTCGGTCAAAAGCTCAATCTGACTGCCTTGGCGCCACGGCGAAACAACACCTGTGCGCCAACCGGACAACAGGGAATGATACACCCAACCTTCTTCGCCCTCTGAATCGCGCACGCGGCGCCAGTGGTCAGATTCTGCTATGATTTCAACAGGATAACCCTTGCTTGTGAACACCCAAGCCACCTTATGGGAGGTGGATGGCCCGCGCCGTACGTTCACTTTGTCTCGCTTCAGGCTGACAAATCGCGGGATAGGCAGGCCGCTGGGGCCTAAATTGTTCGGAGATGCTTGGGTCTTTGCCGCAGCCTTGGCCTCATTGCCTGCTGTGGCCGAATCTTGGAACACCCACAGGCCAGCCGCCGCCGCCAGGCCGGCAACGGCAACCACCGCCACCGCGGTGATAAGTGTTGTGTGCGAACGGCTAAACCCCATCAGTTCCCACTCTTTAGGACGCCTGTCTCCTCACTGAACAGGTGCCCGATATAGCTTCAATGCTCTGACTATAACGTATGTGCGGCGTAAAACCCGTCGTGTCGAGGGAAACCCCTCTTCTTTCATCTGCAAGTGTCTGCTAGACAATTTAGGAAAGAGTTTACACAAACAAATTCCAAACGGAAAGAGTGTCGTGCAGGCTCCGGTGTGCAAACAGAAATGCTGGCGGACCCGCCGTATAGTGGAGTGAAACTGCATGAGCAAGGCAAAACCGCTCGTGGTCATAACCCGCAGATTGCCTGATGTGGTTGAAACGCGCATGCGCGAATTGTTCAACACACAGCTGAACATTGACGACGAACCCAGAAGCTCAGCCGAGCTGGTGGCCGCCGTGAAAGAGGCGGAAATCCTCGTTCCCACGGTGACTGACACGATAGATCGGTCGGTGATCAGCCAGGCTGGGGACCAGTTGAAGCTGATCGCCAACTTCGGCACAGGCGTCGACAATATCGATGTTGAGACGGCCAATTCAAAGGGCATCATCGTCACCAACACCCCCGGCGTGTTGACCGAAGACACTGCGGACATGACCATGGCGCTCATTCTTGATGTGGCGCGCCGGGTCACCGAAGGGGCCCAGGTTTTGACGCAAGGCAACGATTGGAAGGGCTGGTCGCCCACTTGGATGCTCGGAAACCGAATCACCGGCAAGCGGCTGGGCATCATCGGCATGGGCCGCATTGGCCAGGCCGTGGCGCGACGCGCCAAGGCGTTTGGCCTGCAAATCCACTATCACAACCGGCGCCGGGTCAATCAGGTGGTGGAAGACGAGCTTGAGGCGACCTATTGGGACAGCCTCGATCAGATGTTGGCCCGCATGGACGTTATTTCGGTGAATTGCCCGCATACGCCGGCCACCTATCACCTGTTGTCTGCCCGGCGCTTGAAGCTGATCAAGCCGGACGCCTTCATCGTCAACACCGCGCGCGGCGAGGTGATCGATGAAAACGCCCTGGCCCGAATGTTGGATGCCGACGAGCTTGGCGGGGCGGGTTTGGATGTGTTTGAGCATGAGCCGGCCGTTAACCCGCGCTTGGTGAAGTCGGACAAGGTTGTGCTGTTGCCCCATATGGGCTCTGCCACCATCGAAGGGCGGATCGACATGGGCGAGAAAGTCATCATCAACATCAAAACCTTCGTGGATGGCCATTCCCCGCCCGACCGGGTTTTGCCGTCCATGCTGTAAAAAAAGGAATACAAAGATGGCCAAAGGCTACTGGATTGCCCACGTTACGGTGACCGACCCTGAGCAGTACAAGCTTTATGTGGAATCCTCACCGGCCGCGTTTGAGAAATACAACGCAAAGGTTCTGGCCCGGGCCGGCAACCACGTTCAGCTTGAGGGCGCCGGCAAGGCCCGCAATGTTGTGCTGGAGTTCGAGAGCTACGACGATGCGGTGGCCTGCTACAACTCCGAGGAATATCAGGCGGCCCGCAAGTTCCGCGCTGAGGCCGGGGATGCAGACATCGTCATTGTGGAAGGCGTTTAGCGGCGCTCCCGCGCCCTGCCCACAGAGGACAGACACATGGCAGAGATGAGATTGGCCGTTATCGGCGCGGCCGGACGCATGGGCCGCACCCTGGTGTACACCATCACTGAAACCGCAGGATGCCAGGTTGCCGGCGGCACTGAGCGCGCCGGTTCAGAGTTCATTGGCAAGGATGTTGGCCCGCTCGCCGGCTTGCCCGAGCTGGGCGTGACCATCACCGACGATCCGCTTGAGCTGTTCACCCAGATTGAAGGCATCATCGACTTTTCAACCCCCGCCGCCACGCTTGAACACGCCGAACTGGCCGCCCAGGCCCGGATTGTCCACGTGATCGGCACCACGGGCATGAGCGAAGAGGACGAGAAGAAGCTGCGCGCGGCATCCCGTCATTCGCGCATCGTGAAGGCGGGCAACATGAGCCTCGGGGTCAACCTGCTCACCGCGCTTGTGCGCAAGGTGGCTGCCGCTTTGGATGAGGATTTCGACATTGAAGTTGTTGAGATGCACCACAAGCACAAAGTGGATGCACCGTCCGGCACCGCGCTGATGCTCGGCGAGGCCGCAGCCCAGGGGCGCGGTGAAAGTTTGAGCGACAAGGCCGTGCGGTCACGCGACGGCATCACCGGCGCGCGCATTGCCGGCGACATCGGTTTTGCCACCCTGCGCGGCGGTTCTGTGGTTGGTGAGCATTCGGTGATCTTTGCCGGCAATTCGGAACGTATCGAGCTGACCCACAGGGCAGAATCGCGCACGCTGTTTGCGAACGGCGCTGTGAAGGCCGCGCTGTGGGCCATGGACAAGAGCCCGGGCTACTACTCCATGCTGGATGTGCTGGGTTTGAGCGACTGATACTGAAAGGCAAGGAAGATGGAGCGGCTTCTCGTCCTGGTGCGCCACGGGCAAAGCGAGTGGAACCTGAAGAACCTGTTCACAGGCTGGAAGGATCCCGGCCTGACCGAAAAGGGCGAGACCGAAGCGCTGACCGCCGGCCGCCAGCTCAAGGCGCTCGGCATTCAGTTCGACATCGCCTACACCAGCGCGCTCGTCCGCGCCCAACTCACCTGTTCGATGATTTTGGACGAGCTTGGCCAGTCAGACCTGGAGACCATCCGCGACCAGGCGCTGAACGAGCGCAACTACGGCGATCTGGCCGGCCTCAACAAGGACGATGCCCGGGCCAAATGGGGCGACGAGCAGGTCCACATCTGGCGCCGCTCCTTCGACACGCCGCCGCCGGGCGGGGAGAGCCTGAAGGATACGGCGGAACGGGTGCTGCCCTATTTTGAGGCACACATCTGGCCGCGGGTGATGGCGGGCGAAAAGGTGTTGGTGGCCGCCCACGGGAACTCGCTTCGGGCGCTGGTGATGTCGCTGGAGAAGATGAGCGGCGAGGAGATCGTGAAGCAGGAGATCGCGACGGGTGTGCCGTTGATCTACCGGTTTGATGAGGGCGGGGAAGTTTCCAGCAAAGAGGTGTTGGAGCGGTAGGCTCTGCACGCCTTGACGCGAACTTGCGGCGTAAACCCGGAGACGTCCGGATAGCATCCGGATTCAGACGTTTCTGGGCAGTCTCAGATACGGGCATTATGTGCCATTAAGCGACTCTTGGCCGGTGTTGGATGACGGCAAGAATTGCCCCAAAGCAGCTGTGCGAGACGCCATCAGAGAACATCTGATGTCCCTCCGAAAATCACCGTCAGGCAGGAGGAGATTCGTGACCCAAATCGGTCTTTGGCAGACGATGTGAAACAGGTAACTGAAAGCAGCTTCGAAGGTTACTTCTCAACTTCGAAGCCAGCAGATTTCCACGCTGGGTATCCTCCTGCGAAGTAGTAGACCTTGGCGTAGCCCCAAACTAACGCCTTGGCGCAGGAATTAGCCGATAAGCTGCAATCCATGCCGCCACAATAGAAGACGACATCCTTGTCAGGCGTTACCATGCGAGACAGACCTTCCTTTGTCAGCAACCCATAGGTAATGTTGAGGGCTCCGGGAACATGGCCCCGGCCAAAGGAACCACTGCCGCGCGAATCGATGAACGTGACCCCACGGTCGAACAAGGCCTTGGCCCCTTTCGCATCGACCTTGACAGCGCCCTGAACTTCAAACCGGTTTTCAGACCTGGTCACCAATTTCTTGAAATTGGTATCTTGCATTCTTGCGCTTAGACCCTCCTGCACGCCGGCCTTGCGCAGTCCATCCACCCAATGTGCCAGGTAGGATTTGTCCAGGTCGTACCAGTCCCCGCCATATACTCTCTCAATATCTGCAATAGACAATTCCTGGCCGATTATCTTGGCCACCAATTGGTTGAATCTCACAACGGCAGCTTTTGCGTCCTCGATCCGGCCGAGGTGGCCGTATATCGAGGCGAGCAGCTTGTAGATAAATTCATAGTTCGGCGCCTGCTCAACCGCCCGCTCCATTACTTCAGCCGCCTCGGCATGGCGGTGTTGAAAAAACAGCGCCCGCCCCAATGCGCGCAGTGCACGCGGACCGTAGTCCGGATTGAGCCGCATCGCCTTTCTGGCAATAGTTTCAGCGTCTTTTGCACGCCCCACAACCGTTAGAATCCAGGTCTTGGTCAGCAGGATATCCGGGTTGTTTGGTTCCAGCTCAACGGCGCGATCGATCTCCTTCACCGCTTCGTCGTTGCGGCCTTGACCCGTTAGCATATCCGCTGAGACTTGATAAGCTTGTGCGTTCGGCTTCTCGAGCGCCTTGGCCAGATTGCGCTTGGCCAGTTTGATAGCATCATACTCTACGCCGAGGTGAACGTCCCAACTGCTGTCATGGGCAAACCAGTAGATCGCTGCCAGACCCGCATAGACGCGACTGTAGTCAGGATCGAGGGCAATGGCCTTTTGATAAAAACCAATGGCCTTGGCGAAGGCTTCAGGCGTCGTGCGCCGATGGTAATCGAGACCCTTCAGAAAGGCATCGTAAGCAGCGGGAACCGTCGTCTCCGGTTCTTGCATACTCCCTGGGATTGCGGTTTTCAGACTAACGGCCAGAGCGCTGACGATCTGTCCGATCACTGAGTCCTGCAGCTTGAAGACATTGGCCAGTGAGCCATCATATCGTTCCGCCCAGACATGATAGCCACTGAACGCATCGATCAGCTGGGCATTGATCCGGACCTGATCGCCGATGCGCCGGACACTGCCTTCCAGAACATAGCGGACACCCAGTTCTTCAGCCACCTGCCGTACCTTCACCGACTTTCCCTTGTAGGCAAAAGTGGAATTTCTGGAAATCACGAAAAGCCCCGACAATTTGGAAAGATCGGTGATCAAATCATCGGTCATGCCATCGGCGAAGTATGCCTGTTTCTTGTCATCTCCCAGATTGTCGAACGGCAGGACGGCGATTGACGGTTTGTCTGGCAGCGTCAGCGCCATCTGCGCCTTGTCGGCCGGTTCAAACTGCGGCTTCGACGGGTGTCGCCAGGCGAGACCGACGGCGAGCAAGAGACATGCCGCCAGCGCAGCGGCGTAGTAGACCTTGCGATTCGGCTTTGATTGTTTTGCCAACACCGCAACCGGTGTGGCAAGCGCTGCAGCCTTGTCGTCGATGAGCACGCGGAACACGCGAACCGGCCGGGCGATATTCTTGACCTCGATCTCGCCCTGGTCATCAAGATTGAGACTGAGCTTGTCACGGACCTGGTCACGGGCCGAGCGGGAAATGCAGATACCGCCCGGCTCAGCCAATGCCTCCAGCCTTGCGGTGACATTAACACCGTCGCCGTAGATATCGTCATCCTGATGGACGATGTCACCGAGATTGATCCCCATGCGATAGACGATCTGGCGATTTTCTGGAATGCCCTGGTTGCGTTCACGCATGATGGTCTGGAGATCGACTGCAAAGGTTACCGCATCGACAACGCTGGCAAACTCCATCAGCGTGCCGTCCCCCATCAGCTTCACGGTGCGGCCATGATGCTGTGCGGCCTTGGGCTCAAATATTTCGTTCCGGTGGCGCTGCAACTCGGCAAGCGTCGACGCCTCGTCGTCGCCCATTAGGCGCGAATATCCGACCACATCTGCGGCCAAAACAGCAGCCAAGCGACGTTTCATTGCAAGTTCCTTGTGGCAGGAATGTTAGCATTGGGAGACTCCTAAATCCACAGGTTCGCTGATGTGCGGAAATATCTGGTCATGGCACTCAATGCCCCCACAGGGCTTGGTCAGAGCGGCAGGTTTACCCTCACCTGCGGGTGTATCGAGACCCCCCCCCCCTTTCGGTCGATGGTCGAAATCGGGGTCAGACCGGAAGACAGGGCGCGACCTCGCACTCACGTTTGTGACCCATTGCGGAAGTGTGTAGGCTGGCGCGGCACTTCAGCTGAACGCAATTTCCAACCGTCCGGGCTTGCTGTACCGAGCGCGCCGTTTCTAATCTAGTCCAGCCAATTTCATGCCTTCTAGGAAGAGGTCCATTCCGTCCTCAGTCGCGTAGGGCTGCGCTTCTTCGAGGGCTGTCAGGTTCGTGCCGGGCTGCAGATCCAACACCTTTTTCAGGATTTCATGGGCTTCTTCAGTTCTCCCAATATGCGCCAGCATCGCAGATTTTAGCCGCAATGCGCCGATAAACTCCGGGCGCATCTCAAGGATTTGATCGCTGATCAACAACGCCCCTTCAAAATCCCGTTGCTGGAATTTTGCGATGTTCTTCGCTGCCAGGAAAAGAGGTAACTGCGGGTCTCGGGGGCTGAGTCGGATCGCCTGGTCAGCGTCCTCCAACGCAGCTTCAGCCCGTGCGCCGAAGGCATTCACCAATCCCCTGTACCCATATGCGGTCGCACTGTTCGGATTGAGGTCGAGTGCTCTGGTCAATTCACTCACAGCGGCATTCGTGCTGCGCTCCATCATCCTCACATAACCAAGAGCGATGTGCCCCCAGGCATCTTGCTCGTCGAGGGTGACGGCCTTACGTGCCAAACGGTCCGCTGTCGCTTTGTATGGTTCTGGTGGCAGCCAGCCCATATGCACCGAAAACAAGTACATGAATGACAGCAGGCTATTGGCGAGCGGAAGATCGGGATGATTGTTCAAGACGTCACTGAGCAGCCTAATCGCCTCATTCGTATCCGTTGCGGTCATCCGCCCGAAATAAACTCGAGCGCGCATCATGTCTTCCCAGATCGAAAGATCCGTGACATTCCTGTGAGAGGCATTGTGACCTTCAATCGCAAAGATTTCAGGTTCCACTGCGGCCGCTATGCGTCGTGTTATCTCGTCCTGCAGATCGAATATGTCGACCACCTGTCGGTCGAAACGCTCTGCCCAGACATGATTTCCCGTTGAACCCTCAATGAGCTGGACGCTGATGCGCATTCGGTCGGAAGACTTGCGCACGCTGCCTTCGATTATGTAACGGACGCCCA
>JAAEUE010000231.1 GCA_024227565.1 Alphaproteobacteria bacterium
ATCACGGTAGCGACAACACCCATGCCCGCGATGCCAAACCCCATGGTGACCGCACCCAACAGCCCCGCCAGCAGAAGAGTGACGGGCAACCAGATGAGTGCGGCCACCCCGACGATGATGCCCAGCTCGGACGACGAACAGCCTTTGAAGATCGCCGGCTCCGCATTGAGCCGGTCGGCCAGGATGTCGTCGCGATTGGACATGGATTAGATAACACCTGCAGCTTCGGTGAGCAGGTAGCTGGCAAAGATCAGCACGATCGCACCAACGATACCCAGCACACCCACCTCGGCCCATTCAGCCTTACCCTGGCGCGCCTCGTTGAACTTGGAGAACCCGAGATAGGCGATCCACAGAAATCCGAGCACCGCAATTGCCAGACCCAGAACCAGGCCACCGTCTTTGATGTAGCCTTTAATCAGCGCGATCCAGTCACCAGCCGCTGGCGCCGTACTGGGCGCAACCGGCGTCGGCAACGCTGCCCAGACCGACTGCCCTGCAGACATCACCAGCAACCCGATTACGGCC
>JAAEUE010000232.1 GCA_024227565.1 Alphaproteobacteria bacterium
GCGTTTGACGCCTTCGATCCATTTAGGATTGACCACGCGGGAACGAACCACGCGGCCGATTTCCTCGTCCAATGTGCGGATCACCGGGCGTTCGGGGCGGGAATGATCGTTGTGATAGATTGGTCGATCGCGACCCTGCAGGGCGCTCACGGCTGCTGCTGCTCCGCCCTCAAACTGGTAATAGTCGTCGGAATCAAGCAGGTCATGCTCCCGGTTGTCCTGATTTTGAACAACCGCTTCGACTTGTGTAAGCCGTTGTTTCAATGCAGGTTTCGCGTCCTTCCCCTCGGCGTTGGCGCCATATGCATAGCCGCCCCATTCAACGTAGGCCTCGGCCAGGTCGCCTTTGTCGGCCCACAGCCGTTCGTCGATCATGGCCTGCAGCCCGGCACCGTATGCGCCCGGTTTGGAGCCGAACACCCGGAAAGCAGCGTCGCCACCGCCTTCGGCGCGGAACCTTGCGGCGGCGGGGTTCATAGCATCAGGTTCATCAAGTTCCATCACCGCGCGGGCGGCAGAGTCCACCAGCGCCATCTGCTGGGGGAAAGCGTCGCGGAAAAAGCCGGAAACGCGCAGGGTGACGTCTACGCGGGGGCGGTCAAGGATGCTGAGCGGCATGATTTCAAAGCCGGTGACGCGGCGATTGGCGGCGTCCCATTGCGGTTTCACCCCCATCAATGCCAGCACCTGCGCGATATCATCGCCACCGGTGCGCATATTGGCGGTGCCCCAGGCGGTGACCAGCATGGTGCGGGGCCAGTCGCCCTGTTCCTGTAAGTGCCGTTCGATCAGCAGGTTGGCGGATTTCCATCCCAAAGCCCAGGCGGTGGGTGTGGGCACGGCGCGGCTGTCCACGGAAAAGAAGTTGCGCCCGGTTGGCAGAGTATCGAGCCGCCCGCGTGTTGGTGCGCCAGAGGGGGCGGGGGGGACAAACGTGCCGTTGAGACCTGCGAGCAGGCCGTTGCCTTCGGCCGGGCCGCAGACGCGGACAGCGGGCAGGACGGCTGCGTGGATTTCCTCCATCACAGCAATGGTGCGTTTCCACACCGGATCGGGTGGTGTGCCTTGCAGTAGTGCGCCCGCCAGCAGCTCCAGACGCTCCACTGTATCTCCTGTGGTTCGCCATGGCTCGGCGCTCATGGCTTTCAGAACCTTGGGGTGTTTGCCATCCCAGGCCTTGCCCATCGCGCAATCGAGCGGGTCAAAGCCAAGGTCCAGATCGTCCGCCAGCGCCCGTTGCAGCGAGGCATTGCCACCTTTGCCATCGCCGCGCGGCACCCGCACCAGCGCCTGCACCAGATCGCGTTCCAGGCGTCCCTCCGGCGATTGCCCGAAGATGTGCAGCCCGTCACGGATTTGTGCCTCTTTCAGCTCGCAAAGGTATTCGTCGAGTTTGGCGAAGTCGTTTTCCGGGTCGTCGCCTGACATGCCGGCGTCAAGATCGATCCCGGTTGCAGACGTCAGCGTCAGAATTTCCTTGCGCAGATGCGTCAGGCGGCGCGGGTCTACTCCGGCGGCCTCATAATACTCATCAACCAGTGCTTCCAGATCCCGGAGCGGGCCATAGGTTTCTGCCCGGGTCAGCGGCGGGGTCAGGTGGTCGATGATAACAGCGGAGGTGCGTCGTTTGGCCTGCGTGCCCTCGCCGGGGTCGTTGACGATGAAGGGGTAGATATGGGGCACCGGCCCCAGCACCGCCTCGGGCAGGCAGGTCTCGCTGAGGGTCAGAGCCTTGCCTGGCAGCCACTCCAGATTGCCGTGTTTGCCCATGTGGATCAGCGCATCGGTGCGAAACTGATTGCGTAACCAGAAATCGAAGGCGAGGTAATTGTGCGGCGGCACCAGATCAGGCGAGTGGTAGGTGTCTTTCGGGTTGATATTATAACCGCGCGCCGGTTGCACGCCGACGACCACGTTGCCGAACTGGAAGATTGAAAGGGCAAAGTGGCCGCAATCGACCGAACCGGGAGTATAGAACGGGTCCTGTTCAGGCTTGCCCCAGCGCTCCTCGATCCGGTTGCGCACCTCCCAGGGCAGTTGCCCATAGGCAATCTGGTAATCCGCCATCGACATTTCGACACCGCCGGAACGGCCAGCGCGGTCGGTCAGCCAGTTGGTGGGCCCGGCTATGATCTGGGCCATCAGCGTGTCGCTGTCGGTCGGGCTGTCGTACAGACTGTATCCCTGATCAGCGAGCAGGCTGAGCGTGTGGACCGTTGCGGCCGGGGTATCAAGACCAACGCCATTCGCCAGCCGCCCGTCCTTGTTGGGATAGTTGGCGAGGATGATGCCGACCCGGCGGTCCTCGGTTTTGGTGTGCCGCAGCTTTGCCCAGTTGGCGGCGAGCTGAGCGACGAAATCAATCCGGTCGCCCCGCGCCCGGTAGGCGGCGATGGGGCATTCGGTGGCTTCGTCAAAAAACGCCTCACCTTTGAAAGAGATGGCGCGGGACAGGATGCGGCCATCAACCTCGGGCAGGGCCACGTTCATGGCTATGTCACGCGCCGAGAGACCGGCCAGACCTTCGTCCCAGGCTTGTTCCGACGATCCGGCCAGAACAACCTGAAACACCGGCGCTTTGTTTGCAAAACCCGCCGCCAGCGGGTTTTGTGAGGGGCTGTCTCCGGCATGCGGTGAACCGACGGCAAAGCTGGTGCAGTTCAGGATGACCGACGGCGGCGCGGTGGTAAACAGAGTCTCCAGCGTGGCGACCGACACCGGATCTTTCAGGCTGGCGACAAACACCGGCATCGGGTTCAGGCCCTGGCGCAGCAGGGCTTTGACCATGCGGTTAATCGGGTTGAGGCCCGCGCCCTGTACAAGTGCGCGGTAAAATATGAGCGGGACAACCGGGGCGTCGGCTGTCCAGGATTCACGGATGGCACTGAGATCGGCAAGGCCGGAACCGGGCCAGTAGACACCCGCGCGCAGCAGCGGGCTGGCAGCTGCTGGCTTTTCTTCTCCACCCAGCATTGCTTGCGTGTAGCGCAGAAAGTTGACGTTGTTTTCCGGGCCGCCCTCAACCAGATAGGCCCATAGGTTTTCCCAGTCCTCTCGGGCAACAGTTGACAGCCGCCACAGCTCCTCGTCGGGCTTGTCGTCACCGGGCAGGGCGGCGAAGGGGATGCCGGCTTGCCCCAGATGGATGGCGTACTGCTCCAGCCCGTACTTCCAGTAGCCGCTGCCACCCAAAACCCGGGCGACCACCAGTTTGGACTTGGTTGCACAGTTCTGAACGTGCAGATCGACCGACATCGGGTGTTGCAGATGGGTAAGATTGGCAAGGCGCAGGCTGCCCGCTGCATCCCCAAGTTCCGCGCGGGCTTCTGACAGGCCTGCCAATTCGGTATCGGCAGCGGAGATGAACACCAGATCGGCCGGGGTCTGGCCGAGATCCACCGGTTCTGCGCCGTCGTCGATGCTGCCGGGCTGGGCTTGCAGGAGGTGCATTATTTGCGGGCCTTTGTGGGATCTGCGTGGTGGGATGCCTCCGGCGGAAGTATTTTGGCAATTAAGAAGCAGGGGCGCGGCGCGTTCATCAGAGCGGTTTTTTCATGTAAATGCGGGAGGGGTGGGCGGTGTATTTGCCAAAGACCGGGCAGTTTCGGTAGCCGCGTTTTTTGTATAGCTCAACGGCGGCTGTGAGTTTGTGAGCGGTTTCAAGGCGCACCAGCGGGAGGGCGGCGGCAAGGGCTTCCGCCTCCAGCCGGTCCATCAGCGCCGCAGCGATACCATTGCCGCGCTGGTTGTCCGGCACGAACAGGCGTTTCACTTCTGCGTAGCCGTCCCAGGTGCAGAGCGCGACACAGCCTACGGCGGCGGTGCCCTGCCAGGCGACGTAGAAAGTGATGCCGGGTGGGCTCAGTTCTTCAGGCGAAAACGAAAGACATTCCTCGGCAGACAGGGTTTCGCGGATTGCCGCATCGCCGTCGGCCAGCAAAGCGCGGCCTTCCGGGCCGAGTGGATCCGTGGGGCGAACGATCAGGCCGTCACTGCGCAGCGGTTTTTCCATGAACAGGCTGAGCGGGTCATCGGGGTAGTCGCCAAAGGGTCCACGCCTGAAATACCCATGCTTGGAATAAAGCGCATGGGCCTGTTTCAGCAGATGGCCGGTTTCCAGTCGCAGCAATCGCAAGCCCTGCGCCAAGGCTTCCTGCTCCAGAGCGCGCATCAGCAGATCGGCCACGCCTTTGCCTCGCGCGGCTTTGACGACGTACATCGACTTGACCTCGCCATAGCCGTCTTTCAGTGCCAGGGCGGCGCAGCCCAGAGTGTTTTCATCCTCGGTGGCGGTGAAAAACCGGATGTCTGGCGTACACAGCGAGTTAACCGACAGGTAGTGGTTGGACTCTGACGGAAACAATTCCTCCATCAGCGCGTGGGACGCTTGCAACAGCGCCGTTGCGCCGGGTGTGCGCGGGTCTCCAAGTTGAACCGCGACCGTCATTTCTGCAGGGCTGAAGTGATTGCGGCCTGATCGAGGCCAGCCTCACCGATCACGACAAGCCGGGTGCTGCGCGGTTCTTTGGCGGCAAACGGGCGGTCAAAATAAGTCTCAATCCGCGGACCAACCGCCTGAAGAGTGAGGCGCATCGGCTTGTCGGCAACGGCGGCAAAGCCTTTGAGGCGCAGGATGTCGTGGCTGCGGATGATATCGGCAACCTGTTCGGCGAATGCCGTCGGGTCGGTGATTTCACCACGATCCACTACGAAGCTTTCGAATTCGTCGTGGTCATGGTCGTGGTGGTGATCGTCTTCGCGATTGTCATCGTCATCATGATGATGGTGATGATGCACCTCGTGCCGCGCCTCCAGATCATCCTCGGCAGCGATCCCCTGGCCCAGAAGCACGTCCACGGGCAGCGCCCCCATTCTTGCCTTCACCACCTGAACACCTTTGCGGCTGTCGTTACGCAACTGGCTGACCAGACCGCTGGCCTCATCGGTGCTCAGCAGGTCGGATTTGTTGACCACGATCATGTCAGCGCAGGCGACCTGATCTTCGAATAACTCGGACAGCGGAGTTTCGTGATCCAGGTTGTCGTCCTGCTTGCGTTGGGCATCTACCGCAGCGACGCTGTGGGCAAACCTACCTTCGCTTACGGCTTTGCCGTCCACCACCGTAACCACGCCATCGACAGTCACCCTGGTGCGGATTTCCGGCCAGTTGAAGGCGCGGATCAGGGGCTGGGGCAAGGCCAGACCGGAGGTTTCAATAACGATATGGTCCGGCGCGTTGTCCCGGCCCAACAGTTTTTCCATGGTTGGGATGAAATCATCGGCCACCGTACAGCAGATGCAACCGTTGGATAGCTCCATGATATCGTCTTCAGTGCAGGTTTCGTCGCCACAACCTTTCAGGATATCGCCATCCACGCCCAGATCGCCGAATTCGTTAATGATCAGTGCGATACGCTTGCCATTGGCGTTTTGCAGCATATGACGGATCAGGGTGGTTTTTCCGGCACCAAGGAAGCCGGTGACGACAGTGGCGGGGATTTTGGCAGGCATGGGAATGCTCCTGATGAAACAGAAAAGTCGGAGCAAATTCTCGCTCCGACGATCATTTTCAAAAGTTTAGGGCGGGCACAAGCCTGCCCCTTGGTCCGGTCAGGCGGTTTGGTACAGACGTGGTGTTACC
>JAAEUE010000233.1 GCA_024227565.1 Alphaproteobacteria bacterium
ACGCGGTTTCCTGTTCATTGCCGGCAGCCAGATTGAGAACGTGCACTTTGAGAGCTGGTCGTTTTAGCATCTCCCCCCGCGCGCGCTGCTCTCTCCCCCCGCGTGGGCTGCCTTCTTCCCCGCGCCCCTGCGAAAGCAGGGGCCCATAGCTCTGGGCGTGCTGGTTGTTCTGAGGTGTGGATCCCTGCTTTCGCAGGGATGCGGGGAGGAGGGGGATGCGGGGAGGAGGGGGAGGCGCACATGATGTGTTTTAACGGGCCGCCTGCGCGCGCCCGACGAGTTCAACAAACAAAGAGGACAACACAATGAAACGGTTCACTCCCCAAATCTGGGCGGCAATCCAGGCAGATTATAAAAGCGGCGCCAGGAGCGTTCAGGAGATTGCAAGCTACTACAAAATCTCAAAAGGCTCGATCTACAAGCACCGCAAAAAGGACGGTTGGACAAAAACAAACAGCGCCCTCCCGGCCATTCCGCTCACCGTGCCGGAGCTGGAACCGGTCCCGCCAGAAGGCGAACCAGAGGCCGCCTGCCGCGAGCGCCTGACGCCGCGCCTCACCAAACTGCTGGAGCGCACAGTGGCCGAAATTGAACTCGCAGCCTCGGTGCCAGAAGATAAACCCACCTCCATGGACCGGGCGCGGGATGTGCGCACGCTTGGCACCGTGGTGCGGCTCCTCGATCAGCTGGAACACACGCCAGCCAACACCGACCCCTTCACCCAAACCGGAGAAAGCGATCAGGATGAAGACCTCATTCGCCAGGAAATTGCGGAACGCCTTGGACGCCTACAAGACGCCGGAAGAACGGTTTGAATGGTTGAAGACGTTCGATATTTCATATGTTCGATATTTCAACAAACATTGGTGGACACATGCCCGCCCCGATCAATTGCCCCCGGACTCCAACTGGTTGGTGTGGTTGCTGATGGGCGGGCGCGGCGCCGGTAAAACGCGCACCGGGGCCGAGTGGGTGCGCGCCCGGGTGCTTGGCCACTGGCCCGATGACGAAGCGCCGGCCCGGCGCATTGCCCTGGTGGGGCCCACGTTGCACGACGTGCGCGCCACCATGGTGGAGGGGGTCTCCGGCCTGCTTGGCGTGCACCGGGACCATGAGCGCCCGCGGTTTGAGCCCTCCTTGCGCCGGCTCACCTGGCCCAACGGGGCGGTGGCCCAGATGTTTTCCGCCGAAGAGCCCGACAGCCTGCGCGGCCCGGCCTTTGACGCGGCGTGGGCCGATGAGGGCGGGGCCTGGAAATATGGCCTTGAGACCTGGCAGATGCTGCAGTTCGGCATGCGCATGGGCGACCATCCGCGCCAGGTGATGACCACCACGCCCCGGTCCTGCCCGTTGTTGAAGGATGTGATGGCCGCGCCGGGCACGGTGACCACGAAGGCACCGACCCGGGCCAATGCGGATCATCTGTCGGCCGCCTTTCTGGAGGCTGTGATCCGGCGCTATGGGGGCACGCGCCTGGGCCGCCAGGAGCTTGAGGGCGAGCTTTTGGAGGATAACCCCCGCGCCCTTTGGCAGCGCGGCATGATTGACCGGGCCCGGGTGGACAAGCGCCCGCAGGGCCTGGCCCGGGTGGTGGTGGCGATTGATCCGCCGGCCAGCGCCGCGGCGGCCTCCAGTGCCTGCGGGGTGGTGTGTGCCGGGGTGAATGCGGCCGGCCATGGCTTTGTTTTGGAAGATGCCACTTTGGAGCGGGCGCGGCCGCTGGAATGGGCCAATGCGGCCATCAGGCTTTATGAGCGCTACAATGCGGACCGGCTGGTGGCGGAAGTGAACCAGGGGGGCGACATGGTGGAGGCTGTGCTGCGCCAGGTGAACGCCGCGCTGCCGCTCACCAAGGTGCGGGCCACCCGGGGCAAGCATTTGCGGGCAGAACCTGTGGCGGCTTTGTATGAGCAGGGACGGGTGAGCCATGTGGGGATCATGGGTCTGTTGGAAGACCGCATGTGCCTCACTGAACCTGGCGCCATGGCCGGTGCGGGCGACATGGACCGGCTGGACGCGCTGGTTTGGGCCCTGACGGATCTGATGCTGACCGGCCAAGCCGGGGTGCCGCGGGTGCGGCTGCTTTAGAGGGGTGTGTGCGGTGTGGGATCTCCTCCCACTCCCCGGGTGGGGAGCGGGAATGCCGGGTCTCACTCTCCGTCATGCCTGCGCAGGCATGACGAGGTGTGGTGCGTTGCGCCTCCGCCTCTCCCCCGCGCCCCTGCGAAAGCAGGGGCCCACAGCTCTGAGCGTGTTGCTTACTCTGAGGTGTGGATCCCTGCTTTCGCAGGGATGCGGGGAGAAGAGCAGGGATGCGGAGGGGAGGGTGTGAGTGCCCATCTCTTCGTCATGCCTGCGAAGGCAGGCATCCAGGGCCACACAGACAATGGAGCGTATCGCCCCTGGATCCCTGCTTTCGCAGGAATGACGACACGTCGGCGGCGGTTGAAGCGCGCTTAACTCAAAACCAAACAAGGACCAACCCACATGCGAAATCCCCTGAAGCCGCTCACCGCGGCGCTGGGGCGTGCCTTTGCGCGCCCGCACGAAACCAAGAAGAGCCGCACCGGCAGTGTGGTCTCGCTCCATCTGCAGGGCGCGCCCGTGTGGACGCCGCGCAACTATGAAGCGCTGGCGCGGGAAGGCTTTTCCGGCAACGCCGTCGGCTATCGCTGCGTGCGGATGATCGCCGAAGCGGCCGCCTCGGTGCCGTGGGCCTTGTATCAGGGCGCCGCAGAGCTTGGCGACCATCCACTGCTGGCGCTGCTCGCCCGGCCCAACGGGGCGCAAGGGGGCGGGGACCTGTTTGAGCTGTTCTACGCCCAGCTGCAAACCGCCGGGAACGCCTATCTGGAAGCGGTGCTGCTTGATGGCGAGGTGCGCGAACTGCATGCCCTTCGGCCAGACCGGATGAAGGTTGTGCCCGGCCCCGACGGCTGGCCGGAAGCCTTTGACTATAGCGCCAATGGCCGCTCGGTGCGCTTTGCGCAAACCGGCGAGCCGGTGCCCATTCTCCATTTGAAGCTGATCAACCCGGCCGGGGACTATTACGGCCTCAGCCCGTTTGAGGCCGCCGCCAAGGCCATCGACATTCACAATGCGGCAGGCGCCTGGAACAAGGCGCTGCTCGACAATGGCGCCCGGCCGTCGGGCGCGCTGGTCTACAAGGGCGGCGATCAGCCTGGCGCCAACCTCACCGAGGAGCAATATGCAACCTTGCGCGCCGAGCTGGCCGAGAGCTACCAGGGCAGCGCCAATGCGGGCCGGCCCATGGTGCTGGAGGGCGGGCTGGAATGGGCCGCCATGAGCCATTCGCCGCGGGAGCTGGACTTCATCGAGGCCAAGCATGTGGCCGCCCGGGAGATCGCGCTGGCCTTCGGGGTGCCGCCCATGTTGCTGGGCATTCCCGGCGACAACACCTTTGCCAACTACGCCGAAGCCAACCGCACCTTCTGGCGCCAGACCGTGCTGCCGCTTGTGGGGCGCACCGCCGGCGCGTTGAGCCAATGGCTGGGGCCGGCCTATGGCGGCGATCTCAGGCTGTGGTTCGATGCGGACAAGGTTGAGGCCCTCGCCGGCGAGCGCGAGGCGCTGTGGGCCCGGGTGGGGGCGGCTGAGTTTCTGAGCGCGGATGAAAAACGCGAGGCGGTGGGGTATGGGGCGGAGGAGTAGGGCTGCCCCTGGTTCCTCGTCATGCCAGCGGTCCTCGTCATGCCTGCGTGGGCAGGCATCCAGGGCCAAGCAGACAAGTGAGCGAGACGTCCCTGGATTCCCGCCTTCGCAGAAATGACGGACCGGTGATCCTGCGGCCCTAAAAACCTAGAAAGACCATAACAAATGAAAACTCCCCAAGCGCCCTCCGGCGCCTTTTCCGGTTATGCCTCCCTCTTCAACCGGCCCGACCAGGCCGGCGACATCCTCATTCCCGGCGCCTTCACCAGGGCGCTGGCCCAGCGGGGCGCAGGCGGGGTTCGGATGTTGTTTCAACACGACCCATCGCGCCCCATCGGCGTGTGGCGCGAGCTGCGTGAAGATGCCCGCGGGCTGTTTGTGCGCGGTCAGCTCACCCCCGGCGTGGCCCAGGCGCGCGAGCTTGGCGCCCTGCTTCAGGCCGGCGCGCTGGATGGGCTCTCCATTGGCTTCAAGACCCGCCGGGCGCGCCATGAGCGCACCTCCGGCCGGCGCTATCTGCTCGAGGTGGATCTCTGGGAGATCTCCCTTGTGACCTTTCCCATGTTGCCGGGCGCCAGAGTGCACGCCTTGAAAGGCTGCTCCCTTCCGCCCGTCAACGCCCCAACTGCAACCTCCAAATGAAAAGGACCATCATGACCCAAACTGACCAGCCTTGCGGCCTTGAAACCAAGATCGCCGGCGCCGATGCCTTGCCCGCCGGCAGCGTTGGCACCTATGACGATTTCCTGAGCGCGTTTGAGGCCTTCAAGCAGGCCAATGACCAGCGCCTCGGCGAGATCGAAAAACGCATGAGCGCCGACGGTGTGACCAGCGACAAGGTGGAGCGCATCAATGCCCATCTTGATGAACAAAAGCGCGCCCTGGACCAGCTCACCCTGAAGGCCCGCCGGCCCCATTTGGGCGGCGGACTGGAGACCGGCGCTCCTGGGGCCCAGGAACACAGCCAGGCGTTCGACGCCTATGTGCGCAAGGGCGACCCCAGCGCCCTGCGCGGGCTGGAGGCCAAAGCGCTGAGCGCCCAGAGCGAGGCTGACGGCGGCTACCTTGTGCCCGAGCATACCGAAACTGAGGTGGGCCGGCTGTTGTCGGAAGCCTCGCCGATCCGGGCCATTGCGGGGGTGCGCCAGGTTTCAACCTCGGTCTACAAGAAGCCGTTCGTCACCCAGGGGGCGGCCACCGGCTGGGTTGCCGAAACCCAGGAGCGGCCGCAGACAGAAAGCCCGAAGCTCACCGAACTGCAGTTCCCGGCCATGGAGCTTTATGCCATGCCGGCGGCCACCCAGACGCTTTTGGACGACAGCGCGGTGAACATCGACCAGTGGATCGCCGAGGAGGTGCAGACCGCCTTTGCCGAACAGGAAAGCGCGGCCTTCATCACCGGTGATGGGGCAACCCAGCCGCGCGGTCTTTTGAACTACCCCAACTCTCATGAGGTGGACTGGCAGTGGGGGCAAATCGGCTACATTCCCTCTGGCGCTGATGGGGGCTTTGCGGCTCAGGGGCCGTCCGATGCGCTCATTGATCTGGTCTACAGCCTGAAGGCCGGGTACCGGCAGAACGCCCACTGGATGATGAACCGCAAGACCCAAGGGGAGATCCGCAAGCTGAAAGATGCGGACGGCAACTACCTGTGGCAGCCGGCGGCGCAGGCGGGCGGGCAGGCGAGTTTGATGAACTTCGCAATTGCGGAGTCTGAAGACATGCCGGATATGAGCGCGGGCAGCTTTGCGCTGGCGTTTGGCGATTTCCGCCGGGGCTATCTGATTGTGGACCGGGTGGGCGTGCGCGTGTTGCGCGATCCTTATTCGGCCAAGCCTTATGTGTTGTTCTACACCACCAAGCGCGTCGGCGGCGGGGTGCAGAACTTTGAGGCGATCAAGCTTATGAAGTTTGCCGGCGAGTAGGGGGCGGCGCTTTTGCTGCTCCCTCCTGCCCCGCCACCCCGCGCCCCTGCGAAAGCAGGGGCCCATAGCTCCGTGCATGCTGAGTGCTCCGAGGTGTGGATCCCTGCTTTCGCAGGGATGCGGGGAGGGGGTATGGGATGCGGGGAGGATGGGTGTCCTGAACGGGATGCCCTGATGCCACCATTGAACATCGGCACGCGATGTCAAACTCTGACGTTCATGCTCGCCCATCTCTACATTCTTGCCAGCAAAATAAATGGCACTTTGTACATCGGCACCACGATCAATCTGATCAACCGCCTCCAACAACACCGCTCTGACGTGTCGAGGAGCTTTACAGCCAAGTACAACGTGCATCGGCTGGTGCACGTCGAGACGTTCCCTCACATTGTCGAAGCTCGCCGCCGCGAGGTTCAGTTGAAGCGCTGGAAGCGGCAGTGGAAGATTGAGTTGATAGAAGGGTTCAATCCAAGTTGGCGCGACCTCGCTGACGATCTTTGACCCTTAATCTGCACCTGTTCTCGCTTCCCGCGTTCTTATCCCCCACCCCGCGCCCCTGCGAAAGCAGGGGCCCATAGCTCTGGGCGTGCCGGTTGCTCTGAAGTGTGGATCCCTGCTTTCGCAGGGATGCGGGGGTGAGGGCAGGGATGCGGGGGTGAGGGCAGGGATGCGGGGGTGAGGGCAGGGAATGCGGAGGCGGGAGGAAGCACAACACTTAACCCAAAAGGAAACCCACCATGACCATCACCCCCCTCACCGGCCCAACGGCCGAACCCTTGTCGCTGGCCGAGGCCAAGGCGCATTTGCGTCTGAGTGCCGATGATGAGGACGATCTCATCAGCCGCCTCATCGCCACCGCCCGCCGGCACATCGAAAACCAAACCGGCCTTGCCCTCAACACACAAACCCTGCGCTACAGCCAAGATGTCCGGCCCAGATCACACAGCATCGCGCTGCCGGTCTACCCGGTGCGCAGCATCGAAGAGGTCCGGACCTATGGCCAGGGCAATGCGCCCACAGCGCTCGATCCGGCCCACATCTTGCTTGCCGCCGCGGTCCGGCCCGCGCGCCTGATGCTGCAGGCCGGGCGCTGTTGGCCCTCTGCGGTGCGGCTCGAGGTTGACCTCACGGCCGGCTTTGGCCCCGCACCTGAAGATGTGCCCGAACCCCTGCGCCAGGCGGCGGCCCAACTGGTGGCCCACTGGTTTGAAAACCGCGAGCCGGTGAGCCCGGCCGATAGCCCAGCGCCGGTGCCCCAGATGGCCGCCGCCCTGATTGCGCCCTACCGCCGGGTGAGGCTCGCATGAGGATCGCAGAGCTTCGACACAAAATTCAAATCCAATCCCCAACCCGTACCGAAGATGGCGGCGGCGGGGGCGAGGTCGCCTGGCACACCGTGGCCGAGGTGTGGGCCAAGATCGCGCCCACCTCCGGCCGCGAAGAGATCAACGCGGAAAAACGGCGCGGGACCATCAGCCACAAGGTGACCCTGCGCTGGCGCCCCGGCATGGGCCCCACCCAACGCATTGTCCACGGCACCCGCGGGCTCCAGATCGAAAGCGCCACGGATCCAGGTGAGCGCCGCCGCTGGCTCATTTGCGGCTGCGTGGAGCGCGCCGAGCCATGACCGGGCCGGCGAAACTCACCGGGCTTGCGGCGCTCGCCAACCGGCTGAACCTGGACCCCGCGCTGCGCCAGGCCCTGGCCGAGGCGGGCGATGAGGTGGTGCACCGCGCCCGCGACGAGCTTGCGGCCCAAGGGGCTGACGCCGCGCTGGCTGGCAGCCTCAAGGTGTCTGTCTCCGCCTCTCAGGTGGAGGTTGGCTCGGAGCATCCGGCGGCGCGGACGGCAGAATTCGGCACCTTGCACCGCGCCCCCAAACCCTGGCTGCAGCCGGCCTTCCAGGCAGCCCTAGGCCCGGCGCGGGCGCGGCTGCGCCAGGCGCTGAAGGACCACGTCACAAGAAGATAAAGGACAACCCCATGAAGATCAATCCAGCCTGGGACCTGCAATCGGCCCTCTGGCAAAAGCTCACCATGAACCCCGCCCTGCTCGCCGTCCTCGGCGCGCCGCGGCTCTATGACGACGTGCCGCAAACCGCAACGTTCCCGTTCGTCACCCTGGGCGACATCCGCAGTAACGACTGGAGCACGCAAACCCAAGCAGGACACGAGCACTTCCTCACGCTGCATGCCTGGTCGCGGGCCACGGGGCGCAAGCAGGTGCACGCCATTCTGCAGGCCCTGGAGACGGCGCTGGATGATGCCGCGCTCGCCCTGCAGGCCCACCGGCTGATCAATTTGCGCCTGGTGTTCTGGGATGCCCGGCGCGAGCTCGACGGCGAAACCTATCACGGCCTCATGCGCTTCCGCGCGGTGACCGAACCTCTTGTTTGAACCCTCACCTAAAGGAGAAATCCCATGGCTGCACAAAAGGGCAAGGACCTCTTGCTCAAGCTTGACGAAACCGGCGCCGGCGCCTTTGAGACCGTTGCCGGCCTGCGCTCCCACACCTTGGCGTTCAACGCCGAAACCGTGGACGTGACCCATGTTGAAAGCGCCGGCAGATGGCGCGAGCTGCTGCAAGGGGCCGGCGCCAAAAGCGCCAGCGTCCGCGGCGCCGGCATCTTCAAGGATGCCGCCTCGGACGCTGCTGTCCGCCGCCTGTTCTTCGACGGCAAGATCTGCCCCTGGCGCATCATCATCCCGGACTTTGGGGCGGTGGAGGGAGCGCTTCAGATTTCCTCCCTGGAGTTCACCGGCCAGCACAATGGCGAGCTCACCTATGAGTTCGCGCTTGAGAGCGCCGGTGAACTCAGCTTCGCGGAGGCGGCGTGATGGTGAACCTGCAGCGCGGCGAAATTGAAGCTGAACTGGGCGGCGAGCGCCTCACCTTGTGCCTGACGCTCGGCGCCCTGGCCGAGCTTGAGGCAACCTACGGCGATGAAGACCTTCTGGCCCTGGCCGAACGTTTTGAGGGCGGGCGGATCTCCGCGCTCGACGCCATCCGCGTCATCGCGGCGGGCCTGCGCGGCGGCGGTCGAGAGGTGTCCGATGCGGAGGTGGGAGCGCTCAGTGCGCCCGGCGGGGCGGCAGGCTATGTGGAGATCGTCTCGCGCCTGCTGAAGGCAACCTTCGCCCCGCCGCCCGCATGAGCGGCGGGGACAAAAGGCAGGCGGGCCTGTTTCCCTGGGCCATTGCCATGCAGTTCGGCTTTGGCGTTTTGAAGTTGCCGTCTTACCAGTTCTGGGCCCTGACGCCGCGCGAGCTGGAGGCGGCAATGATTGCCCATTATGGCGGGCGCCCGGAGGCCCCGCTCGACCGGTTGGCGCTTGGCGCCTTGATGGAAAGGTATCCTGATCATGACGGATAGAATTGACGGGCTCACCGTGAGCATCGGCCTGGACACCGGGCCGTTCAAGACGGATTTGGCCACCTTGAAGAAAGCCAGCGAAGGCTTCGGCGCTTCGCTCACGGGCGCGTTTTCCCGGGCGGTGTTTGACGGCAAGAAGCTGTCGGATGTGATGCGCAACCTGGCCCTGTCGCTCTCGCGCCAGGCGCTGGGCGGGGCGTTGAAGCCGCTGGAGCAAGGGCTTGGCAGCTTGTTTGGCCAGGCGGTGCAGGGGCTGTTTGCCAATGCACATGGCAATGTGTTCTCCGCCGGGCGCTTGGTGCCGTTTGCCCAAGGGGGCGTGGTGGGCGGGCCCACGACGTTTCCCATGCGGGGCGGCGGGCTTGGGCTGATGGGGGAGGCGGGACCGGAGGCGATCATGCCGCTGGCCCGCGGCGCTGATGGCCGGCTTGGGGTGCGCAGCGGCGGCGGCGGCGGACGCCCGGTGACGGTGAACGTGAACATCCAGACCCGCGATGCGGAGAGTTTTATGCGCTCACGCTCGCAGGTGGCGGGGGTTGTGGCGCGGGCGGCTGAGCGGGGCGGGAGGAATTTGTAAGGGGTTTTGCGGGGTGCCGGTTGCGCGGCGGTGTTGTGCTGAAGGTCTGGTCTTGAGTGCTAACCGGACCTCATTCAGCGTGGCTCAACACGGTGGAAAATGATCCATTTGCGGTCTTGTGATCCGATCTTGCGTGCAATCATCCATCGCGATGACTTGAACACGAACTGACCTGGGCATGTTGGACCTAGAGCAAGCGCCGATCAGACGGTTACGGCTGAGCGGGGATAAGTTGCTCGCCCGTAACGAAAATCTGGGGCATCTTCCGCTCAGTTTGGGCGGAAGTTGCCCTAGAGCAAGCGCCGATCAGACGGTTACGGCTGAGCGGAAGATGCCCTAGATGGCACGATAGCTGTCTATGAGCTGGGAGCTGACTGCGGTTATGTGGTCCATCGAACGTTTCGACTTTGCAATCATCAGCGCGCCTTGCAAGCTGGAAGCAATCAACTTCGCGTGCCGGCCCGCATCACCTTTGAACGCCAGTTCGCCGTCACTCCTGCCCTTCAGCAATACGCGCTTGATCCAATGCTCGTGCCCATCAAAATAACCGTTGATGGCGTCTTGCATGGATTGGCTGAGCGTTTCGTGTTCAGCCGCAAGCATGCCGCACAGACACATCTTGTTTTCTTGAAGTGAGCCTTCATGGAGCCGGGCATACTCCCTCAGCTTTATCAGACAGCTGGAGTGTTGCTCATCAACCTGTTGCAGCGCACCGCTGAACATATCCGTAAAACGCTCTACCAGCTTGAGCCCCAGATCAGACTTGGTTGGAAAGTGATGATGCAGGCTAGCTTTGGAAACACCAATCTCAGAGGCGATGTCGGAGTAACTGAATGCATTGTAACCGCGAGAACGAACAATGGCTTCCGCGATGTCCAAGATTTGAGTCTGCTTTGAGTTTGTAACCATTGTCGAATTTGATGCTTACTTGGATGAATTCACCTTATAGGTGGCATATACTTATTAGTGTTCGGAGTAAAATCGAAATGACGAGAGCGTTACCATCTAGTTGATAATGTCAAATGCTTCAACCTCTTAGAGGGCGAAGTATATATGTAATCCTTTGAAAACACGTATTAATTGACGTTAACGTCAACTAGATTGGTTGATCGTAATTGACACCTTATCTACTAGTAAATAATGTGTGAGTGCGGATGGGGGAGTTAAGCGGGCTGGCAAATTGGGGACTTATGGGCCAGCTCGTTTTACGAGAGAGGAACCAGGTATCGTGTCGAATTCAAACGAGGACACGGGCTCACAGGGTAGTTCAAGCAAAAGAATAGAGCAAATTGAAGACATACTGCTGCGCGTCCAGCTCGCAAAAAGTGATACACAGGAGCTCCAACTCAGGTTCGAAACTTACCTCCTGTCGATGGCAACGATCGCACTGAAGGAGCGTCTTCAAAAATGCCGCCCGTCCGACCCGTAGCGCTGCATGAACCATCATTTGGCTTCGAGTATATCTCCGTATGCGGATCTTATCGTTCGTGCGGTTGACCGAAGCAATGACCGTCGCGTAGAGTCTTTTCGTGGGGAGTTATAGACGAGCAGAATTTATGGGTACCGTTTTGGGCGCGGTATCAGCTCGTGCGAGTGGGGACTATGGCAGACAAAGCGCCAGATTGGGCGTCGCCAGAGCTATTCCGGCTGTCGGAACAGGATTTTGAAGAGGCCGAGTTCAGCAAACTGCTGTTGCTTGTCGTGCGCAGGCTTGATGCTGCATTCCCAAGCCTCATCGATCTCACAACATGCATTCGGATCATTGAGCACATTGAAGAGTTCTCACAGCTTTGGGGCTGGCTGAAAGACCAGGGCATTGTTTGCGGTCATGTATCAAACGGTGCTCTTACGCTGTCAGGTAAGCGCGCGTTCAAAGCAGCGCTTGAATTGTCACCGGCCATGGGATCGCGTTTTATGCACTCACACGACGGCCTTGAGGGCGAGGAGGCGTCAAAGATGCTGCAAGTGATCCTACGGTACCATTTCGAGAATTTTGGCAATCCAGCCGCGTCCGATTAATAAGATCAAGCGACGGGCTGCCGAAGAGTGGATTGCGGTTCTTAGGCCAGTTTCGCCCGGGCTAAAGCCAGCGATCCAGTACGTCCAAATGCTCTTGAACATCACCAACGGCAGTGCTTACCCATTCAGGGTTATAGTATGTCTCCAGATACCGTTCGCCGCTGTCGCACATCAAGGTTACGATTGATCCACTCTGGCTCTTATTTATCATGTCCTCTGCGATGTGCAATGCGCCCCAAAGATTCGTCCCCGTGGAGGCACCTGCTTTGCGGCCGATGAGTTTGTTCAGCCAATGGATCGCGGCAATGCTCGCGGCGTCCGGCACCTTTATCATGTCATCGATCACGTCGGGCTGAAATGATTTCTCAACCCTTGGCCTTCCGATGCCTTCAATCCGGCTGGAGCAATCGGCCGTCAGGGTACGATCCTTCTGAACAAAACTATCGTAAAAAACCGAGTTTTCGGGATCTACGACGGTTAATCGCGTGTCGTACCCCTTGTAACGGATATAGCGTCCGAGGGTTGCAGAGGTGCCACCTGTCCCTGCACTCATGACAAGCGCATGCGGAACCGGGTGAGGCTCTTGTTGCATCTGCAAGAATACGCTTTCAGCAATGTTGTTGTTTCCACGCCAGTCCGTTGCACGCTCGGCATACTTGAACTGATCCATGAAATAGCCGCCAGTTTCTTGTGCCAAACCAGTTGCCGTGTCGTGCATTTGAATAGCGCTTTCCACAAAATGACATTGCCCACCATAGAGTGCGATTTCGTCAATCTTGCTTTGGGCCGTACTGCGCGGCATGACTGCAACAAATGGCAGGCCCAGCATCTTAGCGAAATACGCTTCCGAAACGGCTGTGCTGCCGGACGACGCCTCAATCACAGTCGTCGCTTCGTCAAGCTTGCCGTTGCACAAGGCGTAGAGGAACAATGACCGGGCCAAGCGATGCTTCAGGCTTCCGGTCGGATGGGTGCTCTCGTCTTTGAGATAGAGGTCGACGTTCTTAAGACGAGGGATTGCCAGCTTGAACAAGTGCGTATCTGCGGAACGTTGATAGTCCGCTTCGATTTTCCGTACCGCCTCGGCCACCCACCTTCGCATGCCAAATACTCGTTTCTCTTCATCGATGGGCGGCAGCCATAACATTCACAAAGGGATGCTGTCTATCGGACCGCAGTCTCATCGGAATCAAGAAATAGGGCTTTCTGCAATTCTTGGGGATCGTCGAGACCGGGTCCGTTTCAAGTTTCGTACGGCGCGTTCGGCCCGGTTCTCGGACCGGCACCCCTGCCGCCAACCCGTGCCCTTGCCGCCCACCCGCGCCCCTGCCGCCGACCCGCGCCCTTGCCGCCGACCCGCGCCCTTGCCGCCCACCCGCGCCCCTGCCGCCCACCCGCATCCCTGCGAAAGCAGGGGCCCATAGCTTTGAGCGTGTTGAATGCTCTGAAGTGTGGATCCCTGCTTTCGCAGGGATGCGGGTGGGGGGGAGAGAGGTGAAGGATGCGGGTGGGCGGGGAGAGGTGAGGGATGCGGGTGGGGGGAGAGAGGTGAGGGATGCGGAGAGGAAGCGCAGAACCACCGTTCACAAACCCAATAAAAGGAACCCCAACCCCATGACCATTCACGACGTGCGTTTCCCAACCACCATCTCCCGCGGTGCCACCGGCGGGCCTGAGCGGCAAACTGAAATCGTTGTGCTCGGCTCCGGCCACGAAGAGCGCAACAGCCGCTGGGCTCATTCGCGCCGGCGCTACAATGCCGGTCTCGGCCTGCGCACCCTGGAGCAGATCCACCAGGCGATCAGCTTCTTTGAAGCCTGCCGCGGTCAACTGCACGGTTTTCGCTGGAAGGACCCCACAGACTACAAATCCTGCAGCCCCCAAAAAACCCCAAGCCCCACCGATCAGTTCATCGCCGACACCAACGGCATCAAGGGCGAGTACCAGCTGCGCAAGACCTACCTGTCAGGCGGCGAGGCCTACATCCGCCCCATCACAAAGCCGGTGGCGGGAACCGTGCGCGTTGCCCTGAACGGCACCGAGCTGGAAGAAGGCACCGCCTTCACCGTTCAGCCGCTCACCGGTGTTGTGCGCTTCGCGCCCGGTCATGTGCCCGGCGCCGGGCAAGAACTCACCGCCGGCTTTGAGTTCGATGTGCCCGTGCGCTTTGACACCGCCGCCCTGGAGATCAATCTGGCAGCCTTTGAGGCTGGCGAAATTCCCGACATTCCAATTGTGGAGATCAGAGCATGAAAACCTTGAGCCCCGGGCTTCAGGCCCATCTTGATGCCGGCGTAACCACCTTGTGCTGGTGCTGGAAGCTGACCGACAATGCGGGCCGCGTTCTGGGTTTCACCGACCATGACGAACGGCTGGCCTTCGACGGCGTCGCTTACGAGGCCGCCAGCGGCTTTGCCGCCTCGCAGATGGAGGCAAGCCTTGGCCTGGCGGTCGACAATCTGGATGTGGCCGGGGCGCTCTCCTCAACCGCGCTCAATGAAGACGATCTTGGTGCCGGCCTGTTCGACAATGCCGCTGTGGAGATTGCCCGGGTGAACTGGGCCAACCCGGCACACAGGGTTGTGATGCGCAGCGGCAACCTGGGCGAGGTGAGCCGTTCGCGTTCAGGCTTCAGCGCAGAGGTGCGGGGGCTCGCCCACAAGCTCAACCAGCCCGCCGGGCGCCTGTTTCAGTATGGCTGCGATGCGGATGTGGGCGATGCCCGGTGCGGCGTGGACCTGGCAAGCCCGGCCTTCTCGGCTCAAGGTGTGGTGGGCGCGGTGGAGGACAAACGCCGCTTTGCGGTCTCTGGGCTTGGAGCGTTTGCCGAAGGCTGGTTTGCCCGCGGGCGCCTGACTTGGCAGACCGGGGTCAATAGCACCTTCTCCATGGAGGTGAAGGTGCACCGGGCGGGGGCGGACGGTGTGGTGCTGGAGCTCTGGCGGCCCATGTCGCGCAAGATCGCCGAAGGCGACCGTTTCACCATCACCGCAGGCTGCGACAAGCAGTTTTCCACCTGCCGGGCAAAATTTGCCAATCCCCTCAACTTCCGCGGCTTTCCCCACATGCCCGGCAATGATTTTGCAGTGTCTTATCCCAACAGCGACGATGGGGTGAACGACGGCGGGAGCCTGGCCCCATGAGCCGCACCGCCACGCGAGCCGCCGTGGTCGCCGAGGCCAGGGCCTGGATCGGCACGCCCTATCGCCATCAAGCCAGCTTGAAGGGGGTGGGGGCCGATTGCCTGGGGCTGGTGCGCGGCGTATGGCGCACGCTCCATGGCGCCGAGCCCGAAGCGGCCGGGCCCTACAGCGCCGACTGGGCGGAGATCGGCGCCGGCGAGCGCCTGGCCAATGCCGCGCGGCGCCATCTGGTGCCCGTGGCTTTGCGGGACATCAGGTCCGGCGACGTTTTGCTGTTTCGCTGGCGGTCCCATCTGCCCGCCAAGCATGCCGCCATCCTGAGCGGCCCCACAAAGATGATCCACGCCCATGACGGCACGCGGGTTTGCGAAGTGCATTTCACCGCCTGGTGGCAGCGCCGCCTGGCCTACGCCTTCCGATTTCCAGAGGAGCAAAACTGATGGCGACACTCGTTTTACAATTTGCCGGCAGCGCGGCCGGCAACGCGGTTGGCGGCCCCTTGGGCGCCCTTGTGGGCCGGGCGGCCGGTGCCATTGCCGGCCAGTTCATCGACCAGGCCCTGTTCGGCGGCAAGGCCAAGCGGGTCTCCGGGCCCCGGCTCCAGGATTTGCATGTGCAAGGCTCCAGCGAGGGGGCGCCCATCCCCCAGGCGTTCGGCCGGGTGCGCCTGTCGGGCCAGCTCATCTGGGCCACCCGGTTTGACGAGGTGGCCTCCACCCGCACCGAAAAGGCCGGCGGCAAGGGCGCGCCCTCTGCCGGCAAAACGCAAGTGACCGAGTTCAGCTATTTCGCCAACTTTGCCGTGGGCCTGTGCGAGGGCGAGATCTCGCGCATCGGCCGGGCGTGGGCCGACGGCAAGGAGATCGACATCTCCCCCTTCACCCACCGGGTCTACACCGGAGCGGAGGACCAGGCGCCGGACAGTCTGATCGAGGCCAAGCAGGGGGCCGGCAACGCACCCGCCTACCGGGGCCTTGCCTATGTGGTGTTTGAGGCCCTGCCGTTGGCCAAATTCGGCAACCGGCTGCCCCAGCTTTCCTTTGAGGTGTTCCGGGCGCTGGATGATATGGAGCAGCGCATTGGCGCTGTGGCCATGATCCCCGGGCTCAGCGAGTTCGGATATCACCCGCAGCCGGTGACCCGGGATGCAGGCTTTGGGCAGACCGCGCCGGAGAACGCCAATGCGCTGGCCGGGCGCAGCGACTGGTCGCTGTCGCTGGACCAATTGCAGGCAACCTGCCCGAATGTTGGCACTGTGGCGCTTGTGGTCTCGTGGTTTGGCGATGATCTGAGGTGCGGCCATTGCCAGGTGCGTCCCGGTGTGGAGAACCGCGAGAAGGTGACCAGCCCGCACACCTGGTCGGTGGCGGGCGTGGGCCGTGCGGGCGCGCATCTGGTGAGCCAGGTGGACGGGCGCCCGGCGTTTGGCGGCACCCCGTCGGATGGTTCGGTGATAGCGGCGATTACCGACTTGAAGGAACGCGGGCTGAAGGTCACGTTCTATCCGTTCTTGAACATGGATGTGCCGGGCGGCGATGACCAGCCGGCTTATCCCTGGCGCGGGCGCATCAGTTGTGATCCGGCGCCTGGGCTTGCCGGCTCGCCGGACAAAACCCCGGCGGTGGGTCCGCAGGTTGCGGCATTCTTTGAAACCTACCGGCCCATGATCCTGCATTATGCGCATCTGTGCGCGGATGCGGGCGGGGTCGACACCTTCCTGATCGGCTCAGAGTTGCGCGGGCTCACAACGTTGCGCGATGGCCCGGATCACTATCTGGTGGTGGATGAGCTGGTGCGCCTTGCCGCCGAGGTGAAGCAGATCCTGACGGAGGCGGAGATCTCCTATGGGGCGGACTGGTCTGAATATTTCGGCCATCAGCCGCAAGACGGCACGGGCGATGTGTTCTTCCATCTCGACCCGCTCTGGGCCGCGCCGGACATCGCCTTTGTGGGCATCGACAACTACATGCCCCTGTCGGACTGGCGCGAGCATGGAGGCCACCTGGACAGTTTTTCCGGCACCAGGTCGATCTATGACCAGGCTTACTTGCGCGGAAACATTCGCGGCGGGGAAGGCTTCACCTGGTTCTACCGGAATGAGGAGAACCGCCGCCTGCAAAAACGCACCGGCATTCATGTGAACGACTACGGCAAGCCTTGGGTGTTTCGCTACAAGGACCTCTCGGCCTGGTGGCTGAACCGGCATTTCAACCGGCCCGGCGGGGTTGAGGCCGCTGTGCCCACCCAATGGGTGCCTGAAAGCAAGCCCATCCGGTTCACAGAGGCCGGCTGCCCGGCGGTGGACAAGGGCACCAACCAGCCGAACGTGTTCTATGATGCCAAGTCTGACGAAAGCGCCTTGCCCTACCACTCGTCGGGCGCCCGCGACGACCTGATCCAGCGGGCCTATATCGATGCGCTCACCGGGTTCTTTTCCCGACGGGGCCTGCGCACAAACCCGGTCTCGGTGATTTATGACGGACCCATGGTCTCGCCCGGCGAGATCACCTTCTGGGCCTGGGATGCGCGGCCCTTTCCCGCCTTTCCCTATTTGCAGGAGGTTTGGTCCGATGGCGCCAACTATGAGCGCGGTCACTGGCTGAACGGGCGCCTGGGCGGGGCAACGCTGAAGGCACTGGTGGGGGCCATATTGGCGCGCCATGGCTTTGGGGCCGGGGATGTGTCCGGCCTGCAGGGGCTTGTGGATGGTTATCTGATCGAGCGGCCCATGTCGGCCCGCGATGCGCTGGACCCGCTCAGCCTGGCGTTCTTTTTCGATGCGGTGGAGAGCGGCGGCAAGATTGTCTTCCGCCACAAGGACCAGCCCGTTGCCGGAACGATCGCGGAGGCTGATTTCGCGGAAACCGAGCGCGAGGCCCCGGTTTATGAATTGACACGGGCCCAGGAAACCGAGCTTCCGGGCGAGGTGAGCCTGAGCTATGTGGACGGTCTCATCGACTACCGCAAAGCCGCCGTCACCGCCCGGCGCCTTGGCGGCTTCAGCCGGCGCAAGGCGAGCGCTGATCTGCCCGCCGTTATGGGCCAGGCCGGTGCCCAGGAACGGGCCGACATCTGGCTGCAGGACCTGTGGGCCGGGCGCGAGACCCTGAGCGCCAGCCTGCCGCCCAGCAGGCTGGCGCTTGAGCCCGGCGATGCGGTGTCGTTTGACGGCACCCTGTTCAGCCTCAACGAGATCTCCGACCACTCAGCCCGCGAGATCACGGCCCAGCGCCTGGAGCCCAGCCTGTTTGCCGGCGGCGGCAGCGGGCCGGCCCGCGGCGCCCAGCCGGCCCGGGCGTTGAGCTTCGGCAAGGCGGAGCTTCTGTGTCTTGATCTGCCTCTGCTGCGCGGCGATGAACCGGCCCAGGAGGGTTGGGTTGCCGCCTTTGCCAAGCCGTGGCCCGGGCGCCTGGCCCTGTTGCGCATTGGCGGCGGGACGGCGAGCTTGGCGCAAACCCTTCAGGCGCCGGCCACGGTCGGTACGCTCCTTTGGGATCTTTATGCCGGGCCCACGGCGCGGCTCGACCGGGGCAACCGCATTCAGGTGCAATTGCACGGCGGGGCGCTTGAGAGTGTCAGCGAGCGGGCCTTGCTGGATGGTGCCAATCTGGCGGCGGTTCAGAACGGGCACGGGGCCTGGGAGGTGCTGCAGTTTCAAACTGCGGAGCTGGTGGGGCCTGACCGCTATGAGATTTCCAGCTTCCTGCGCGGCCAGGGCGGCAGCGAGGCCCCGATGGCCAATCCGGTTCGGGCCGGCGCGCCATTCGTGCTGCTCAACGCCGCGGTGGCTGGCGCAGGTCTTGCCCCCACAGACATTGGGCGCGAAATCACCTGGCGCTATGGCCCCGCTGCGCGCGATGCGGCAGACCCTGCCTATGCCGACAAGGTGCATGCGTTCACCGGCGCCGGCCTCAAACCCCTCAGCCCGGTTCATGTAACGGGGCGGCGGGGGGAGGGCGCAATTGCCATCGCCTGGGTGCGGCGCACCCGGGTGGGCGGCGATGCCTGGGCCCAGGTCGAGGTGCCCCTGGGCGAAGAGCGCGAAGCCTACGAGATCGACATCCTAAGCGCCGACGGCGTGGCGTTGCGCACTCTCACCAGTACAGCGCCCGGCGCCCTTTATTCCACCACCGAGGCGCAGGCTGACTTTGGCCACGTGCCCTCCAGTTTCACCGTCCGGGTCAGCCAGTTGTCCGCAACGGCCGGCCGCGGCACACCGCGAGAGGAGACGATTTATGTCTAACACCACGAAACTCATTTTGCCGCTGATTGAGGCTGCCCAGGCGCAAAAGCATGTCACCCACAATGAGGCACTGTTGACCCTCGATGCGGTGGTGCAGCTCAGCGTGGCGGACCGGGATCTGCCCGCGCCGCCTGCCGGCCCGGCAGATGGCGTCAGCTACATCATTGCCGCTGGCGCATCCGGGGCCTGGTCCGGCAATGGGGGCAATGTGGCCACCTGGCAGGATGGTGCCTGGCGCATCCGCGCGCCGCGCGCCGGCTGGCTCGCTTGGGTTGAAGATGAAAACCGCCTGTGTGTGTTCGGCGGGGCAGGGTGGTTGAGCCTCGCCCTGGCGGTTGAACCATGAGGGCGCAGGTGAGTTCCCTCGGCCGGCGCTTTGCCGTGGACCTGGCGGGCCGCATTGCCATCCTCGAGTTGGCCAACCAGGCCCAGGCGGTGGTCATGGGCGGGGTGAAGCCGGGGGACTTGCGCTGGAGCCACCCGGCGCGGGATTTCTTTTGGCACGATGTGTCGGGAGGCCGCGTCTTCATGGATGCCTATCAGTTCCTCATCCTGGCACGGCGGGTGATGGAGCACGGCGAGGAACGCCGGCTTCGCACCCACCGCCCCACACCCACCGACCCCGTGCCCACCGACCTCGCGCCCACCGACCTCGCGCCCACCGACCCCGCGCCCACCGACCTCGCGCCCACCGACCTCGCGCCCCTGCGAAAGCAGGGGCCCATGGCTCTGGGCGTGGTGCTTGCTCTGAGGTGTGGATCCCTGCTTTCGCAGGGATGCGGACTTCCCTCTCCGTCATGCCTGCTCGCTCTTAAGTCTACCTCCCCTGGATTCCCGCCTTCGCGGGAATGACGGTGGGAGGGGAATGCATCTTGTTGCCTCGCGTGCGTCTGAACTCTCTCCCGCGCGCGCCTGTTTTCTCTCCCGCGCCCCTGCGAAAGCAGGGGCCCATAGCTGTGCGCGTGCTGTTTGCCTTGAGTGATGGATCCCTGCTTTCGCAGGGATGACGGTGGGGGGAATCCATCCTTTTGAGCCGCGCGCTCCAAATTCTACCCAATCAACAAACCCAAAAAACTGGAGGATTAGTTCCATGCAGATCAATCGTGCAGGCCTCGGCCTGTTGAAATCTTTCGAAGGCTGGCGCGCCCATGCCTATCAAGACGTGACCGGGATTTGGACCATCGGATACGGGCACACGTCCAGGGCCGGTGCGCCAGAGGTTCATCGCGGGATGACAATAACCCGGGAGGAGGGCACGGCGATTTTGCTGCGCGACCTCAAGAGCTTTTCGGACGCCATCCGGCCCGACATCAAGGTTCGCTTGAACGCCAACCAATTCTCAGCGCTTCTGTCGTTCGCCTACAACGTGGGGCCTGCAAATTTCAAGAAGTCCTCCGTGCTGCGATACGTGAACCAAAAGCGTTTTGCCGAAGTGCCGGCCCGGCTGGCGCTGTGGACCAAGGCTGGCGGCAAGGTGTTGCGGGGGCTCAGCCGCAGGCGGGCCGCTGAGGGGGCCTTGTTTCTCCGGCCGCCAAACGACGACAGCGTTCGCGAAGAGGCTGAGGAGATCCGGGAGGCCGGCCGCCAAGTGGTGCAACGGCAAGGCAAGTCGGCGCTGCAATCCACAACCAACCGGGCCGCAGCAGGGCTGACCCTGGCGGTGATTGTTGATCAGCTGAAGGAATTGATCGCCTTGGCCGAGCAAGGCGGGGACGCCGTTCGCGATGTTTCAGGTCTCGTGCCTGAAGGCGGGGGCTGGGTGAACCTGATCTGGCCGGCTGCCCTCAGCCTTGCGGCTCTTGCCGTGTGTGCCTGGATCATCCGCGAGAGGATGAAGAAGTCAACCGAGCACGGAGTTTAGATATGGCCGCAATCATCAAACTGCTGACCGCCTTGGCCGGGCCGAAACTCAGCAAATGGCTTGCCGGCCTTGCCGCCGCCATAGGGGGCTTGCTCGCGCTGCTTGTGGCCAGGCAACGCGGGCGGGCGCAAGGCCGGGCAGAAGTGCGCGCGAAGAATGCCCACGCTCTTGCGCGCAGGCGTGCCGAGCTGGGGGAAGTGCGCGAAAGGCAATTGGAGGCCGCCAACAAGCGGCCGGAGACGGGCGAGCTGGACAAGATCCTGGACGAGGGGAAATTCTGATGCGGAGTGTATTGCTGATTGTGTTGTGTGCCGGGCTGGGCGGCTGTGTCCACGGCGGAAGAGGCTTTGGCGACCTTGCCGTCGGCGCAGCCTGCCCGCCGGTAAAAGCCTATTCAAAGCGCAGCCAGCGCGCGGTGCGTGCTGAGTTGAAGTCGTGTGGGCCTGAGTGCAAAGGTCTCGCTGGTTGGATCAAAGACTATTACGTTTTGCGCCAGCAGGTCAGGGCGTGCCAAAAACCAATGTGAGAGCGCTGGTCAATCAACCCGGTAACCTGGCGTGGAGTGCAGAAACCGGCCATAGGCCTCTGCGTTCGGGGGCGACAGGTTCTCCGCAACCGGGTTGCGCTTTTTCACGGCCGCGCCCATGTCCGCAAGCAGTTCATCGAAATGGAGGAAATGGAACGGGGCTGAACACAGGCCGCCGTAAACCTGCGCGGCGGGGCGCTTGTTGCGTTTCCAGTCGAGCATCATTTCGATGTCTTCGCTCATCTCGGCAGCGCTGGGTTGCTTGGCCAGCATGCCGTCCGCATAGCGCACCAGCCAGTTGGCCGCCATTTCGGCGCTGAGCACGGTGCAGAACGAGGAGTTGAACCCCACAAACCCCATGTCCGGCAAGTCCGGATTGGCGATGATGCGGTAGAGGCGATATTGGCCGTCGCTCTCGATGAGCTTGGCACGATACTCCTCAGGCAGGAACGGCACGCCAAGTTTCCAGCCCACAGCAAGGATCGCAACGTCGGCAGGAACGGTTTGCCCGTTGGACAGGCTTATGGCGTCTTTTGTGTAGTGATCGAAGGTTCCCTGGACTGTCTTGATTGTGCCCTCGGCAATCAGGTCGAACAGGCCGGGGGTGACAATGGGAACCGAGCAGCTGACCGTGTCCTCAATCGGCTGCTTGGGCCGAAGACCGGTCTTGCCGAGCTTCAACTGGATGCTCAAGAGAGATTCCAATGCGCGCCAGTTGGCCCAGATGAACGGGGCGGCGATGGCGTATTTGAAGCGGTCCAGGGCGCCAAGGTTCCAGGCCTGGAACATGTTCTCCTGCTTGCGGATGTACAGGATGCGTTTGAAGTTGATCAGGCCGCCGATGAAATAGGGGATCCGCCAAACGCTCTCCCGGTAGACGATGGTGACCGATTTGGCGCCGCTGTGGACGGCATTGACCGCAATGTCGGTGGCGGATTTGGAGAACCCCAGCACCACCACGTCCTTGCCCTTGACCAGATCCGGGTCGGTGTACTCCGATGAGTGCATCACCTGGCCGCCGCCGGCCGTGAAGGCGTCCTGCCCGGGGTGGGTGAGGGTGTTCTTTTCGCTGAACTGGCCGGTGCAGACGGCCACGAAGTCGAAACTCTCCTCTGTCGCCGCTTCGCCGTTCCTGGTCAGGTTGAGGGTCCACCCGGGCTTGCCGTCGGTGCGGCGGCCCATTGCGGAGGTTTCGGTGTTGAAGGTGATGAGACTGCGCAAATCATGGTCGCCGGCATAAGCGTTCAGATACTCATGCACCTGCGCACCGTTCGGCCACTCAGGATAGTGCTCGGGCATGGGCTTGTCGGTGTAGCGGTAAAGCTCCTTTGGGCTCTGGGTCTGAATGCCGGGATAGGAGCGCGACGGCTCCCAGACACCGCCGAGATCGTGGCTGCGCTCGAAGACCGAGACGGAGTGTCCTGTCTGCCTGAAGACCCTGGCGGCAGCCAGCCCGCTGACGCCTGCGCCGATCACGGCAACATTCTTTTTATTCGCCATGACGGCCTCCTTAAGGCAGTTGTGCCTATTCAACCATCTTAAAGAGCACTAGGCTGGGTCCGCAACAGGGCCGGGCCTGGCCTTTTCTGGAGTTATCATTCAAGGAATGGCCGAAGACGTGACCAAGGGGGCGCCGCCTCGCTTTTCCGCCCGTCTGCTGGGCATCCTTTGCGTGGTTGCGGCGGTCACCATCTTTTCTGTCCAGGACATGGCCATCAAATGGCTGAGCGGCGGCTATCCTCTGCACGAGATCGTCTTCATCCGCGCCACTGTTGCCATGTGCCTGACGCTGGCCATTCTGGTGCCCCTGGAGGGCGGGTTTCGCAACCTTTTCAGCAAGCGCATTCCGCTTCACCTGTTGCGCGGCTTTGCCCTGGTCATCGGCAACATGACGTTCTTCACCAGCCTTGCCTCGCTGCCATTGGCGGAAGCTGTAGCGATCTTTTTCACCGCCCCGCTGATTATCACCATTCTGGCCGTGCCCATGTTGGGCGAAAAGATCGGCCTGCAGCGGATCTCGGCCGTACTGGTGGGGCTTGTGGGCGCCATCATCATCATGCGGCCCGGCAGTGCCGCGTTTCAGATTGCCGCCATTCTGCCGTTGATTGCCGCCACGGCCTATTCGCTCATGACCATGATGACCCGCAAGCTGGGCACGGCGGAGAAAGCCTCCACCATGGCGTTCTACATCCAGTTCATGTTCATAGTGGCCAGTGTGCTGATGTGGCTGGTGGCCGGAGACGGGCGCTATTCCGGCGGGGGCGACCCGTCGTTGGAGTTTCTCCTGCGCGCCTGGGTGTGGCCCTCCAATGTTGATCTTGCGATCATCGTTGCCGTTGGCTGCATCAATGCGTTTGGGGGCTATTTGATTGGGCAAGGCTACCGGGTTGCAGAAGCTGGCCTGGTGGCACCGTTTGAATATGTGGCGATACCGCTGGCGGTGTTGTGGAGCGTGTTGTTGTGGAACGAGTGGCCGGATGCCATTGCTTGGGGGGGCATTGCGCTGATCTGCACTGCGGGCCTGTTCGTGGTTTACCGCGAGAGCAGAACCAAGGGGTAGGTCGCCATTCGGGTGCCGGTTGCAACCACTCCGCATGCGCGGTGCAGCCATAGAGATTCTCGGGCTGTGGTGCTCTGGTTCTGCGTTATGTGACTGGGCCTTATTCCAGTAACCGAACCATGCAGGATTTCAAGAATGAGCAATCAAGTAACCGACACCACCGGGCTGGGCGCAATCCGCAGCTTGGACTATGTCATCGTGCTCTGCGATGACCTTGAAGCGATGAAGCAGTTCTACTGCAGCATCTTCGACTTTCTCATTGACGACGAGCAACCGGGAAAATTGATCTGTTTCCGGGTCGGCACACTGTTTTTGTGCCTAAGGCCCCGGGGGCGCCAGTATGATGGTCCCACCATCCCTGAGACGTCTGCAGCCATACAGCTCAGCTTCCGGGTTCCGCCGGCTGATGTGGACCTTGCCCACGAAACACTGAAGCAGAGGGGCGTCGATATTATCGAGGGCTCTACCAATCAAGATTGGCCCCACCGCACGTTGTTTTTCAGGGACCCGGAGAACAATGTTATCGAGATTTTTGCTGAGATCCATCAGCGCGACACGCTTTCCTCTCCAACAGGCACTCATCTCTTGGTTCAGAGCTGAAACCCTGCGTCAGGCCTGACAAACCTCACCCAAACCGTCTCTGGCTCTGGGCTCTCAGACGGCTAGCTGCGCGCTTCGTCCAGCCATTCGAACAGACGGTCAAAGCCGCCGAACGGATAGAGATGGGCGCGGGTTACGCCAAGCTCGGGCTGGTTGACCTTTAGGTCTGCCAGTCCGGCCACCAGGCCGTCTGGTTTGTTCACGCTCATCAGCTTGGTGATGTTCAGGGCCTGCTTGCGGATGAATTTGGCGGAGGCGCCCACACCGCACACAGCGGCGTATTTCACCAGGGTTTTCAGTGTGGCCGGTCCAGGAACGCCCACATGGATGGGAAGCGTGATGCCTTCGGCGCGCAGGGTTTTGGCCCAGCTTTCAACCGGTCCGGCTTCAAACAGGAACTGGGTTGCGATGTGGGCCTCAATGCCTTCGTCCTGGGCGAACTTCTGCTTGTCGTGAAGGGCTTGAAGCAGGGCTTGTTTGCCGACCTTCTTCTCAATGTCCAGATTGCCTTCCGGGTGTCCGGCCATGCCCAGCTTGTGAATGCCATGCTTGCCGAAGAGGCCGGTTTGCATCAGCTGCACGGCTGCATCGAACGCGCCGTTTGGTGTGGCCGCGCCGCCGCCCAGTACAAGGGCGCGCTTAACATCAGCTTCACCGGCATATGCGGCGAGCCATTCGTTCAGCACATCAGCGGTTAACACGAAGCGGGCCGGCACGTGCGGCACCGGCTCAAGGCCTGCGGTGCGCAGGGCCCGAACGGCCTGGAGAATGCCCGGTTGGTCGCCTGCGTCCAGCATCGCCACATAAACGGGCGTGCCCGGCTTCAGGTATCCAGCCAGAAGATCAATCTTGTCCACATGCTTCGGGGTGATCTCAAGCGAGAAATCGCTCAGAAAATTAGCCACGGGGTGCAACGGCGTTGCCTGATTCTCGTTCACTGCAGACATCATGTTCATTTTGACCATCCTTGGCTCCAGCCCTTAGGGGCGGGGTCTAAGTGGGCCTTTGTGAGCCAGGTGACGCGCTTGGGAACGACATGCGTTCAGCAAATTGCGACTAGAGCAACCCCCGTGAAGGCGGAAGCGCCTGAGCGGGGTTAAGTTGCTCGCCGATACGGAAATCTGGAGCTCATTGCACTCAGAGGGAGCGCAATAAGCTCTAGCAATATTATCGCGACGGCAGTATGTGAATTATCTATGCATTGCTTCGTGAAGGATTAGCCTGGAATGTTCGGTGAGAAACCGAGAGAGCTGCCGCAACTGTTTGCGTTCGTGCTGATTCCGCAATTTTCCATGATGCCGCTGGCCGCAGCGGTTGAACCCTTGCGCATTGCCAACCGAATGTCTGAGCGCGACCTCTATAAATGGTCGATCCATTCGGTGGACGGCGAGCCGGTCGTGGGCTCGAACGGCATGCCCATCGTGGTCGATGGCAGCGTCAACGACATTGGAGATCATGCCACCATCGTGGTTTGCGCCGGCATCGATGTGCATCAGCATGTGGACAAGAAGCTGGTGAACTGGCTGCGCAAGGCCGACAGGCGGGGCGCTGACATTGGCGGCCTGTGCACCGCAAGCCATTTGCTGGCAGAGGCCGGCCTTTTAAACGGACACCGTTGCACCATCCACTGGGAGAACCTGCCGGGCTTTGCAGAGGCATTTCCCGACATTGAGGTGACCGGCGGCCTGTTCGAGTTTGACCGTGACCGCTTCACCTCGGCCGGCGGAACCTCGCCAATCGATATGATGCTGGCGATGATCGCCAGCCAGCATGGGCCTGATTTGGCGGCCGACACGGCCGAGCAGGTGCTGCATTCGCCGATCCGCCACCACTCAGAGCACCAGCGCATGTCGCTGCCGGCCCGCATTGGCGCGCGCCATCCCAAGTTGGTGGGGATCATCGAGCAGATGGAGACGAATCTGGAAGAGCCGCTCTCGCCCAGCATTCTGGCCAAAGAGGCTGGCCTTTCCACGCGCCAGCTGGAGCGCCTGTTCCGGCGTTATCTGGACCGTTCGCCGAAACGCTATTATCTGGAGCTGCGCTTGAAAAAAGCGCGCTCCTTGCTGCTGCAAACCAATATGTCGGTGATCAATGTGGCGCTGGCGTGCGGGTTTTCCTCGCCGTCGCATTTCTCAAAATGCTACCGGGCCTACTATGGCCGCACACCCTACCGCGAGCGCGGCATCCCCACGCTTGCCTCCGGCGCTGCAGGGGCGAGCGCCTGAGGGTTACTATCCCGCGCGCGCTCACTTTCTCCCCCGCGCCCCTGCACTCTCCCTTCCCGCGCCCCTGCGGAAGCAGGGGCCCATAGCAATGAGCGTGCCGCACGATCCTGGATCCCTGCTTTCGCAGGGATGCGGGAGAAGGGGCAGGGATGCGGGAGAAGGGGCAGGGAAGCGGGGAGAAGAGGCAGGGATGCAGAAGCCCCCAAAATCAGCAGAGGGCGAGCTTCAACAAGAAACCCGCCCTCCTGATAAAGTAACGCCCACGACCGGGGGCAAACCTGCGGACGGCACTCTATCAATCCTTTACGGCGCTACGCTACATTGGGATCACTCGCTTGCCAAGCAGCGGCGCCTTGAATCCACGGTCATTATTTCAAACCGTTACTCAGCCTACGGATGAAATTTTCACCTTTAGATTGCAATCTTTACCAGGCCTCGTAAAAATTTCAGACCTTGGCTTTAATCCGCCACAGCGGGGATCTTGAGCTTCACCTCCAGGCCACCCAACTCAGCAGCGCCGAGCTTGATCTTGCCGCCGTACATGCCGGCGGTTTCCGACACGATGGACAGGCCCAGGCCGGAGCCGGGCTTGGACTCATCAATACGGTGGCCGCGTTTGAGGGCCTCATGGCGTTGTTGCGGCGTCAGGCCCGGTCCGTCATCGCTGACGAAGATATCGAGCCACACCCGCCCCTCATCCATCTCTGAAGCCCGCCAGATGGCCCTGAGATCAATCTGGCTTTTGGCGAACTTGAAGGCGTTTTCCAAAAGATTGCCGATCATCTCCTCCAGATCCTGCTTTTCGCCGCGGAAGCGCGCGTTCTCTGAGCAGACGACGTTGACGTCGATGTTCTTGTCAAGATTGATGCGCTGAAGCGTGCGTGCCAGGCTGTCCAGCACCGGTTCAACATTGGTGGACGAGGTGAGGGTTCTGGCCCGGGCGGCCCGCCTTGCGCGGTCCAGGTACATGTTCACCTGATCGCGCATGAGCCCGATTTGCTGGGTCACCTTGCCGCCCAGCTCCCCAGGATGAAGGTCTGCCTCATTCGCCAGCACACTGAGCGGGGTTTTGAGGGCGTGCGCCAGGTTGCCCACTTGGGTCCGGGCCCGTTCGACCACTTCGTCGTTGTTTTCCAACAGCAGATTCAGCTCATCGGCCACCGGTTGGATTTCGTTGGGATATCCCCCTTCCAGGCTTTTGGCCTTGCCGGCCCGCACAGCAATCAGGCCATCACTTAGCGAGCGCAATGGCCCCAGCCCATAGCGCACCTGAACGAAGGCCGCGAGAGCCAGCCCGAAGGCCAAAATCGCAAGGGCGATGATCAATGTGCGGTTGAATTCGGCCACATCAGCCGCGACCACCTTTTCATCCCCGGCCACAAGTATGGTGAAAACCTGTTCGGATCCTGAAACCTGGATCGGGCGATCGACCACGCGCAGTGTCTTGCCGTCAGGCCCTTGCAGGTAATAGCTGGCGACCCCGCCTTCGGCCCGCGACGCGGTCAGGCTTTGCTCAACCGGCAGGCGTTGTTCGAGCAAGGATTCTGAGGCAATCGATTGAACCTCTCCGCCAGCGGCCTGGGAGGAAACTTGCCAGTACCAGCCCGACAAAGGCAGCGTGAACTGGGCATCGGGCAACGGGCGGGTGTTGACCAATTTGCCATCGGCTCCCAATTCAACGTTTGCCAGCAAGCCATCGAGCAGCGATTGCAGGCGGGCGTCGAAGTTGCGTTCAACCGAAGTGCGGAACAATTGCGCAAGAAGGAACCCGGCCACTGCAAGAACCACAAGGCTCCAAATTGCCGAGGACGCAACGAGGCGGAAGGAAAGGGACTTATGCCCCTTCATCGGGTGCCGCGAGCCGGTAGCCGAGACCGCGCGCAGTCTTGATCATGTCGAGCCCGATCTTCTTGCGAACCCGGCCGACGAAAACCTCGATGGTGTTGGAATCGCGGTCAAAGTCCTGGTCATACAGATGCTCGACCAGCTCCGTGCGGTTCACCACACGGTCTTGGTGATGCATCATGTAGGCCAACAGCCGGTATTCCAGCGAGGTCAGTTTGATGGCCCGGCCATCGACGGTCACCTTGGCGGATTTTGTGTCCAGCATCATGGGCCCGCAGGTCAATTCGCTGGTTGCGTGTCCGGCACTGCGCCTCAAAAGGGCGCGAACCCGGGCAAGCACTTCTTCCATGTGAAAGGGTTTTGAGACGTAATCATCAGCGCCGGCATCAAAGCCCGACACCTTGTCGCTCCAGCGGTCGCGGGCGGTGAGGATCAGCACTGGCATCTTGTGGCCTTCGCGGCGCCAGGCTTCCAGAACACTCACCCCATCCATAACCGGCAGACCGAGATCCAGGATCACACAATCATAAGGTTCGGTATCGCCCAGGAAGTGGCCTTCTTCGCCATCGGTGGCATTATCGACCACATAGCCGGAATCGGTCAGGGCGTTGACCAGTTGCCTGTTGATATCGGGATCATCTTCAACGACGAGTATGCGCATTTCAGGTTCCTTTTTGCGACCGAGCCCAACACCGAGCTAGCGGCGCATGACGGATCCCGTCTTAGCATCAATCACGATAATGTGCAGCTTCCCCTTGTTGCGTGCTTTAATAACATAGCGCGGGGACCCTCCGCCGGAAAGACGTACGTTGAGCAGTTTGCTTGAAGGCGCAACCTGGCGCGCGATACGCGCTGCAGCAGAGGGCGCAATGAGCTTGTGGCCATTAGACTGTGCGAGCTTAAAATCAGCCGCTACGCCAAGGCCGGAGCCTTTCAAAGCCGACGAGGGCACGGCATGCGCACTCGTGGCGGCGATCGCCATAGCTGTTATGAAAATGATTAGTCTCAGCACCGTTCCAGCTCCACTCCATTCAACGGAGGCCACCCTATGAGATTCAGCCTGAACCTTCGATGAACAGCCCGCGGGCGCGCCCTTCATACGGGACGCCCGCCAACGTGACGATGCTGATGAGTCTGCGCTCATTGTCAAGTCTTCAGTCGCGATAATAAAGATGTGGGCCAAGTAAAGCGCAAGGCTGTAAGTTTAATGACCAGCCAGGGCATTGGTCATGCCTGTGGAACCGGGTGGCGCCATTTGTAGGGTCATCGTAGAGGCCGGCGAACACTCCCGCAACGACAGACAAGGACTTCAAGCAAGGTTCCTCATCTGTATTATGGCAAGTAGAGGAAAAATCGCCCATATTGCTCACCTCGAGATCGCGTGCAATATGGTGTAATTCGCCACCTTTGGACAATCGATTTTTGATCGCATAAGATGTTGCAATTAAATCAGTAATTCCATCTCTGGTTGCCACAAATTGGACGAATTTCGACGCCTTTAATGCGTGACCCAAATTGGGAATAGGGTAATTTTCATCTTTCATAGCTTTTTTTCCTACAAACCTGTTGGCTTGTCAAGTCCAAAAGCTGTTCGGCCTTGTGCCTTGCTGGAGAGACGGCGGTCTCACGTTTCCTCTTGAGCCTCAAGAGCTTTGGCCGTGCTGTCTTGGGCGGCCTCATCCAGGATCCAGTTGCAGAATGCCTTTACTTTGGCCCGGCGCATATTCTCATGTGGGCAGACGAGCCAGTAGGAAAAGCCGGCCTTCAGCACCAGATCAAACGGCCGCACCAGACGGCCGGCCTTCAATTCTTCCACCACCGCGAAGTTACTGACCAGGGCAACGCCATTGCCGCTCAGGGCTGCCTCGATGGCCATATTTTCGACCGTGAAGGTTGGGCCGTGCTTCACCTTGAGGTCCTCGAGGCCTGCCGCCGTGAGCCACATTTGCCAGTCGGGCAGGGGCACGGAAAAGTGCCCCCAATCAACATGCAGCAGGCGGAAATGCTGCAGATCAGACGGCATGCGCAGCGGCGGGTCTGCGCTGAGCAGTTTGGGGCTGCACACAATGCTCACCTGTTCGCCAAACACCCGCGCCACATGCAAGCCCGGATAGTCGCCCAAGCCAAGGCGGATGCCAATGTCGATGCCGTCCCGCTCAAAATCGCGCGACAACAGCGAGGCATCCAGGCGCAAATCGATGTCGGGATGTTTGTCACCAAAGTCAGGCAGGCGGGGAAGCAACCACTTTTGCGCAAAGGTTGGCGCACTGCTCACGGTCAAAACCCCGGTCTCCTGATTTTGCGCCAGGTGCTCAACCGCTTCGGCCAGCTTGTCGAAGCCTTCGGTGACCAGGGGCAAAACAGTTCTGGCCTCTTCGGTCAACCGAACCGCGCGGGTCATGCGGTGGAACAGGGCGATGCCCAGATAATCCTCCAGTTGTTTGATTTGTTGGCTGATCGCGGCGGGGGTTACGAAAAGTTCATCTGCGGCTTTAGAAAAACTGAGCCAACGCGCCGCAGATTCGAATGCACGCAAGGAATTTAAAGGGGGAAGACGGCGCATGTGAGGTTTTCCGCGAGGTATAAATTAGTAATTCTAACTTATCGCATCAGAAAGCATCGTTTGTCAAAACGGCCAGGGAAGTGCATCTTCGGTGCATCAAATCAGTCCATCCCTTTCACAGGAGATTTCGTCATGACCAACCACGTCAACCACATGCCCAGCTCTTCCGTCACGCTTTCCATGATGATCTCAGAAATCGTGTATCGGGTCGTCTCAGCAGTTGAGCAGCTGCTGCCGCGGACTTCGAAGTAGGGCCGTTCTTCCCAAAACGCCTCTCTGAGCAGCCCTCAACTCCGTCATGCCTGCGAAGGCAGGCATCCAGAGCCGAATAGACGATAGAGCGTAACGCCCTGGATTCCCGCCTACGCGGGAATGACGGAAGAAGAGGCAAGCACGCAGGCGATGCTGAGCTCTTGGATGGGTTAAACCACCGGCGGAGCTTCAGCGGAGCTCAGGAACTCCACCTCGCTGCCCTTCATGGCCGTCGCCTCAATCCAATCCCAGGCATGGTGGGCGTAAGACCGGAACACCATCAGATGGAACACATCCGGCTTTTCTGAAACCACATGCACCATGGCCGCGATTTCACCGAACAGCATGCGGCGCACGGTTCCAGCCTCATAACCTGATTGCGTGAAGTCAATCGATGAGCCCTTCATCAAGGTTTCGCGCACCCGGTCGCCTTCAAGGCGAATGATGGTGCGGGCATCGGACATATCCACCGCCAGCGAGAAAATGCCTTCCAGGCTTGCGTTAAGCTTGGCCAGAAGGCCGCCAACAGCCTTGCGCGGACAGGTGATGAGCCATTGGTCGGGAGACATCCACAAACACACGATGTCGCCCATGCCGGCGCTGGTGCGTGGAGCGGTGGGCAGGGCGATGCCAAGGGCCGCCTTGGCCGCATCCATGAACTTTTTGTCCTTGGGCAGGCCGCGCAGGTCGATCATGCCAAGATCGACAACCTCGGTCATGATGATGGCAAGGCCGCCCGGGGCCTCGCGGTCGTACAATGGTGTGATGATGAGGGCCTCAGACATTTTGCCGCTCGCCTTCCTTGTCATAAAAAACCGGATCAACAATTTCCGCCCGGACCACCTTGCCATCGGCAACCGGGAAGGTGATCTTCTGGCCCATCTTGGCGCGGCCTTGCTTAACCAGCGCCATGGCGATGGAGCGGTTCAGCGTGGGGCTCCAATAAGTGGAGGTCACCTGGCCGATCATGTCCATGGGCAGCTTTTCAGAGACCTCAGACACCGCATAGGCACCGTCAGGCAGCACCTCGTTGGGGTCTTCGGTGAGCAGGCCAACCAGTTCCTTGCGGTTCTCTGCGGCCAGATGAGGCAGATCAAGCGCCCGCTTGCCCAGATAGTCGGCCTTCTTCTTGGACACAGCCCAGTTCAGGCCCAGATCAAGCGGGGTGACGGTGCCATCGGTTTCGTCGCCGATGGCGATGAAGCCTTTTTCAGCACGCAACACGTGCAGCGCCTCGGTGCCATAGGGCTCAACGCCGAACTCTTCACCGGCTTCCAAGAGCTTCTCCCAGAACGCCCGGCCGTTGTGGGAGGGAACGGCAATCTCATAGGACAGCTCGCCGGAGAACGAGATCCGGAAGACCCTGACACGGGTGCCCGCAAGGGTGCCCTCGGTCATGCCCATGAACGACAGCGCGTCGGCGCCAAAGTCCACATCGCCCTCAAGCTTCTCAAGCAGGGCACGGGCCTTGGGGCCGGCTACGCCATACTGCGACCATTGTTCGGTCACCGCGGTGACGAACACCTTCATATCGGTCCATTCGGTTTGCAGCCATTCTTCCAGCCACTCCACAATGCGCTCAGCGCCGCCGGACGTGGTGTGCATCAGATAGTGGTTCTCGCCCAGGCAAACGGTTACCCCGTCGTCGAACAGGAAGCCCATCTCATTCATCATCAGGCCATAGCGGCCACGGCCAGGCTTCAAAGTTGAGAACTTGTTGGTGTAGACCCGATCGAGCAGAGCGCCCGCGTCAGGGCCCTTGATCTCGATCTTGCCCAGGGTTGAGGCATCCAGGAGGCCCACCTTGTTACGAACGGTCAGGATTTCGCGGTTGATGGCGGCGTGCTTGTCTTCCTCGCCCTTGGGGTAGCAATAAGCCCGGCGCCAGTCGCCGATCGGCTCCCAGGTTGCGCCGGCCTCGGCGTGCCAGTCGAACAACGCGGTTCTGCGCACCACATGGAACAGCTTGCCCACTTGGGTTCCCGCAATCGAGCCGAACGAGAACGGGGTGTAGGGCGGGCGGAAGGTTGTGGTGCCGATTTCGGGGATCGGCTTGCCGGTTGAGCCGGACAATACGCCCAGACCGATGATGTTGGAGGTTTTGCCCTGGTCGGTGGCCATGCCAAGGGTGGTGTAGCGCTTGGTGTGTTCCACCGATTCGTAGCCCTCACGCTGGGCCAACTCCAGATCAGCCGCTGTTACGTCGTTCTGATAATCGATGAAGTGCTTGTTGCCTTCGTTATATTTGCCCGTGGCGGGGGCAAACCAGATCGCTTCCAGGTTGCCCTCGGTCTCGGACGCAGCCTTTGGAGCGGCGGCTTTTGCTGCCTTGGAGCCCGTAGCGGCCTTGCCCGCCTTGTCGCCGGCGGCGTAGGCCTCGGTCATCAAATCGCCCAAGCCGAATGTGCCGTTGGCCGCGCCGATGGTAACCACTGGGTCAGCGTGGGGTTTCGGTACGAAGCTCTGCAGTTTCTGGTCGAAGTCCAACTTGCCGCCATTGTGGCAATGCAAATGGACCACAGGGTTCCAGCCGCCGGAGACGGCGACGAAATCGCAAGCGATCTCTTCTTCTGCGCCAGAGACCCGGCCGGAGGTGGAATAGGGCGCCATTTTCACCGAGGTGATGTGTTTGCCGCCGGATTTGGCGTTCAGGCCGCAAATGGCGCTGCCTGCTGAGATCTCGATGCCGGCGGACTTGGCGGCCTCAATCAATGGGCCGGACGGCTCTGCACGCACATCGATAATGCGGCCTACGGGGACGCCTGCAGCCAGAAGGTCGGTTGCCGTGCGGTAGGCATCGTCATTGTTGGTGAACACCACGCCGCGATAGCCCGGCGTCACCCCATAACGGGCCAGATGGGCCCGCACGGAGGTGGACAGCATCACGCCTGGGCGGTCATTATTGGCAAACGGAATGGGCCGCTCGATGGCGCCGCTGGCGATAATCACCTGTTTGGCGCGTACCTTCCACAGCCGGTGGCGCGGAGCGCCGGAGCTCAAAAGGTTCGGGTCATGCTCAGCCACCCGCTCGAACATCATCACATAGTTATGGTGATAGTGGCCGACGACCGTGGTGCGGTTCATCACATGCACGTTGCCTGACTTGGCCAGGCTTGCAGCCGTTGCGGCAATCCACTTGGACTGGGCTTCGCCGCCGATGGTGCCACCTGCAATGTCGCTGATGCCGCCGAACTGGGGGTTTTCATCGGCAATGATCACCCGTGCACCATTGGCCGACGCGGCCTCGGCCGCGGCAAGCCCGGCTGCGCCGCCGCCCACAACCAGCACATCGCAATGGCAGTTGAACTGCTCGTAGGTGTCCGGATCAGGCCCCTCAGGGGCAACGCCCAGACCTGCGGCGCGGCGGATGATCGGTTCATAAACCGATTTCCAAAACGACTGGGGCCACATGAATGTCTTGTAATAGAAGCCTGAGGGAAATAGCCGGGAGGCCAGGCTGTTGACTTGGCCCACGTCGAACTCAACGCTGGGCCAGGCATTCTGGGCGCTTGCGGTGAGGCCGGCATGGAGCTCGACCTGTGTGGCCCGGAGGTTTGGTTCCTGGCGGTTGCCACTTCCCACACCCACCAGGGCGTTAGGCTCGTTCGATCCAAAGCCCAAAACCCCGCGCGGACGGTGATATTTGAAGCTGCGGCCTACAACGCGGATGCCGTTCGCGAACAGGGCGGAGGCCAGCGTGTCGCCCTCATAGCCCGCATATTTGCGGCCATTCCATTGGAAATCGATCATCTGGGAGCGGTCGATCACGCGGCCCACAGTGCCGCCAGTTCCCGCTGTCGGGACGCGGTAAGGCTTGTTGCTCATCAGGATTTCGCCTTCTTGGCTGAGGGCTTTTTGGCGGCCTCAAAATGGGCCTGCCACAAGGGATCGGCTTTTTTCAACAAGGCGGCCGGTGGCCGCTGGGTGATGCCGTAATAGCCGAAAATCTGCATGCTCACCGTGTCGCGGCAGGCATGAAACCACTTGCCGCAGCCGCGATCGCAGCGCCAGCGTTCAAAGTGCACGCCCTTGGGGTTCTTGCGCATGAACATATAGTCACGCTGGGCGTCATCGGAGATGCCATCAGGGTTTTCCGTGGCGGGGCGGGCAATATGGCCCTCGCCGCCGCAATGGAAATCGGCCTCTTCGCCTTCAACGCCGCACACAGGACAGGTGATTACCAACATTGTCTATTGCTCCCCTAATGCGCCACGGCCGCAGCGACGCTCTCGTCGATGGTGCGGCCTTGCTTGAACCGGTCCAGGCTGAAGGCGCCGGCAATTTCGCCGGGCTGGTCCTTGGCGACGAGATCGGCAAATACGGAGCCTGAGCCTGGAATCGACTTGAAACCGCCCGTACCCCAGCCGCAGTTCACATAGAGCCCGTCCACATCGGTTTTGGAGATGATGGGCGAGCGGTCCCCGGTCATGTCCACAATCCCGCCCCACATGCGCATCATGCGCAATCGCGAGATGATCGGGAAGGTTTCCACCAGAGCCGTCACAGTGTGTTCAAGGGCGGGGAAACTGCCGCGTTGGGAATAGTTGTTGTAGGAATCGGCACCGCCACCGATCACCAATTCGCCCTTGTCGGACTGGCTCATATAGCCGTGCACGGTGTTGGCCATCACCACCACGTCGATCGCCGGCTTAATCGGCTCCGACACCAGTGCCTGCAGGCAAACACTCTCGATGGGCATGGACAGCCCGGCCATCTGCATCACCAGCGACGTATTGCCGGCGGTGACAACGGCGATTTTCTTGGCTTTGATGTGGCCCTTGGAGGTGTCCAGCCCGGTCACCTTGCGGCCTGTACGGGTGATGCCGGTCACTTCGCATTGCTGGATGATGTCCACACCGCGCGCATCAGCGCCGCGGGCATAGCCCCAAGCCACTGCGTCATGACGTGCCGTGCCGCCACGCGGCTGGTAATAGGCCCCCAGGATCGGATATCGGCAATCGTCGCTGTCGTTGATGATCGGAACAAGTTCCTTCACCTCGGCCCGATCGATCATGCGGGCCTCGATGCCGACCAGCCGGTTGGCGTGGCTGGTGCGCTTCATGGCGCGCAATTCGTGCTCGGTCTGACACAGCATCAACAAACCGCGCGGTGAGAACATGATATTGTAGTTCAATTCCTGGCTGAGATCCTCATAGAGCGAGCGTGACAGCTCGTAAATCGCCATGGAGGGGTCTTGCAGGTAGTTGGAGCGGATGATGGTCGTGTTACGGCCGGTGTTGCCGCCACCCAGCCAACCCTTTTCAATGACCGCTACGTTCGTGATGTTGTGCTTTGAAGCCAGGTAATAGGCGGTGGCGAGCCCATGGCCGCCGGCGCCGACGATGACTACATCGTATTCTTTTTTCGGCTCGGGGCTGCGCCAGGCGCGTTCCCAGTCTTTGTGGTAGTTCCCGGCGTTCTTGGCCAAGGAGAAAATCGAATATTTCTTCATTTTCAAGCAACCCATAGACGATTGCGGCGGCAAGGCCGCGCAGGTCATGATTTCCAGACCGGTTTTCCAGAGCTGGCGGACATTATCAAAGCCCTGCAGAGGAGACTACGGATTAGCGACGTCTGAGATGGGAAGTGCGACACCATTACGCCTCAAATAGAGTGCGCGTGAATTGCACTTGATCCCCTATCGACACTACATAGCACCCATGATCTTTTGGACCGCAGTTGCCGGGGCGGCAATCATTGTCATTTTGCTTGTGCTTCGGCCCCTGTTGCGCGGGGTGTCGGAAGCTCAAGGCGAGCACACGCCTGAAGTCGATATATACAAAGATCAGTTGGCTGAAGTTGAGCAGGATATCGTCCGTGGTGTGATTTCGGAAGCCGACGCTGAGGCCGCAAAGACCGAAATTGCGCGCCGTTTGCTTGCCGCAGCTGAGACCCAAGAAACTGCCGACACAAAGATTGCCTCAGCCGGGACCGTTGGCGCTGCGGTGATCGGCGTCAGCGCGCTGGCCATTTCTCTGGCCGCTTACTCCTATACAGGCTCGCCGCACCTTCCCGATCAGCCAAAATCTGAGCGTGCGGCCAAGGCGCAAGCCAATCCGGATCTGAGCAATTTGGTTGCCCAGGTTGAAAAGCGATTGCAAAAATCGCCGAACGATGCGCGCGGCTGGGCGGTTCTTGGGCCTGCCTATATGCGCCTGCGCCGGTTCGGCGATGCAGCAGATGCCTTCCGCAAGGCGGCCGCGCTGTCGCCCAAGGATGCTGAACTGCAAACCTCCCTCGGCGAGGCGCTCACCATGTCGGAAGCCGGCCTGGTCAGTGCCGATGCCCATGCGGCGTTCAATGCTGCACTTGGCATCAACCCCAACCATGCCAAGGCCCGGTTCTATCTAGGTATTGCCGCTTATCAGGACGGCCGCAAAAAAGAGGCGATCACGCGCTGGAAGGAACTGCTGGCCGACGCGCCGGCGAATGCACCCTGGCGCAAAACCGTCTTGTCTCATATTCAGCGCGCTGGGGGCGAGGCCGGGCAAACAGCCGAAAGCACCGAGGCTCGTCCGCCGGCTCTCGACAAAGAAACCGTGGCCAACACTGAGCAAATGTCAGAGGCCGATCAGCAGGAGATGATCAAGGGCATGGTCAACCGACTGGCTGAGCGGCTGGCGGAAAATGGCAATGACCTCGAGGGTTGGCTCCGCTTAATGCGGGCGCGTTCGGTTTTGGGGCAAAAAGACCAAGCTGTGAAGGCCCTGGCGGATGCGCGGGCCAATTTTAAAAGTGACACCGCTTCGCTGAACCGTCTGAAGACCTTTGCAGCGCAGCTCGGACTGGAGACCAACTGATGGCGATGACCCGTAAGCAGCGGCGCACAACCATGATTGTCAGTGCCTTGGTTGTTTTGGGGGCCGCGGTTGGCCTTGTGCTCTATGCGTTGGAGGACACAATCGTGTTCTTCTATACGCCCAGCGAGGTGGTCGAGAAAAACATTCAAGCCGGCCAGCGTTTCCGGCTTGGCGGCCTGGTTGCCGCTGGGTCTGTCAATCGGGGTGAGGGGACTGTGGTGAGCTTCACCGTTACCGATACCGACAAGAAACTGGCGGTGAAGTTCGACGGCATCCTGCCTGATCTGTTCCGTGAAGGCCAAGGGGTTGTGGCTGAGGGTAAAATGACACCCTCAGGCACCTTTGAAGCTGATACTGTGCTGGCCAAGCACGATGAAAATTACATGCCGCGGGAGGTGGCCGACGCCTTGAAGAAGAAGGGCGTGTGGAAAGATGGGAAAAAGAGCGAATGATTGCTGAATTTGGCCACTTTGCTCTGATTTTGGCGCTCACCTGCGCCTTGCTGCAATCATTGCTGCCGCTCTATGGCGCTCACCGAAATGACGGATCCTACATGCGTGTGGCAGAACCGGCGGCGCTCATGCAGTTTGCAATGGTCGGGCTGGCGTTCGCGGCATTGACCCACGCCTTTATCGTCTCTGATTTTTCGCTGAAAGTGGTCTGGGCCAATTCCCATTCGGCCAAGCCGATGATCTACAAGATCTCCGGTGTTTGGGGGAACCACGAAGGGTCCATGTTGCTTTGGGTTCTTATTCTTGCGTTGTTTGGCTCCTGTGTTGCCGCTTTCGGTACCAATTTGCCGCGCGATCTGCGCGCACGGGTGCTGAGCGTCCAAGGAATGGTCGGCGTTGCCTTCCTGTTGTTCATCATCTTGACGAGCAACCCGTTTGAGCGTTTGAGCCCAGCCCCGTTTGAGGGCAGGGGACTGAACCCCATTCTTCAAGACCCTGCCTTGGCGATCCACCCGCCTTTGCTCTACATGGGCTATGTTGGCTTGTCTGTTGCCTTCTCGTTTGCTGTTGCCGCCCTCTTGTCCGGCCGTGTGGATGCCGCTTGGGCGCGTTGGGTTCGGCCCTGGACCCTGGCAGCATGGATGTTCCTGACGGCCGGCATCGCCATGGGCTCCTGGTGGGCTTACTATGAGCTTGGCTGGGGTGGCTGGTGGTTCTGGGATCCGGTTGAAAATGCCTCCTTCATGCCCTGGCTCGTGGCCACGGCTCTGCTGCACTCGGCCATCGTGGTTGCACGCCGCGGCGCGCTGAAGATCTGGACCCTGCTGCTCTCCATCATTGCGTTCTCGCTTAGCTTGCTGGGCACTTTCCTGGTGCGTTCAGGCGTTTTGACATCGGTACACTCGTTTGCTTCCGATCCCGAGCGCGGTGTCTTCATCTTGCTGATACTTTGTTTGTTCATTGGCGGCTCCCTCGCGCTCTTTGCCTGGCGTGCACCAAGCCTGAAGGCTGGCGGGCTTTTCGCACCGATCAGCCGGGAAACCTCGCTCGTCCTCAACAATCTGCTGCTCTCAACCGCAGCAATCGCCGTGTTGACCGGAACCCTCTATCCATTGGTTCTCGAGGCGGTGGGCGGGGCAAAGATTTCCGTGGGCCCGCCCTACTTCAATCTCACCTTCGGCATCATCATTCTGCCGCTTCTCGTGCTTGTGCCCTTTGGGCCGATGCTGTCATGGAAGCGGGCTGACCTTTATGCCGCGTCGCAGCGGCTCTTGGTTGCGGCCATTCTGGCGCTGATAGCGATCGCATTCAGCTGGTATGCGATGTATGGCGGGCCAGTTTTGGCGGCCTTTGGCATAGGCATTGGGGTTTGGCTGATCGGTGGCGCGATTTCTGAACTGGCTTGGCGCGCCAAGGTGCAAGATCGCGACTTCAAACTCGCCTGGCTGCGCTTGAAGGGTCTGCCGCGATCAGCCTTTGGCACCACACTGGCCCATGCCGGCCTCGGGATCGCGGTTCTGGGCATCGTCGGCGTCACCGCATGGCGTGCCGAGGTGGTGGCTGTGATGAAACCTGGTGATGTGCAGCAGGTGGCGGGTTTAAGCGTGAAGTTAATGGGCGAGGCGCCGCGCACCGGTCCAAACTACCGTGACATGGTGGGCACTTTCGAGATCTCCGAAACCGGAGGGCCGGTGACCAATGTGGTGGAGGCCACCAAGCGGGTGTACTTCCCCTCCCGTCAGCCCACTTCGGAAGTGGCAATCCTCACCTATATGAGCGGCGATCTCTATGTGGTGATGGGGGACGAGGCAAAAGGCGGGCGCACGGTGCGGGTCTATTTCAACCCGCTTATCCCGTTCATCTGGCTTGGCACGTTCATCATGTTCCTGGGCGGCCTGATTTCGCTCACCGACAGACGTTACCGTGTGGGCGCACCCAAGCGCGCTGCCGCAAAACCGGTGAAGGCCTGATTGCATGAGAGTGTTGGCAGCAATCCTCCTATGTGTAACGCTTGCCCTGCCGGCCTGGGCGGTCAATCCGGACGAAATCCTGAAGGACCCTGTGCTTGAGGCCAGGGCGAGGGCGCTTTCAACCGAATTGCGCTGCCTGGTCTGCCAGAACCAGTCGATTGACGATTCAGATGCGCCTCTGGCCAAGGATCTCCGGATTCTTCTGCGGGAGCGTCTGCAGGCTGGAGACAGCGATAGCCAGGTGATCTCCTACCTGGTCGACCGTTACGGTGAGTTCATCCTGCTGAAGCCCTATTTTGGCCGCCATACCCTGCTGCTCTGGCTCCTGCCATTTGTTTTGCTGGGTGTTGGCATCGTCATTGTGGTGATGGGCCGGCGCAGGAGCCAGCGCGTTGCGGTGCAAGATGGGTTGAGCGCTGAAGAGAACGAGCGTCTTAAAACACTTCTCGACTGATCTGATCACGTTTGCGTGCCGATATCTTGTCCTCATACGGAGGAAAGACCATTCTCGCCTGATCCCAACACCATAGCCAAAGAGGGAACAGGACGATGGCAGCCACATCTGAAAAGATCACATTTCCAGGACACACCGGCGAGATGCTCGCTGCCCGTCTCGACATGCCCGCTGGGCCGCCAAGGGCGTACGCGTTGTTTGCCCACTGTTTCACCTGCTCAAAAGATATTTTTGCAGCTGCCCGCATAGCAACCGCGCTGGCAGAATATGGCTTTGCGGTTCTGCGCTTTGACTTCACGGGCCTTGGCGCGAGCGATGGCGAGTTTGCCAACACGAACTTCTCCTCCAATGTGCAGGACCTTCTGGAAGCGGCCAACTATCTCAGAGAAAACCATGCCGCGCCCTCTTTGTTGGTTGGCCATTCACTGGGGGGAGCGGCCGTACTGGCCGCGGCAGGCGACATTCCCGAGGTGCGTGCTGTCTCCACCATTGGCGCCCCGGCGGATGCGGAACACGTGATCCACAATTTTGGCGCTGCGATTGACGAGATTGACGAGACCGGCTCGGCCTCAGTGAAACTGGCCGGACGTGATTTCACCATCCACAAGCAGTTTCTCGATGACGTGCGTGGCTCTTCGCTCACCGACCGGCTGGGCAAGCTGAAGCGGGCCCTCCTGGTGTTTCATGCCCCGCTTGACCGCACTGTGGGCATAGAGAATGCCGGAATGATCTATGGGGCCGCCAAACACCCCAAAAGCTTCATTTCGCTTGATGATGCAGACCATTTGCTGAGCCGGCGGGTGGATGCGATCTATGTGGCCAATGTTCTGGCCGCATGGTCATCGCGATATATCGATGACAGCGCCCAGGACGAGAAGCTGAAGGCGCCCGACCGCGGCGTTCTGGTGCGCGAGACGCGCCAGGGCAAGTTTCAGAATCAGGTTGTGTCCAGCGACCATCAGATGCTGGCAGATGAACCTAAATCTGTCGGCGGCCTGGACAGTGGGCCAAGCCCTTACGACTATCTATCCATTGCCCTTGGCACCTGCACCTCGATGACCTTGCGCATGTATGCAGACCGCAAAGGCTGGGACCTTGGGCGGGTGTCGGTGGTGGTTGACCATGACAAGGTGCATGCCGATGATTGTGCAGACTGCGGCGAACGAGAGGGCCGGGTGGACCGGTTTGTGCGGGAAATCTCCGTTGAGGGTGATGTGCCCCAGGAATGGGCCGACAAACTGGAAGAAATCGCCGGAAAGTGCCCGGTGCACCGAACCTTGGAGAAATCGTCCGTGGTGGCGACCAAGGTTATGGTTTGACCCTTCAACCCGTCATGTCTGCGCAGGCGGGCATCCAGAGCGGGCCGCCCGAAGTGTGTGGCCCAGGATTTCCGCATTCGCGGGAATGACGAATTTAGAGCGCGGGACGGCGCATATCTCAACCTTACGAAGATTTAATCTGCCTGAAAGGTGCATGTAAGGTGCACATCCCTATATCCGCATCATCACATTCACCACCCTTCGGGAGAACGACACATGATGCAGACCCCAACCCCCAAGCGCCGCCTTAGCAAACTGCCGGCCTTCCTGGCCGCCGCAGCGCTCCTGGGCACCACGGCTTACACCCTGCCAGGTTTTCTGGAACAACCCGCCAACGCGGCAACCGATTTGAGCAAAACCTTCGACAACGGCGCGCCTGCCGCCGGATTTGCCGATCTGGTTGAACGCGTTCAGCCTGCGGTGGTTTCCGTTCAGGTCAAGGGCGGCACCACGCATACGGCCCGCCGCAAGATGCCGCGCCTGCCGCGTGGCCACGGCATGGAAGACTTTTTCAAACAGTTTGAAGACCGCCAGGGTGGCAAGAAACGGAGATCTCCTCGCCGTCAGCTTAGCTCGCACGGTTCCGGATTTGTGGTTACAGAAGACGGTTTCGTGGTGACGAACAACCATGTGTTGACCGAGGGCGGAACCATTCAGGTCAAGTTTGCCAATGGTGACGAGCATGAGGCCGAGCTGATCGGCTCTGATGCGAAGACAGACCTTGCCTTGCTGAAAATCAAGGCGAAAGGCAAGAGCTTCCCCTTCGTCCGGTTTGCCGAGAAGGCCGCCCGCGTCGGTGACTGGGTTGTGGCTGTCGGCAACCCGTTCGGGCTTGGTGGCACCGTGACCACCGGCATTATCTCAGCCCGTGGCCGGGACATCGGATCTGGCCCCTATGACGACTTTCTGCAGATTGACGCTGCGATCAACAAAGGAAACTCCGGCGGCCCGGCCTTTAACCTCAAAGGCGAAGTCGTAGGCGTGAATACCGCCATATTCTCTCCTTCAGGCGGTAGTGTCGGGATCGGTTTTGCCATCCCGGCGCACCTCGCCGGCAAGATTGTGGCTGACCTCAAGGATGATGGCAACGTTACCCGCGGCTGGCTCGGTGTGGTCATCCAGTCGGTGACCCAGGACATCGCCGAAAGCCTCGGCTTGGACCAAGCCAGCGGTGTCATCATTGCCGATGTGCAGGACGGCTCCCCAGCCAGCAAGGCAGGCTTGCGCTCTGGCGACACGATCCTGACCCTGGAGGGAAAAAAGGTTAAAAGCCCTCGCGATCTTGCCCGGAAAGTGGCTGCCATCAAGCCTGGCGAAAAACCTAGCCTGGAGTTGATCCGCGATGGCAAGACCATGACAAAGGAAGTCACGATTGCCAAGCTGCCAGGTAAAAAGAAGGTGGCGAGCGCTGAGAAAATCGACGATGAGCCGAAGGTTTCGCTGGCATCGTTGGGCCTGGAGCTGTCGCCCACAGACGGTCAAGGCGTTGCCGTGGTCGATGTGGATCCCGCCGGTCCCGCAGCCGCGAAGGGTTTGCGCCCTGGTGACCACATTCTTGAGGTCTCCGGCATCGAAGTTGAGGATCCTCAAAGCGTCGCAAGCGCAATCGAGCGGGCCGACCGCAAGGGCCGCAAGTCGGTTCTTCTCCTGGTGCGTTCAGGCGAGAACCAGCGCTTCGTCGCCATTCCTTTGAAGCAGGTGTAGAGCGAGCAAGCGTGTCCCCTCGCGCATCGCTCAACACGATGACGGCTCCTGTCCCCCGCTAACCAGGGACCGTCAGCCGTGCCGGACAGAGTACCTCTGTTGTGGTTCCCCCATGGGTTACCTGTCCGGCCGGCCCCTTCTTTCCCAAAGACAACCCCAACGCCTTGTGGCTTGATATTCATGGTGATTGACCTATGACTGAGCATTTCGTGGCGTTTAAAACATTCAAGCTAAACAGCTCAATGCGCATCCTGGTTATCGAAGACGACCAACAAGCCGCCGGTTTCCTGATTAAAGGTCTCCGGGAGGAAGGCCATATTGTGGATCATGCGGCCGACGGTGAAGACGGCCTCGCCCTTGCCCGCGAAGGCGTGCACGACGTGTTGGTTGTGGACCGCATGCTGCCCAAGCGCGATGGTCTCAGCGTTATTGAAGCGCTCCGGTCTGAAGATGTGTCGACCCCCGTTCTGATCCTGTCTGCCTTGGGCGAGGTTGATGACCGGGTTACCGGCCTGCGCGCCGGCGGCGATGACTATCTGGCCAAGCCCTATGCCTTTTCTGAACTCGTTGCGCGTGTTGAGGTGCTGGCCCGGCGCACCAAGCCCGAAGCGGCTCAAACGAAACTGGTTGTGGGCGATCTCGAGCTTGACCTTCTGGCCAGATCTTGCACCCGCGCCGGTCAGGATATCACCCTGCAGGCCCGCGAATTTCGCCTTTTAGAATATCTCATGAAACATGCCGGTCAGGTGGTGACACGGACTATGTTATTGGAAAACGTATGGGATTATCATTTTGACCCTCAAACAAATGTCATAGACGTCCATATTTCAAGGCTGCGTTCAAAGATCGACAAAGACTTTGAGACTGTCTTGCTACACACGGTCCGCGGGGCCGGGTATTCGATCCGTGAGCCCTAGCGCCAACCTCCTGCGCACGTCGACCTTCCGGTTGGCCACAGCCTATTTGCTGCTGTTTGTGCTCTCGGTGGGTGCCATCCTTGGCTACATTTACTGGAACACCGCTGTGTTGCTGGAGCGGCAAACCGACGAGACCATCCGGGCAGAGGTTCGGGGGCTCAACGAGCAATACCGGTTTGGCCGTATCACTGCCCTTGCGAAAGTTGTTGAGCAGCGCTCTCGGCGCAACTCCGAGCGGGGAATCTACAGCATCTTCGACAAGAGCGGCCGCAGATTGTCGGGCAATCTTCAAGGGGTTCCGTCCGGTGTTAGCGGCACCTCGGGATGGCTTGAGTTTCCTTACGAAGTTTTCGACGGCAACAGCATCAAACAGCACAGTGGCCGGGCCTTTTTCACCCGGTTGCGGGGCGGGTATCTGTTGGTTGTCGGCCGGGATGTGGAAGAACGCCGCCAGTTTGCCAGCCTCATTCGCCGATCTGTGTTCATCGCCATTGGAATGGCGCTCGTTTTCGGGCTCGGTGGTGGGGTTTTGATGAGCCGCAATTTCTTGCGGCGGATTGACATGATATCAGACACCTCCAAGGCGATCATGGCCGGCGGCCTTTCTGAACGCATGCCGGTGCGCGGCACAAACGATGAAATCGACCGTTTGTCGGGCAATCTCAACAACATGCTTGATCAGATCGAGCGCCTGATGACAGGGATGCGCGAAGTGTCGGACAATGTGGCGCACGACCTCAAAACACCGCTGACGCGGTTGAAGGCGCGTGTGGAGGCTGCACTGAGGCAGGATACCAAGGGCGCTTATAAAGAGGCTTTGGTTGAGACGATCTCTGAAGCAGACCAACTCCTGGCGACGTTCAATGCCCTGCTTAACATTGCCCGTGCAGAAGCCGGGCAGGCGCGCGAGCAGATGGAGCCGTTGGATGTTTCAGAGGTGGCCGAGGAAATTGCAGAGCTTTATCAACCGCTTGTTGAGGATGCTGATGGGACCTTTGAGTTTTCGGGCACACCGGGTCTGTCGGTTGTCGCAAGCCGGCAGCTTCTGGCACAAGCGATCTCAAACCTGATCGATAACGCTCTCAAATATGCCAAGCCGGAAGAAGGCGATGAGCGGCCCCTAGAGATTGCGCTCCTTGTGCAGCAAGCGAAGAACAAGATTGAGGTGACGGTTGCCGACAACGGGCCAGGCATTCCTGAAGCGGACCGGGCCCGCGTGTTGCAGCGCTTCGTGCGGCTAGACACGAGCCGCTCACAACCTGGAAGCGGCTTGGGGCTCAGCCTCGTGGCCGGTGTTGCCCGGCTGCATGGCGGTGAACTGGTGTTTAGGGATGGAAAAGTGGGCTTTGAGGCTTCTCTGGTGCTTCCCGCGTCCGCCCAGGCAGGGTAAATCTGGGGCATGGCCTCAACCATCGCCACGTTCAAACTGATCTCGCCTCCGCGCATGAGCGCGAATCCGGCGCCTGGTCTTTTGGAAGATCTGACCGGTGAGTGCGCAGAGCTTCAGGCGCTTTTTGCCGCCAACGTTGAATTGCGGGACTTCGCCGAGGCGGTTGCCTGCAACTCCGGCTATCTGAAGCGGCTCATCGAGCGCGACCGGGAGTTCGCCGCCAAGTGCTTCAGCGAACCTCCTGGCGAGCTGATGGCGACGGTGAAGGAGGAGACGCGCAATGCCTGGGCGCATGCTGAAAGCCAGGACAATCTGATGGAGATGCTGCGGCGAGGCAAAGGGCGTGCGGCCCTTGTCACCGCGCTTTGTGATCTGGCTGGGCTCTGGGATGGCGAGACCGTCACATACTGGCTCACTGAGTTTGCCGATGCGGCCCTATGCTCATCTGTCGACTATTTGCTGAACACGGCAGAAAAGTCCGGCAAACTCACCCTTACTGCCGATGAGACGCCAGGGATCGGTTCTGGCTTCTTTATCTTTGGCATGGGCAAATATGGCGCCCATGAACTCAACTATTCCTCCGACATCGATCTCATCGTGTTCTACGACACCCTGGTGTGCCAATGTGCAGAGGGGGTCGAACCTTCCGTATTCTTCACCCGGATGACGCGCCAGCTTGTTGCCATCATGCAGGACATGACCGGCGACGGTTATGTGTTCCGAATGGATCTCAGGCTCAGGCCTGACCCTCGATCAACGCCGCTTGCTATCTCCGTGGGAGCTGCGGCAAGCTATTATGAATCCATGGGCCAAAACTGGGAGCGGGCAGCTCTCATTAAGGCGCGCCCGGTGGCCGGGGACCTTGCGTGCGGCGAGGCTCTGATCAAAGAGCTGCAACCCTTTATCTTCCGCCGCCATCTGGATTTTGCCGCTATTGCGGATGTGCAGTCGCTGAAGCGGCAAATTCATGCTCATAAGGGTCATGGGGAAATTGCTGTTGCGGGCCATAACATCAAGCTGGGCCGGGGCGGGATCCGTGAGATCGAGTTCTTTGTGCAAACCCAGCAACTCATAGCCGGTGGCCGCGCGCCTGCATTGCGCGAGCGGCGCACGGTGCAGATGCTTGATGCATTGAACAAAGCTGAGTGGATCAGCGCTGAGGCTGCTGCCGATCTGACGGCCTCCTATTGGTTCCTGCGCGGCATTGAGCACAGGTTGCAAATGCAGGACGACGCCCAAACCCACACGTTGCCAGACGACGAGACGACTTTGGAAGCTTTTGCGCGGTTTGCCGGATACACCTCATTTGAAGGCCTGTCCGAAGCCTTGCTGGCGCACATGCACCGCGTCCAATCATACTATGCAGGTCTGTTTGAGGGGGCGGGCGAGCTGTCTGCTGATGAAGGCAGCCTCTCGTTCACCGGCGTGGCTGACGATCCGGACACTCTGCAGACCTTGGATCTGATGGGATTTCGCCAGCCGGCGGAAATCTCGACGATCATTCGTGGCTGGCACCATGGCCGTTTCCCGGCAACCCGGTCCGAACGGGCGCGCGAATTGCTGACAGAATTGATGCCTCACATATTGCAGGCCCTGTCCAAGTCTTCCGATCCGGATGCGGCCTTCGTTACCTTCGACAGTTTTCTGAAGGGGCTGCCCACCGGCGTCCAACTGTTCTCGCTCCTTAAGGCAAACCGGAAACTGCTTGATCTGTTCTCATTGATCATGGGCACCGCACCGCGGCTGGCAGAAACCCTCGCCAAGCGTCCACGCACGCTGGATGCCATGCTGGATCCTGGCTTCTTTGAGGATCTTCCAGATCGCACGGAACTGGAGACCTTGGTTGAGGAAGCTATTGCGCCGGCTGAAACGCTGGAAGATGTTCTGGATTGGGCGCGGGCCGTTGGCCAAGAGCAGATGTTTCGCATTGGGGTACGGTTCATCAGCGCAACTGCAAATCGGAGCCAAGTAGGTAAAGCCTATTCGGATTTGGCGGACACGTTGATTGGGCGTTTGCTGGAGGCAGTCCGCGCCGAGGCTGCAGAGAAGTATGGCGAGATGCCCGGCGGCAAATTCGTCGTGATCGCAATGGGCAAGCTCGGCGGATCGGAAATGACCGCCACGTCCGACCTTGATCTTATGACCGTCTATGACGGGGCCGACGGCAGTGCGCTCTCAAGCGGTCCCAAGCAGCTAGGGGCCGCGCAGTATTTTGGCCGGATGACCCAGCGCCTGATTGCGGCGCTATCTGTGCCGACCGCTGAGGGACTGCTCTACGAAGTTGACATGCGTTTGCGCCCGTCGGGCAACAAGGGGCCGATCTCCGTCAGCCTGGATGGCTTCAAAACTTATCACGAAGGCGCTGCGTGGACCTGGGAGCGGATGGCTCTAAGTCGTGCTCGGATCGTTGCCGGTGACGAAAGCCTGCGTCTGGCATGTGAAGCGGAGATCGAACGGGTGCTGACGCAAAAACCCGACCAGGCGTCCCTTACAACCGATGTGCTCGATATGCGGCAACGGATGATTGACGAGCTCCATAAAGGAGATGCTTGGGATCTGAAGTTGAAACCGGGCGGTTTGGTGGATGTGGAATTTACCGCGCAATATCTTCAGCTCAAGCATGCTTGGGAGAGCCCTGGCATCCTGCACCAAAACGCCGGTGAGGCACTGCTGGCGCTGCATGAACATGGACTACTCTCAAAGTCAGACCAAACTGAACTCGAACAGGGCTACGAGCTATACCAGACGCTCACCCAAATTCTGAGGCTTTGTGTGACGGGCACATTCGATGCCGCGGCGCCGGCAGATGATCTCCATGGTTTGCTGGTGTCTGCTGCCGATGAGCCGGATATGGCGCATCTGGACGCCAAATTGCGGGATGTGGCCGAGGGGGTGAGAGCCATATTCTCCAGGGTCATCGACCCCGCCCAAGCCGAGGCGGCAAAACCTTAAATTCTTTGCGACGGAAATCCGGTTGCCAGGGCGTCTCTTGTGTATGAGAGCGCAAATTAGTTCGTGCGCAGAACGCAACACCAAAGAATGGGTGAACAGATGGAAAAGAGAACTCGCAACATTGTCATTGCTGTGGCCGCGATTACGGCGGTTTCAGGTGTGGCAGTAAGTGCCAATGCCGTGTCCAGACATTGGGCCGGCGGCATGATGATGCGCCATATGGATGCTAACGGTGACGGCAAGGTGACAAAGGCCGAGATCATGCCCCGGTTGACCAAACGTTTTGATCGGGTAGATGCCGACAAGGACGGCAAGGTGACCAAAGCTGAGGTCGGCGAGCATGTGCGCAAGCGCGTGGCGCGGCGCATTGGCCATGTGTTTGGGCAATTTGATGCGAATGAAGACGGCATCATGACCAAGGCAGAATTGGAGTCGCAGGTGGACAAGCACTTTGCACGGCTTGATACTGACAAGAACGGTGAGGTGAACCGCGAAGAAATGGGCGCCTTCCGGGACGCAATGCGCGCGCATATGCGCAAGTTCTTTGATCAGAAAAACTAAGCGACTTAGAGCAACCCCTGATCAGACGGAATCGTCTGAGAAGGGATTAGTTGCTCGCCCGGCACGAAAATCTGGGGCATCTTCTGCTCAGTTTGAACAGAAGTTGCCCTAATGCGCAGTCTCTAGCCGCGAGGCCGAATGGATCAACCGCTGAAGCAAGCGGCGGCGGGGATACCCGCCGCCCCAGCAAGCCAGGTTACCGACCTTTCCCTGCTCCAGCAGGTACGGGGCGGTGACCAGCAGGCTTTTGGCGTGCTTGTTGGCGAAATTTATCCGGCCGTCTACCGCGCCGCTTTAAGGGTTCTGCGCCAAGAGCAGGAAGCTGAAGACGTGGCGCAGGACGTGTTTTTGAAGATCTGGCGCGACCCGCCCGAGTTGAGGGCGGATGCGAACCTGAAGGCCTGGAGCGCCCGGGTGGCAACAAATGGCGCCATCGACCGGCTGCGCAAGAAGAAGCCTGACATCTCAGATGATTTGCCGGACCAGGTCGATCCTGCCGTATCTGCTGATGAGGCGATGCAGGCGGGCGAGGCAGCCGGTGCTGTGCAACAGGCTATCGATCATCTGCCGGAACGCCAACGGCTGGCACTGGTGCTGACCTACTATCAGGGTCTCCCCAATAAGGAGGCTGCAGATCTATTGGATGTGAGCGTGGATGCGCTTGAGTCATTGCTCGCGCGGGCACGGCGCGCCCTCAAGGCAACATTGAGCGAGCATTGGCAAGGATTGTTGGAAGACTTTGCTCAGGGCGGGCATAACGAAGAGGGGAGCTGGAAAGCGATATGAGTAAGACAGCTGAAATGAAACGGTTCAAGGATGTGCTCCTGGCTTACGGTGCAAACCCGGAAAACTGGCCGGCAGATGACCATGAAACGCTTCGCAAGATTGCATCTTCTGGTGGGACTGAGGTGCAAGCATGTTTGCGCGAGGCGCGCGAGATGGACGCTGTGCTGAACCACTTGCCTGAGGCGCGCGTGCCGGATGGCGCGATTGACCGCGCCCTGGCGAAGGTGATGGTGCCGCCAAGTGCGCCGGTGGTCGATTTGCAGGCAGTTCGTGCACAGCGCTCACGCTTTAGAGATGCGATCGACATGCGCCAGGCGATTCCGGTGGGGATCGCCATGGCGGCATCGCTTATGCTTGGTGTGTTGGCCGGATTTAGCGATTTGACGTCCACATACATTCCCGACACCGGGACGATTACCCTGGCCAGTATTGACGAAGACAGTGCAGCAGAGAGCCTGATTAGTTTTGAGGCCTTCACTTTTGCTGAAGGAGACGTGCAATGAGCGTTGAAGCCCCTAACGATCCGTCGGGTCAAGTAAAGCGCAAGGCGCCCCGTTGGATGAAGATTGTTCTGGTGCTCTCCCTGATGCTCAATGTGGTGGGCATCGGTGCGGTGGGCGCCCGGGCCTGGATGATTCATAAGCACGGGCAGGGCGCTCATACGATGCAGGCGCTTGGGATCTACTCGTTCCTGCGCAAATTACCCAGAGAGCGACGCAAGGAACTCCGTGAGAAATTCAAAACAATGCGCGGGGAATTGCGGCGCCACAGGCAATCTCTTGTGGGGCCGTTAAAGGGGCTCGCGGGTGTCTTGGCGGACAATGAATTTGATAAAGGCAAGCTTGCATCCGCCATTGCTGCGTTGCGCACATCGCACGATATGCGAGCTATGGCCCGGGAAAAATTTCTGCTGAGTTTTGTGGATTCCCTTTCACCGGAAGAACGCCGGATGCTCGGCCGGAAGATCTTAAAACGCGTGGAGCGCCGGGAAAAGTGGCACAGGAAGTTTAAGAAGTAAGCAGTTGCCTAAACGGCAATCTCGTCAAGTCCTTCAGATCCCTGCATGGCGTCAGCCTGAGAGGCGGTCAGGGGCATGTTGATGTGCACCGTGGTGCCATGGTCTTCCATGCTGAATATCTTGAGTTGGCCGCCGTGGAGCTCCACGAGGGATCTTGAGATCGCAAGCCCAAGACCGGAACCGGTGTGAGACTTGGTGAACTGGTTTTCAACCTGTTCAAACGGCCGCCCAAGCTTCTCGATATCACGCGTCGGGATGCCAATGCCGGTATCAACGATCTTTATATCCAGCCGCCCGCCAGTGTTTGAGGCAACAACGCGAACGTCGCCGCCCTTTGGGGTGAATTTCACTGCATTTGTGAGGATGTTGATGAGCACTTGCTTCAGGGCACGCTCATCGGCGATTAATGAAATGTCCGCTTCAACCTGACGAATGATTTTGATTTCGTGGTTCTTGGCCCGTGGCTCTATGATCCGCAATGCGTGGTCAATCACCATGTCGAAGTTGCATGGCTTGGTCTCCAACTGTACCCGGCCTGCTTCGATCTTGGACATGTCGAGGATGTCGGAAATCACCTCAAGCAGATATTGCCCCGACCCATGAATGTCGTGGGCGTATTCCATGTATTTCTTTGTCCCGATTGGCCCCAGGAGTTCCGACACCATGACCTCTGAAAAACCGATAATGGCGTTGAGCGGGGTGCGCAGTTCGTGGCTCATGTTTGCCAGGAACTCTGACTTTGAGCGGTTCGCAGCTTCGGCGCGTGTCTTTTGTTCTTGATAATTGTCGGCAAGTTCGGCCAGGCGCTGCTTCTGCGCCTCTTGCTCCATTCGCGTCTTTTCCAGATCGCGGACGGTGTCCATCAGCTCTTTTTCGGACTCCAGCAGCTGTTCCTCGTGCCGCTTGATCGGAGAGACATCGGTACCAACGGAGACAAACCCACCATCCTTTGTCCGGCGCTCCGAAATATGGAGCCAGCGGCCGTCATCCAACTGGGCTTCAAACGTGCTGCCCGTGTGTGAATCGTTTGGATCCTTCGGAATGCGGTCACGAACGATCGGCTCCTTGGAGGCTTTTTGCACGTCGTCGTAGGCGGTGCCGGGCACGCAAACGCTGGCAGGCAGGTTATGGAACTGCTGATAGATGCTGTTGCACATGACAAGCCGGTTGTCGGCGTCCCAAAGCACGAAGGCCTCGGAGATGTTCTCAATAGCATCGCGCAACCGAAGCTCTGCTTCCTGATTGAGCTTTGCCGCATGCTTTTGTTCGGTGATGTCGATCGCGATGCCGACAAAGTGGGGCGTTTCTTCCCCTGCAGCTTGGGCCAGTTCGGCCCTGGCGCGCAACCACACCCAATGTCCTTTTCTGTGCCGCATGCGGAACTCTTGATCCACCTGACGGTCACCAAAGCGCAGCATGCGGTCCACGAGCCTGTCCATGCTGGCATCGTCAGGATGCAAGAGCTCGGACACCTCGCCGTAAGAGAGTAGTTCGCCGGCCGGCTCCAACCCCAGCATGTCGTACATGGATTTGGACCAAAAGATGTGCCCGCGCGCAATGTCCCAATCCCAAAGCCCGCATTTGCCTCGGTCCAAGGCTTTGTCCAGGCGCCGGGTGGCGGTTTCGAGCGTACGGTCAGCATCGTCTGCCCGCGATGACTGCCAGTGGAATGCTGCGCCGATCAGCAGCAACACGAAGCTGGTTGTGATGAACAGCGAGCCATAGCCGTTTGCCCGGAACCACCAGGCAGCCAGCACGTGCGATTTGTCCTGAATGACCACCAGGGTGCCTGGGTGAGGGGTGAGCTGGCGCCGCGTGACGAACACCATGGAGCCGTCCATCTTCGGAGTTGCAACCAAGTCGCGCCAGGATCGGCGTTCGGTGCTCTGTTCAACTGGAGCCAGAATGGTAGAGATGCGTCTGCCGTTGAGGCTGGCGTCATCGGGCGCCGTGGCGTTGACATAGCCTGACGCTGAGACGGCCAGATAAGTCCGGCCGGCGCTCATGGCCTGCTCTCCCATAGCCTTGACTAGGTCTTCGGTAAGAAGAATGCGCGGGGTGCTGTTGCGTTGCAAATCCAGAGCGAGCTGTTGGCGCAGGTTTGACGCAATCAAATCTGCATGCAGGGCTGACAGGCGTTTGCCTTCCTGAAGACTCTCAGAATAATTTGAAATGCTTCTCAGCAGCAGCGCGCCGGCCAAAAAGACGATGAAGACACAAATCAGCACCGTGATAAGGCGCCGCAGAGTGCGCTCTTTCAAGTTGAACTTGCTCAAAAACTGGCCAGCAAACTGCAGCTTCAACGATCTGTCCGTTGAAAACAGTTCTCCTAGCTGCGCCTTTGCCACCGCCTCACCCCTCTAGCAGAGCGGAAATTAGTCTTCCCCCGAAAGCTCCGCGATTCGCTGGGTCCATAGATTCAAAGTCAAGGTGATTTGTCTAGGTACAAAGCTAGTATTTGGTGGCGATTTTATGGAATTAACTAGTTAAGACCGTTCATGCCTTCAATGTTCTAGCGATCATCTCCCCAAGATCACGAGATAAAGGCTCGTGAGCAGCTAAGCGTTCAAGTTCAGCTTTGGCCTTTTCGCGCCGCCCGGGCTCCAGCATACGCCAACTTTTGAAGCACGAGGACATCCGTGCAGAGATTTGCGGATTGATTTCATCAAGCTTCGCAATGATGTCGGCGACCAGGGCATAACCTGCACCAGTGGCATCATTGTATCTGACCGGATTCATCATGGAAAAGGAGCCGATCAACGATCGCACCTTGTTGGGGCGCGTCATAGAGAAGGCTGCGTGCTTAGTGAGTGCACGGATGTCGTCTATGGCGCTGTCCTGGGTGGAAAGGGCGTTGAGCATAAGCCATTTGTCGACCAGCAGATGATCGGCTTTGTGCTTGTCATAAAATGCGTCCAGTGCCTGTTTGCAGGTCTCGCCTCCCACGGGCGCCAGCGAGAGGAGTGCCGCCATCGTATCATTCAGGTTGGTGCTGCTTTCGGCCTGACGGGCGGCCAGGGCAATGCCTTTTGCCGGAGCGCCATGCACGAGATAGTCAAGGGCGCCGTTGCGAAGTGATCGGCGGCCCGCGCTCTGAGCGTCTGGGGAATAGGTCGCCGCGTCGGAGTGTTCTTGATAGATTGCCTCTAGTTCACGCTCCAAACTTGCCCCCAGCGATCTCTTCGCATGTTGATGGGCCACGTGGATTGCGCCGGGGTCAACATTGCGGCCAATGTGATTTGCAATTCCCGACTCGCCGGGAAGCGAGAGGAGTTTGATCTTAAAGGCATCTTCCAAAGTGTCGTCATTGACGGCCTTCCGGAGTGCCTCCGTCAGATCTGGATTTTCTTTAAGGTTTTGCCCTGCCTTGGCTTGCTCAACAAGGGATTCCAACCAGGTCTTCATGCAAGTTTGGCCAGCTTCCCAGCGATTGAACGGATCACTGTCATGGGCAAGCAAGAACAACAGGTCATCGCTGCTCACGTTGCTGGTGATTTTCACCGGTGCAGAAAACTCGCGGTTGATCGACAAGACCGGCTCTTCGGAAATCCCCTCAAAGGAGAAGGTTTGCTCGGCCTCGGTGACCTCGAGCAAGCCGGTTTCACTGTTGGGCAACACAACATCTGATCCCGACCGGCTCATCAGTCCAAGCCGCAGTGGAATGTGAAACGGCTTTTTGCTTGGTTGCCCTGGGGTGGGGCCGGTGGCTTGTGAAATCTTGAGTTCATAGCGTTGGTTGGCGCTATCATAGGTGCCGGCCACGGCCAGTGCCGGGGTGCCGGCTTGCTCGTACCACAAGAAGAACTGACTGAGATCGCGGCCGCTGGCGTCCTCCATGCATTTGATGAAGTCATCTACAGTTGCCGCATCGCCATCATGGCGCTGCAGATAAAGGTCCATCGCCTCCCGGAAAGCATCTTCTCCCAAGATTGTTTGCAGCATGCGGCACAGTTCGGCCCCTTTTTCATAAACTGTCGCTGTATAGAAGTTGTTGATTTCAATGTAGGAATTGGGGCGAACAGGGTGAGAAAGAGGCCCGGCATCTTCCGGAAACTGGTGGGCGCGAAGCTGTTGCACATCAGAAATCCGCTTCACCGGGCGCGACCTTAGATCGGAGGAAAATTCCTGATCGCGGAAGACCGTCAAACCTTCCTTGAGACACAACTGGAACCAGTCTCTGCAGGTGATGCGGTTGCCGGTCCAGTTGTGGAAATACTCATGCGCTATGATGGCCTCTATGTTGGCGTAGTCTTGGTCTGTCGCGGTGTCAGGCCGGGCCAGAATGTATTTGTCGTTGAAAATATTGAGCCCTTTGTTCTCCATGGCGCCCATGTTGAAGTCGCTAACGGCGACAATCATGAAAATATCCAGGTCGTACTCGCAGCCAAACCGCTCTTCATCCCACCGCATGGATTCCTTCAACGACGTCATGGCCCAGTCGCAGCGGTCTTCTTTTCCCGGTTCAACATAGATCGCCAGATCGACCCTGCGACCAGACTTCGTGGTGAATGTGTCCTTCACGCAAGCAAGATCGCCGCCAACCAGTGCGAAGAGGTAAGACGGTTTGGGGAAGGGGTCTTGCCACACCGCGAAATGCCGTTCTGTGCCTTCTACGGTGCCCGATTCGATCAAATTGCCGTTCGACAAGAGGACAGGGGCCTCTGAACGTCTGGCCTCAATTCTGGTGGTGAACTTGGCCAGAACATCGGGACGATCCAGATAGTAGGTGATCCGGCGGAAACCCTCAGCCTCACATTGGGTGCAATAGATGTCGTTCGAGCGATACAGCCCGGACAGCGCTGTGTTGGCACTAGGGTCGCACACCGTATCAACCGTTAGGGTGAACGGCTGCGACGGGGCCTGTGTGATCGTCAGGCTCTTCTCATCCACCTGGTAGGCACCGGCAGGAAGCTGTTCGCCATCGATCATCAAACCGACAAGTTCCAGGGCTTCGCCATCCAGCCGCAGCGTTGTATCTGCCGGGTCTCCATCCGGTCCTGGCACAAGCCGCATTTTTGCCGTCACGTGTGTACGCTGTTGCGAAAGGCGTACGTCCAGATCGACCTGTTCGATCAAATAGTTACTGGGACGATAGTCTTTAAGCTGAATGGGAGTTGGGGTGTCGGTCTTCATGGGGCTTTGCGATGATTTGAAATTGAAAGGAATTTAACCAGCCTTTTAGCCCTTTGGGCCATTGTGGTCGCGTGGAAATTTGAAGCTTTGCTAAGTTTTGCATTTGAGGATGGGACATGACGTCGACAGATGGCGCATTTGAAGGTAGCCAGCGATCCACTTATGTGGAGCCGGATATCTTTGAAAGGGTGCTCAAAGGTGCTGATTTCGTCGCAGTTTTGGCCGTTGCGTGGTTCTTTCTGTTCAAGTCGGGTCCGCTGGATGCAGGCGGCTATGTCCAGTTTTCTGCCTTCTCCGGCGTGTTTCTCAGCTTTCTGCTCTTGCTGTTTCTGCGCGAAACCAGAGCTTACCAGATCGCCAGTTGGGTCCGTCCGGCCCGCGCCAGCCTGGCGGCCACCGGCGGCTCTGCTGTGGTGGGGGTCCTTTTTTGGTACTTTTCAGACTTTGCCGGGTATCCGCTCAGCGTTGATTGGATCGTGGGGTTCAGCGCGGCGCTTCTGGTTCATTTTGCGGTTACCCGCGTAACTTTGGCTGTCTGGATAACGTCATTTGCTGCACCCGACTGCTTTCGTCAGAGGGTTGCGATTGTTGGCGGCGGTCCTCCCGCTGAAGAAGCCATCAAGGTGTTGGAGAAATCTGTTGCCAGTCAGATCGACATTATTGGCATCTTTGATGACCGCAATGACGAGCGCTCGCCTGAGTCTATCCGCCGGCATGAAAAGATAGGCCTCATCAGTGAGCTTGCCGAGTATGCCCGTTCAAACCGCGTAGATCTGATCATCGTGACAATTCCAACGGTTGCTGAAACCAGACTGCTGCAGGTGTTGAAGGTGCTCTGGGAGTTGCCCGTAGATATTCGCATCTCCGGTCAGACGTCGCGTCTGCGGTTCTCTGCAAGGTCATATGATTACCTTGGCGACCTGCCTTTGCTCACCGTGTTTGACCGGCCTCTTTACGGTTGGGCGTGGATATTGAAATCTGTGTTCGACAAGATCCTGGCTCTATTTTTCTTAATTGCCTTCTCACCGCTAATGCTGCTGGTCGCGGCGGCTGTGAAGCTTGAATCCAAGGGGCCGGCGCTGTTCAAACAGAAGCGCTACGGCTTCAATAATGAGCTGATCTGGGTCTACAAGTTCCGTTCTATGTACACCGAAATGTCCGATGCAAATGCGGTTAAGCTGGTGACCAAAGATGATCCCAGAGTGACCGCGGTCGGTCGGTTTATCCGCAAGACCAGCCTTGATGAGTTGCCTCAGTTCTTCAATGTGCTTTTCGGTGGCCTCTCCTTGGTGGGGCCTCGTCCTCATGCCACTCAGGCCAAGACCGGAGACAACCTTTATGAGGATGTTTTGGAAGGCTACTTTGCCCGCCACAAGGTGAAACCCGGCATCACAGGGTTAGCTCAAGTGCATGGCTGGCGCGGGGAGACAGACACGGTTGAGAAAATCGCCAACCGGGTCAAATACGATCTGGAGTATATCGACCGCTGGTCTGTGATGCTCGATTTGAAGATTCTGCTGAAAACCCCTATCACTTTGTTGATGAACTCTGAAAACGCCTACTAGTTCGTCTTGCCTCCGCGCCAAATTGGGTTTGCTTCAAGAATGACATCCCAGACTATTCCGGTCGAACCGTTTGATTTCGTCATTTTTGGCGGCACCGGTGACCTTGCCCGGCGCAAACTTTTGCCTTCGCTGTTCCTGCGCGACTGTGCCGGACAAATTCCGGCGGAGAGCCGCATAATTGGCGTATCGCGCGAGGCGCTGAGTGACATTGAATTCCGCGAAAAGGCGGCTGCGGCCCTGAAGGCCCACTTGCCTGCAAAAGTGTTCACCAAGGAGGCCAGCGACAAATTTCAAGAGCGTCTCTACTATCACCATTTGGATGTGCTGACGCCGGATGGGTGGGAGGAATTTGCCGCAGCTCTTCATGCCGCGCCAAGCCGCATTCGCAGCTTTTACCTCGCGACTGCGCCGCGCCTGTTTGGCGAGATCGCTAAGATGTTGGGCCAACTCAATCTTGTTTGCGACGGCTGCCGGGTGGTTTTGGAAAAACCCCTTGGCAGCGATCTTGATACCGCGAACGAGATCAATGATGCGGTGGGCAAAGTATTCTCCGAAGATCAGATTTTCCGCATAGACCACTATCTGGGAAAAGAGACGGTGCAGAACCTTATGGCGCTGAGGTTTGCCAACACGCTGTTTGAGCCGCTCTGGAATTCAGCACACATCGATCATGTGCAGATTACCGTTGCCGAAAGCATCGGGGTCGGCACGCGGGGCGGCTATTATGATCATGCAGGTGCGCTGCGCGATATGGTGCAAAACCATTTGATCCAACTGGTTTGCCTGACCGCAATGGAGCCGCCTTCTGAATTTGAAGCAGGTGCGGTGCGCGATGAGAAGTTGAAGATATTGCGCGCGCTGCGTCCAATCGATGAGGCCAGCGTTGAAGCGGTGACGGTGCGCGGACAGTACAAATCCGGCGCAGTTGATGGCAAAGCGGTGCCGGGGTATGTGGATGAAATCAGCGGTGAGGAAAGCAGCACCGAGACGTTTGTGGCGCTGAAGTGTGAGATCGACAATTGGCGCTGGGCTGGTGTGCCTTATTACCTCAGAACGGGCAAGCGGCTTCCGGCGCGGGCGTCTGAGATTGTCATTTCTTTCAAAACCGTGCCCCATTCCATCTTTGGAAACAGTGCAGGCCCAATTGCCGCCAACAGGTTGATCATCCGCTTGCAGCCCGATGAAGGCGTCAAACTTAGTCTGATGATCAAGGAGCCCGGCCCTGGCGGCATGCGCCTGGTTGAGGTTCCTCTGGACATGACGTTCGCTGAAACCTTCGATGTTCGCCAACCGGATGCCTATGAGCGTTTGATTATGGATGTGGTTCGAGGCAACCTCACCTTGTTCATGCGCCGCGATGAGGTGGAAGCGGCCTGGCGCTGGATTGATCCCATTCGGGCGGGGTGGGAGACCCGGAGCGTTAAGCCCCATGGCTACGCGGCTGGAACCTGGGGTCCCACGGCTTCAATCGCCTTGATAGAGCGCGATGGCCGGACCTGGCACGAGGACGACGAGGGGTGACCGAGCCCGTTCTGCACACATTCCGATCAAGCGCCGAACTGGCTGCAGCCCTGGCTAACAAAACCGCAGAGTGCCTCCGCGCCGGCCTTGACGACACGGGCAGGGCAAGTCTCGTCGTCTCTGGCGGGCGAACTCCCCTTCAGTTTTTTGCCCAACTTGCGCAATCTGTTTTGGATTGGTCTGGGGTGAATGTGTTTTTGGCTGACGAACGCTGGGTTCCCACCGATTCTGAACGCTCTAATGCTGCCTTGGTGAAACAACATTTGTTGCGTGGGCGTGCAAAGAAGGCTGCGTTTTCCCCACTCTATTCTGATCAGCGAACTCCGTACGAAGCCGCAGGCAGCTTGAACTTGCAACTTGCGAATGCCCCAAGATCGTTTGATGCAGTCATCTTGGGCATGGGAGGCGATGGCCATACGGCCTCGCTGTTTCCCGACGCACCGGAAATCGGATCCGCTTTAAGAGCTGATGCTGCAGCTGCGATGGTGCTGACCCCCGCCTCGCAGCCCGAATTGCGTCTATCGTTGACGCCGAACGTGCTTGCGAACACCAGGTTCTTGGCCCTTCACATTGAAGGGTCTGAGAAGCGTGAGGTGTTTAATAAGGCGTTGGAAGTGGGTGCGGCTGAAGAAATGCCAGTACGTGCCATCATGCGCAATGACATCCAGCATACTCAGGTCTATTGGTGTCCGTAACATTCTAAATGCAAGAAACAGGAAACAGCGCACATGATCACAGTTTGGGGACGGGCTTCTTCGTCGAACGTTCAAAAAGTCACCTGGACATTGGACGAATTGGGCGTTGAGTATGAACGGATCGACCGAGGGCGTGAGTTTGGCGGCCTGGATGCGCCTGAGTATCTCGCCAACAATCCCAATGGTCGGGTGCCGACGATTCAAGATGGCGATTTGATCTTGTGGGAATCTCAAGCAATCTGCCGCTATTTGGCAAGAACCTACAATGGAGATCATCTGTTTCCCGCAGCCCCCGCAGCCGCTTTTCAGGTTGACAAGTGGATGGACTGGAACATCGCGCATCTTGCGCCTTCCATGTTCCCCATGTTTCTGGCGGCCCGCACGGCAGACAATCTGGAAGCCGCCAAGGATCCGAAATTCGACAAAACTGTATCTGAAGCCAGGCGTAACCTGTCCATCATGCAAGGGATCTTGGGCGGACAGGACTATCTGGCTGGAGACAGCTTCACATTGGCTGATCTGGTTTGTGCCGTGAGCGTCTCACGCTGGCTCTTCGTCGGCCACAATTTTGGTAACGAAGCCAATGTGGAGGCGTGGTATGGGCGTGTTGGAGAGCGACCTGCGTGCCAACGTCACAACGTGGTGAGTTTCTAGGCGGTCAGTCTTGGGCTACAAGACACTCATGAGGTCTCTGTCACGAAGATCGTTGATCCTGGGCATGCTTGCTTTGAACGCTGCGCGCGCGCAGGCAGTTGACAAGCTGCAACTGGTCATGTTTGACCGGGTGGGCTGTCCATGGTGTGCAAAGTGGGATGAGGAGGTGGGTGGTGTCTATCACAAAACCTGGGAAGGCGAGCGCGCGCCATTGCGCCGGCTCAGCATGCATCCGCCCTATCCCAATGATCTCACATTTATAACCAAAATCATTTATTCGCCAACGTTCGTGCTTGTGCGTGGTCGCCAAGAGATTGGGCGCATCGTAGGCTATCCCGGCGAAGCGCACTTCTATGTGCAGCTCAGTCAATTGTTGGAGAAAGCTGGAGTCTAACCGGCTCAGCCTTCTTGTAGTTTGCGCTCCAGCAAACGGTAAACCAACGGCCCGGTTAGGACCACGACCAGAATACGGCTGATGTGGATCGTCACCACAAAGCCCACGTTCAGCCCCAGACCAAGCGCCACCAAACTCATTTCAGCAAGCCCTCCCGGGGCAAACGCGATAATGCCGGCCCAAAGGGTGACGGGCGTCAGGTTGGCCAAGATCACCGCCGTCAACGAGGTGACGGTCAGCGCCAAAGTGATATAGCCGCACGAATGAAAAAGGGCGTTCGCGATTTCGCGCAGTTCAAGTCCGCTAAAGCGTCCGCCAATGGCGGCCCCCAGCACCACCTGCGCAATGACGACCAGTTCATTCGGGACGGACGCGGTTGTTAGGCCCCCCAGTTGTAGAACTGCTGTGATCAGCATGGGGATAATCATAATCCCGCCAGGTACTTTGGTCTTTTCGGAAAGCCACCAGCCGATTGCAGCGATTGCAGCCATGACCGCAAGTGTCGGTAACGCCATATCCAACAATGAGCTGCCGCCTGTAACGGTCCTCGCCAGGTCTTGCCCCAGAAGGCCCTCAATCAGGAATGGGAGTACCAGGACAATCAGTGTGACGCGCATAGTGTGGATCAAGCCGAGCCTCCTAATGCTGATGCCGAGGTCTTCTGCGAACGTCACCATGGTGTAGAGGCCGCCAGGGAGTGCGGCAAAGAACGCTTCGGGCCGTTTCATCTTGGCGATCGTCGTGAAATAGAACAGGCCAACGCCCGCCGTGCACGCAACGTACAGAGGAACTGCTAGGAGGCTGAAACCCAACGCACTCAATTGGGCCAAGAGATCAGGCGTGATAGACGCGCCCAGGAGTACCCCTAAAACCGCCCGCATGGGCGACGTTAACGGGCGAGGTGCAGCGACGGGCAATCTGGCGAGGGCAGCCGCCAAAGTGGCCCCAATTGCTCCCAACATCCAAGGTAGAGGGATGCCTGCAAGCGAAGCGAGCCAACCTCCGACGGCAGCTAATATGAGGCCGAGGATCATTAGATTGTCCTAGCCGCTTATCATCTTGGTTTAAAGCGGCCATGTATCAGTTGACGCCGCTTTGTGGAAATCTGGGACGCAGGCTTGCGGAGTTTCATGCATAAATGCCATTCATTCACCTATAAATTTGGAGATGGAGCGAATGCGGCGTACGCCACGGCCTCTGGTGGCCGGCAATTGGAAAATGCATGGTTTGAAATCTTCGCTCAAGCAGGTGCGGACGATTGCCGCTTCGCTCGCAAAGACGGCGCCAGCTTGCGATGTAATGATTTGTCCTCCGGCGACCTTGCTTCGACCCATGAAGGATGTGGCGAAGGCGAGCAAACTCAAGCTTGGCGGGCAAGACTGTCATGCCTCCTCACAAGGGGCCCACACCGGCGATGTGTCGGCGGAGATGCTGAAAGATGCCGGCGCTGCAGCGGTGATTGTCGGGCACTCAGAGCGCCGTGAAGACCATCGGGAAATGAATGTGGACGTTCGGGCAAAAGCGGCTGCGGCGCACAGGGCCGGCCTGATGGCGATTATATGTGTCGGAGAAACTCTCAAACAACGTAAAGCTGGGGCGGCCCTCAGGGTGGTTGGCCATCAACTCAAAGGTTCTCTACCGTCAACGGCTACCGACAAGAACACGGTTATTGCATATGAGCCGGTGTGGGCCATCGGAACCGGATTGACCCCGACCGTGGATGACGTTGCGGAGGTTCACACCTACATTCGAAAGCGATTGCAAGCGCTCTTGCTCGACGGTTCACCAGAACGGGTGAGGCTTCTTTATGGTGGATCCGTTAAGCCCGCCAATGCGGCTGAGCTATTAGTAACAAAGAATGTGGATGGTGCTTTGGTTGGCGGGGCCAGCCTGGACGCTAAGGACTTTCTGCCGATCGTAAGAGCGTGTCGCTAAGCTGACACGGTCTGGTTGTTTTTCCAATTTTGCTCTGAACGAATGGCATCGGCTTGCTCGTCAATTTCCGACGGCAAAGACGCGGGCGCAGTCTCTTCTTGATCCTGGTTCGAGGCTACGGCGGCAACCTGCTGTTCTGCCTGGTATCTCGCGGCAGTGGTGCGGTGAACCCACTCGAAGAATTCCTCTTCGGGCATGGGTTTGGCCACATAAAAGCCCTGTACTTCATCGACCCCGCACTCAGCGACAAACTCCCAATCATTTCGATCTTCGACCCCCTCCGCAACGATCCGCATGTTGAGTTCGCGCCCAAGGTGAACGCTGGCTTCAACGCTTGCGCGGGCGAACCGGTCTTTGGCGGCATTGCGCACGAAGGATTGATCGATTTTGAGCTGAGAGAACGGAAACTTACGCAGCTGCTCGATGTTTGAGAATCCTGTGCCGAAGTCGTCGATGGCCAAGTCAAACCCTTGAATTCTGAGGCGTGCGAGCACCTCCATCACTGTTGTATTCTGTTTCAGGAAGCTGCTTTCAGTAATCTCAAGTGTGACGGCGGAACGGTCTAATCCCACCGCATCGACGCGGGCGGCGAGTTCGTCTGGAAACTCCAGCCACTCGAATATGTCGGGCGTGAGGTTTATCGCGACCTTCAGGGGTAATCCGCTGGTGTGCCATTGGGCGCAGGTGTTGATGGCCTGCCTGAGCAAGCTTCCAGAAAGCGCGCGCATTTGGCCGGTCGCTTGAGCTGCGTCGATGAACTGGGCAGGCTGTATGATGCCAAGCTCTGGATCGATCCACCTGGCAAGCGCTTCGGCGCCGGTAACTTTGCCTGTGCGGATGTCAATCTTGGGCTGATAGTATGGAACAATGTGACGCTGCGCGATGGCGTCTTGGAGCTTTTGTGGTGTCGGCTGGAACTGCTTGGTGCATTTCGGCCTTGGCGCGCTGGGCAGCGCGGCCGCAGCAAGCTGTGCGAGTTTCTGGGTGTCCAGAGGCTTGCTCAAGATGCCGATCAAATCGAAACTGTAGAACGAGGCAATGTCTCTAGTTACATTCAAGACGCTCGTGTCTTCGCCGCTTACAACCGCAAGCTGGCCATCATAGCCCAACTCGTTGATGTGGCGGAGGAACTGGACACCGTCCATTTCCGGCATGTTCAAGTCACACAAGATCAACTCGAACTTCTTGGGGTTCTCAGTGAGGACGGTTAGGGCGCGCAGCCCGTTCTCTGTGACAACCACGTCGGCATTGTGCTCGCAGGTAAAATAACTTGCTAGGATGCCCCGCATCATGGGGTCATCGTCAACCACAAGAATATTTGTCCCAGCCTTCATCAACTCACCTGGTCGGCGGCTGCGCACGTGTTTGGAAAATTTGCCAGCCCCATTGAACAGAGTTAGCTCTAACCTCTTAAGAAAGTCTGTGTTTAGCGTGCTGATTCTTAGGTGGTTTTAGCATCTTCCGGAGGGCCTTCTGGCTCAGGCTCGGCGAAAAACGCCCGGTAGGCGCTTGCACCCAACGTGAGCAATCCGGCGATGAGCAGGCTCAAACCGATTGGGCGGCTGAAATAGCCCGTCCATTCGTAGTGCAGCATCTGCATGGCTTGGGCAAAGGTCTGCTCGCCGATTTTCCCCAGAATCAGCCCTAAAACGATACCGGCGACTGAATAGCCCGTACGGCGCAGGAAGAAGCCGGCAACCCCAGCCACGAACATGACCACCACGTCGATTACCAAGCCCCGGACCGCGTAGGCGCCCACTGTTGCCAACATCAAAATTAGCGGTGCGAGGAACTGGAAGGGAATGCGCAGCAGATTGATGATTGTTTTGGTTTCCAGAAAGCCGATGAACAAGATTGAAAGGTTGGCGAAGAACATGGCGGCAAACACCACCCACACCAAATCCGCACTGTTGATGAACACCAGGGGCCCTGGCTCCATATCGTGCATTTGGAAAACACCAACCATCATGGCCGTCAGCGCGCCGCCCGGCAGGCCCAGCGCCAACAGCGGAATCATGGCGGCACCCGTGGCTGCATTGTTGGCGGTTTCTGAAGAGATTACGCCTTCCAGCTTGCCCTTGCCGAACTCCCAGCGCTCCTTCGACCAGCGAACCGCCTCGTTGTAGCCCATGAAGGCTGCCAAAGTTGCGCCGATGCCGGGCAGGATGCCGCAGAAAAAACCGATGATGATAGAGCGCAGAACGGCAATTTTGTGGGCCCAGAGCTCGCCGAAGGATGGAAAATCGACACTGATTTTTGGGGCCTTGTAGGCGCCGGTCGCCTTCTTTTCGGCCTGAACCATGATCTCAGACACCGCGAAGAAGCCGAGAATGGTCGGGATAAAATGAATGCCAGCCAAAAGGTATGGCATTTCAAAGTCGTATCGCTCAATGCCGCCCACCGGGTCCAGTCCGACCACGGCGATCATCAGCCCCGCCAAGATCGACAGCCAACCTTTCCAAAGGGTCTTGGCGCCCACCGATGCGGCAACCGCAAGGCCGAAGAACACCAGAGCAAAGATTTCCGGCGGACCAAAGGCCGAGATCGCCCATTCGGCAATTGGCTCTGTGGCGAGCATCATGAGGATCGCTGAGACGGTTCCGCCTATCGCCGAACACATCACCGCTGCGCCCACCGCTTTGCCGGCCTCACCCTTCAGGGTCATTGGGTAGCCGTCGAACGCCGTCGGGGCATTTTCCGGTGCGCCGGGGATGTTGAATAAGATGGCCGTTATGGCCCCGCCGTAAACGCCGGTGCAGTAGATCACCGAGAACAGCATGATGCCGTGTTCGGCGCTCAAGTGTGCGGTAAAGGGCAGCAAGATCGCGGCCAGGGTCAACATGCTGACGCCGGGAATGGCGCCGAACAACATGCCGCCAATCACCCCACCGAAGAAGAGGGCAATCCCTAGGGGGTCACTGAACAGAGTGACCGTTCCGGTTGCGAAGTTTGTGAATGCGTCCATTTTCAGTGCCCCAACTGGCCTATTGCAGGATCGTCACAATCCAAGTGCCAAAATCATAGAACGGATGAATGTTGCCTGTGGGCAATCCCACGTAGAGCAATTTCACGAACATAAACAGTAAGATGCCGAAGACGCCCGCCGCAACGCCCGCCATCCATCCGATCCGCCGCTCTCCCATTAAATACATCACGCACATGGCGAACACCGGGGCCAGTGCGTAGAAGCCCATATCCTCAAGCAACGCTCCGAAAAAGATCGGCAGAGCCAGCATGCCTCCAACCTGGTTGCGGTAGGCCATCCAGCCGAACAGTGCCATCAAAGGGAAGGCTGTAAGAAGCTTTATGGTGCCAAGCCCATCGGGCGGCAGGCCCATCATGCCCCCAAGAAAATCAGGTACCCGCAGATAAATAAACGGGATGGCCACCATGGCAAAGGTATGGGCGTACCAATTCAAGCTGGAATGATCTTCCGGTGCCTCGACGCTGTCGTCTGCAGCTGCGTTCAGCTTGCTGGTCGCGCCGCCTTCGCCGCGTTTCCAATGCCAGGCCAGTTGACCAAGGGCCGCCAGCACAATCATCAGAATGATTGCACGGGGCCAGCCGCTGGCGCCAAATTTATAAATCTCGATCGGTTTGTTGAATTCAAAAGAAAAAATGAACAAGACCAGAGCGAGCAGAAGCCAAAGCCCAGCTTCGACCAAATGGCCGGTTTTTAGATTCCCCATACCTCACCCGCGTAGTAGACGGCCCCGGCATGTTTCAGCCGGGGCCGGATTCGGCGCGCAAGCGCCTTGTTGGTGGTTACTTCACTTCCAGACCCATTGATTTGTACACTTCACGGTACTGGGCAACGGTCGATGTGATGAGTTCTTGTGAACCTTTGGTGTCGCGATAGCTGTCGATCAGGTTCATGAACTTGCTTTCGTTGTACTTCTGATATCCCTCAGTACAAAAAGCCTTCTGGAATGCCCACTGCAGCCATTCAACACGGTCTGCTGGTGCACCCTTCTTCACGTAGAAGCCGCGGAAACGGAAGAGCGGCTCAAAGTTCATGCCCTCATCCTTGATGCTCGGAACGTCCGCAAACGCGGCTGGGCGTTCTTTCAGGATGGTCAGGATCGGCTTGAACCGGCCTGCATCGAGAAATTTGCGCACATCGCCTGGTTGCTCGAACAATGCATCAACCTGACCACCTGCCAGAGCGCCGTAGCGCGGTGCACCTTTGTCGAATGAGATCTGTTGGATCTTCATGCCAGTTGCATCAGTGATGAACTTCATCGTGACGCGCTCCATGGAACCTTCCTTGGAGACGTTGGCGATGGTGGCCTTGCCGTCTTGTGCCTTCACCCAGGTCACGAAGGATTTCCAATCGGTGAACCGGTCCTCGTTCTTGCGGATGTAGATCTGCGAGAAAGTGATTTGTGACGTCACCAACGGGATCAGATCTGAAGCTGGGTTCGGGCGGGTGGAGTCCAAAGCATGCGCGCTGGACGCATCGTCAATGTGCTCCATCACCGTATAGCCATCCGGCGGAGTTGCCATATAGGACGTCATGCCAACCGTTCCAGAGCCGCCAGGCTTGTGGTCGCGGTTGATGGAAACACCGGTGAGATCAGACACAGCCTGTGCCATGGCCTGAGCCACCTGGCCGGATCCGCCGGCAGGGCCATAAGGCACGATCATGGTGAGCGCACGTGCCGGATAATCGCCAGCCTTGTCGCGTTTGCCCGGCAAGTCATCGGTTGCACAAGCCGCCCAGGCCGTGCCGCCGGCAACGGCCAAAGCGGCAATGGCAGTTGCCGCGCCTGCAAAATAGTTCATGAGTTTCATTCTTTTTCTCCCTTTTGGTAACCCCATTTGGATTTGTCGAGGCTTTAGTCATTGTGATATTGACCGCGTTTGACCAATGAAGCAATGCTTCTCGCGTTCTCCTTATCCTTTGCAATCCCAATTTTGTTTTGCTGGTCAGGTGATCGCATTATTGTTATAATTGGAACGCAGTGTTCAGATTTTCAGAATTTCATACGAAAGTCAATTGAGAATTAGACCGAACCCATGGCTGGCCAAACACCCGGAGAACGCGGATCTGCTCTAAGCAAGGCAGTTGATGTATTGAGGCTCGTCGCTGAGAGCGAGCGGGCGGTGGGGCTGGCAGAGCTGGCCGAACAGCTGGAACTGCCGAGGCCGACGCTCCACAGGGTGCTGCAGCAGTTGGTGGAAGAACAACTGATTCTGAGAGCGGCACCAAAAGACCGCTATGTTGTTGGTCCGAAACTCACTCAGCTGTCGGGCAATGCTTTGCGAAGCTTAAGTGCCCAACCTCCTGTGCGCGCGATTCTCAATGAACTCGTTGCCGAGTCCCAAGAGACCTGCAATGTGGGCGTATTGGATCAGGACGAAGTGGTCTACATTGAGCGTGTGGAGGGGATTTCTCCCTTGCGTCTGCAGCTGCAGATCGGCAGCCGCGTTCCGTTCCACTGCACGGCAATCGGGAAGCTGCTCGCGGCCGAACAACACAAGAATGTACGAACGCGGCTGTTGAGGGCGACGGAGCTGGAGCGCTTTACCGAGCACACGTTGTCGAGTGAGACGGCGTTGGAAGAAGAGTTCTCCACGATCAGATCTGAAGGCTTTTCCTTTAACAACGAAGAGTTTGTGGAAGGATTGTCGGCGATCGCCGTGGCGATCAATGATGGTGCAGGCAGACCGGTCGCAGCCCTCTCGATTCACGCCTTGCACGTTCGTATGCCCAAAGACAAAGCGATGAGCTATTTGACCAGCATGCGAGACAAGGCAGATCGAATCGCCGAGGCGTGGTCGTTGTAAAAGTAAGCCGGAACGGCGAGACTTGACTGTCGTATAAAATTGTGAAAAGCTGAACACTATATTCCGTTTACATGGTTTGAGGGCTTTTAGATCGCTCTTTGGGCGGCCTTTGGCAGACAACCTATCTTTATGAGGCCGGGACAATGACACTCGCAGCGCATGAGAGTTTTACCGAACAGCTGGACGTTAAGAGCGCGATTGACACTTTGATTTCGTGTGGGCGTGCGGCCATGGACGCGTTCGATAATCACGATCAAGCACGCATCGACGAGGCGGTCACAGCGCTGGCCTGGTCGATCTACAAGCCAGAAAATGCCGAGGCGCTGGCCGTTCTCGCAGTCGAAGATACGGGGCTGGGCAATGTGCCCTCCAAGATTATCAAAAACACCCGCAAGACATTCGGAACCCTGCGTGACCTCATGCGGGTTAAAACGACCGGGGTCATCGAGGAACTGCCGGAAAAGGGAATGGTAAAATATGCCAAGCCTGTTGGGGTCGTGGCGGCCGTTTGTCCATCAACTAATCCCGCGGCCACTCCCGTCAACAAGGCCATGATGTCAGTGAAGGGCGGCAACGCGGTTGTTATTGCGCCGTCACCGGCTGGTTATGGAACTACGGCCAAGACGGTTGAACTCATGCGGGCCGAACTGCGCAAGGGCGGACATCCGGAAGATCTTGTTCAGATCCTGCCATCCCCGGTTTCCAAAGAGCTTACACAAGCGCTTATGGAAGCAAGCGATCTGGTGGTGTGCACGGGCTCGCAGAACAATGTGCGCCGAGCCTATTCCAGCGGCACCGTGGCCATCGGTGTTGGTGCCGGCAATGTGCCGGTGATCATCGATTCCACCGCCGATTTGGACGATGCCGCAGAGAAGATCTGCGCCTCCAAAATTTTTGATAATTCCACCTCGTGCTCATCGGAAAATTCGGTGATCATTCTGGATGATGTCTACGAGGATGCCATCGCCGCACTTGAGCGGGCAGGCGGGTATCGTGCCTCTGGGGACGAAAAGCAGAAGGTGGTCGACACCCTTTGGGTGAACGGCAAATTAAACCGGCATGTGATTGCAAAAGATGCCGACGTTTTTGCGGACGTGGCCGGGCTGGCGGGCAACGCTAAGTCCTGCAAATTCTTCATGGTTGAGCACGAAGGGATAGGACCTGATCACCCATTGTCGGATGAAAAGCTCGCGCTGGTGCTTACCGTCTATCGGGCCAGCGACTTTACAGAAGCAAAAGACAAGGTCGCACGCATTCTGGATTTTAAAGGCATTGGCCATTCCTGCGGGATCCACACAAATACACCAGAACATGCAACCGAACTGGCTGAGGATTTGAAGGTTGTTCGAGTTCTGGTCAATCAAGCCCATACGTTTGGCAATGGTGGCAGCTTCAACAACGGGCTGAGTTTTACCCTGTCCATGGGGTGCGGAACTTGGGCTGGCAATTCGATTTCGGACAATCTCAACTATTCCCACTTCATCAACATCACTCACCTTGTGACCACGGTTGGCGAAGACAAGCCGAGCGAAGAAGAACTCTTCGGCGACTACTGGGAAAAATACGGAAAATAAGAGCTCATGAACTTTGAGGAGTATGCCGCAAAACCGCTTCTAAAGGCGGAAGGCATTGTGGTTCCGGCCGGCGAGCTTGTGCGCTCGGCAGATGAGGCCACCGCCGTCGCACAAAAGATCGGCGCGTGTGTGGTGAAAGCCCAAGTGCCGACAGGCAAACGCGGCAAGGCCGGAGGTATCGCCCTGGCGGCCTCACCGGATGAAGCGTGCTCGGAAGCAGCGCGCATTCTGGGCATGCAAATCGGCGAGCACACTGTGGAGAAAGTCTTGGTGGAGGCCCAGGTGCCAATCGCCAGCGAACTCTATGCTGCTGTCCTCAATGACCCAGTGACAAAGAGCCCGCTGGTCCTGTTTTCTCCAGAGGGCGGGATGGATATTGAGGAGATTGCAGAGAATCATCCGGAAAAACTGATGCGGCTGCCAGTCGATATCCGCCACGGTTTTGATCCGGCCGAGGTGGCGGCCAATCTTCCGGAGTTGGGCGATGTCAACCAGGCCGACCTGGTCGCCCTTTTGGAGAAACTCTATTCGGTCTACGCGGCCAACGATGCTGAATTGCTGGAAATCAACCCATTGGTGCTGACAACCAACGGCGATCTTATTGCGCTGGACTGCAAGTTTACGCTCGATGATTCCGGCGTGAAGCGCCAGGAGGAGTTAGCCGAGCACGGCACACCTGACAAAACCACCGAGCTTGAGGCGAGGTCACATGCGGTGAACCTCAAATACATCGAGCTTGAGGGCAATGTGGGTGTTTTGGCCAACGGCGCAGGGGTGACCATGACAACCATGGACGCCATCAGCCATTATGGTGGAGCGCCAGCGAATTTCTTGGAGATCGGCGGCGAGGCCTACCGGTTGTCCAAAGAGGCGCTTGAGATCGTTTTGGCCAACCCGAATGTTAAATCCCTGATGGTCAATTTCTGCGGCGCGTTTGCGCGCTGCGATGTGATGGCCGAGGGTGTGGTGAATGCTTGGAAAGAGCTGGAACCGGACATTCCAGTGTTCTTTACGATCCACGGGACGGGAGATAAGGAAGCCATCGCACTGGTGCGCGAAGGTCTGGGTCTTGAGCCCTATGAGTTCATGGATGATGCGGTGAGAGCCGCCGTGGAGGCAGCGCAATGATTGTGCGTGGAAGCGAAACCGTCATCGTCCAGGGGATCACCGGACGGCAGGGCACGTTCTGGGCCGAGAGGATGGGGGAGTACGGCACAAAGATCATCGGCGGTGTGAACCCAAAGAAGGCGGGCACTATACATATCGGCTTGCCGGTTTGGGGCTCTGCAGTCGATGCCGCGGCGGAAACCCAGGTCGATGCCACAGTTCTGTTTATTCCACCGCTTGGTGTGAAAGCCGCTGCGCTTGATGCGATCTCGGCCGGCATCAAGAAGATGGTGGTGATGACCGAGCATGTGCCGGTTCAGGATGTGATGTACTTTCTCGCCGCAGCCCGGGAGGCAAACTGTCAGGTGATCGGTCCCAACACGGCGGGCCTCGTGACAGTTGGAGAGAGCTTTGTTGGTTTTATGCCGGCGTTCAACCCTGGCATTTTCAAACCCGGCAAGGTGGGCGTGATTTCCCGCTCGGGAAGTTTGGGCACCATGGTTTGCCTCAACCTTGTTCAAGGCGGGCTTGGTATTTCAACGTTCATCGGCATTGGCGGCGATCCAATCATCGGCACAACCACTAAAGACGCACTGGTGGCATTGGACAATGATGAACGTACAGAAGCCGTAGCGATTGTCGGCGAGATTGGCGGGGGTATGGAAGAAGAAGCCGCCGAATACGCCAAGACCATGTCAAAACCGATTGCGGCCTTCATCGCTGGGGCCGCTTCGCCGCCAGGCAAAAAGATGGGGCACGCAGGTGCGATTGTTATGGGGAACGTGGGCAGCTATGCCGGAAAGAAAGCTGCGCTGGAAACAGCTGGTGTGGCTGTGGTTCCTACACCGTCGGGAATTCCCGATGTTCTAAAGGGCCTAATCTAAAAGTTCACTCACCGCGGAATGCTCGCGTTGGCGTCCGTCTCTGATCGTGTTACATGGCTGGCCTCCTGTGAGCTGTGATGAGAAAGGCGTTTGATTATGCCCAACGGTGAAGTGGTCTGGACTTATTTTGAAGGTGATTGGCACGAGGGAAACGTGCCCGTGCTCAGAGCATGCGATCAGGCCACCTGGAATGGCACCCTGGTGTTCGACGGTGCACGCCAGGCAAACGGCGTGATACCCGATCTCGGCTTGCATTGCGCACGGATCAACCGTTCTGCCCAAGCGCTTGATATGATACCGACGCATGCTCCTGAAGAGATCGATGGCATAATCCGGGACGGACTGAAGAAGTTTGCTCCCGATGCGGCGATCTACATTCGCCCCATGTATTGGCCAATCGAGCCGGGGCCGGGGTTCATCACGGTCGATCCGGATTCTGTCGGTTTTGCAATAGGGCTTGAGCTTGTGCCCATGCCGCCAGAGAGCGCCACCGCCACGCTGACCACCACACGCTTTTGTCGTCCCTTGCAAAGCATGGCCACCGTGGAGGCCAAAGCCGCGTGTCTTTATCCCAACAATGGGCGAATGCTGCGAGAGGCCATGAAAAAGGGATTCTCTAATGCCTTGGTGGCCGACGCTATGGGCAATGTGGCTGAAACTGCCACATCGAACATCTTCATGGTGAGGGATGGTGAGGTGTTTACGCCGGTTCCAAATGGTACTTTCCTCAATGGCATCACCCGCCAGCGCCATATCGGCCTGCTGCGTGATGCGGGGCGCGTGGTTCATGAAGATGTGCTGACCTTTGAAGATTTCCACAGCGCCGATGAAGTGTTCATGTCCGGCAACCTTGCTAAGGTCACGCCGGTGGTGGCCTTTGATGACACCAACTATCAGGTTGGCCCGGTGACGCGGCAAGCGCGGGAGATCTATTGGGATTGGGCACTTTCTGCCTAAACACCCATGCAGCTTGCCGACAAAACCATCATCGTTACGGGCGCCAGCAGCGGGATTGGCGCTGCGGCCGCACTCATGTTGGCAGCACAGGGCGTGAACATGGTTCTGGGTGCGCGGCGTGGGGTGCTTCTCAATCAGGTTGGGATGGGTGTGTAGTAGCCCTGTACCACCTTCTGACCCCCTGTTGCGCTACACTTCGTTGCATAATACAGACCGAGCAAAAAGCTTGGTTGGTTCAACGGGAGGGTCGAAAATGTCACTTAAATCGCTATTTTCTGCAACCGCCGCTGTGGCGCTGTTCGCCATGTCGAGCCAAGCTTCTGCGGACAACCTGGATAAACTCAGCAAGTTCCAAACAACAGGTGTCACCGAACACACTGTTGTTGAACAGGGCGGGGCGAATGCGGAAGCTATTAACAAGACGCTCGCCAAGATCAAGCTGCCGGCCGGCTTTAAAATTGGTCTTTATGCTGTGGTGCCCGATGCGCGCCACATCGCAGTCGGGCCCCAAGGCGTTGTGACGTTTGTGAGCACCAAAAAAACCAAGGTGTGGTCGGTAACCGATCGCAACAAGGATCGTGTGGCTGATGAAGTGAAGGACTTTGCGCCGTCCATCTCGTTCACAATTCCAAACGGCGTGTGCTTCTCCAAAGACGGATTCCTCTACATTGCTGAGCAGAACAGGGTTCTGGTTTTCCCAGCTGCGGAGTTCTTCTATGAGAGCCCCGATGTGGCGGCCTTCAACGTGCTCAAGCAAGGCGATTTGATACCGAAGGCGGTAGAAAGCTACAATCATACCGCCCGGGTATGCCGAATTGGTCCGGACAAAAAGCTCTACGTCACGTTGGGCCAGCCGTTTAACGTTGCCCCTGAGGATAAAACCGATCTCTACAAGAAGCACGGCATTGGCGGTATCATTCGGGTCAACACCGACGGTACTGGCAGGGAAGTCTATACCTACGGCGTGCGCAACTCGGTCGGCATGGATTTCAATCCGGCCAATGGCGAGCTCTGGTTCACTGACAATCAGGTGGACGGGATGGGCGACGATATTCCGCCTGGAGAGTTGAATCGGCAGACGGAAGCGGGTCAGAATTTCGGCCACCCATGGTATGGCGGCGGAACGGTGCGCACCAATGAATACAAAGATGCAACGCCGCCGGAGGGAATTATCCATCCCGCCGTTGAAATGGCCGCACATGCTGCCGATCTCGGGATGATGTTCTATTCGGGCAAGTCATTTCCGGCTGAATACAAAGGCGGCATTTTCTCAGCTCAACACGGCTCCTGGAACCGAACAGAACCAGTTGGGGCCCGTGTGATGTTCACCAGCGTTAACGAAGATGGCAGCGTGGGCGAAACAAAGCCGTTTGCTGAAGGCTGGATCGATGAGAACGGTGAGTATCTGGGGCGCCCGGTGGACGTGGCCCAGCTGCGCGATGGCTCGCTTCTGGTCACCGATGATCTGGTCGGCGCGGTCTACAGGATCTGGTACGAGAAATAGGGTTGTCACTCCCTGACCCGCCTACGTTGCCGACGGCCCCCGAGGGCACTAAAGTCGGCGACGTAGGTCCAGAGGTGATTGGGGGGTAGCCTGAAAAACTCGCAGGGATATTTGTCATGAAAATCTATGGGGCCGGCGCCTGTGCGCTGCTGGCAGCATTAGTGTTCTCAGTACAAGCCTCTGCGGCAGATATTAAACTGGGCAAGAAGAAGGCCCGCATGTGTAATGTCTGCCATGGCAAGAATGGCCTTGCGACAAATCCCGAAGCGCCAAACCTGGCCGGGGAAAGTGCCATCTACATAGAAAAGCAGCTTGTGGCTTTCCGCAACGGGGAGCGCAAGCATCGCCAAATGACGCTCATCGCAAAACCTCTCAAGGATGACGACATCAAAAACCTCGCGGCCTGGTACGAAGCCATGAAGGTAACTGTGGAACTCCCTGATCTGACCCAATAGCTAAGCGGGATCGAACTCTAATCTGAAGTGTTGTGGGAATGGCGTTTCGCCACGCTCCACCTCGCCGGCACGGCGCAGATTCTTTTGCCTCAGCAAGGGCTTGAGAATGGCCGGGATGATCTGTCGATTTATGGCCGCCCCGAAGCACAGGTGCATGCCATAACCCCAAGTCATGTAGAGATCAAACGCCCGGTCTGTGCGGAAGCTGTTGGCGTCTTCGATGTCCAAATTATCGAAGGTGGCCGCAAGAGACACTGCCATCACCATCGTGTCTTTGGGAATGGTGCGACGGCGAAGTGTCGACGGTGCAATCACCGCGTCGCGCAAGGCACGGCGGTAGATGAGAGGTTGGTGCGGGTTGAAGCGCAGTGCTTCCCATATGTATTGAGCAAGCAGATGATCATCGCCGGCGCGTGCGGCCTTCTGGGCCCCCTCCAGCTCGGCAGGCCTATTGAACAGTTCCTCCATGGCGTGATTGCACGCTTTTGAAATGGTTGGAATGGCACCGATCTGCAATCCGATGATGTTGTTGCGGATGCCCATGTCATCCATGCCCGGCGTGCCGGATGTTTGTAGCGCGAGACAGCGGTTGATCAGGTCCTCGCTATCGGTTGGGTTGGTCTTGCGCGCCGCGATGGTTTGATCCAGAGCCGCGCGTCCGCCCGTTGCTGCGGCCATGGCTTTGCGCTCTACTTCTGGATCGGCGCCTAGGTCTGAAAACAGATACCAGAACATGATCGTCATCCAATCAATCATCTCGCGTTCAGAAGGGCCGGGTGTGCCGAAATATGTGGCCACCATGTCATAGGGAACCCGCAAGGTCAGATCCTGCGGCAGGTCAATTGATCCTCCGGATGCGGCCACGAATTCTTCAGTCTTGGCAGCGGCGCGGGGCAGAATAAGCTCTGCCACATCAGTGCGGCGGGCCGCCAAGCGCATGGCCGAGGTGTCGCGCGTGTAAGGCCAACCTGGTTGCATGCCAAGGAAGAAGTTTTCACCTTCGGTGATCTTGCGCATGCGTGGCTCATAGACCACCGCAAAGTCGTCGTTGCGGTTCAGCACATCAAGCACATCTTGCCGTCTGGTGATCAACGCGGTGCCGGTGTTTTCATAGGATCTGACCAACTGACGCGAGAGCAACAGGTTGGGCACGAAAGCTCGGAGCACAGCGAAGAGATGGCGTTGTGTGGAGGCCTGCTTAAGGACGGCGCCTAGCTTGGCTTTGAAGTTGCCTTCGCCGCCAAGCAATCCAAGTCCAACCATGGCCAGATGTGCAATTCCGCCAAGGCCAACCAGCCAGTTGCGAAGGACGCTGAGCGGCGTTGAGAACAGATTCAAGATGGCAGCCATAGTTGCTTTCTCCGCTGTGCCGCTCCTTAAGTTGGATCAACGATGCCCATCGCCATCATCCGAAGCGCGGTCATGCTGGGGATGAAGAAGTAGTCGCCGCCCCGGGTCTCCACAAATTGTGGAAGGTTGTCGCAGATATAGGGTGGCTTGCCGGTGGCAAAGTCCACTGGAATGGTGTGGCGCTTATGGATCGAATGGTTGCCCAGGATGGGGCAGGTGTTGTTGCCTTGGTTGAAGTCCAACCCATACTGAATCCACTGTTGTTGGACGAACTCGAACTGCCGGAAAATATTCGCGCACACGATCATGAAGATGACGCCCTGATCAGTGTCATCGGTTCCCACACCAAGGCGCGGTTCGCCGTAGGGCAGACCGCGGCGTAGGATGCGGCGGCGTTTGTTGAGCTGGGTCGTGGCGTTCGGATTGTCGCTGTCCGGCTGGTTCATCGGATCCAGATAATCTCGGGTATTTGTCCGTCTCAGGTGAGTGCCGTTCGGACACTTGTAACCGCGGATATCATCACCGTATTTGAAGTCGCTGATGTCAGAACTGCCGCGGTAGGCGACCATGCCCAGAAAGTCATCTTTTCGCGATCCACCGCTCATGTTCCATTGTTTACGGGCGGCCTGCCACTCCTCATAGGTGGCGGCCTTTGACAGCGGAATGCCGTCGTGCCAACGGCCAATCATTTTAGCGCCCAAGGTATCTTTGGCTTCATCCTCACTGACACTCATGATCTGGGCAAAACTTTTCGCCTGCTCGGCTAGGTACTTGCGAAAACTGCTCACGTTCTCATGGAGCTTTCGGTAGACCAAAAATGAACCATTGCGGGTGAACTCATCGGGCGGCGCTGTTGGCGGCAATTCCTGACTTTCATCTGGATGGCCCAGAATGAACTCGCCTGTTGCCAGTGGCTCCCAACCTTTTTCAGGGGTCATCCACTTTCCGCGCCCCAGCACCAGCCGCTTTTCATCTTCAGGCTTGTGTTGCCCCTCGAACACAGGATCACCAATGCCATCAGCAAATCCGAAGTGTTCATGTGGCAGTGGAACGGCGCCAAGTCCGTCGATCTCTTCGAAGATAGCGCTGCCTTCTTGATATTCAGGCCCGTCCGTCTTGCCATCAAGGGGCATGATCCGCACGCCCCCGACGTCCTTGCACAGATCCCTCAGCCATTGGGTTTGTCGTTCAAGTTCGACTACGGGCTCTTCGGTCATTAAGGGCTGACCGTCTTGCATCTTCACTTTTGTCTTGGCGTTCATGGACATCCAGACGTGCACCGCGTTGGAGCCTAGCCTTGCGCTGTCGCGCCAGATCGGATCCCATTTTTTCAACCAATTTGGCGTAGCGACTTTGCCATCACCCAGGGGCGAGCTTTCATATTGAGTTGCAGAGGATTCAAGTTCTTCCTTTGAAAGCTCAGGGTCGGCATCTCCAAGGATGTAGGCCCGTGCCTTCATCCCGTCGATAAACTCCGGCGGCATCGCCTGCAGGGTCCGCGTAGGAAGCTGTAAGGCGAGCAATCCGTAGAAGGTGAACGCAATGTTTAAGGTGACCCGTGGCATCCCCCCGGGTTTGCCTTCCATTTCGGGGCTTTTGTCCCACCTGGCTGCAGTGGTGATTTTGTGGCGCACGGCCTCAACAAATTTGCGCCCAGCGTCAGCGTTCTCAATGTGGAGGAAAAAATAGCGAGCTTTAGGATAGTTCGCCTTGCCGTAGGCCCGCACGATGTTGCCTTGAATGTCGGAGAGTTCGAGTTGCTTTGTCATAATCGTCCCCTCTTATGTTCTGACGGCGCCGTGTGCGCTGGAACTGATGAAACCTGGTTTTTGTGAGGGTGAGTCCTTGTTCTCAGGCTGGTGTTCTTGGAGGAACTTGCCAAAGCCCGTGTGGAGCGTTTGGGGATCGGCAGCCTGGTTATCGACAACAAACTTCGCGAACTTTTGTTGCAGATAGAGAGATTTTAAAACGGAAGGTAAATCGCCATGCTTGGGCGCCGGGAAGGCATTTGCGCCAAATCTCATAATGTATTTGATGAGCCCGAATATCACCAAGGCGGATGAAGCCAATCCCAATGCTGCCATCCAGAAGGGCGTGTCCAAATTCCAATTGGGTTCGGTAAACACGTTGATTGCCGATCCGCCGACCCACCCGAGCAACCCCGCAGCGAACGCCAGCAACGGCAAGCCAAGAATGACGAGGAGCAGTTTCCAGGGCATGGTCTTCAAGGCTGGTGGCTCAATCCAGTAGTCGTGGAACGGCATTGTGGTTTCCACCTGGCATTTTTCGATGTAGGCGGCAAATTCGTCAGCTGACGATACTCTGTCAAAGCCTTGGCAGTTTTCGAACACGGCTTGCATTTCATCGCGGGCACTGGTCCAGAGCTCTTTTAGGTATGCGTCTCTGACCTGGCTCTGATCGTGTTCGCTCAACTGGTCGGGCAGGGCGGCGCCATCTTTGGTCACCGCATCGATATCTACGGCAAAAAGCAGATAGGGCGAAGCCAGCTTGTCGACTGGTTAAGGAACGAGTGGTTCGGAGCGGCCGTGGATGATCGGCTTTTGTCCAATGCGCCCATTGTAGACGACGTCGTCAACCACCACGAAGCGGGCCAGATGATTTCGCCGGTTTCGGGCGAATGGACTTTCCCGCTTTGTGCGTTCGGTGGCGGGCGATTGGGCCGCGGTTGGCAAGGTGGCAAGCACCATGCGCAGTCGTTGTCGCCATGAGCCAGGGTTGTCATCGTTTTCTGCTTCGTCGGCCGACTGCAATTCGTCCTTAATCGCTGAGCGGAAACGCGCATCCCAGGAATTGGCGCGGGCGGTAAAATTGTTCGGCACCATGCCGAGTTTTACCGGTGCCAGTACGGTGAGGAAGTAAGTTCCGGCATCAAAGTTTGGCATTGCCTATATCCCCGTATTCATCGTCAGAAAGCTCAGCTTCGTCGCGTGCGCTAGGTTGAGGGCCACATCTTGTCGATAAACTTGCGCCGGTTTTCATCGGCATGTTCAGTGTCGAGACTGGCCACAGGGCCATAGCCCGGATCGCCCAGACAGGTCTGCACCTTGCCCAGTGCCTCGCGGTACGCCTGCGCAAACGCCTCAGGATCTTCGGTCTTGTGGTTTTGCGCCAACTCAAGCAGGGCCACATAGACTTTCAACGTGCATTTGACATCCCGTTGCGCCGAGCCAGGCGTTGCGTTGTAATAGTAGTCGGTGTCGATCTGATTGTAGGTGATGTAATCCTTGAACGCGGTCACCGGGATTGATCCTGGATACTTGGTGGAGGAAAACCAGAATGCATCCAGACCCGACGGAATGCCGTCGGAGAACGCGTCAATATATTGGTCCCAGGTGCCGTTGAAGTTTGAGCAGAACAGCATGTAGTCGTTGTTCAGATTATGGCTGTTGTCTCCGTTTGGATCAGGCCACTGATCTCGTTTGATAATGGCCCAGCGGGCAAAATGAATGAGTGAAAGTCCCAGTAGTCCGCCCAATCTGTTTGGCAGGCTGCGTGCACCCATGAACAGCAAGCGATTGATCCATGTGGCCCAAGGCTTCATGGGGGTTACAACGTTCATCGCGTAAGCTTTGCCAGCAATGTTCGACATTCCATACCTCCCACGGAAGCAACCGTCTGATGTTTTTCGGCCGCGGCTAGAAAATCTGAAGAGGAGTGTAGGGTAACGAAAATGGCCTGACCATGACAAAAGTCACAATGGGATCAAGAATTGTCCTTGAACTGAAGTATTGTTTCTCCAGTATTTTGGGAAGGCACAGAAACAATTGCCCGCGCCTTTCTCGCAGGCGTTTTAGAGTGTTGTAATGTAGGGTTATGCGGCGGAGCGCGCGTTGGTGCGAGCGCGAATAACCGCGGCGGCGATCTGGTCGATGTGAGCATAATCGGTGCCGCAACACCCGCCCCAAACGTTGATCTGTGGGAAGCGTGTTGCCATATCAGCCATCTGTTGTCCCAGCTCAACCGGATTACCTTCCTCAAGCCGGCCAAGTTGGCAGAGCACTCCGTGAGCGAGCGACGAGGCGTTCGGTCTAAGGCCGCCCAGTCGGTCCACCCACGGCCCAGGCGCATTGAAGGCGGGTGCAAAATCAACTGGGTGCGTGCAGTTGACCATGTAGTAAGCTGGGCCGTTTTGGGTCGCAGCATCCACAGCTGCAATGGCGGCTCCCAAAGATGGCCCCGTCTTGAGCTTTCCATCTGCACCCAGTGCAAACGACACCACGACGGCAAAATCAAGCGTTTGGGAAGCGCGGACCACGCCGATTGCCTCATCCACCTGGCTGAAGGTGAGGGCGGTTGCGAAGTCCGCGCCGGCCTGTTTCATGGTTCTGAGTTGTTCTGAATGGTAATCCTCGGCCTCATCAACTGTCATGATATGGCCCACGGCATATGCGTCGCCGCGGGGACCGACAACCCCACTGACGGGCATCGGGCTTTCCACGGTCTCATATTGCTTTGCCAAGCCTTTGTAGAATTCGATGCCCTGCACCACGATTTCCCTTAGCTCTTGCCGGGAATAGCCAAGCAGCTCTCCCCAGTACTGGCTGGTGCGGTAGTGCAGGCCATCCAGGATCGCACCGACTTTGTGTTTGAGAGCAACTTCAATCAGGCGCTCGTGATAAGTGCGCAGATCAGTAACGGCTTGTGCATCGTTCAGAAGATCGAACAGGCAGAAGTGTCGCAACTCGTGCCCCTTTTTGTATTGCATGTAGGTTTCTATGCCTCCCTCGGTCAGGCATATTTTTCCGTTCATCTGGGGCAGTTTGCTTGCGCTGCTCAAGTGGGACATTCGGTGCTCCTGGTGGCTTATGAGAGAGGGCGGGGAAAGTGGACCATATTTGTTTCAATCAGATAGCGGGAAGCGGGTTCTCGTGTTTCAATTGTTTCGGAGATCCATCTTAAAGGCGTAAGTGTGTGATCCCACTCTCGCTTTGGTTGCGCTTCTTGGGCTGGATGGCTATATCCTCGTTGGGCACGCGTGGGCCGATAGATTGCGGTGGCGCGCGCGACGGGCAAGGGCGGGGATGGTTGGTATGGTGACCGCAAATGAACACCGTTCCGATGGCGGGGGCCATCGCGGCGTTCTGTTTCTTCACATTCCCAAGACAGCCGGCTCATCCCTCACTGATGCCTTCTGCTTTTCCTTTCAACACTTTGTTCGGGATGGTCATCTTCCTGGGTCGCCGTGGCGCGGCATTTTGGAGGGCGGCGAGCCCTTTTTTGTTTCGGGCCATTTTCCATTCGCCACCGTCGCGGATGTCATCGAAAGACCTGAGGTGTTTTCGTTTACGGTGTTGCGCGATCCATGGGAGCAAGTTGTTTCACATATCAGATGGGTGAAGGCGTACGGCGATCCTGAGCGTGAAGAGAAGCTCTCTGAGATTCATCCCTCCATTGCTGAAATGGCCAAGAAGCTATGGCCGATATCTCTAAGTGACATCGACGCCTTGAAGCCCGTCATCGAGGCGTCTGGAGGAAGTCCATTTCATAATCTGCAGACGTTGTTTTTACGTCGGGGGCGAGAATTGAGTTCGCCAAAGCTCGCGGTTGCAGAGGCCATGGAGAATTTGAGCCTATTTGACCTGTATTTTGCGTTGGAGGACCTTGAGCATGGCTTCGGGATAATGGACGGGAAATTTGGTCCACTAGAGCCGGTGAAGCGCTCTAACCAGGGGCTTATAGAAGAGCGTCCGAATTTCAGGGACAAGGCCGTTCGCGCTTTTTTTGGTAGTTTGATTGAGCTTGATTTGGAGCTCTACGATCAGGCCAGGGGTGCTTCTCAGGCATTCTTTGCAGAAGCGGATTGATTGATCTGGTGCCCAGCTTTTTTTAACCGCTGGCGATGTGCTGGCAGGTCTGGCTCGGTCTTTAAGAGGCGTTATCGCGCATGATGTGTCGCCTGCGTTTGACCCGAAAACCGGTGCCCACTTTGCGGACGCAAGCTCTTCGCCCGATAACGCCCCAGAGGGGAGGGGAGGGGGGTTGAGAGCTTTTTTGCGAAAACAACCCCGTGCACAGTAGGATTCTGGCCGAAACTTTCCCAAAGAGGATCTGCTCATAAGCTATAAGTTTCGCCGTCAAACAGGCAAACCATTAAGCAAATCAATAGGTCAACGACACAGATGTTGCTTGGCGCTCGCGCACCATGCGGCGGGGGCGCATGCGTTCCCGCTGTGCGCCAATACCTAATCTGAATTCAGCGCCGAAGGCGCTTTATTATGCCAGTTGCCTCTCCGGCCAGCCGGTTGTATTCGTTGATCGCCTTATTGGCAGCTTTCCTTTCCTCTTTCACCAAAGCGACCGCCTGATTGTAATCCTTTTGAGCCTCCTTCACCACACCGACGGCTTGGTTGTAATCCTTTTGTGCCTGCTTGAACCGTGCTTCTTGCTGCTTGAATGTCGCGAGCTTGCCGTCGAACGTGGTTTCGGCGTCGTCGATTTGTTTCGCGGTGATGATATTCTTTAGATTGACGTCGACTAAGCGCCCCTGCTGTTCACGTAACCTTTGAGCGAACTCAAAGACGCGGGCGAAATTTTCGTCAATACGGCGCCGGGCCAAATCTTCATAGGGCTTGAGTGTCGACTTGCGTTGGTACTCTGCTGCTTTGATCTTTTCCTCAGCCCCCTCATAATTTCTCTGCCCTATCAGCTTCGCTGCCTCGTCTAACAAGCCCAGGCTGCCATTGAGCACATCTGCGATTGCGTTTACGTTGTCGATTGCCGGCTGGAACTCAAGATAGTATCGAAGCGCCGCACTCAATTGTGCTTCGTTTAAGTAATTCTCTGGGTTTGGATTATTCACGGCCTGCGCCAACTGGCGGAGTTCGAGCATAGCGCGCTCGTCAAGCCCGATGCCAATGAACTTGAACGTCGCCTTGATGCTCGCATCTTCAAACCGTTCTCGGATCAACTGAGGTGCTTGCGGCCGCCGACACGAGTCGGTGCCCCCCACGAGCAGCAGGACACGTCGGTCACGTCCTTAAATTGTGGTTTATTGAAATCATCGATCGCTGCCAGTACCGCGTCAACCAAAGTTCGCTTTCCGCTTGGGTTCAAATTGTCAACCTGTTCCACAATCGACGGGGCGTTGTTCAGGCGAAAAGGAACATCTGGCTTGGGAAAGGAAAGACCGCAGCGGCCATGAATGATCCCAAGTGCAATGTTGTCCCGGTCTGGATGCTGCAAATTGAGCACATTCCGCAAGGCCGCCTGGGCAAGAGCAAGGCGAGTGCGGCCCTCGTAAGGTCCCGCCATATCCCCAGAGCTATCGACAATGATCTGGATGTTTTCCTGAACACGAGGAAAAGTCTCCGTCGTACCCTTCTCCGCTGCTTCCGCTGCCCTGGTGAGCGCATCACGCAGCCCATCGGCTGTCGCGGCGGTGAAGTAGCTTCCTCCGCCCAGCTTCGCGAGAGTTTGCAAATCGCGAGCCGCACCAACCTTCGGGATGTCAAAGCCTATTACATGGACTGTAATTCCCTTCTGATTTAGTTCGCGCGCCGTTCGCTGCGGATCACCGTTGCATGTTTCTGCGCCATCGGTGAGCAAGATCACGGCCTTTTCTCCAGGCACATCCCTTAGTTCGGTTTCCGCAAGCCGCAAAGAGGACGCTATTGGTGTTTTGCCCCCGGCCACAATTGCTCCGATACCGCTCAGTAGCGACTGCTTGTTCACACGTGCAAGAGGGACTGTTGCCGAGCTGCTTTCGCAACCGCCGCTATACACCACAAGTCCGGCGTTAATGCCTTGATCTGGCAGCCCTCTCACCAAACTGCTGAGCGCCTCTTTGGCGATTTCAAGCTTTGGGCGCTTTTCAAACGGATCGCTCATCGACCCGGAACCGTCCACGACAAACACAACATTGTTCACCGAATAGGCTGGTCTCGTGAACACAGTAAAAGACAGCAGAAGAACTGCCACCAAAGCTGCAACACGTGGGCGTAAATTCATGGTCATTCCTCCCTTCAAGGTCTCGGTTATGGCGCGGGCATTGCGCAGCGGAAGCCGACATATTCCAGCTTTGCATCCGGTTTGATGCGGCCTCGAAATGCGGCTCTGATTTCTGCCGGGCCGGAGAGATAGTGTCCGCCACGAATTACCCGAAGTTTGTCGACTGTATTCTCCGGCTGCTTCGTATTCACCGGATTGACCTTGCGATTTTCCTCATCGGTGCTTTCACGGCCTGAATAGAAATCACGGTAGTACCAATCCTGGACCCATTCGGCGACGTTGCCGGCCAGGTCGTGTATTTGAAAAGAAGGGTTCGCGCCGGCAGGATAGCTTCCCACTGGCGCGGTCAGACGGTAGCCATCATCCTGTGTGGAATCCCTGGTCGTGCTGGGGCAGTTTTTATCACAGTAGTTAGCCCGAGTTCCGCCAACAGGATCACTACCCCAGGGATAGGCAGAACGCTCCACGCCCCGCGCTGCCATCTCCCATTGCGCCTCCGTGGGCAGGAACTTACCCAATTGACGGCAATAGGCATCGGCCTGAGCCCACGTTACCGCGGTTTGTGGATAGCGGCCCTCTGTGGACTGCGAGTTCGCAATTGCCGCGGCCCCCTCTTTTTCGAACTGCTGATAGTCGGCCACGGTGACCTCGTGAATGTCGATGAAGAACGGATCGAGGATCACGTCGTGGTCTGGCCTTTCGCCCCATTTCCAGTCTTTGCTAAGTCCCGGCTCGGTTTCCAGCGCGAGCTGGTAGGCCGCTGCGACCTCATCGCTGGTGCTGCCCATGACGAATTTTCCCCCCGGGATCTTGACCATGCCCGGTGGCGGTCCGGTCCACCATTGCCAGGACTCGACCGCGAGATAGGCGCCGATCGCCAATAACGGAAGTCCGATGATAACGGCGAGATGAGGCCAGGATCGCACGGGCCACATCTGGGCCGCACGGCTCACCGTTTCAGCGCGCGCGTTTCCTTTTGGCTCCAGGGCACTAACGGCCTTCAAGTATGCGGGCAGATCTCCCGGATTCACTTCATCAATGAGCACAGACAGCACGTGTCCGGACGGGTCGCGCCAGGTCTGCCTTGCAAAATCGAGCTCTGTGAGCGTGTAACGGCCGTCTTGAAGAAAGCTCTTGCTGATCAGAAAAATGACGCCGTCGGCACCTCTGATTTTTTCTTCAATCTTATGATCAACACTCTCCCCGGGCGAGAGATCTGTATCGCTCATGAACACCGAATACTTACGACTAACCAAACCAATTTCGATTTCGCGCGCTAACGCGCGGTCATCTGACGCGAAGGAAATGAAAATTTTCGGCTTTCGCATGCTGTTGCCTTACTATCCGGTAATGCTCCAACAGTCGGTAATTTTACGTCATATCGATTAAAATTGGTCCAGCATTGATAGTGCATTTAATATTCGTAATTCTCATTGAACTATACTTGAATTTATCGTGCAAATACAGCCTGACGTAACCGTCGAATTTGCGCGCTGGGGGTAATGTGCGCCAACCGCAAGGGAACTGCCCGTGTGGTCTCGATGGGCTGAAAGACGTCCGTTCATGTGGAAAAGGCCCGAGCGGCTCGCCGCGACTCACTTCGTGCAGGCTACAAATTCGCTGTATGGGCTTCAGTGGATAGGACATCGCGCAGGGCCATGGTGACAAAATCGTATCTTGCCGGCACTCACCGTGCGCTCCGCCCTGCTGACACGCTCGCCAATTTGACGCCACTTCTCGACGATTTTGGTATCACCAGAATTGCGAATGTCACAGGGCTCGATCGCATCGGTATTCCTGTGGTGATGGTGGTCAGACCCAATTCACGGTCCGTGGCGGTGTCGCAGGGCAAGGGTCTGGATCTCGACTCCGCTAAAGCCTCTGGCGTAATGGAAGCGATCGAAACGTGGCATGCCGAAAGGATGACCCACCCCCTAAAGCTGGCCAGCTATAACGACCTTCACCAGGATCACAAAATTTCAGATGTGGAACGCATTCCCGCAATAGAGGACGGTCAGTTTCACAAAGACCTGCCGTTGCTCTGGGTGGAGGGACAAGACCTCTTCACCAGTGAAAGTTCGTGGGTTCCCTATGAAATGGTTCACGCCAATTACACGTTGCCGCGTCCAACCGGTCATGGGTGCTTCCCGGCAAGCACGAATGGGCTCGCTTCGGGCAACTGTCATTTGGAAGCAACGAACCATGCAATTTGCGAGGTGATCGAGCGGGACTCAACAACCCTCTGGCACCACCTTGCTCCTGATCAACGTGCCGCGCGGCGGGTTCGCTTGGACACCGTGGACGACCCGGACTGCACTCATATTCTGGCAATCCTTAGAAAGACCGGACTGGACGTTGCCATCTGGGACACAACGTCCGATGTGGGAGTGCCGAGCTTCTACGGCTTGTTGATGGACCCCGAGGCCGAAAGCGGACACATGGGCGCCGGCGCTGGTTGCCACCCTGCAAAACACATCGCTCTGTCGCGCACGTTAACGGAGGCCGTCCAAACGCGGACAACGTATATTGCCGGCTCTCGAGATGACCTCACCCCCCAAGAGTTCTCAGCCAAGGGCCGTAAGGAGAAGTATGATTACGCAGCACGGATGCTCGCGGAAGGCGATGAAGTTGCGGACTTCCAGGCCATTCCCACCGCCCTTGCCAACAGCTTTGAAAAGGATCTCGATTTTCTCCTCAGTCAGCTGAACGGTGCGAGCGTGGATGAAGTGGTGGCTGTGGACTTGCACAAGCAACAACAGGGCATCTCGGTGGTACGCGTGGTCATCCCGGGTTTGGAAGCCCCGCATGACGATGACAATTACTTGCCGGGTCCGCGGGCCCTGGGTGTCGAACGTGCGGAGGCAGCATGACAGTCATCTTTGTGGGGCCGACCATTCAACCAGAAATGATTGAAGAGATCTTGCCGGCGACCTTTCTGCCCCCCGCAAAGCAAGGGGATGTGTACAAAGCCGCCCTCAACCGACCGCGCGTCATCGGCATTATTGACGGCTACTTCCAAGGCGAGTTGTCTATTTGGCACAAGGAAATTCTTTGGGCCATGGCGCAGGGTATTCACGTGTTCGGATGCTCAAGCATGGGGGCCTTGCGGGCGGCCGAATTGCACAAGCTTGGCATGCACGGGATCGGCAGAGTCTTTGAAGCCTACCGCGACGGGGTCATTGAAGATGATGACGAGGTGGCGATGCTTCACGGCCCACCGGAGACCGGATTTCTGCCTCTGACAGAGCCCATGGTCAATGTTCGGGCCACGTTGAATGCTGCGGTGGATGGGGGAATTATCGATGGACCGTTTGGCACCCAGTTGTGTGAAGTCGCAAAGGCTACGTTCTATCAGGAACTCACCTGGGACAATCTGTTGACTTCCCCTGAAGCCGGCGCACATCAAGACGGCCAGCTTGACCGCTTGCGCGCCTGGCTGCCCCACGGCAAGATTGATGCAAAGCGCGACGATGCATTGGAAATGGCCCATATGATCGCCAGCTTCCAGGCCAGTGATCCTGCGCCAATGAACGTGGACTATTCCTTTGAATGGACCCATTTGTGGGAGAATGTCACGGCGGCGGCCGCGCCGGAGACCGCGGCGGACGATGAGATTGATCAGGGGGTCACCGGTACGGATGTCCTCAATGAGTTGCGGCTGGACCCGGAAGCCTATCGACAATATCGGCTGGATGCGTTGCTCCGCTTGCTTGTTCTAAAAGAGTCTCATTTCCGCCATGGCGCCTTGGGACGCCAGGAGCTGCGCGAAGGCATGAAGCAGTTCCGCCTGAAGGAGGGGCTGTTCTCTGGTGAGGCGCTGGAAGCTTGGCTGGGTGAACGCAAACTCAGTTTGGCACAGCTCAATGAGATGGTTGAAGATGACCTTCGCACCGAGCGTGTCCTTGCTGATGCTAGCGAAGAACTCGGTGAGCACATTCTCGATGCCTTGAGGCGTTCACCGGAATTCATGAACCTGTTGGACCGCGCCCGCAACAAGAAGGTGGCGCTGGAGGGGGCGGAAGAAAAAGAGGCGGAACAAGAGGTGTTGCGGCGCTCAAAGCTCGAAATTTTGCATTGGTATTTTGAAACCCAACTGAAGCAATCGGTCCCCGAAGTACGACAAAATTTCATTCACCAGCTTGATTTTCCTGATGCTGAAAGCTTTTATCAAGTTCTTGCCCGTGAATACCTAATAAAACGCCGGCTCAATCAAAACAGCGACCTAGCGAATCATTGAATTGCCGCCATATACTTTGGTTCCGGGACCTGAGAATCGGCGCATTCTAAGATGCAATATACTTGCGAAGGCACACGGTTTCTTTTGTTTCCGCAGCCGCCATTCCTGGAAGGCTTTGAAACTCCTGAAAGTGTTGAAGTGTCTTCGCCGCTCGGCAGCGTGGGGCCGGGCCCCTCTGGCGAGCGCATGTATGCGGTCTATCCCCATGACAAGCTAATCACCTACGGCACCCGTGTGGGCCCGCGCGGGGAGAAGTTCACGCCGCCCTGGCAGGGGCCGGCACACCCGCCGGCGCTGCCCGATGAGGACGGCCATTTTGATCATTTGGAGGTTGGCACACCGCAGTTTGAGATGGCTCATCTCTATGGCTCTGCGAGCTTTGTTTTGGATGTGTGGGAAGGCTATTTCGACCAGCCAATCAATTGGCATTTCGGAGATCTGTATGAGCGCATGGAACTCATCATCATGCCACGCTTTCCAAATGCCACCATGGGTTATGGATTTATGGAGATGGGTGGGTACCGGCTGGATGATGAGGAGTATCGACCCTTCAGCTTGAATTTTGACATCATCGGGCATGAAGTCGGACATTCGATTATCTACCCCATCATCGGATTGCCGGACCCTGAGAGGGTGTTTAACGATTATTATGGTTTCCACGAATGCGCTGCCGATCTGGTGGGGCTGATCTCCTCATTACATTTTGACCGTGTCGTCGAACAGCTTCTGGCAAACACGAGGGGCAACTTGTATGCGCTGAATAGGCTGAACCGTGTGGGGGAATTGGCCCAGAACGATCAGATCCGGGTCGCTGCCAACGAACTCACATTATGGGATTTTGTGAACGGCTGGCGCGATGAGCACGATCTCGGCCAACCGTTAACGGCAGCGATATTTGATACGCTTGTGGACGTTTTTCATGAGAGGTTAAAGTCCTATGGAGTGATCTCTGAGGAGACCGAAAATCTTTCCGATGCGCTTGAAGACAGCCCCGATTACGAAGCGGTCATGCAAGACGTCTTCGATGAACGTTACGCCACCCACTCTGAAGAAATGCGCACGGCACTGCTGGAGGCCCGCGATCATATCGGCACCTATCTTGCCGTGAGCTTTTCCAAGCTTACGCCCACGCTCAGATATCGCAATGTGGCTGAAAGTCTTTTGGAAGCCGAGTTTGAGGTGAGCGGTGGGGAGTATCAGGAAATCCTGGCGCACAATCTTTGGCGGCGCGGCATAGGCGTGGTTCCAGTGGGGCCGCGATTGACGCCACCAGATG
>JAAEUE010000234.1 GCA_024227565.1 Alphaproteobacteria bacterium
CGCCCGTCTTGTATTCACAATCCGGCAACGGGCCAGGAACGTGTGCTCCATCAGATTATTTCACCCGCTGCCGTTTGCCGCCGTGTCCTAGTTGTTGGTGCTGGCCCGGCTGGCCTTGAGGCGGCACGTGTTTGCGGTGAGCGGGGTCACAAAGTCACTGTTCTGGATGCGGCATCGCGACCGGGCGGGCAGATTTTGCTGGCAGCAAACGCCTCCTGGCGCAAGGATTTGATCGGCATTGTCGATTGGCGAGTGGCAGAACTGGAGCGACTGGGAGTTGAACTTCAACTGAACGTATTTGCTGACGCCGATCTGGTAATGAGCTTTGCTCCGGACCTTGTCATCATTGCTACGGGTGGGACACCCAACCTCTCCTGGTTGCCGGGCCACGAGCATCTGACGAGCGCCTGGGACATTCTCGGAGGCACCGTTTCACCAGGTGATGATGTGCTGGTCATTGATGGCACCGGCCGCCATGTTGCCTTGAGTGCAGCGGAGAAATGCCAGCGGCATGGTTCCAACGTACAATTCGCAACCATTGATGAAGGTCTGGCGCTTGATCAGACC
>JAAEUE010000235.1 GCA_024227565.1 Alphaproteobacteria bacterium
ATGCCCCTTTCCGGCGATCAAAATCAGGTCGTCTTGATTGGCCATCGAGAGCGCCATGTCGATGGCAGCGCGCCGGTCCAGCTCCACGTCGCACAGGTAGCCGCCCTCTTTCCCCTGTTCACGAACGCCCATCAGGATTTGGTCGGCGATTGCCACGGGGTCCTCGCCGCGCGGGTTGTCGTTGGTGACGATGATGCGATCCGCAAGGCGCGCTGCCACGCGCCCCATCAGTTCGCGCTTGCCCTGATCACGCTCACCACCACAACCAAAGACCACGATCAAACGCTCCTGCCCAGGCACCTCGCGCAGGGTGCTGAGGGCCTGCTCCAGGGCTTCGGGGGTGTGGGCGTAATCCACAAAAACGCGTGGCACTCCGGACTGCGGAACCTTGCCAAGCATCAACTCCATGCGACCGGGCGCACTCTTCAAGTTGGGCAGGTCCGCCAGCAATTGCTGCTCCCCCACACCCAGCCAGCGCGCACAGGCCAAGGCCTGCAAAAGATTGCTCACGTTGTAACGGCCGAGCACGGGGATCTGAAC
>JAAEUE010000236.1 GCA_024227565.1 Alphaproteobacteria bacterium
ACGCAGCGTAAAGAGTTCCCAGCTCAGAACAATAGAGCTGCTTGATTGTGTCTCGGATCGAAACAACCTGGCCCAAGGAAGGCGACAAGCGAACCATCTTTGCCGCAAGTCTAAAAAGTATGGCCGCTTGATCGCGGGACAGCGCAGATGAGAATAACTCGCTATTTCGCCGTGCTTCAGGTCCACACAGGTGCAAAAGGAGCAGCACAGCGGCAAGAGCCGTCTTCCCGTTCTTGCGTCCGTAAGAAATAATAACCCGCCGGGCCGGCACGCCCTCGTCATAGATCCCCGCCAGTATTGCCCGCTGCCAAGGGCGCAAGTCTAGCCGCTTCCCAGCGTGTTTGCCGTCAGGAACAATGCAATGAGCCTCAATCCACTCAATGTTCCGCCTTGCTCTTAAACTCCCAGGGCTTCTTACGCACAAAAGCGCGCCCCTGTTCGGCTTTGTCGGCATAGGTCGTATTGGCAATCCCCAAACGCACAGCTAACGAGCTTGCAGCGCGGCTTTCCCGCTCCTGCATCTTCAAATGCTGGTCGTAATCCTTGAAAGTAGCGCGCCTGTCGCGCTTCAAAGCCTCGATCAGGCCCGCAATGTGGCGTTGCTCCACAACATGGCGGCAATACGCAATCAGAAGCGGCCAAATATCAGGCTGAAACGTATCCGCCGGGTGCGCGCCAACAACATCAAACCAAATTGCGCGCTGCTGATCCGTCAACTCCCGAGGCGGGGCCGGCCTTTCGATCGTCTTAAACACATTTGACGGCTGGATCTGATCAATCGCCGATTTCCGGCCTCTTGTGCCCATGATTTTCTGATCAAAAAAACTTTTTTTATCCCGTTTATGGGAGCTGAGCGACCCCGCCGCTCTCCCCTTGAGAACGAAGCACCCCCCAGCACCCCCCCGCCCCCTTCGGTGCCTGGGGTGCGACGGCTCGACGTGCAGCGCCTTTAAGGCAGCGAGGCTGCCACCTCAAGCCGCCTCCTTACGCCGCTCCGTGTCTTGCCCTCGCAACTCTGCTGGGCACTCACGCCACTTGATCAACGTTGGCCCGATAGCTCTGTCTTCCCTTACGATCATCGTGGCTGCCTTCTTGATGTTCACCGTATAACGGTGCTTGCCGGTCCTGGCGTCGATCACCTTGGCTTGCTCGGTGATGCCACGACTAAGTAGCTCTCGTGCTAGGGCGCAAGCAACGTCCGTGCCTCGCTCGACAAGAAGCTCCTGGGTAATAGCGTCTCGTGCTGTGTAGACGTAGGCGTGTGTTCGTCCCGCTTTCGGTTTGGTTCTAATTGCCTCCAGCGTGACGGTCACCGCCGGCTTGGTCATCCCTTACCCCCTTCAGACAGGAGAGCGTTGTTTCAGTGTTGGCTCCCGACAGCGTCGTGATGCCATCCAGGGTTTGAACTATTCCGGGCCGCTACCAGCCCCAGGCTGAATAGAAGGGATGAACTTACTCCACTAACCACGCTGCCGAACCTGCGAACTATTCGCTGTATTCCAATGGTGCTCAGGGCTCAGCGGCACGCCCTTCTGGTCGCAGCCTTTGTTGAAGCCAGCGCCACCACGCTCGTAGCTCTGCTTGAACCTATCGTGGCACACCTTGGCCATGCTCCGAAGATTGCGCCTGTCGAAGAATAGGCGTCTGTCTCCTCGGTGCGCTTTGATGTGGTCGACGACGTTTGCCTCGAGTTCGTTCTCTTGGCAGTGTGGGCATTGGCACAAAGGATGCTGCCTTAACTGGCGCTCCCTGATCTGCTTCCATTTCTTGGTGGAGTAGAGACCCGGCATCTGTGCTAGCATCTTATGCTTGCATTGCGCCCATGCTAGCATATATTGTAAGCATGAACCGAAAACAAAAAAGAACCCTCGCAGCGATCTTTGAGACCCCTGTTCGGCACAAGACAATCCCATGGGGCGACGTGGAGCGATTGTTAATCACTGCCGGTGCCCAAGTCATCGAAGGTGATGGTTCCCGGGTTCGGTTCGTAAAAGACGAGATGGTCGCGACGTTCCATCGCCCCCATCCTGACAAATACGCTAGAGGCTACCAAGTCAGAGACGCCCGCGAGTTCCTGACAAAGATCGGAATAACACCATGAGCGAAAACGTAATGATCCATAAAGGCTATCAGGCCCGCGTCGAGTACGACGACGAAGACCGTATCTTTTACGGTCGTATCGCAGGTATCAGCGATATAGTCGGTTTCCACGGCGACAGCGTGAAATCTCTTCGCGCTGCCTTTGAAGAGGCAGTAGACGACTACATCGAGGCTTGCGCCAAGGTTAGCAAAGATCCCCAAAGACCCTATTCAGGGAAGATGATGTTCCGCGTGGCACCTGACACGCACCGCCGCGCCGCCGTCGCCGCTGAGCTGGCTGGCAACAGCCTCAACCAGTGGGGCGAAGAAATCATCGAGAAGGCCGTGCAGAAATAAAAAACCCGGCGCGGGGTTCCGGGCCAGGATCGCAAATTCAGATGATAATCTGAACATCACTCTAAGCGCGCGCTTTGTCAACCACATTTCGTGGTTTGTGCGGACGCTGCGCATAGCCAAGATAGATAGCGGCTTCATCAAGTGCATCTCTCAAAAGTTGACCCGTGGCGCGCTCTTGGGCGCGCGTAGCAAGTCCATAGCGGCGGTGGGCAGCTTCTGAGACGGTTGCTCCTTCTGCGCATACGAGGCGCACTGTCAGCCAACCCTGCCGGCCATGTTCTCGTGTAACATGGCGCTCAACCGGACCAAGCGCCTGAGCTGCGGCAATCACCCGATCCGGTATGGGATCTGCATGTCCGGAGGTGTCGACAGGCTCATATCCGGGGTCAATGGCCCCCGATGACATGCGTGTCCGCTCTATTTTGCGCCTGATCCAGTCGCCAGCCATGTATTGAGCATCGTCGATTTGCTTGCGGTTGAGCATGGTGAGGAGTCCGCTTTCGCGGACGTTGCGGGCAACAACCTCGAACTCACCCTTGCGGTAAGGGCTCTCAACCTTGTCCGACGTCTGCTCCATGCGGCCGTCATAGCCCGGGCGACATCTGGTGCGTAGCTTTCGGCGCTGCTTCGCCATCACTTCCCCTTGTTTATAAATGCGCGGATTCTATGAGAAACGAATCGGCATGCGCTATTGTCTTGGCTCATCCACTCTTCACCAGAGTATCGTTGTATTGTTGTCCCTCTCACCTTCTAACTGCGCCGCTGCCATAAGCTTGAAACTTTGATCTCGCCGTTCTCCCGCTCCGCTCGTTTGCAAGCCCAATACAGATCATTGTCCTTGCGCTGCTCCGCTTCCGCCTTGATCCGCGGGAACTCCGGGGAGTCGTGTCTGACGTAAAACCCCGTGCCGTTGCGGCGAACGCCAGGCGGCAGTTTGCTCGGCTTTGGCTTGAGCGCCGCGGTAATGTACGGGATCGGGTCTTGCGTCCCGGTCTGCTCGGCCTGTTCGATTGCGCGCAAAACATCTTCCGGCTTCGAGGTTTTCAACCACTTTCCAATTTGGCTTCGGGCTCTCGACAAAGTGAGGCCAAGGGTTTCCAAGCGTGCTGGACATTCACGCCAAACCGTATCCGTCAGCGTTTGTTGCGCCGTTCGCGGCGCCGATCCGTTAGGATCGGAATGGCTTTTGGCTTTTGGCTTTTGGCTTTTGGCTTATGGGGCTTATCCGGTGGCTTAAGCGGGGGGTTATCCGACGCCGAATTACCCCTTGTTTTTCTGAGGGTTGGATTGCCCCCTAACTTTCCGTTTTGCCTGGCTATTGCCGACGTTTGTTCGGCCCTAACCATGCGTCGATTGTAGATGCGCCGCTTGCGATCCCGCGAGAAGACGCCCGCCGAGGCAAGTTCCGACATGAGCGCTTCGACCTCTGCCTCGGGTTTTCCGACGAGCGATGCCACATCGGCCGGAGACAGAGGCCGTCCTGCTACAAGCAGATAGCCTTTAGGTTCAGCTTTCGCGCAAATACACAGCATGCGCATCCACAATCCCTGCGCAGCCAAGCCGCACAGCTTCAGTGCTGGGTCTGTTTCCCAGTCATTCCAAAAAACTTGTCCCAAGGGTTCGCCGTCATGCTGCGCTACGCTCAGGCAGTCGTTCTGCCGGTGTGAGGTCGTTGAACTTGGTCAGCGCCGGCGTAAATTGGAGTTCGACGGTCCCGGTTGGCCCGTGGCGCTGCTTACCGATAATGATCTCGGCTTTGCTCTGGCACTGGCGTAGGGCCTCTTGCCACTCGATATGTTCGGACGTGGCGGGCTTGGGCTCTGTCCGCTGGTGATAGTATTCCTCGCGATAGACGAACATGACTACATCACCATCTTGCTCTATCGAGCCAGACTCGCGCAGGTCGGAGAGTTGCGGTCGCTTGTCTTCGCGGGTCTCCACTGCACGAGAGAGCTGGCTGAGCGCGAGAACTGGGATTTCCAGTTCCTTGGCAAGGGCCTTCAACCCAATCGTTATCTCGGTGACTTCTTGCACACGGCCACCGTCCCGGCGTCTCAGGCCGGACATGAGCTGCAGATAGTCGATTACGAGCAGACCGATATTATGCTGTCGCTTCCAGCGTCGTGCGCGCGCTGCGACTTGAGCGATCGAGATCCCGCCCGTTTCGTCAAAACGCATCTTGGCCGGCTGAAGGTCTTGCGCCGAACCAAGGATGCGTTCGAACTCTTCCTCCGTGAAGTCCCCGCGCCTCAAACGATGCGACGACACGGAGGCGTGTTCACCGAGAAGCCGAAGCGCGATCTGCTGCGCGCTCATTTCCACGGTGAAAAAGCCGACCGGAACTCCGTTTCTAGCGGCATGACATGCAATGTTCCCGGCAAGTGCCGACTTGCCCATGCCTGGGCGCCCGGCCAGGATTACGAGCTCGGACGGCACCAAGCCGCCCAACTTCGCATCCAGATCGGTCAACCCCGTCGAAAGACCGACAAGACCGGAATTGCGCTGATAGGCCGCGTTGATCACATCCAGCGCATCGGTCAACGCATCGGTCAGCGACATTTGCCGCATTTGAATTCCACGCTCCGCGAGGGCAGCAAGGGAAGTCTCTGTTTGCTCGATTAATGTGTCTGCACTGGCATCCAATGGCGAAGACAAGGCACGCTCGGCGAGTTCCTCTGCCAGCGTGATAAGGGCTCGGCGCGATGCAAGGTCACGCAGCAGGCGCCCCATGTCCTCGGCAAGCCGTGGGGTTACTGCGTTGGCGGCAAGCTTGCCGGCATAGGCCGGATCTTCGCAGTCGTGCTTAAGTGTGACCGGCGTGGCCCGCCGTCCTGCGCCGATGGTTTTTGCCAACGTGGCGAACAGTTTCTGGTTGGCAGGCTCAAAGAAGTGCTCGGCCAGCAAGAAAGACGAGACGCGTTGATAGGCCTCGTTGTCGATCAGGATAGCGCCGAGGATCTGCTGTTCGGCTTCTAGTGGCTTGCACTGGCTAATGTGACTCATGTTCAGCTGCTGAGAGAAGTGATTCATGTCCTATCGGGTTCCACCGACAGGACATAGCGATCATGGCAGCCAAGAAATACATCGTTGATCTCGACGCAACTGAGCG
>JAAEUE010000237.1 GCA_024227565.1 Alphaproteobacteria bacterium
ATGCGGACATATCGCCGCTGGCCCTGATGAATTCCGCTCGTCTTGACCTAAACACTCAATCGGCTTCTAAAGAGCCAGTGAATTAATCAGGTTTTCAAGACGCCGGTCTGACCTGTCTTGTCATCAATCGCTACTGTGTCCTCGCAACCTGTTGATGGGTTATTACCTTATTTAGCTTATCTTCAAGCCGATTACATTACGGCATGCTGTCAGGCTTTTCCATGCTTTGTCCACGGGCGAAGTGGCCTTGAATCCAGTACGTAGCCGGTGGGCCAAAGGGTGGAAAAGCCGTCTCCGCTACGCCGCACTTGCTCATACTGGCGCACGATAGCATTCGCCTCGTGAGGGCAGCGCCCAGATGATCCGGGCATTTTTGTTGGCCAGGGCCACCGCGGCCTTGTTCTTGCCGCGCCGGGCGACCAGCGATTGAAGCCACCGACTGCGCCGATCATCCTTGCCCTCAATCCGGTTGATCACCGATCGTGCGCCATGGATGAGCAGCGTGCGAATATACTTGTCGCCCCGCTTGCTG
>JAAEUE010000238.1 GCA_024227565.1 Alphaproteobacteria bacterium
AAGGCTGTTAGCAATGTAACTGCTCACCCCCTGATCAGGCTGGCGCCAGGACGGAGCCGCCTTTGAGGCAGGTGCGGATGGCGTCGAGGGCGGTGAGGCCTTGCAGGTTTCCGGTGGCAGTAACCGAGCAGATGTCGGCATAGACTTGGGCGCCCCAAGCGGATCGGAAGCCGTTTGTCACCTTGCGGAAGATAACGGACAGCCGCAGCAGGCGTTCGGACAGGTTGTTGGTCGGCGGCACATTTCGGCGCGTGACGAACACGAACAGCTTGTCCCTGGCTTTCTCCATGGCGGTGCGGAATTTGCGCCCGGCCACGGTGTCCGGCTTGCACGCCAGCAATCCCGAAAGACGCCGCGCAAGATCGCGTTGATGGGCTTTGAGCGTGGCGTCTTTGAGGACTTTCCGCCGCCGGGCGATGGCCAGCGCCCGTTTCAGAAGGAATTTGAAGCCCGGCGCAAAGACCTTGTCGCCCGCATCGATGGCGTATTGGGCATCGCGCAAAAGGTGCGCCAGACAGGCCTGATGGAGATCGCCATGCCCCATTTGCCCGCCATAGCGATCGGAAACCCAGACCCGCGGCTTCTCGCCATCAAGAAAATCGCTCACCACGGCCTTGGCGCGGCTGGCGGCGATGCGGTGGGCGACAGCCAGATCGCAGGCGAACACCCACTGCCAGCAGGTCTGCCCCATAACCCGGGCCGAGGTCTCGTCCGATGCGATCACCGGCGCTTTGCGCACCACGGCTTCGATGCGTTCGGCTTCGGCCGCGAAGCAATCCCCGGACCGCATCAGCATGTTGGCGATGGCCCCTTCGCTGATCCTGAGTCCGAACAGGCCGTGCAAAATCTCGCGCAGGCGCTCATAGCTGACCATGTGCCTTGTGTGCAGGTAGACGACAACCGCCACGACGCCGGGACCGAACGGGCTTGCCGGGGGCATGTCGCTGGGCGGAGCCGCCTTGATGCGCCCGCCGCAGCATGAACATTCGCCAGAGTGCAGGCGGATGCGGGTCGTGATCGGCGCAACCGGCGGCAGATCGATGTGATCATAGGCGTGAACGTCCGGCTGGTCGGCGGGCGAGGCGGGTGCCTCGCAATGCGGGCAGGTTGCGGCGAAAACGTCGCGCACGTGATCGGGGTTTTCGGCCAGCTTGCGGCTTGTCCCGATACGTCCCGTGCGCCGCTTCTTCGCGCTTGGCGG
>JAAEUE010000239.1 GCA_024227565.1 Alphaproteobacteria bacterium
AAAAGAACGCCGAGTAACGATGGGCATCGCGTGAGGGTTGCGCGAAGCGGTGATTAAAACTGCCCCGACCGGCGCCGGCCGTATGGATCAACATGCCATCGAAGACCTTACGGCCCTGCTCGTCCGTGTTGAAACCCTGGTAGATGAAATGGCGCAGCAATCGCCCGGTCTGCGAGACGCCAAAGGCGAGGGTCGCGTGGACATGGAACGGGCTGCTTCGATCGTACTTTGCATGGGACATGAGATCCCGGATGGCCGCCAGGCCGAGACCCACCACGACCGGATTCTCGGCCACATACACCAGCTCATAGATCCGCCCGGCCTGAAAGCCGGAAGGCATGGTGATGTGGGTCTTGTCGGGGACGATCTCCCCAGAGAACGCCCGTGTAAATGACCATTGATTGCGTGCCACGTGTGTTCGCGGAGCTAAACGTCCAGCGCGTACCGTGAGCCTGTTGCTTGGATCATTGGGGTCCGAGACGGGGTATGGGATGTGCTCTCTGTGACCCAGAT
>JAAEUE010000240.1 GCA_024227565.1 Alphaproteobacteria bacterium
CGTGGTGTTTCGCGAGCGTTACCGCAAACGGTCGGGCATCGAGGCGACCAACAGCATTTTGAAGCGGAAGACCGGCCTGGGCCGCGTTCGCGTACGAGGTCGTCCCAGCGTCTTCCACTCGATCCTGCTGAAAGTGGCGGGCTGGAACCTACTTCAAGCAGCCCGAGCGTTGGCGATGCGCCGCCGCAGCCAAACTGCGGTTGCTTTGGGGTAAGCGGGGCAGTTTGCGCCGTCTTGTTGCCCATCATCCGACCTCAAAACCCTATTCAGCAAGCCCAACAACGCCGTTCGGCCCCACGACTTCCATGAAACCAACACAAGCCGACGTGTGCGAGTGACTTCTGTCGGTGGTGTCTTGGTAGATGGATTGTAGACGTTGGGTCTCCGCGTGGAATGCGTCAAGGCGCTGCACGACGGCCGACTGCTGTTCCATTTTCGGCGCATGCACAGGGAGCATGCGGAGATCCTTGATGTTGATTCCCACATAGGCTGCGCCCTTCTTGACACCACCCAGCCACTCCTGGCTAACGCCAGCAC
>JAAEUE010000241.1 GCA_024227565.1 Alphaproteobacteria bacterium
GATGTCGCGCAGCGATTCACCAAGAAACGTAAAACCCAGGGTCACAAGGATCAACGGAATGCCACCGGCAATGATCGGCCACGGTGAGTTGCGAAGATACGAGTAGCCATCGTTGAGAATACTGCCCCAGCTTGGCGTTGGGGGGCTTACACCCAGGCCCAGAAAACTCAGGCCGGCTTCCATGGCGACCACGGTCGGCACGTCCATCGACGCAAGGATCAAGAGCGGTGCGGCGATGTTAGGCAGGATGTGGTTTCCCAGGATGCGCGCCGTGGATGCACCCATGGCACGTTCGGCCAGGATGTAATCCTGATTACGCAAGGCCTGAGTCTGGGTACGAACAATGCGGGCATAGACCGGAATGGAAGTGATGATGATCACGCCAATCACAGTGTTGAGTGACGGTCCGGTCAGCGCCACGATGGCAAGTGCGAACATGATCGTCGGGAAGGAACGCAGGGTATCGAAACAAACCACCAGCAACCTGTCGAGCCACGCCGGCCCGAAGCCTGCCATCATGCCCAGCAACAGGCCTACGCCTAAGGACACCGA
>JAAEUE010000242.1 GCA_024227565.1 Alphaproteobacteria bacterium
CACTGGCCCATCTGCTGAAAAGACCAACGTCCCCGCCACAAAGCAAAGGCCCCGGGGAGGGGGTGGAGGACAAACCTTGGGTCCCTTCCGCAATAGTTTGCTCAGGCCCTTAAAGGCCCCACCGGCAACCGGAGCCACCGTCCCTGCGTACTTCGCCGTACGCTCCATCCCCTTCCCCAAGGTCTCGGAGTCATTGTTCTCCCAGCCCTTGTCGAGCATGTCCATCAATTCGCCGGGTTCGTTGACCAGGTAATTACCAAAGTCACCAATGGCCCCCCCAAGCTTGCGCATCTCGCCCATGGGATCACTCAGGGTCCGCGCCATATTGCCCATCTGATTTCGAGGGTCCGCCGCGGCAAGCGTGCCGAGCGCCATGTCAATCACACCCTGGCCAAGCCCAATCGCCGCGACCCGCGAGCTGTTTCGCATGAGCGCTAATTTGTCAGGCCGTCCAAATCGCATGCGGCTCGGCATCGACTCTGCAGCAACCTGATTCTGCCGAGCTCCCCAGGCGGCGTGCTCCGGAGAGCCCCTATCGCCTGCAAAATTGGGGCGTTTGAAGTGCGCACCAAACTGCCCCGGACCACGATCCCTAAACACCCACCGTCCGGGCTCATAATTGTTCGGATCAAACGTTAGCGTCCGGAGCGCCAGGCGAAGCTGGCGCCTTCCCATCAGATGAAAGGAGCTGATCATGTAAAAAGTCGACGAAACATGTAGAGACCCGAGCGCGTGCCCCGGTAACGGTGTCCGTGAAGCCTCGGCGATCAAAGC
>JAAEUE010000243.1 GCA_024227565.1 Alphaproteobacteria bacterium
CTGAACCTGAACCTGAACCTGAACCTGAACCTGAACCTGAACCTGAACCTGAACCTGAACCTGAACCCACCCCGGCCCCCGAGTCGGGGCCGGCATCTGGTTCGCACCCGATCCCGGTTCAGACCCAGGACAGCGCCGCAGAGAAACCCGAGCCCGCCAAACCCGGCCTGATTGGCCGCCTCCTTGGCCGTGGCACTCCAAAAACCGTCACCAAACGCGTTCTCGACGACGCCATGCTGGAGTCGCTCGAAGAACTGCTGATCACCGCCGATATGGGCGTAGAAACCGCGCTCCGGGTCTCCGCCAACATGGCCGAAGGCCGATTTGGCAAGAAACTCTCGACTGACGAAATCAAGGGCCTGCTGTCTTCCGAAGTCGCCCGCATCATGGAGCCGGTCGCCAAACCGATGCCGCTTTACCCCCAGAAACCCCAGGTCGTCTTGGTGGTTGGCGTCAACGGCTCGGGTAAAACCACCACCATTGGCAAACTCGCCAGCCAGTTCCGCGCCGCCGGAAAATCCGTGGTCATTGCGGCGGGCGATACCTTCCGCGCTGCCGCTGTAGAGCAACTGCAAATCTGGGGTGACCGGGCAGGGGTGCCGGTGCTGACTGCGCCCGAAGGCTCCGACCCGGCCAGCCTCGCATATGACGCCATGACCAAAGCCCAGCAAGACGGCGCCGACCTGTTGATGATCGACACCGCCGGGCGGCTGCAAAACCGTCAGGACCTGATGGAGGAACTCGCCAAGATCGTCCGCGTGATCCGCAAGAAAGACCCGGACGCGCCGCACAACACCTTGCTGGTGCTTGATGCGACCACCGGCCAGAACGCGCTCAACCAGGTCGATATCTTCACCAAGGTCGCCGATGTCTCCGGCCTGGTGATGACCAAGCTCGACGGTACGGCCAGGGGCGGCGTGCTGGTGGCGCTGGCCGATAAATACGGCCTGCCGATCCACGCCATCGGGGTCGGCGAACAGATTGACGATCTGGCGCCGTTTGATCCGGAGGAGTTTGCCGAGGCGCTGAC
>JAAEUE010000244.1 GCA_024227565.1 Alphaproteobacteria bacterium
CGTCTGGCGCAACCAGCAGTCTTTGAGCGAAGGCCAGGCGGTTGAGCTGCTGTGGAAGGATACAGCGGCAGTGAAGCTGAGGAATGAGTAAGAGCAACGCAAATAAGAACGCCCGCAAAGGGCGTCGGTAACAAACAGCCTGGTCGGATCGACTGGGCAAATGACAAGGAGGACAAAATGCAAGACAAGCAGTTCATGAAGGAAATGCTGACCGAAAGCGCCCATGCCTATAAGGACGGACGCATGGATCGGCGAACGTTCCTGCTATTGTGCGGCGCCTCGGGCGTGGCGATGAATGCCGTTATGGCCGGTGATGCCCAAGCTGCTGCCGACCATGTGGTTATGTGGAACTGGGGCGGGCAATCGGTGGAATGCCATGGCTCCGCGATTGGCGAAGCGTTCACGGCGGCAACCGGCAAGGGCGTGAAGTTCGACACCTCTGGTCCGCTGGAAGGCAAGATCAAAGAGATGGTCGACAGCGGAAATGTGACGGCGGACGTGGCTGACGCGGATCTCTTCAATGCCGTGTCACTTGGGCCCACTGGGCATCTGGAGCCGATTGACTATTCCATCGTCTCCAAGGACAGAACCCTGCCGGGCTATGCACTTGAGCACGGCGTATCGGTGATCCTTTACGGCTATGCTTTTGTCTATGATACCGAAGCTTATGGCGATAACCCGCCGCAGAACTGGGCTGATTTCTTTGACACCGAAAAATTCCCGGGCATGCGCTCACTTTACAAATGGGCCAATGGCTCGCTCGAAGCTGCCTTGATGGCTGACGGTGTGGCAGGCGATGCGCTTTACCCGCTGGACATGGACCGCGCGCTCAACAAGATCAAATCGATCAAA
>JAAEUE010000245.1 GCA_024227565.1 Alphaproteobacteria bacterium
CAGAATGTGACGTCTTTCTTCTTTTTTCCGTTTTGCAGCCGGATCTCCGGCCCGCACGTGATGTTTTACCCGGGCTTCCGATTTATCGACGCCGGGCGGACTGAAGCAATTCAACGCGAACTGCTCCGGGAGGCTGATCCTGCCGCCGGGCTAGGCCTGGAGTCGGTAGGTCCGCATAGCGAGTGCGAACTCCCTTCCCACGAGGCAGAGCGGTATCCGGTGCGAGCCCGTCCGGCAGTTACGCTTTCGGGGCAAGCCATCACACCTCCCGATCCACGAAACAGCAACAACCTAGTACAGAGCAGCGGAATTGCTGACTCGTTTATTTTCGCTTGTGGGTGTCAGGATCATTTGATTCCCTATGGTCTGATTCGTTGACCATAGGAGAAGCCCATGGCGCGCCGGTCTGCTGTCATCGTTTTAACGCCGGAAGAACGGGAAGGTCTGGAGCGGCTTTGCCGCCGGTGCTCGACGCCGCAGGCGCTAGCCCGCCGCGCTCAGATGATCTTGATGGCCGGGGCTGGGGTTGGCGTGGGCGAAACGGCGGCAAAGCTTGGCGTCTGGCGCAAGACGGTGAGCCATTGGCGCGGGCGCTGGCTTGCCGGTTCGCGGTCTTCGGCCCCGGTTGAGGAGCGTTTGAGCGATGCGCCGCGCTCAGGGGCGCCGGCGAGGATCACGGCAGAGCAGATTTGTTCGATTGTGGCTCTGGCCTGCGAGCCGCCGTCAGAAAGCGGTCTGCCGGTCACCCACTGGAGCCAGCAGGAACTGGCAGATGAGGCGATGAGACGGGGCATTGTGGAGCAGATATCCCAGCGTTCGGTGGGACGTTTTTTAAAAAGAAGCAGACCTTAAGCCCCATCGTATCCGGCTCTGGTTGAATGCCAAACCCGATCGGTTGTTTGCTGATAAATGTGCTGATGTTGCCCGCGTTTATGCTGAAGCTCAAGCTGGGGCCAAGGCAGGCATCCGCACGGTCAGCATAGATGAGATGGGCGCCATCCAGGCTCTTGAACGCACGGCCCCGGATTTGCCCATGGCGCCGGGGCAGGTTGTTTGCAGGGAATACGAATATATCCGCCACGGTACCCAAACCCTTATCGCCGCCTTCGATGTTGCAACCGGCAAGGTCACCGGCCGCCTTGGGCCCCGGCGGACCGAAGAGGATTTTGCCGCGTTCCTGGACAAGCAGTTCACAAGTGAGCCTCCCGAGACCAGATGGCGCATCGTTGCCGACAATCTCAATGTCCATGTCTCCGAGAGCGTGGTCCGCCTGATCGCCAGGCACTGCAACATCACCGCAGACCTCGGCAGGAAAGCCAAACGCGGCATCCTGAAGTCCATGGCCAGCCGCGAAGCCTTCCTGCGCGATCAAAGCCACCGGATCACATTCCACTTCACCCCGAAACACGCCTCGTGGATGAACCAGATCGAAATCTGGTTCTCAATCCTGGCCAGAAAGGTGATCCGGCGCGGAAACTTCACCTCAATCGAAGATCTCAACGCTAAGATCATTGCATTCATCACACACTTCAACGAGAAAATGGCAAAGCCATTCAAATGGACATATCAGGGAAAACCGCTGAAAGCATGACCTGCGTCAAAACTTCCGCTGGAGTGCACTAGGCTCGTGCCCTCGGTGACGAGAGGTGAAACGACAATATACCAAATAAGACAAAAGCCAGGTGAAAAATGCTATGTTCCTGATACTTCCCATCTATTCAATTCGGCTTGGAACGCAGATTTGCCAGCTCATATCTCCGCCGCAGCTTGTGCCAACCGAACTTGAAGTGCGGCCTCATGGTTGCAGGCTGGGCCTTGACCGGCACAGTCCATGCCGTGGCCAACTTCCGGCTCATTGTACCCATGGAAGCGACCGCCGGCGGCGTTGCGATGCGGCAAGAATGGCCGCATCCGCGATCTCACGAACCGGCGCGCGCAACGATCGTCGGCAGGATGTCCTCTGACCGGTTCACCACATCCAGGTGCAGTTCAAGATTGGCGCGGATGAACTCCTGGGAACGCATGTGGCTGAGCAGGTTCAAGAGGGGATCCCAGAAACCTGCAATATTGGCGAGCACTATCGGCTTGGTGTGGCGCCCCAGCTGACGCCAGGTGCTCATCTCGATCAGCTCTTCCAGGGTCCCCACGCCGCCAGGCAGCGCGACGAAGGCATCGGAGCGCTCGAACATCTCCATCTTGCGCTCGTGCATGTTTTTCGTCACGACGAGTTCCTGCACCTCTTCGAGCATCATCTCGCGCTTGATGAGAAAGTCCGGAATGATGCCGGTCACATGACCGTTATGTTCCAGCGTTGCCCGGGCCGTGATTCCCATCAGCCCCAGACTGCCGCCGCCATACACCAGGCCCACGCCGGCCTCCGCCAGGCATCGGCCCAGAATGGTCGCACCGCTGGCATAGACAGGGTCGGTGCCGGGGCCAGAACCGCAATAGACGCAGACGTTGCGAATCTCACTCATGCGCGCAAGTCAGACAGGCTCGACCTTAAAAGGTCAAGCGGCTACGCCTCAATTGGTGAAGGGATTGCACGTGGAAAGGCGCATCGGCGCCTTCCCACACTCTCAAATGCTTATTTCTTCTTGGTGGCCATCTGGCTGGCGCACACGACGCTGGCCCCACCAGGGATCCAGCCCATTGGCGAGAAAGGGCCTGCCGCACCGGGCC
>JAAEUE010000246.1 GCA_024227565.1 Alphaproteobacteria bacterium
CCTGATTCATCTCAAGAAGCGGCAGCTGAAAAAGAACGCCTGACGGCCCAGGCTGGATTCGTTGCCACCGCATGTGTGGCTCTCTGGCCAAAGCCGGGCAGAAGAAGCGCATTGTTGTGAAGCAGTCGGGCAATGTTGCTGGCCACTCAGGTATGCTTTGCGCTATGAAATCAATGCGAGTTTTGCTGCTTTTTGTTGTCTTTGTCGCGATCAGCGCGTGCAGCGGTACCGACGATGGCGCGAGCTCTTTGTCTGTACTGAATCGGGGCATTAGCTCCGACCCGGAGTCTCTTGACGCTCATAAAGCAAGGAGCCTGCAGTCTGCGCAGGTCTTGCGCGACCTTGGCGAAGGCCTCGTTGGATATACGCCGGGCGGCGACATTGCACCTGGCGCGGCCGAAAGCTGGAAAGTCTCTGAGGGCGGACTGACCTATGTGTTTAGCTTGCAGCCCGACGCGCGGTGGTCAAACGGCGAGGCAGTAACCGCGGATCATTTCGTCTATGGTTTTGAGCGCCTCGTTGATCCGGACACAGGGGCTTTTTATGCTCAGCTTCTCAGTGATGTTGAGGACGTAGAGGCGAGCGATGATCAGACGCTCGTTATAAAGCTTGAGCGGCCCATGCCGTTTCTTCTCGGGCTCCTGACAC
>JAAEUE010000247.1 GCA_024227565.1 Alphaproteobacteria bacterium
GAGGCTGCGGAGGCCGCTGCCTATTGGCCTTGAGGGGTCGGTGTTGCTATTCTAAGCGGCCGTTGCCGTCCAGACGGCACAGCAGGGCGGTGTCAGCGGGTGTTCTGTATGATCTAACTGAGGTGGAATGGTTGATGTTGGATGTGATGTCGAAGTGGTGGATTGAGCTGGGTGACCAAGTGGTGGAAGGCGTGCTGAACGGGACCCGCGAGGTTTTGGAGATGCTGAGTCCGGTATCGGCAACTGATCGGCCCGCTGAAGTGAAGCCAACGGCGGACGGTGTGATCGTTTTAAGCGCTCGCCAGCAGCGTCTATTGGAAGGGATTGTCACGCGTTCGACAGCGGCCCAGCGCCTGGTCAAGCGGGCGCGCATTATCTTGGGACTGGCGGCCGGGCAGACACCGAATCAAGTCGCCAAAGGCTTAGGGATTCTGCGCCAAACGGTGTACAAATGGCGGGATCGGTGGCGCACGGCGGTAGCCGGTCTGGCTAAGGCGGAGCTGCCGGAAACCCCGGATAAACGC
>JAAEUE010000248.1 GCA_024227565.1 Alphaproteobacteria bacterium
ATGGATGGCGCGCGGCTTGTCGATCTGCCGCAGGGCGGTGGCTGGCAGCGCCAGCCATTCATCAGCAATGCGGAAGACGCGCGTCACCATTGGGGTCTCCTCGTTTTCAGTGCAATAAGTGACGGTACGAAAAGCTAGCACTGGCGCGGAGGTGGTGTTGGTAGATCGTTGATTTCATTGACTTTCCTGTTCACTTTCAAATCTGCGATTCGTGGCGTCAAACCGTGGTCGGTTTCATCCATTGGTGCCAGTTATCGATGCATTTGGCCGCGAAGGCAGGATTTGGTCAGCATAGCGGTCAACCGGGAAGCGAAACACACCCCGCAAGTTGATGCTCTCCAGCCTGGTGGGCGCAATCTTCCCGATCAGTTCCGGTGGAATGACCTGGCGGCGGTTCGACCAGCGATCCAGGACCGCCTGCATCTGTGAGGTATTCCACGCCATCACGATGTTGGCCATCAGGCTCAACGCATCGGCCACAGCCTGCATTTCATCGACACGTTTGGCCTGCGCCGGGCTGATCCGGCCGGTATAAATGGCGCGCTTGAGGGCGTTAACAGCCTCGCCCCGATTGAGCACCCGGCGCAACTCGTTCCTGAAAGCGTCCTTGACAAAGTAGTCAGCCAAAAACGCCGTACGCAGCAACCGCCCCAATTGCACGCCAGCCTCATAGATTGGATCGCCCTGGGCGGCAGAACCGAACCGCGCAAGAGCTGCCACCGCACTGGCATGTCCGCTCATGACCGAGGCTGCCAGGTGCACCAGACTATCCCAATGCTTTTCGATCAAAGCGACGTCGACATTGGCTTCGCACACCGCAGCGATTTCTGCGGGCACTTTGGTGCCGCGTGGCACAAAGAGGTGGCGCTGTTTGAGTTCCTTCAACCGCGGGCAAAGATCAAAACCAAGCAAACGGGCATGTGACATGGCAAAGTCGGTGTAGCCATGGGTATCCACAGCAAGCTGGCTGGTCTCCAGCTTTTCTTGGCGGATGACACCTTCAATGGCCACGCCCGCCTGGCGCTCATTGAGCACAAAGGGCTGCGCATGGAAGATGCCCCACCGGTCTTTTACATGGGAGTAGATTCCAATGGAAGGTGTGTTGCGCCGAGGATCAAGCCGGGCTTGCCACACCCGTTTGGTGGTCTCCATGCTCATCATGTCAGAAGATGCCAAATCGGACCGCCCCCAGGTGGCGGCAATCGGGTGTCGCTGCATGAATTCCAGCACAGCCTGGCAGGCCTGGCTCAGACGCCGTTCGTCCCGCGCCCAGCGCATGGCCTGGCGAATGCTGGTGGCAGACAATTGCGGAATCATGCGCGCGCATTCGACCGCAGTCAGACTGGTGCCGTGGGCCATGATGCCGGCATAGACCATCAGCAGCTCGTCGGTAGAGCGCGGCTCACGTCCGAGCATGATCCAGCTAAAGCGCACCTGGGCGTCAACGGCCAGAATCACTTCCGGCAATTGAACCTCACCGATGCGGTGATCCAAAGCCGCGCGCAGCTTGGTCACTTCTGGGTCTTCGTCCTCTGCGGGCAATGGCGACAAATGGAGTTCATCATCCACGCGCAGTACGCCACTGCGGGCTGCAGCGGCCACCGCATCGACACCGGCAGTTACTCTGGCCAGCAAAGGCTTCAAGAAAGTGGCAGCCTTGCTGGGTAACGATAGACGGGCATAGTGTTTCTTGGACTCTGCCTGCCAACGCTCGTCCGTGAAGAACAAGCGCGCACGACCCCGAAAGCTCAGGCTGTGCTCAATCCAGACCGAGCCATTGCGCACCGCGCGGCGCAGGGCAAACAGGGTGGCCACCTCCAACGCCTGAAACGCCCGTTCCCGGTCTGGGCTGGAGATCGAAACCTGCCAGATCATTCCCAGACTTGGTGCCACCACTTCAACTGGCAGCTTTCTGGATCCTTTGAGATATAAAGCTTGCAGCTTGGCAAGGTACTCGATGGCAGGATGCTCGCCGGTGGCCTGCCAGGGCAGCTTTGCAATGGCGACGAGCAACGACCGCACGGGGCGAATTCCATCAATCAATCCCTCGCGGACCAGGGAGGCCCTGCTCGGTGGTTTGCGTTTCTGGGTTTCGGTGATCAAGGCTTCAAGACGGGCACGCAACTCAGCATCTGGCACCGCACCTTGCGCGCTCAAGGCAACAAGTTCGCCGAGCAGCGTTTTGTACATTGCGGCCCAATTGACGGTAGCGGGGACATCGGCGGCAGCCTGACGCCACAGATCGGCGATCCGGCGCTGCACCATAAGGATCAACTGGTCTGTGGTGGTGAACAGGCAATACCGAAGAAAGCATGCGACCTCCACGGTGCGCGCTGGCTCTTTGATCTTGGCTCCGGCTGAGGGCGGCCTGGAGACAAGTCGGCGCGCGTAGCGGCGCAAGATGAGATCGGGGATGTCTGCCAGGTGCTTATGAACGTCCAGCGTGTAAAGCAGGTCGATGCGCTCCAGTACCTCGCTGATTTGGCGGGTTGAGTGTTTCGCCGGTGCAGCCCATAGCCAACTCTGCTGGGTTTGTCCATCTGGGCGCAGCTCTGAAACTGAGGCTCGCCAGCGATCAAGTGTTGCTGGATCAACGCTGGCGGCGATGGCGGTGCCTGTTTCAACTTCAAGCTGGGCAAGTGCCGCCGCAATCAGTGTCCGAATTGCCCGCTCGTGCACGATCACCAGCTTGTTCTTGTACAGCCATTGACGCGCCCGCACGAGTAGCTGATCGCGGTCGGCGCAGCGCGCCACTTCGTCGCGCAGTTCACGTACCAGTGAGCGGCGCTGGTGCTCGCTCATCCACTGGAATCCAAGGACCGTGCAGGCTACTTGTTGGTGATCGAATAGCGTGCGCCCGCGTTCATACATGGCTCTCAGCGAGGCGACTTCTGGTGCTGCAATGCCAAGCTCGTTGCCAAGGTGGCGCCACAAGGCTACTGGAATTACCCGAAAGGCACCGAGCAAACGCCCACTCATGCGCAGGAAACCAATATGGAGCGCCAGACCAAGCTTGTGGGAATCACCTCGGCGTGCATTGATTGCGTCGCGCTCGGCACCATCGAAGGTGAAAAATGCCTTCATCTCGAAGTCGCTGATATCGCGGGGGAGCCCACGCATCCCCAAAAACGTTGTGTGCCAACCCTGCATCGTGAACCTCAAAAGTGGGAGGCCACCATACCCGTTTACAAAGCGAACAGGAAAGTCAATGAAATCAACGGTCTACCCAGACCACCCCCGCGCCAGTGCTAGCTTTGCGTACCGTCACTTATTGCACTGAAAACGAGGAGACCCCCAAAAGGACTGGCTTCGATTCGCTTGCGGAACGCCATGCGCTCCGGTGCGCGCGCGGCATAATGCATTTCGAAGGCCGCGCTGGTATTGGACAGGCGCTCTGCCATGCAGAGTATCGGCGTGACTCCGATGCCGCCCGCAAAGAGCACCGAGTGCGGAGCCGGGACCATGGGGAAGTGATTTTTTGGCTCGCTGATGGTCAGCACATCGCCCAAACCCACCTGGTCGTGCATGGCGACGGAACCGCCGCGCGAGGCGGGATCGCGCAGCACCGCGATCAGGTATCGATGGGTCTCGCCGGCCTGATTGCATAAGGAGTACTGCCGAACGATCTCCGGTGTGACCTGGACATCGATATGGGCTCCAGCACTGAAGGGCGGCAATGGCTGGCCATCGCTGCGCTCGAGTTCGAAACTGACAATATCCTCTGCTTCCCGCACTTTCCCTACAACCTTGACCACGATTTGGGTGTTCATATCAGTCTTTCTCACTCCAGCCGACTCGCCTGGAAACGATGTCAGCCGTACGTTTCAATATGTGGGCGTTTGGCCCGTCTTCACTGCGATCGAATTGTGGAACCGGGCCCATTGCCATCAGCGCTGCGCATACGTCGCCTTGATGGTCGTAAATTGGGCTGCAGATGCCGGAGTAGCCCGGGAAAATTTGCCCTTTGCCCGAGACAACCCGTTTGACGCGCACGCGTTCGAGCAGGTTGAGGATTTCCTTGACCGAGCTGGCCTTCCAGGGGTCGTCGGCAGGGGTGGCTTTCAGTTCTTGTCGAATCAAAGGTTCGACCGCATCCGGCTTGGCGCCTGATAGCAGAACCATCCCGGTCGCGGAGAGTGTCGGCAGGACGGTGCCGACGCGCACACTCAAAGGCGACCAGCGCGGCCCATCCTGTTTGTAGACGATCGTTGGCCCGTGGTTTCCCCACACGGAAAGCACGATCGTCTCCTGTAGCTCTTCACACAGCTGGCCCATCGCCTGCCGGGCCTCCTGCAAGGCGTCGACGCGTTCCAAGGCGGCGAGGCCAAGTTGCAGGGCGGCTGGCCCGAGGTCGTACACGCCCCCACTTTCCTTCTGTGCGATCAGGCCGACACGCAGAAAGCTGGATAAATAGCCGTGGCATTTGCGGGGCGTCATTCCTGTCGCCTCGGAGAGCGCGGTCAGGCTGAGCGGCCGTTTGCTTTTC
>JAAEUE010000249.1 GCA_024227565.1 Alphaproteobacteria bacterium
AGTGGTGCGGCTTAAACGAACTGGTGAAGCGGGCCGAAGTGGGCATGAACTCCGGCACGGACTCGTTAGTGAGGAAGTCACACACGTGTGGTACAGGGGTTCACAATTTTGAGCTGTCCGTTCAGAATGGCAGATCCGCTCGCGGTGATGAACTTAGGACACTCAGAACAATAACTGAATCTCAATCTGGTGTCGTGCGTCGGAGTGACTCTGGGGCTGGGGATTCCGTTGTGCGGCGAACAGGCGTATGTCGGTCGCATGATCGACGAAGAGGCCATTCGGCAGCGATGGGAAGCGGTTGGCTCGAAACTGGACGAACGGGGCCGGCGTTTGTTTTCAGCGGTCGAGGTAGGGACCGCCGGATGGGGCGGGCTGGCGGCCGTCTCCAGGATCACCGGGCTTGCCCGGTCCACGATCAATCGTGGCCAGGCCGATCTTGAGGCTGCGCCTCTGGCGAAGGGGCAGGTGCGCCGCAAAGGTGGCGGGCGGCTTTCGGTTGCGGAGAAAGATCCAGGGTTGATCCCCGCGCTGAAACGGCTGGTTGAGCCGGCCACGCTGGGCGATCCGATGCGCGCACTGATCTGGGTGTCGAAGAGCATGGACAAGCTTGCGGCAACACTGACGCAGATGGGCCATCCAATCAGTGCCGACACGGTGCGCAAGGAATTGGTAAAGCTTGGTTTCTCGCGCCAGTCGAACCGCAAGGCCGACGAGGGTTCACGGCATCCCGACCGCAACGCCCAGTTCGATCATATTAACGCCAAAGTGGTTGCAGCTCAGGAGGCCGGCCAGCCGGTGATCTCCGTCGACACGAAGAAGAAGGAACTGGTTGGCAACTACAAAAATGGCGGTACGGATTATCGTCCCAAGAGCGATCCCTACCGCGTGAACGTGCATGACTTTGAGGACAAAAGGCTCGGCAAGGTGGTGCCCTACGGCGTCTATGATGTGGGCGCCAATGAAGGCTGGGTGAGTGTCGGTGTGACGAGCGACACGGCCGAGTTCGCCGTACACTCGATCCGCTGTTGGCTGGAGAGAATGGGCCGCAAGCGCTATCCGCAGGCACGTGAGCTCAACATCACGGCCGACTGTGGCGGCTCAAACGGGGCTCGTGTGCGGCTCTGGAAAGTGGAGCTACAAAAGCTCGCCGACGAAACCGGCCTCGTTCTCAACGTTCACCACTATCCTCCTGGCACGTCGAAGTGGAACAAAATTGAGCATCGGCTGTTCTGCCATATCACGCAGAACTGGCGCGGACGGCCCTTGCGGGACCGCATGACCGTCGTCGAACTGATCGGCGCCACAACAACAAAAACAGGGCTTAAGGTCGAGAGCGCGCTTGATGAGCGGACCTACGAGAAAGGCATCAAGGTCAGCAACGCGCAGATCGCAAGCCTCGATATCACCGGCGATCCGTTCCACCCTGAGTGGAACTACACGATCCGCCCAAGACAATCACAGAAATAGTAGCGGTTATTGTTCGTTGCGTCCTAAGGAGATCAACGATGCTCAACCACCCAACTCTCGATGCGCTTAAAACCCTCAAGCTCGACGGCATGGCCGACG
>JAAEUE010000250.1 GCA_024227565.1 Alphaproteobacteria bacterium
ACCAATCCCCCAGACCTGACGCCTGCCGAGACCGTCGCCCGCTACAAGAGCCTAGCCGATACCGAGCGTGGCTCTCCCCCCCTGACATCGGACATCGCGATCGCCCCCGTCCACCACCCGCTGCCCGACCGCATCCGGGCGCACGCCCTGATCTGCTTTCTGGCGCTGGTTCTCTACCGCGTCATGCGCATGCGCCTGAAGGCCAACGGCAACAGCGCCAGCCCGCGTACCGCGCTTGATCTGCTCGCTCGCATCCAGAAACACACTGCCCACATCGGCAACCGCACCTTCAACGGCACCAGTAAAACCACCACGGAGCAACTCGACCTCTTCGAAGCATTGAACCTGCCAAAACCTGCCTGACGACCCTTGTCGTCACACAAACGCAATACCTGCGTGAACAATATCAATCACTTACGGGATTAACTGTCGAACTTGGGGGCGAGGACCGTGGCTATGCGGCCTTGACGTTTTGGACTTCGGTTTTCCAGTTCCACGGTAGCAATTCATGCACGCGCGTGACTGGCATGTCCGGCAATCGCTTGAGAACGTCGGCGAGCCAGGCTTGGGGGTCGATGTCGTTCATTTTTGCCGTGATGATCAAGGTGTACATGAAGGCTGCGCGGTCGCCGCCGCGTTCGGAACCGGCGAAGAGCCAGCTTTTTCGGCCCAGAGCCACGCCGCGCAGGGCGCGTTCGGCTGCGTTGTTTGTTAAGCAGATGCGCCCGTCGTCCAGGAAGGTGGTGAACGCGCCCCAGCGGCCTTGTTTTTCGATCATGTACTTGATCGCTTTAGCGACAGGGTTGTGTTTGGACATCCGAGTTCTTTGCTCGATGAACCAAACGTGCAAAGCCTCGACCAAGGGCCGCGACAGGGTTTGGCGGGCGGCGAGACGGGCGTCGGCACTCAGACCGTTGATATCGCGCTCAATGTCGAAGATTGCGTCGATGCGCTGCACAGCTTTGAGCGCAATGGGCGAGATGTCATGGGCTGGTTTGCCCTTGCGAACATTGCCTGCGATGTCGGCCAACTCGAAGAATTTCCGCCGCGCGTGGCTCCAACATAGCGCGCTTGTTACCGGGCCTGGTTCGCGGGCGGGACGATAGAGATCGTTGTATCCGCTATAGGCGTCGGACTGTAAAATGCCGTGCCAGTTGGCGAGGTGTTTGTTGGGATGCGTCATCTCTCGATCACGCGAGAAGTAAAACAAGGCGGCTGGTGGAGCGCCGCCGTTAAATGGTCGATCGTCGCGCACATAAGTCCACAGACGCGCGGTTTTGGTGCCGCCACGTGCCAGCAGCGGCACTGTTGTGTCGTCCCCGTGCAGACGACTTGCATTCAGAGCATGGTCTTCGATCAGCGCGTGGATGGGGGCCAGGGCAACAGTGGCATGGCCCATCAAATCGGCCAATGTGGATAGGCTGATCTCAACGCCTTCACGGGTAAAGCGCTCCGCTTGGCGGTTCAGCGGTTGATGCTGTCCGAATTTTTCAAAGGCCACCATGGCGATCAGGCTGGGACCCGCCCAACCGCGTGGGATGGCATGGAAAGGTGCTGGCGGCTGGCTGATCTTTTCGCACGACCGGCAGGTGAATTTCTCGCGGACCGTCTGGATGACTTTCCACTGGCGCGG
>JAAEUE010000251.1 GCA_024227565.1 Alphaproteobacteria bacterium
AGACCGCGTTCCAGGAGATCGGCGATATTCTGGCCGAGATGGTCTATCTGAGCAACTAACGCTCACCACATTCACAAATCGCGCCGGGCCTCCTTCAAATAGGGGAGCTCGGCGCGGGCTTTTTCGATCTCGGCTGTATCTAGTGCAACCTCCGATCAGACGGTTACGTCTGGTCGGAGATAAGTTGCTCGTTCGTAACGATAATCTGGAGCTTATTCCGCTCAATCTGAGCGGAATAAGGTCTAGCGTGCAGATCTGCACGCAGAACTATGGGCCCCAGACTTCGCAGGGGCGCACTGCGCTCTAGCGCTCGCTGAACGAGGTGGAGAAGGACCGGTAGATCGGCCGCAGCAGGTAGCGCACCAGGGATTTTGTGCCGGTGACGATTTCCGCCTGAACCAGCATGCCCGGCAACAGCTGATGCATGCTTCCGCCTGAGCCCACATGGTTCTGGTCGAGCGCAACAATGCCCTTGTAGTAGGGCTCGCCCTTGTCGGTGAGGAAGGTTGTCGGCGAAATATGGCGCACGCGCCCTTCGATGGGCTTGTAGCGCACCGGATCAAAAGTGGTCACCTTCACCCGCGCCTCAAAGCCCACAGCCAGATGGCCGATATCGTCCGGCCGGATCTGCACTTCCGCCACCAGCTCCTGGCCCAACGGCACCACGGTGGCCACCGCCTCGCCGGCGCGGATCACCTGACCAATGGACTTCACAGCCAAGGACTGCACCACACCGCGCACCGGAGCGCGCACAACCAGGCGCTTCACCCGGTCGTTGTGCTTGCGGATAACTTCGCGGAGCTCTTCAAGTTCGGCGGAAAGCTTGCCCCGGTTTTCGGAAAGCTGGCGGTCGAGCTCCGTGTCCAGCTCGGCGAGCTTGATCCTGGTTTCAATCAGGCTTTCCTTGGCGGCTTCCAGCTGGCCGGCGGTCGTCACCTGGCCCTCGTTCAATTTCTCGCGCTGGCGAAGTACCTCCAGATACACAGATTTCGCCACAAGCTGCTGATCATAAAGATCTTTCTTCATGGTGATCTGCTCATCGAGGATCTTCGCCTGTTCCTCGATGCTGCGGATCTGGTCCGCAAAGGCTTTCTGCTCGGCAATGCGCAACTGGATGCGGGCGCCGAGTTCATCGCGCGCTTTTTGAGCTTGAATGACGGCGGCCTCATAGGCCTTCGTCTGGTCTTTGCGCAAAATCGGATATTGCAGGCCGAACGCCGCGAAATCCGGCTTGCGCCGCTCCAGAAGCGCATCGACGCGTTCAATTTGCAGGGTCAACGCTGCGGAACGCACTTTCAGCTGATCGAGATCCGCAAGGGCCGCGGTGGGCTGCAAGCGGACAATCGCTGCGCCTTTCTCGATAACCTGGCCTTCCTTGGCGGAAATTTCAAACACCTGGCCCCCCTCCAGATGCTGCACCGTGTGTACGGAGCCAACGGGCTTAACCTCGCCGGGCGCCATGGTGAGTTCACGGAACTGGGTGACCGAGCCCCACAGCACAAACGCCATAAGGAAGGCACAGCCCAAAAAGATTACGGCACGCGCCATACCTGGGGCGTGACCGTCCTCCATCGCCAATGGAAGATGCAGCCCTTTGCCATCCTCGGGGCCATAGACCGCCTTGGTGACCGGGATCCGATTTTTTGTTGCCATCTAACTTCTCAGGACCGGCAAAATGCCGGCACCCTTTCTCATACGCATTACGAACGCACTCAGCGTAGCGTTGAGGATTTTCTTTATGGTTAATGGTTCAAAAAATTTTAAGAAACGTGCCGCTAAACTACAAGAATTGTCTCTCAGGCTGCCTTTTGGATCATCGGCAACACCTCATCGGGCGGCCCATCCAATGCGGCCTGGCCATCTTGCAGGTACACAATCCGGTCGGCAAAGGCCATGCGGGCCAGGTCGTGGGTCACGTGAATAATTGTGGCGCTGCCCTTCAGGCTGGCCAGCTTGCGCTTGAGGGCCGTGCTGCCGGCCGGGTCCAGGCCCGCTTCGGGCTTGTCGAGCAGATAGAGCACCGGCGCCTTCACATAGACCCGCGCCAGGAGCAGGCGCTGGCGAATGCCGCCATCGAGTTCTTCAAGCTCGGTTTTGGTTAAATAGGTGTCCAGGCCGTCCGGGAAGCTGGAGGCACAACCGTCAAGGCCGGCATCCCGCCAGGCTTGGCGCAACTGGTATTCGGTTGCCGTGGGGTTGGCCATCACCAGGTTTTCTTCAATGGTGCCGGGGAAGAAATCAAACATCTCGCCCACATAGCCCACCACCCGGCGATATTCTGCCGGATCGGCGTGGCGCAGGTCCACGCCGTCAATCAACACAGAACCGGAACCGCTTTGGTAGAGCCCGCAGAGAAGCTTCAAGAGCACCGATTTGCCCGATCCGCTTGGACCGGTCACCACGACGGTCTGGCCAGGCTCGATTTTCATGTTGACGCCGGCCAGTGCCGGGTCGGCCGACTTGGCATGGCGGAAGCTGATGCGCTTGAGGGTCACCGCTCCGCGATATTTGCGCGCCAGGATCGGCACCGTTCTGGGCTCGCGTTCAAGGGCTGCAGCCATCAGGTGGTTGATCTGGCGGAACGCGTGGATCACCTGGCTGACCCGGCTGAGGCTCAGGAAACTGGCCTGAATGGGCGCCATAACGCGCCAGACCAGGGCCATGGTGGCGATCAGCGCGCCGATTGTCAGGTTTCCATTGATCACCATCGCCGCGCCGAGATAGAGGGTGAGCGTGCCGCCGCAAGCAATCAGCAACTGGGTCAGGGTCATCACAAACAGATTGAGCTGTTCAGATCTGAAGTGGCGCACCGCTGAGAGCTTGACCAGATCGGAATAGCGCCCCAGCCAAACATTCTGCGCGCCGTTTTCCTTCACCGCACGGTGCTTGGTCACCGCTTCCAGGTGGAAGCTTTGAATGGCCTGGCGGGACTGGCCCGTAAGGGCCAGGCGGCGGCGGTTGATGGGCACCACGGTGATCGCCATGATGGCGAACACCACAATAAGTCCGATCGGCACGAACACCAACGGGCCGCCGATCACGGCAATGGTGACCATGAACACCAGGATGAAGGGCATATCCAAAAAGGCGTGGGCCATGGAGCCGGAGAAGAAGTCCCGCACGTTCTCAAACTGCCTGAGACGGGTCATTTGCGCGCTTATGGGCGCATCCTCAACGGCAGGCAGCGGCAGATAGAGCAATTGCTCAAACGCCTTGGACGAGGTCAACGTCTCAAATCGGGTGCCAAGATAGGCCAAGGCGCGGCCGCGTATGCTGCGCAGGCCCAGTTCCGTGATCAAAATGATCACAATCGCGATGATCAGATAGGTGAGCGTTTCGGTGGACCGGGTTCCGATGGCCTTGTCATAGACGGTCATCACGAACAACGGCACCGCAAGCGCGGTCAAATTAGTGAACAAAGTGAGCGCGAAGAGCTTGATGATCAGGGAGCGGAACCTGTCGACCAGAACCCCTATCCAGCTGCTGTTGCCAACATCGCGGGCCTCATCGGCCGGATCTATGTGATAGGGCGTGAAGACCTGCCGCTTGATGTTGGACGCCAGGGTGGCCATTTCGCCGGTCTGGCTGTTGAAGGCCAGAACCCCGTCATCGGTGTGCTCGAGCAGGGCGAAGATCGCGCCTTTGTATTTCACCAGGCAGGGAAAATCGTCGTCCTCAAGGTCTTCCAGAGCCGTGAGATGAGAGCTGATCTCGTAGCCAAGCTTGGTCAGCGCGCCGCAATATTCCGAAATGTCTCCCAAATCAGCGCCTGAGGGCAGGTTTTCTGCCATTTGCAGCTGATCCCCAGGCCACTTCAGGGCGCGGACGATTTCGTGGAAACACGCCAGATGGCGCTGTTGCTGAGCGTCGGTGGTTTTTGTTCGTGTTGCCCGCCGGCGTTCTTGGCCTGGCTCTTCTTCTGGCATTTTGAACGCATTCTGAAGGCGCGCAAGCTGGCCCAGGATATCGTTCTGCGCCGCCTGCTCTGCGCGCTGTTCTGGCAAGGTATCAGTCATTTGCCACCTTCTTCATGGCACCAAGCTTGATCCGCGGCGCGGAAGAGCGCACGGGCTTTTCCCGTCCGGCGCGCAGTTTTCCGCCGGTCAGTTCATAAACATGATCGGCCATTTGCACCAAACCTGGATGGTGTGTGAACGCTATGATCGTCATGTTGCTCAACTCGCCCCGCAATGCTTCCAGAACCGCTTGTTCGGTCACCCGGTCGAGGCGCTGGAGCGGGTTGATCAAAATCAGGACCTTGGGCTTGCGGGCCAGCGCGCGGGCCAGCATGAGCTGTTGCAGCAGGCCGGAGGGCAAAAAGGTGGACGAGCCCTTGATCATTCGGGTGCCGTAGCCTTCAGGCATGAGATTGACCTGGTCCTCCAAGCCAATAAGCTGGGCCACCTCAAGGGCATCATCCAGCGCCTTGCCGCGCCGGAACATGGTGATGTTCTGCAAAAGGGTGCCGTCAAACAGAACTGACTGCTCCGAAACGCAAGCAACCTGTTTTCTGATGGCCGTGACGCCCAGCTCAGAAGCAAGGCCCCCGTCAAACTCAACCTGGCCTTCAATGGGCTTCACATCGCCGCAAATGAGATCGCAGAGCTCGCGAACGCCGCCGCCGTCCATCGGCCGGATGACCGTCAACTTGTTTGCCCTGGCGGTGAGATTGATCAGGTCCAAATGTTGGCCAAATCCGTGCTCAGGCCGATGGGACACGCCGCGCACGACCACTTCGCCGCGAAGAGGGGCGGCGACACCGCTTTCAGGATCGGCCTCCTCTTCGTTCATTTCCATGAGCTCTGCCAGTTGCGTGCGGGCAATTTGCAGGTTCTGAATTTGCGACCAAAGCCCCAAAGCCCGCACCAAAGGCTGCATGGAGCGCCCGGTGAGCAGGGTTACGGCAGCCAAAGCACCGATGGAGAGCTGTCCGTTGAGCACATGAAACGCACCAAACGACACCATCACAACAATGGCGGCATTGCTGAACACCGACGACAGGCTGTGCGCTTCTGCAGAGAGCACAACCGTGTTGTAGTTCAAATCGGAGCCGCGCTTGCAAAACTTGTCGTGGGTTCTTTGGAACAGGCCCTCGCTCACATTGGATTTCACCCCGGACATGGACGACAACGCGTCCAGCACAAAGCCATGGCGCTCAATGTCATGATCGTTGCGCTTGACCAGAAGGTCGCGAAGCATGGCGCCGTGACGGACGGTGAGAGCGCCGAAGGCGCCGATGAGAAAGACCGGAATGAACAGAAGCGGGCCGGCGATAATCGCGATCAGGCCGACAAACAGCAGCACGAACGGCAAATCAATAAGCAACAGACGCGATTGGCCGCCATAGAACTGGCGCAGGGTGTCGATGGCGTTCAGGCGATGGACGTGAATGCTGGAGCGCTCTGACTGAACAATGGAGCTGGGCGAGTCCAAGATCTTGCGCATGTGGGATTCAGCAGCTTTCACCTCATATTTTGCCGCCGACCACCCGGTGAGCCAGGAGCGGGCAGTGCGCATGATCGATTCCAGGATCAGGGCGCCAAGCAGACCGAATATAAGAAGTGTGAATGTGTGGAGGGCCTGGTTTGGGATAATCCGGTCATAAACCTGCAGAATGACGAGCGGTGTGGCGAGCGCCAAAAGGTTGATCAGCACAGATCCCACAATGACAGAAAGGCTGACTGTGGGCGGGTCGATAATGTCTGAATGATCCGGCCCATTGGGCTCGTCTAGCGCATCTTCGGAATCGAACTCTTGGGGCAGAGTTTCGCCTGCCTCCATTTGATGTGGGTCATCAACCGGGGTCACATCGTCGGGCGCGCCGGGACCTGCAACATAAGCGGACTCAAACTCGCCCTGAAGCGACTTGACATCAGATTGTCCGGATTTGCTGTCGGTCATTTACAGTGGCCCAGCCCCTAAGCCTTCCCCTGACGTGACGCAAGAAGGTGATTCAAAATTCCACACTTGGTTAACCTCTCCTGAAATCCTTAGCGGGAAGTTAAGGAGTTGGAATCAAATCGAACGATTTTGTAACTATCTGTAAACGTGTAATTTTCCCAAACCAGTTACGACCCTTTAATATCTTTCTTTTATCCTCATCTGTGCATGCAGTTGTTAATGGAAGCGCGTGAGTGCGGAACGCTTCCTCAATTAATCCAGGGGGCTGGACACTTCGCAAAGCGAGTTACCTGTTGCGAGGCCGCCAGCCTTCTCGGTCTGAAGGTAGCAAAAGATGGCGGATCAAGGGTCCCCCCCAGAAGATCAAGTTTCGACAGAAGGCGACAGTGCGCTGCGCCGCGATCCTGAGTCTTCCTCAACCATTTCCCAAACGCAAAAGCCTGGCGTCGCACCCGAGCAGGCCAATGATTTTGTGCTTGATGGGATGGTCGACACGCAGGATACGTCCTCAAAATCGGCAATCCACCACGGGTCGGCAACAACCCGGGACCCCGCACTTGACGAGACCTCCACCGTGGGTGGACAAGGCTCATCCAATTTGCCGCCACGCGCGAACGGCTCCGGGGGCCAAACACCTTCTTTGAGCCCGCATGATCCGATTCAGCCGGTTGACACGCAACTGGACACCGCGCCCAACCCAGCCTCCGTCACGGCTGGAACGCCAATTGCCGCGCCCAATTTGTCCAGCCTCAATCCATCGGGCTCCGGCGTGGACCTGCCCGACGTGGCAGCGCTGCACTCTGGCGTGCCCACACAAGAGTTTGCAAGCTCTGGAGATCCCGCGCCGGCCACAAGCCCCCCCGGAGGGGGCGGCGGAGGAGGAGGCGGAGGCCCCGCTCCGTTCAACGGCACCATTGCCGTCGATGATAGCGCCATTCTGGACGAAGATACCTCGGTTCTGATCGATGTTCTGGCCAACGACGTCGACCTGCAAGGCGACACCCTCAGCGTAACGGCCGCAACTGCCGGGAATGGTTCCGTTTCCATCCGCCCGGATGGATCTTTGGATTATACCCCAAATGCCAACTTCAACGGCACCGACACCCTCACCTACACCATCTCAGATGGCAACGGGTCGACAGACACGGCAACCGTCTCGATCACCGTAAACCCCATCAATGATGGGCCGGATGCGCTCGATGACACGGTTTCGCTGGACGAGGACACGGCGATTACCATCAGCGTGCTGGCCAATGACAGCGATCTGGACGGCGATGCGCTGAGCGTGACGGCGGCCTCTGCCAGCAATGGTTCGGTGTCAATCCGCCCAGATGGCGCTTTGGACTACACACCGAACGCCAATTTCAACGGCACAGACACCCTCACCTACACCATCACGGATGGAAACGGCGGCACGGACACGGCAACGGTCTCCATCACCGTGAACCCGGTGAATGACGGACCGGTCGCGGTGGACGATACCGCTTCGCTTGATGAGGACACCACGGTCACCATCAGCGTTCTGGCGAACGATTCTGATCTTGAGGGCGACCCCTTGAGCGTTGTGGCGGCTTCAGCCGGCAATGGCTCGGTCTCAATCCGCCCGGATGGCGCTTTGGACTATACGCCGAATGGCGATTTCAACGGCACCGACACCCTCACCTACACCATCACGGATGGAAATGGCGGCACAGACACCGCAACCGTCTCCATCACCGTGAACCCAGTGAACGACGGGCCAGATGCTCTCGACGACGTGGCTTCTGTGGATGAAGACAGCGCGGTTTCCATCAACGTATTGGCCAATGACAGCGACCTGGAAGGCGATACGCTCAGCGTGACGGCCGCTTCAGCGAGCAATGGCTCGGTTTCCGTGCGCCCTGACGGCACTTTGGACTACACGCCAAATCCTGATTTCAATGGCACCGATACCGTCACCTACACCATCTCCGATGGCAATGGCGCAACGGACACCGCCACAGTCACCATCACCGTCAACCCGGTGAATGATGGCCCGGATGCAGTGAATGATGCCGCCTCTGGCGACGAAGACAGCACGCTCACCATCAATGTGTTGGCAAACGACAGCGACCTGGATGGCGACGCGCTCAGCGTAACAGCCGCTTCTGCCGGCAATGGCTCGGTTTCCATCCGTCCGGATGGATCTCTGGATTACACGCCAAATCCCGACTTCAACGGCACGGACACGCTCACCTACACCATCTCCGATGGCAATGGCGCCACCGACACAGGGACGGTCACCATCACCGTAAGCCCGGTGAATGACGCCCCGGATGCGGTGAACGACGCGGCCTCCGTCGATGAAGACACGACAGTCACCATCAACGTTCTGGCCAACGACAGCGATTTGGACGGCGATGCGCTCAGCGTGACCGCCGCTACTGCCGGCAATGGCTCGGTCTCGATCCGCCCGGATGGATCTCTGGATTACACGCCGAACGCCAACTTCAATGGCACGGACACCGTCACCTACACCATCTCCGATGGCAATGGCGCAACGGACACGGCAACGGTTTCAATCACCGTGAACCCGGCTAATGACGGGCCGGATGCGGTGAACGACACAGCATCGGTGAATGAAGACAGCGCTGTGACCATCAATGTTCTGGCCAATGATAGCGATCTGGACGGTGATGCCCTCAGCGTAACCGCCGCTTCTGCCGGCAATGGTTCGGTCTCGATCCGCCCGGATGGATCTCTGGATTACACGCCAAACGCCAATTTCAATGGCACGGACACGGTCACCTACACCATCTCCGATGGCAACGGCGCAACGGATACCGCAACCGTCTCGATCACCGTAAACCCCATAAACGATGGGCCTGATGCGCTCGATGACACAGCCTCTGTGGCTGAAGACAGCAGCGTTACCATCAACGTTCTGGCCAACGACAGCGACCTGGACGGCGACGCGCTCAGCGTAACCGCGGCCTCTGCGGGCAACGGATCCGTCTCGATCCGCCCGGACGGCGCTTTGGACTACACGCCCAACGCCAATTTCAACGGCACAGACACGGTCACCTACACGATCTCCGACGGCAACGGCGCTACGGATACCGCAACCGTCGCCATCACCGTCAACCCGGTCAACGATGGCCCGGATGCTTTGAACGACACGGCCTCTTTGGATGAAGACACGACGGTCACCATCAATGTGCTGGCCAATGACAGCGACCTGGACGGTGATGCGCTCAGCGTAACAGCTGCGTCCGCCGGCAACGGATCCGTCTCGATCCGTCCTGATGGGGCTCTGGATTACACGCCAAATACCAACTTCAATGGCACCGATACGGTCACCTACACCATCTCCGATGGCAATGGCGGCACCGACACTGCAACCGTCGCCATCACCGTAAACGGCCTCAATGACGCGATCACGGCGCGCAACGACACCGCATCCGTCGATGAAGACACTGCGGTTTCCATCAACGTTCTGGCCAATGACAGCGATTTGGATGGCGATCCCCTCAGCGTAACCGCTGCGTCCGCCGGCAATGGCTCGGTCTCTATCCGCCCGGACGGCACGTTGGACTACACGCCCAACGCCAACTTCAACGGCACGGACACCCTCACCTACACCATTTCCGATGGCAACGGGTCCACCGACACAGCGACTGTCGCCATCACCGTCAACCCGGTGAATGATGGCCCGGATGCCCTGAACGACACCGCTTCGGTAAACGAAGACAGCATCGTTACCATCAACGTTCTGGCCAATGACAGCGATTTGGACGGTGATGCCCTCAGCGTAACCGCTGCGTCCGCCGGCAATGGGTCCGTTTCGATCCGCCCGGATGGCTCTCTGGATTATACGCCAAACGCCAACTTCAACGGCACCGATACGGTCACCTACACCATTTCCGATGGCAATGGCGCAACGGACACCGCCACCGTCTCCATCACCGTAAATCCGGTTAATGATGGCCCTGATGCCGTGAACGATGTGGCTTCTGTTAATGAAGACAGCGCGGTCACCATCAACGTTCTGGCCAACGACAGCGACCTGGACGGCGATGCGCTCAGCGTAACCGCGGCCTCGGCCGGCAAGGGGTCGGTCTCGATCCGGCCGGATGGGTCGCTTGATTATACGCCGAACGCCAATTTCAACGGCACCGACACGGTCACCTACACCATCTCAGACGGCAACGGCGCCACCGACACAGCCACCGTTTCCATTACGGTGAACCCGGTGAATGATGGCCGAGTTGACCTCAACGACGCTGCTTCTGTGGATGAAGACAGTGCGGTCACGATTAATGTCCTGGCCAATGACAGCGATCTGGATGGCGATGCCCTCAGCGTAACCGCGGCCTCGGCCGGCAACGGCTCAGTCTCGATCCGCCCGGATGGCTCGTTGGACTACACACCGAACGCCAAC
>JAAEUE010000252.1 GCA_024227565.1 Alphaproteobacteria bacterium
CTGGTTTGACACCAGTACATCCTTGATGCCGCCGCGCACGAACACTTCGGCCTCAGAAACCTTCTGACAGCAAACGCCCACGGCGCCGCCCAGTTCTTCCTGCAGCTTGGCCACATCCACCGACTTGTGCATCTTGCCATGCACCCGGTGGCGCATGCCGTGCGCCTTGGCGTAATCGCCCATCTTCTTGACGTTGGCTTCCAGCGCATCAAGGTCAAGGACCAGTGCCGGGGTCTGGATGTCGGCCTCGTCCATGCCCGGCAGGGCCGGTACGTTATAGCCAACGATCAGTTCTTCAATTTTGTTCTGTGCGTTCATTTTTTCTCTCCATATTCTCTCAGGCGTTCAGCCAGGGCAGCTTGTCCAGATCGACATTGCCGCCGGTCACGATGACGCCCACGCGTTTGCCCGCGAAGGTGTCCTTGTTCTTCAGAATGGTCGCCAGCGGCACCGCGCTTGACGGTTCCATCACGATTTTCATCCGCGCCCAGGTCAGGCGCATGGCGTCAATAATTTCCTGCTCGCTTGCGGTCAGGATATCAGTGACGTGGTTACTTACAAAATGCCAGGTCAGCTCTTTGAGCGGCACTTTCAACCCGTCCGCCACCGTCACCGGAGCGTCGTCAGCAATGATGTGGCCTGCGCGGAAGCTGCGCGCCGCATCGTCTGCCTGCTCGGGCTCCGCTGCATAGATTTTCACGTCCGGCGCGAGGTTGGACAGGGTCAGGCAGGTGCC
>JAAEUE010000253.1 GCA_024227565.1 Alphaproteobacteria bacterium
ATAAACGGTTCAAAAAACACCCATTCCCCATCTTCCATCAACAGCCGAGCCACAATAGCCTCCTCAAAAGCTACCGTGAATCACATCTCAGATGATTTGGGAATCCAATTTGTCAACAGGACCTAGACTGAATACAGACAACGGCAGTTTCGCCCTATTCTTGTAATCCGCTGATTTTATTTTAAATTTTGGCGCATCCGAGAGGATTCAAACCTCTGCCTTTGGAGGCAGAAACCCAAACCATCACTGGCCCAAAACAAAACTTATCAGAATCACAAAAGCACGCAATGGATTTGGTTTCATTGCTCTTCACATGGCTGTTCAAGGCCATGTTTTCGTTGCACGGTTACTACTAGATGGCTGCAAACCGTCAAAACGCTAAAAGTCCATCAAAATGGCGCGAAATTTTATTATTTATTATCAATAGGTGCTTGGTTACGAGGGCAAAATTTGAATCTACGGCCTTCGGGTTACTAGCCTGATGGCCCTCTCTTTTCCGGGTGCTGCAATGGATCGCTTGGGATTTCATATTGGACGCCATTTGGACGCCATTTCTCAGTTATTCAAATACCAATTCCGCTAACCAATTGAAAAAACTGGTGACCCCGACAGGATTCGAACCTGTGACCCTCAGATTAGGAATCTGATGCTCTATCCTACTGAGCTACGGGGCCCCGCCAAATTCCATATCGATTTGGACACTTCTTGTCCATCAATGTTCCATGAACTCGCCGCTTTGCGGTCAAAAAACCGGTCATCATGGCCCTTCGGCACGGGCAAAGGGGCGGATCGAAATTGCTGCACCGGGGAAGGTCAACAGACCTGAATGCCTAAGCCAATTGCCCCTCGTCACACATTGGGAACAGGTTTCACCCTGGGCGCGTTACGCGATACCTTTCGGGCTTTGCCAAAAACGTAACCGGATACGACATCTCAGAACCTCACCTGAAACTGGCTTCGAAACACATTGCTAATATGGGCATCCAGAACGTTGATCTGAAGAAAGTCAGTACGCTCAGTTCTCTCAAGTTCAAACCATTTGACCTGTTCTATAGCCGGCTCGTGTTTCAGCATAATCCGCCGCCGATTATCTACCACATGCTGCATACGGTACGGGGAGCCTGATGCCGGGCGGTGTGGCCGTGTTCCAGCTGCCCGCATACATTTAAGGGATACGAATTTTCGATTAAAACCTACTTGAGCTCAATGCAGGAGATTTCAGGAAAGGAACTGCACGTTCTGCCCCTGTCGATCGTGTCGAGCCTGCTGCAAACCCACAACTGCACACTGGTCAACACCTACCGGGACTCTTGCCTATCGAGCACCAACCAGGTCTCAATGCACTATGTGGTGAAGAAGTCTGATTGACCTTCACTGGCGCTCTTCGCGGTAAAAGCCCAACTTCTCGTGCACCACGCGGTCAGAGAAGAAGAACAAGAAACAATCCTCTAAAGCGGTGAACGAACGCCAATGCCAGCCGGGCACAGCAACAGTGTCCTTGGCAGAAAACGAGAACTGATCTTCACCGACGGTTGCTTGCCCCCTGCCCTCAGCCACGTGCATCACCATGCTGTCAGTGCTGCGGATCGGCACGGTTTGCGTGCCCGCCTTCACATGCATAATCCAGGCAGCCATGGTGGGCATGGCCCAGCCGCCGTCGACCGGGTTGGCATAGCGCAAGGTGGTCGCCTCATGGGGGTCGGGCTCGGCGCCCTCGGCACTTGCCAGCAAGGCGGCGCGGGTGCGCTCGTAGGGGTAGTTGAAAATTGGTGAGGTTTGGCCGTATGGCGATGTTGCATTGAGCGGCAAAAGACCCTCGCCGAAGCGGGCATGGCTGTCGCCCTCGGGCCGGGTCAGGGCATGGCGCTTGTCGTTGTAACCTTCCATGAACACCGCTTCAAAAAAACCCACCATGGGAATATCAAGCCCATCCAACCAGGCCACCGGCGCATCGCCCTCGTTGCCATGGTCATGCCAGGCCCAGGCCGGTGTGACTACCAGGTCGCCCTCGCGCATGGTGGTGCGCTCGCCCCCCACGGCGGTGAACCCCTTCTCGCCCTCAATCATGAAGCGCAACGCAGATGGGGTGTGCCGGTGTGCCGGCGCGGTTTCGCCCGGCAGAATGAGCTGAATGCCCGAATAGAGCGTGGCCGTGGTGCGCGACTGGCCGGGATAGCTTGGGTTCTCAAACACCAGAACCCGGCGCTCGGCCTCTTCAGCCGTTAAAAGACCGCCCGCTTCCAACAACAAAGGCCGCACATCTGCGTAGCGCCAGAGGTGGACGGCAGCCTTGGCCCGCGGTTCGGGCGGCACGATGTCTTTGAGCACCTCCCAAAGCGGCGTCATGCTGTGGGGGGCGAGCCGGCCGTAGAATTCTTCGCGCTGAGCCTGCTCGGCCTTGCTCACTGCACTCATTTGAGATGATCCTTTGTACCTAACATTTTCGCCTTTGAGTTTAGGACACGGCACCAGGGTGTCACAAGGCGCAGAATCCTTGTAAAAGCTCCCCGCACCTGCCTTCAACAAAGGTCTCTGACATGTCCGACCAAGCGCCGCAAACTCCCGCCCAGGCGGAAGGGGAAATCAACACTTCGCCGCGCCGGGCAGACTGGGCCGCCCGCACCCATGACCAGGCCACCCAAGCCATGCTGGATGAGGACGCGCGCCTGTTCTTGCACCAGTCGGTGTCCACGCCGTGCATGTCCGTGATCGCCAAAGCCGAAGGGGCCTATGTGGAAGATGCCCAGGGCCGGCGCTATCTGGACTTTCACGGCAACAATGTCCACCACATCGGCTATGGCCATCCCCGGCTCAAGGCGGCCATTGCCAAACAGATGGACGAGCTGCCCTTTGCGCCCCGGCGGTTTACCTGCGAGCCGGCGAGCGCCCTGGCCCAGAAGCTGAGCGACATCTCTCCTGGCGGATTGTCGAAGGTGTTGTTCACCACCGGCGGATCGGATGCGGTTGAGGTTGCGCTGAAGCTGGCCCGCGCCGCCACCGGGCGCCACAAGACGGTTTCGTTCTGGGATGCCTTTCACGGGGCCGGCTTCGGCGCCTCGTCTGTGGGCGGTGAACAGATGTTTCGCTCGCATCTGGTGGGGCCGCTGCTCAGCGGGACCGAGCATGTGGCGCCCTTTGCCTGCTACCGCTGCCCCTACGGCTATCCGGAGGTGAACGGCGCACCGCAGCTTGATATGTGCAAGACAACCTGCGCGAACTTCGTGCGGTATGTTCTTGAAAAAGAAGGCGATGTTGCTGCCGTCATTGCCGAACCTGCGCGCGCCGTGCCCTATATCCCACCGCCCGGATTCTGGCAGGCGGTGCGCGAGGCTTGCGATGCCCACGGCACCTTGCTGATTTTCGATGAGATCCCTACCGGCCTTGGCAAGACCGGCGAGATGTTCGCCTGCAACCACGACAATGTGGTGCCCGACATTCTGGTGATGGGCAAATCGCTTGGCGGCGGCATCCTTCCCCTTGCCGCGGTGCTGGCGCGGCCCGAACTGGATGTGGCCGGCGCGTTTGCCTTTGGCCACTACACCCACGAAAAGAACCCGGTCACCACCCGCGCCGGGCTCACCACAATCGAGATCATTGAGGACGAAGGCCTGGTGGAGAACGCAGCGACCGTCGGCGCCCACGCCATTGGCCGCCTCTGTGAGATGCAGCAGCGCTTGGCTGTGATCGGCGATGTGCGGGGCCGCGGATTTTTGTTTGGCGCTGAGCTGGTGATGAGCCGGGACGGAAAAGAGCCCGCCGATGATTTGGCCGAAGAGGTGTTCTACCGCTGCCTGGATGCCGGCCTCTCGTTCAAGATCAGCATGGGCAACACGCTGACTTTCACACCACCGCTGATTTTGACCAAGGACCAAATGGACACCGCGCTTGATATCGTTGAAACCGCGCTCACCGAAAGCGCCCAGGCAGCAGGTCTCGCATGAGCCGGCGGTTGAGGATCGTCAGGACCGACGAGGAACTTGAGTGCCCGATCATCGACGCCGAACTGCGCGCCCTTGGCGCCGATCTGGTGTTGCTGCCGGACGGTGTGGACGAAGACCGCCTGGCCGCCGAAGTTGCGGACGCTGATCTGTTGCTCATGTGTTACACGCCCATTACGGCACGTGTTATCGATGGGGCCGACAAGCTGAAGGGCATCGTGAAGTATGGTGTCGGCATTGACGCCATCGACATTGTGGCGGCCCGGGCCCGGCGCATTCCCGTGGTCAACATCCCGGAATATGCCGAGGAGACGGTGGCCGAAGGCGCCTTCTCCTTGATGATTGCCCTTGCCAAGAAACTGGTGCCCATGGACCGCGCCATGTGCGAGGGCGGATGGCTGTGGCCCACATCGGCCTGGTTGGGCACTGACCTTGCAGAAAAGACCGTTGGCCTGGTGGGGGTTGGGCGCATCGGCAAGAGCATGGCCCGAATGGCAGGCGCCGGTTTCCGGGCACGGATGTTGGGGTATGATCCCAACGTGGGCGCAGAAGAGATGAGCGCGGCCGGCGTTGAGAAGGTGGATGACCTGTGCAGCATGCTCAGCCAATGCGATTTCGTCACTGTGCATTGTGTGCTGACGCCTCAGTCAGCAAACCTGATTGGGAAGCGCGAATTGCGCGCCATGAAGCCTTCTGGATTTCTCATCAACGTCTCACGCGGCGCCATCGTGGATGAGGCGGCCATGCTCACCGCGCTGAAGGAGGAATGGATTGCCGGGGCGGGTCTGGATGTTTACAGCCAGGAGCCCCTCAACTTGAAGGACCATCCGTTGAGCGAACTGTTCGCGATGCCAAACGTGATCATGCTCCCTCACCTCACATTCTACACCCACGAGGCCATGGCACGTCTGGAAGGCGAAACGTTGGAGCGTTGCCGTGAGTTGCTGGCCGGAGAGCCCGTTCTGGTGAAGTCAGACGATCCCAGATTGCGTGCCCAGGAACACGGCGTGGTGTTTCCCGCTAGCGTTCCGCCGTCGCCAACCTGAAGGCAAGGCCCACGAACACGGTTCCAGCCACACGGTTCATGATGGTCTGCGCCCTTGGTGATCGCTTCAACCACGCGCCCAGAAACCCTGCTCCCCAGGCCACCGCGCCAAACACCACAAGCGTTGCGAGCATAAAGACGCCCCCAAGAATGAAGAGCTGCAGGGTCAGCGAACCCTGCACCGGGTCTGCAAATTGCGGCAGGAAAGCCAGGAAGAATATGGCCACTTTCGGGTTGGTCACATTCATCACGATGCCGCGCCCAAACAGGCGCCTCAAGCTAACACCTGAGTTTGCATCATCGGGCAAACTGGATGTGCCGGACCGAAAGGCCTGCCAGGCAAGATAAAGCAGATAAGCTGCCCCCACCGCCTTCAATACGGTGAAAGCCAGAGCAGATGCCTGAAACAACGCCGCCACACCAACAGCCACGGCGGTGGTGTGCACCATCAAGCCGGTGCACAGACCGAGGGTCACGACAAATCCAGCCAAGCGCCCATAGAGTGCAGATTGCGTGAGCACAAATATGTTGTCCGGCCCAGGCGCAAGCCCCAAGGCCACCGACACGGAAAAGAAAACTGCAAGAACCTCGAGCGAAATCATCTGCGCCCCATTGGGAAACCAGCATGCGAATTGCGAGCACAATATCCAATAGGACCACCAACCACAACGCAGTTGGATTGGCGACGGCCTTAGTTCATGCACGTTTACCTGGACATTCGATGTGCCACTACGTCGAACGGAACAGTATTCCACCTCTCATCGTGGCTGAAATGGGGCATTTTGACGGATTATATACGTCACACCGAGTTTAAAAGGTTAATTATTCATTAAAGCAAGCTTGACTCATAATATTTTTCGCGTCTAAACTTACAGGATGTGTCGATTAGGGGTCATATCGCACACGTGTTGATTTGGCCATCGAGTGTAATTCGAGGTCAATGAGTAACGTTCCCCTTGGGAACAGTAAGTAAGCAGCGGAGTGAGTAACATGACCTCGAGTTCGAGGCGCTTTGAGCGCGCACACGGCCAAACCCCAAATTCCAAAACGCATCGACTTACCAGGGCCCTGGCGGGATTGTTCTTCGCCGGTTGTTTGGCGTTTTCTCTACCCCTGTCCATGAGCGCTTTTGACAGCCCGGCGATTGCCGCCGGCGGCGGCGGCGGTGGCGGTGGCGGTGGCGGCGGCGGCGGCGGTGGCGGCGGCGGCGGTGGCGGTGGCGGCGGCGGCGGCGGTGGTGGCGGCAGCGGTGGCGGTGGCGGTGGCTCAGGTGGTTCCGGCGGCGGCGGTGGCGGCGGCGGTGGCTCAGGTGGTTCCGGCGGCGGAGGCGGCGGCGGCTCAGGTGGCGGCTCAGGTGGCGGCGGCGGCGGCTGAGGTGGCGGCGGCGGTGGCGGCGGCGGCTGAGGTGGCGGCGGCGGTGGCGGCGCAGGTGGTGGCGGCGGCTCAGGTGGCGCCGGCGGTGGCCGCGGCGGAGGACGTGGTGGTGGACGCGGTGGTGGACACGCAGGTGGACACGGTGGTGGACACGGCGGTGGACACGGCGGAGGACATGGTGGTGGCCACGGCGGAGG
>JAAEUE010000254.1 GCA_024227565.1 Alphaproteobacteria bacterium
AACGGTGGCGGTTGGTCTCGTGCTTCCCGGCGGCGTTCCAGGCTCAAACGCACGGCATTGCTGTGCGGCACCCCGCGTTCCAAGGCTTCGTTAATAGCGGCTTCTAGTTCTGTGGCTCCATAGCGATCCAGCAAGCGTAGCAGTGCGGCGGTTAAACTACCCAACGGCTCGCCACGTTCAGCGGCGGCGGTTAACAGGCGACGACTGGCCGGTACGGCGTGGGCTAGACGGTCCACCCCGCGATGCTGACGCGCTTGGCGTTTATGGGCCACCAAGGCGTCGATGTGAGCGGGATCTTCGATTTGCTGCCCCTTATCATAGCTCCGTGAGTGGCTGGCCAACACGGTGCTACCCTCCAGGACGCGCACCTGCTCGGTACTCGCCACCACCTCTAAGGTCCGTCGCACATGCGTCGCTGGAATAGAATAGTCATTGAGATCAAAGCGGACATAGGGGGTTTTACCGACCTTGACCGCCACCCGTTCGTCGCTGGGATAGGGATTATCGGGCAAGGCCAGCAAACTCGGACGTTCTTGCGCAAACGCTTGAGCGACGCTCATAGAGCGGTCTTCGGGACAGGGCCGTCGCGTGCTGTGCTCGTTGCACCAACGCAAGGCTTGCGCGTTGAGATCGGCTAGATCCCGCCACTTCCGGGCGGCAAAAAATGACTCACGCACATACCGGATCGCACGTTCCACCCGGCCTTTTTCATGGCCCCGGGCCACCGCCACCGGGCGGGGTTCAAAGCGATAGTGGGCGGCAAACGCCAACAGTGTCGGATGAAAGCGGATCGCCTCACCACGACGCTCGAGTACCGCACTTTTCAAGTTGTCGTACAGCAATACCCGAGGCAAACCGCCCCAGGCGTTGAACGCGGCCTGGTGGCCGCGCAGAAAGTGGGCCAAGCGCTGATCGGTAAAAAACTGCAGAAAAATTTGCCGTGAATAACTCAACACCAGCACAAACGCCATCAGCACCCGTTCGGCTTGACCGATCCGAATGGTCCCAAAATGGCCCCAGTCAACTTGACCCTGTTCACCGGGCAACGTACGCAGACGCAGGTACGCCTCGGCGGGTGGGCGGGGCCGATAGTGCACCATCTGATGGCGAAAATGATCCGGTCCACCGGAATAGCCGCGTTCACACACCATCTCGTAGACGCGCCGAGCGGTTAGGGTCGGATACTGTTCCAA
>JAAEUE010000255.1 GCA_024227565.1 Alphaproteobacteria bacterium
AATCCAGCATCATCGCTAAGATGTTGCCACCGAACAGTATCCCGGTTCCTGAGCTGGCCCGAGATACTGGCGTACCGAAAGACACGCTGTATACCTGGCGCATTAAGCAACTGCGCTCCAATGGCAGTGCCCCAGCCAAGCAGCCGCCCACAGGGGAACTCAGCAGTGCGCAGAAGTTCTCCATCGTGATGGAGACGGCCAGTCTCAACGAGGCAAAGCTCAGCGAGTACTGCCGGCGTAAGGGGCTGTACCCGCAGCAGATCAACGCTTGGCGCGACAGTTGCGCACAGGCCAATGCTTCGGCATCCGCCAAGGTCGATCGAGCCAAGCTGAACACTCAGGCAAGGCAGATCAAGCAATTGGAAGCCGAGTTGCGCCGCAAGGACAAAGCCTTGGCGGAGACGGCCGCCTTATTGGTGCTCCAAAAAAAAGTCCAGGCGATTTGGGGGGGACCCGAGGACGGAAGATCGAGCTACGGGAGCGCCGAGAAGTGAGCGCCGGTATCGATCAGGCCTGCCAGGCCGGCGCGCGGCTGTCACAAGCCTGTCGTGTGGTCGGGATTTCACCGCGCACCTGGCAACGTTGGCGTGAGGCCGGTGAGGTGAAGGTGGACGGCCGTAAAGCCGCGGCCCAGCAGCGAGAGCCCGCCAATAAGCTCTCTGAGCAGGAACGCCGCCAGATCCTGAGCATCGCCAACAGCGAAGC
>JAAEUE010000256.1 GCA_024227565.1 Alphaproteobacteria bacterium
ACGGTGCTTTATTGGAGTTTTGCCATGACCGTGATGAACCTCACGGAGGCGAGGATAAGGGATCTGCCCCTCGGTGAGACCGCCGGTGCAAAAATGATCCACAGGAACGGCGGGGTTTTCCCGTTGTAGCGGCGCAAAACTGCGCCAGTCTTTTTAGTCTCTGATGCCAGTTGGAACTGGCCGGAGGCTTGGGGATGTACACTGTGGATTTGTATCGGCGAGTTCGGCTTGATCACCATCAGGAAGAGTTGAGTCAGCGCGAGATTGCGCGGCGCTATGGGATTGACCGGCGCACGGTCTCCAAGATGCTTTTGCATTCCGAACCGCCCGGTTACCGGCGCACAAAGCCCGTCCGGCGGCCGAAGCTGGGGCCGTTCACGGCCATTATTGATCAGATCCTTGAAGAGGACCGAGCCCGGCCGAAGAAGCAGCGTCATACGGCCAAGCGTATTCTGGAGCGGCTGCGTGCTGAGTATGGGTTCGAAGGCGGCTACACGATTGTGAAGGATTACATCTGCGAGGTGCGCCGGCGCACCCGTGAGATGTTTGTGCCCCTGCATCATTCCCCTGGTCATGCCCAAGCTGATTTTGGCGAAGCCTTGGCTGTGATCGGCGGCGTTGAACGCAAGGTCCACTTTCTGGTTGTCGATCTGCCCTACAGCGACGCCATCTTCGTGAAGGCTTACCCGCGCGAGACATCGGAGGCCTTCTGCGATGGCCATGTTGCGGCGTTCGCTTTCTTCGGCGGGGTGCCGCAATCGATCCTGTACGACAACACCAAGCTGGCTGTGGCCCGCATCCTGGGAGATGGCACGCGGAAACGCACGCAAATGTTCTCCGCGCTGCAGTCCCACTATCTGTTCCGGGACAGATTTGGCCGTCCCGCCAAGGGCAATGACAAAGGCAAGGTCGAAGGGATGGTTGGCTATGTCCGGCGCAATTTTATGGTGCCTGAGCCCAGGTTCGAGAGCTTCGAGACGCTGAATGAGCATCTTGCGGCCGAGTGTGCGAAGCGCCAGCAGGCGGTGCTGCGCGGCCACAAACAGACCATTGGCGAGCGTCTTGAGGACGATAGAAGGGCATTGTCTGCACTGCCCAGCCATGCCTTCGAGGCTTGCGAGACCCAGAGCACGCGGGTGACCTCGCTGTCCCTGGTGCGCTACCGGGGCAATGACTACTCGGTGCCGGTTGCCTATGGGCATCGCGAGGTGGTTGCGCGCGGCTATGTGGATACGGTCGTGATCTGCAGCGGCGGCGAGGAGATTGCCCGGCACCGGCGTTCCTATGAGCGCGAAGACATGGTCTTCGATCCGCTGCACTATCTGGCCCTGCTTGAGAAGAAGATCGGGGCCTTCGATCAGGCTGCTCCATTGAAGGACTGGGTTCTGCCTGATGGCTTCGCCACCCTGCGCCGTCTGCTGGAGGCACGTATGGGTAAGGCCGGCAAGCGCGAGTATGTCCAGGTTCTCAGATTGCTGGAGAGCTTTGAACTTGCGGTGGTGCACGGTGCGATCCGTGATGCCCTGCGCTTGGGCGCGATCGGTTATGACGCGGTCAAACACCTGGTGCTGTGCCGCATAGAGCGCAGGCCGCCAAAGCTCGATCTGGATGTCTATCCCTATCTGCCCAAGGCCACGGTCCAGACAACAAACCCGAGTGCCTACATGAGCCTGCTCACAGGTGCACCATGAGCGATACACCGCAGGTGCTGCTTACTCACCATCTCAAGAAGCTGCGGCTGCCAACCTTCCTGGCGGAGTACGACAAGCTGGCCAGCCAGTGTGCGGCCCGC
>JAAEUE010000257.1 GCA_024227565.1 Alphaproteobacteria bacterium
ATTGGCGGTGCCTCAGCGCCTATTACAATCGCGGGATGCGTGGTGCATTGCCTGGCAACTGATTTTGCATCGATCGTGCTGGGGCAACTGGTACAAGAAGGCGCTTTTTGCATCGGGGGTTCAGACGCCGCCTTCATGGAGCCAGCCACTGGTGGGCGCGGCGGCTTTCCACAGCTGTCGCTGGCGGATGCGGCACTCTGCCAGGTTTGCCGAATTCTCGGGATACCGTCGCTGACCGGTATAGGTGGAAGAGCTCGGGCGCAACGCTTTAATCAGGATGCTGCCTGGGAAATCTCGGCCAACATGATGCAGACGTTCTACAGCCGCCCAGCCACCTGCGACTACCTGGGGCTGATGGACGAGGGTCTTACCTACTCTCTGCATGCACTGCTTTATGCAAGCGACCTGGCGGGATTGCTTCGTCGTATGTGGCGGGGCGTTCGAATTGATGATGAGTTTCTTGCAATGGAATTGACCCGCGAGGAGGGGCCCCGTGGCAACTACCTGGCCCAGCCACACACCGCCGAGTTTTGCCGCTCAGAAATCTGGGACTCGCGCTACTTCGCCGCCCGGCAACCGTTGAGCCTAAG
>JAAEUE010000258.1 GCA_024227565.1 Alphaproteobacteria bacterium
ATCTGGCGGAAAACGCGGTCGTGGCGCAGCGGCGAAGTATCCCTTTGTTGCCGCGTTGGAAACCACCGAAGATGGCCACCCGATCTACATGAAATGTAGTGCGGTGAACGGGTTTCGCAAACAAACCATCAAGCGTTGGGCGGAGAAATTGTTGGCAACCGGGGCTCATGTGGTCTCCGATGGCCTGAGCGGGTTCGAAGGCATTGAGGCGGCGGGCTTTGAGCACGAGACCATTGTCACGGGCGGCGGCGCTGCCAGCATGGAGATACTCGCCTTGCATTGGGTGAATATCATTCTTGGCAACCTGAAAAGCTCCATTCATGGCACTTACCATGCACTGAACGGCAAGCATTTGCCGCGCTATTTGGCTGAATTCAACTATCGCTTCAACCGCCGCTTCAAGTTGGACCAACTCGTTGATCGGCTTTTGTGGAATGCGGCCCGAACGCCACCAATGCCGGCGCGGCTCATCAAATTGGCGGAGGTTGCTTGGTAATCACGTTATATTTTGGCAAAAACTTTGGGATGAGATGGATTTATCCAAAATCATTCGCCAGGCGCTGGATCGCAAGGCACCTCA
>JAAEUE010000259.1 GCA_024227565.1 Alphaproteobacteria bacterium
GAGGCAGTATGTCCTGAGGCGAGAGTGCTAAGAAGTGAAATAGCTTCGACTGCTTCCCCCATGCTTCCCTCAAATTTCTGCAGCAGCAAAGAAATGCTGTCGCGTCTCTAGTAGGGCAAGTAACTATATGAAAATACGGTGGAAAATTGGTGCCCCTGGCCCGACTCGAACGGGCACGTCCTTACAGACAACAGATTTTGAATCTGTCGCGTCTACCAGTTCCGCCACAGGGGCCCTCAAAAGAGGTGTGCGCGTCATACCTGTGGGCAGGGCACCGCGTCAACCATCTTGCGAACTTCAACGCCATCATTTTTTCTCCGTGACAAATCAGAAACCAGGGCGCTATCCAGCTTGGATGTTGAGACGCCTCTATGACTGGGTGATGAAACTTGCCGCCCACCGCAATGCCACCGGCGTGCTGGCCGCGGTTTCCTTCATTGAAAGCTCGGTGTTCCCCATCCCACCGGACGCCTTCCTCATTCCCATGGTGCTGGCCAACCGGGCCAAAGCCTGGTGGTATGCCCTGGTGTGCACCGTGGCCTCCGTGGTGGGGGGGCTTCTTGGCTATGCCATCGGGGCCTTTCTGTACGACACCCTGGGCAGCGCCTTGCTGCAGTTTTACGGCTACCAGGCGCACTTTGAAGAGTTTGCCACCAACTACAACAAAGACGGCGCGCTCTATGTGTTCGGTGCCGGGCTCACCCCGTTCCCCTACAAAGTGATCACCATCGCCAGCGGCGCCACACAGCTGGCCCTGCCGGTGTTCATTGCGGCCAGTGTGGTGGCGCGCGGCATCCGGTTTTTCGCCGTTGCCGGGCTGCTCTACTACTTCGGCCCGCCCATCAAGACCTTCATCGAGAAGTATCTTGGCCTTTTGACCGTTCTGTTCTTCCTGCTCGTGGTGGCCGGATTTGTGGCCGTCAAATACCTCCTGTGACACCTTGGCCACCTGCGGACGCCGCCCACATTCGCTAAACAGCCGCCTATGGCAGATGAAATCGGCAAATTCAGCAGTCCCGCTGCGCTCATAATCCTGGCAATAACCCTCGCAACCATTGCAGGCGCCTGGGCTTTTCAGCTCATCGGCGGCTATATCCCCTGCCCATTATGTTTGCAGCAGCGCTGGCCCTACTACGCCGTCATCCCCTTGGCCTTCATCCTATTCATGTTTTCGCGCACCGGCGGCGCCATGGGCTTAGTGCGCGTTGGACTTGTGATATGCGGGCTCATCATGCTGGTGAGCGCCGGCATGGGCGGGCATCATTCGGGCGTTGAATGGGGCTGGTGGGCCGGACCCACCGAATGCTCGGGCGGGGCAGGGTTGAGCAAAGATAGCGTTTTGCCCGATCTCAGCAACATGACCATCGTGCGGTGCGATGAAGTTCAGTGGCGCTTCATGGGGCTTTCGTTCGCCGGCTGGAACTTTGTCATCTCGCTGTTCACCGCATTCGTCGCCTTCCGCGGTGCGCGGCGACTGTTGCAGCCCTGATTTGGGCCTCAGTTCTTCCGCTCTACGATAAACAAGGCAGCCTCGCGCAGGATCCCGGCCCGGTTGCCGAAGGCATCCAGCGACGCACAGGCCTCATCCACAAGCGCGTGCGCGCGCTTTTTGGCACCATCCAACCCCAACAGGTCAATGAACGTGGCTTTCCCGGCTTCGGCATCCTTCTGGGTTTGCTTGCCCAGCTGTTCAGGCGTGGATTCCTGGTCCAGAATATCGTCGGCAATCTGGAAGGCCAGACCAACCCGGTCTGCATAGACCGAAAGCGCTGAGCGCTCAGCATCCCCCGCCTGGGCCAAGAGGGCACCGGATTCACACGCAAACCGGAACAAGGCGCCGGTCTTCATGCCCTGAAGAGTTATGATCTCGTCCAGATCGTGGCTTTCGCGGGCTTCCGCTTCCAAATCGAGCATTTGCCCGCCCACCATTCCAGCCGGCCCGGAGGCAATGGCGAGCTCGCTCACCAGTTTCGACCGCACGACCGGATCAGGATGAGTGTCCGGATGGGCCAGAATTTCAAAGGCAAAGGTCAACAGGCCGTCCCCGGCAAGAATGGCGGCGGCCTCATCGAAGGCAATGTGGGTGGTGGGCTTGCCGCGCCGCAGCTCATCGTTGTCCATTGCCGGCAGATCATCGTGCACCAGCGAATAACAATGAATGCATTCCAATGCTGCGCCGGTTCTAAGCGCGTGGGTGTCCTCAACGTCGAACAGCTTGGCACTCTCGCACACAAGGAAGGGCCGCAGGCGCTTGCCCTGCCCAATCGAGGCATAGCGCATGGCGTCTATGACCCGCTTGGCGGGCGCGGTGTCCAGTGGCATCAACCGGTCCAGCAGCGCATCAATTTGTTCGGCAGTGTTTGTAAGTTCATCTAGAAAAGGCATATGCAAGCAAACTCATGTAATGGACAGCTCGGAGACACTAGGCCTTGCATGCAAGGGTGAAGGTCTTTTACGGATCAGGGATGGCACGTTCAACCACAATAGCGCGTTCAACCACACGCAATCTGAGGCGCTGGATACTTCGCGCACTGTTGGGTGTTGTGATCTTGCTGGCGTTGCCCTTCGTCATCGTGCCGGTTTATGCCCTGATCAATCCCCCCATCACCGTCTTGCAGCTCAGCAAAGCCTGGCAAGGCAACGGCATCCAGAAGAGCTGGGTGGGCCTAAAGCAAATTGCACCCACCCTGCCCGCCGCAGTGATTGCGTCAGAGGATGCACGGTTTTGCACACACCAGGGCATTGACTGGCAAGTCGTTCAAAAAGTGGTTGAAGACAAATTGGAGAACCCGGACAAAAAGGTCCGCGGCGCCTCAACGATCACTATGCAGATTGCCAAGAACCTGTTCTTTCCGCCTGCCCGCTCGTGGTTCCGCAAGACCATGGAGGTTCCCCTCGCGCTTTGGATTGACATAATCTGGACAAAACACCGGCAAATGGAAGTCTACCTGAACATTGTTGAACTGGCTCCGGGCATCTATGGGGCCGGAGCTGCGGCCAAGCATCATTTCAAGAAATCAGCACGCCGCCTAACCCGCCGTGACGCAGCCCGCCTCACCGCCAGCTTGCCAAATCCGCGAGTTCGCAACGCAGGCAGGCCAGGCCCCCTCACCCGGCGCATCGCCGCACGCATTGAACGGCGCATGCGGGCAGGCACCGCCAATATCAGTTGCCTGCGCTCCAGCTAAGCTCATTGCCTAAAACCAAGACGGACCCGACACATGAACACCGTAGCCCAATCCTTCACTGACCACCTCTGCTCAGAGCTTGACAGCCAACAAGACAAAGAACCCATGCTTGCCCGGTTCATCGCCGAACTGAAGACCATCGACTGCACCCAGGTACAATCATTACCGCCTCTGCCTGAACCGCCCACTGTTACGGCACATCTGGAAAGCACGCTCTCTGCCATGGCCTGCGGTCCCGAACTCGCCAACGCAGCCCGGTCTTTGGCGAGCGCAGCCAGATGGAATCAGCTCTTTGAGGGCGAAGGCATTGAACCAACCCTGGCCCAAGGCCTGGTGGCCGGGCAATTGGCAGGACAGGTTGGCCTGGTTCGTTCAGACACCATCCGGGCCGGTTTGTTTTTGCTGGCGCCGCACCTGCATTATCCGCTGCACCAGCATGGCGCGCTTGAGCTCTATTATGTGGTGTCAGGTCAATTGACCCTGCAATACGGCACAACAACCAAGCCCTTCCAGGTGTCGCCCGGCGAAGCCTCGGTGACCCCCAGCAACAAGGTGCATTCGCTCACCACGCATGAAGCGCCCTGCCTGGTGGTCTATGCCTGGGTGGGCGAAGTGGAATCGCCAAACTGGTGGTGGGTGCCGGGCGCGAACGGCGACTGGGACCGGGTGTGCTGGGAGCGCCAGGCGGATGCAAAATGGATCCAAACCCGCAGCGAGCCGGTGACGCAAGCCACCCTTGAAGAGGCCGGCGAGACCTAGGGTTCGCGCCCGGCCCAACAAAATCTCAATAGGATAACCGGCTATTTCCGTTCCAGAAACTGACTGAGTGCGTTTGCATTGTAGACTGCCAGCGCTCGCTTTTTTGCGTTCAGGTGGAATAAGCCGTCCTGGTTTTTCAGAATGATGCGCCGAGAGGTCGCAAGCTTCAGGGCATGTTCCAGGGTCGCAGTTTCTTTGTCGCCAACCAGCACGACGTGACAGCCACCTTGTTTCAATTCAGTGCAAAGCGCGTTGAAACGGGTCCCCAGTTCGGTGCGGTCAATCACGAGCGAGGGGTCTTCAAACCAAATCCGGCAAAGCACGGCCACCGGAGTTGCGGGAACAAGGGTGGTGAGTTCTGCAATCAATCTTGAGCCAAGTTTGGAAACCCATGCAAAACGTTGCTCGCGGTTTAGCTCACGCCACGTGACATCGGACTCTTTCAGCCATGCGGCAAACGAAATGGGTTTTCCGAATTTTGCGCACGCATACCCAAACGGCCGGCGCCCAAACAGCATTTCCCAGACGACACGGATCGAAAATTGCGCCCCTTGAAGCAAAACGTACTTCCTGCCCTTGGCACGAAATTCCTCAGAAGAGAACCTCTGCAGGTTCTCGTCTTCAGGTATGCGGTCGTAGTTTATGCCGACAGGCATGAAGATCAGGTCAGGCGTGTGCCTCACATCGAAATGCTCTGTTACGTAACTGAGCAATCCCAGCTTGGCGGTCCCTACGCGGCCATCAGGCGAAAGTTGCCCCTCGAGAAATACCGCATGGGGAACACGCGCCTCCGTTGCCAGTTGCACGTAGCGTTTCAACATTAGCCGATAGAGGGGATCACCGGAGTCGCGGCGCACGAAGTACCCCCCAGCCATCCGCATCAGCGGCTGAATTGGCCAAACGCGCGACCACTCGCCAACACCGAACGAGAGCACCGTTCGGCCAACCGTCAGGTAGTTCACAACGGCATAGTCAATGTTGCTACGGTGGTGAATGATAAACACGACCGCCGCCTTGTCACTGACGTCTGCCATGCTGGCTTTATCTTCAAACGCCACCCGAAACTTGTAGAGGGAACGCAGACACCGCCGTGCCATCCCGAAGCCAATGCGAAAATAGAAATACGGATTGAAGGCCGGCACGATGTCCCAGGCGATGCGCCAGGCTTCACGCTGGGTTTTTTCCACCGAATCGCCTCGATCGCTGGCGATTTCCTCGATCCCCGCCTCAACAGCCCGGTCACGGAGCAGACGATCCGCCAGAACCCGTCGCCTCGACAGGCTAAACGGGGACAAATGAAGTTGCAGGAGCGGATTGATTTTCTCAACCACCTTGCGGGTCCGTGCGCCCCAAAAGCGGGCCCACAAGGGAAAGACAACCACCCGAAACAACACCAAGACCGCGCAAAGAGAAAGGACGAGAAAGAGCCAGACCGGAACTGTGACGCTGCTGGTCACTTTTTGCACTCCTCTCGCGCCGTGCAGATCACCGCGTCATTATTTCGCCCATCCGGCGCACCGGACCCGGGTCGCGGATCATCGTCATCGGCACTGAAAAATGGCCCCGCCGCCAGATGAACCGATTTTCCTGCGGCACTTTCCAGGCATCCAGCAGGCCAAGACCGCTTTCGAACGGGGTCACATGATCGCGGCTGCCGAGCACCGAGACAATGCGATCTGGGTTCATGACCGGCATACTGTCCCAGTCTGGATCCAGAACAGGCATGTATTTTCCGGCTGTTTCTGCGCTCCAGCCCTTTTCAATCATGGCCTCGCGCGATTTCCAGACTTTTGCCAAAGCGCCGTTGAGCAAAGCGTCTTGCTGATATCCGCTGTGGGTGATCAACAACATCGCCTCGGGCCGCAAACGTTCAGGCCAGTTCCGCGCCACATCGGCGCATAGCAATGCCATCTGCGCACCCAGGCTCGAGCCCCCGATGGCAACCCGGCCAGTACTGGTCTTGCGCGCCCAGTCGATCAGCACCGTCCATTCACGCAAGGCGCCCGTAAACGCATAGAGCGGCCCAAAAGGCGCCGTTCCAACGATGGTTTCTCCTGAATACCGGCCCGCCGGCCTTCGCCGGCCATGCCAGGGCGCCTCGGGGCGAATGACGCGAATTCCCATCCGGCACAGCTCGTTAACTTCGTCCACCAGGCCATGCCACAGATCGAACTCGACACAAATGCCGTGGCCAAAGATGAGCGTTGGCGGATTTTCCACACCTTCCGGCTCGTAGACGCGGGCATAAACAACGTCACCGAGTTGCGCCGACGGAGAATTGAAGCGCAACCAATAGTTTGTGCCAACCGCGCCGGGCACCCGTCTCGACACTTCGATTTCGGGCATCGGATCTGGCGCAGAAAACAACCGATCCCGGTCCTTCAGCGCAGCTCCATAAGCGGCCTCCACCGCGTCAGGAGAAGGAGGTTCGGAATGTACGATCGGAACCGGGTGTTTAAGGAGAAAGCGGAACTTCCTTCGGGTCGTGTTCAAGACATGATGACGGTCGCGCCTGGCGGTCTCAATGGCCACAAGCTCTTCAGGAGCGCGGTGCTGGGGACCGAAAAACGAATGTTCCCACGCCGCGTCGACAGCAGCGGCTGTGGCCCGCGCTGCCTCGGTGGGAAACAATGCGCTCTGCAACTTGTCTAGATCGATCCCGCCAACATCCAGCGGAACCTCGGCCAAAAAGCGCTCCGGCACCCCACCTGAAACCGTGGCCGCCGCCCACATCCTGGACAAGGGGAAAAAGTAATGCGTGAGCGTCCACAAGGACAAACGATCAAAATAGGGGTACGCGAGCAGCAGGCCCATGGCACCTCGGACACGGCTCGCGACCGCATCTTCGGGCCGAAGGCGCGGATGCCACTCTGGGTCTTTCAGGGAACTTGGCCGATTCTCCATCGGCGCTGGCTCCCTACGCGTCAACATATCAAGGTTCCTGAAATGAGATCCGATTGGCGATCGCTCATTATTACGCGAATCCTCAGGAATGCGCCACAAGCATTGGGCTCACTGAAGTCAGCGTCTAGTCCGGTTCGCCAAACAGAATTGCCGCCAATTTGTCCGCCGCGTTCCGCAGGGTCACGACATGCTCTTCAGCCTGTTCCAATGTTATGCGCTGTTTGGGGGCATGAAAGGCGAGTGCTGCAAACAAGGCCTGGTTCTGATCGATTATCGGCACCGAAACCGCAATAAGGTTGTCGATGAACTCTTCATTGTCACGTGAGAACCCACGCTTGCGGGTTGCCTCCAGCTCGCGTTTTAAATCGTCAACATTCTCAATGGTGTTGCGGGCGAACTGCTCCAGTTTCAACGTGGAGAGCAACTTGTCCAGCTGGACGTCCTCCAGCGTGCTGAGAAACAGCTTGCCGCTGGCCGTGCAGTGAAACGGCACGCTGGAGCCCACTGGCAGCTGAAAGCGCATGGGCCAGTGGGTCTCGACCCGGTCCACATACACCATGCCGTTTTCTTCCGGCACCGACAGGTTGCAGGTTTCGCCGATGGCCTCCGACACGTCCCGCAAAATCGCATGCCGGGCGATATGGATGCGCGAGGAAGTCATGATCCCCGCAGATATGAGCCGCAGGCGCCGGGCTGGGCGCAGCCGTTTCACATCAACATCCCGGGTCAGAAATCCTTGCTGCAAAAGCGTGGTGCAAAGCCGGTGAATGGTTGGCTTGGGAAGTTGAAGATGTTCGTTAATCTCGGTCGGCGTCAACGGCTTACCGGCTTTGGCAAGCACCTCGATTATGGTGAGAGCCCTGAGATTGGGCGCTATCTTGTCATCATCCCTGATTTTCACCGCAGAAGCTTTCCCTTATGGCGATCCACAATGAGGGATCCGCCTGATACTGATGATGCTCATTCATCCGGCCTGCATCAGCCGAAACATTAACACGTTGATTTTTGAGACTACTGGTCTTATTTTATGAAATCAAGATATGGCCGGATTAACCGGCAGAGGGAGATGTGAACAGCGTGGTGCCCGGCCCCCAAATTTTGGGAACAAGAACTTGCAGCAGGTCTACTGGGGCGGCCAAGCAAAATAGTGTACTGGGTCCTGTAGTGACCCCTCATCTGCAATCACACGCATTGACTAACCGGCTTCACGTACTGAGACCTTCCGAACATGGTAGAAACCCTCCTGAACTTTTCGTCGATCATTCTGGCCGATATCGTCTTGTCGGGCGACAACGCGCTGATCATCGGCATGGCGGCCGCTTCGCTTTCGCCCGAACTGCGAAAGAAGGCGATCCTGTTCGGGATGATCATGGCAGCAGTGCTGCGCATCATCTTTGCGATCTTCGCAACCTATCTTTTGGCCATCAAGGGCCTTTTGTTCATCGGCGGCCTGCTTCTGCTCTGGGTCTCGTGGCGTCTGTTCAACGACATTCGCGAGGACATGGCCAAGCGGGCGACCGAAGCTCAGGAAGACATAGAGGACGGTGGCTACCAGGGCCCGCCCCGGCGCACGCTGCTCTCAGCTTTAATCTCGATCACCGTGGCGGATGTGTCCATGTCGATCGACAATGTGCTGGCGGTCGCCGCGATAGCGCGCGACAACATCACGCTTCTGGTGTTCGGCCTGGCGCTGGCCATCTTGCTGATGGCATTTGCCGCCGCCATGATCGTCAAGCTGATGACACGGTTTCCGTGGATTTCCTGGCTCGGATTGGTGGTGTTGCTGTACGTTTCAGGCCGCATGTTGTGGGAAGGTTGGCCCGAGGTCGCGGTGCTTGCCGGGCTGGCGTGACTATGACACAACCTAAGTCAAGCTTGCGCCGACAAGCAAAGAAGAAGGGCTATAGCCTCAGCGTTTTTCTGGGAGACGAACCGGTTTCGCAACAGCGGACCCCCAGTATGATCCCATTCGTTAGAACCTGTTCAAACAGAATTGTCCTGCATCCTATTCAGGGGTTTTGTTTGCCTGGTCACTTGCGTGGTGTGACCGGATTTACGGGCTCTGCACTCAACCTATGACTGCGCATTTTGGGAGGACTAGTCCAAATGAAGGGCTTTGGAACTGTATTTAAATCGTTAGCGGCTGGGGCAATTGCCCTGTCCGTGCTTGCGGCGAGCTCGCTTGCCCAAGCTGAAAAAGTCACGATCCGCGTGCAATCGGTTATTCCGTCGAAGGCCGATGAAGTGCACATGCTGAATGACTTCGCCAAGGACGTGAGCGACCTGACGAATGGTGAAGTCAATATTGAAGTGCTGCCGGCCGGCGCTGTTGTGGGTGTGAAAGAAACCCTCGACGCCGTCGACCAGGGCCTGATTGAAGGCGGTTTCGCCTGGACCCACTATTGGTCCGGCAAACACCCTGCAGCCATGCTGTTCGGTTCGCCAGTTGCCGGCGCCGGTGTTGGCATCGACAACATCGCGTTCGTCTCCTGGTTCCTGTATGGCGGTGGCACCCAGCTTTACGACCAGCTCTGGAAAGAGATGGGCGTGAATGTCAAAGGCTTCATGCTGCAGCCGGTTGGTCCGGAAGCTCTTGGCTGGTTCAAAGAGCCGATTGCCTCCATGGATGACTTCCGCAAGTATCGTTTCCGCACACCTCCGGGCATCCCCGGCCAGACCTACAAAGACATCGGCGTGGCGTCTGTGGCCATGGGCGGCGGCGACATTCTGCCAGCTCTGCAGAGCGGCAAGATCGATGCTGCCGAATGGTGCTGCCCAAAGCCTGACTCAGTGTTTGGTTTCCAGAAAGTGCTGAAGCACTACTATCTGCAAGGCCTGCACCAGGTGGTCGTGAACGCTGACCTCTACATCAATGGCGACGTTTACAACAAGCTGACAGACCATCAGAAAAAGGCTCTGGAAGTTGCTGCAAACGCTTCTTTGATGAAGTCCATGAGCTACCGGATCTATGAAAACGGCAAGGCTCTGAAAGACCTTACCGAAAATCATGGCGTGCAACTGCACGACACTCCGGCTGACTACTTCCCGGCCTACATGAACGCTGCCAAGGCTGCTCTTGAAAAGAACTCCAAGGAAAACGCGTTCTTCGCCAAGGTCTGGCAGTCTCAGAAAGATTTTGCGGCCATCGCCGTACCGTTCTGGGCTGGCGCACAGGCGTCCAACGCAGCTCTCGGCAAAGCGTTTGCCGACAGCGTCGCGAAAAAATAGTCTGACACACCAAGCGGAAGCAGCGGGCCACATCGGCCCGCTGCTCTTCTTTACCGACCCAGCCATCGGCCCCTTCGCTTGAAGAGGGGCCGTTGAGTGGTGCCGGGAGATGCGGGAGGGCGGACTGTGGCAGACGAACCAAAACCAGAAGAGCTTGAGATCACCGATGAGTTGATCGCCGAGCGCAGGGCCGAAGAACCCGGTCAAACCCCAGAAACCATGACATCGTGGCAGCGGCCGATTACCGCCGCCATCGATCTGCTCAATTTCTGGGTGGGCCGCATCACGTGCCTGCTTCTGGTGCCGGTTATCCTGGTTATGGTCTACGAGGTGGTGGCGAACAAGATGTTCACCGCGCCAACCTTGTGGGTTTATGACGTGAGCCGCATGCTGGCCGGCGTCATCTTCATGATGGGCGCGGGCTACGCGCTGTTGCGCGGCGTCCACATCCGCGCCGATTTTATCTACCGCCTGTGGTCGAAGAGAACCCAAGCAACAACTGACGCGGTGCTCTATCTCCTGTTCTACTTCCCGGCCATGCTGTTCTTTTTCTGGAGCGCGGCCAAATACGGATACAAGGCCTTCAACCCCCTCAATGGGTTTGAATACAGCGGCTGGGAACGGGCCAGCGATTCCACCTGGGCGCCCATTCTCGGTCCTGCCCGCCTGGCCATGCCGGTGGGCGTTTTCCTGTTGTTGTTGCAGGGCATTCCTGAGCTGTTCCGCTGCCTCGACGACATGGGCAAAGACCGCGAAAAACTGTTCGTCCGCATCCTGCCGATTTACCTGATTGTTCTTGCCGTGCTGTTTCTCGGCACGTTCGCTCCCGATGTGGTGCCGATCGGCCAATACTGGACGAGTGCGGCCGATGCCATGGGCATGACCGGCTTCGACAAGCCGACCGTTGGCCTGTTCATGGTCGCCGCGATGTTGTTTGCGATCTTTGTGGGCTTTCCAATTTCGTTCACATTGATCTTCCTGTCGTTCGTGTTTGCCGCCTGGGGCATCAGCCCGCGGCTGGGCTTCTTCCTGGAGACATTGAAATTCAACGAAACCATGCTGGATGACCAGCTGGTGGCGGTGCCGCTCTTTGTCTTCATGGGGATCATGATGGAAAAAGCCGGGCTGATGGAGCGTTTGTTCGCCTCCATTCAGCTCATGATGTCGGGCACCCGTGGCGCCTTGTTCGTCGCGGTTCTGTTCGTCTCCACGATCTTCGCTGCGGCCACCGGCATTGTCGGGGCTTCGGTAACGATCCTCGGCATCATGGCGGCGCGCACCATGAACAAGTCCGGCTACAATGTCCGCATGGCAGCCGGCACAATCACGGCCGGCGGAACCTTGGGCATCCTCATTCCGCCCTCCATCATGCTGGTGGTCATGGGCCCTGTACTTGAGGTGCCGGTGACCGACCTGTTCGCCGCGGCCATCGTGCCGGGCGCCCTTCTGGCCATGCTCTACATTATCTATTCGGTCGGCCGTTGCTGGCTCAACCCATCCCTGGGGCCGCCGCTTCCAGAAGACGAGCGCCCGGAGACCTCGCCCTATTACATGGTCGAATTCGTCTCGGTCATGAGCGGTCTTGCGTTCATGTTCTACCTGATGTTCACCCAACCGCTTCTGGCGATTGTGTGGCTCGGCACAATGATTGGCGCCTACCACGTGTTCCGCAAGTACAAGCCTGGCGGTTTCTACTATTCTGAGCTGTGGGCGGAATTCTTCCTAGGCCTGGTGCCGCCAACCATCCTGATTGCCTTTGCCCTTGGCTCGATCCTTCTGGGCTGGGCAACTCCGGCAGAGGCAGCAGCCTGCGGTGCCTTTGGCTCCATTCTACTCAGCATGGGCTACTTCAAGTTCTCCCTGCCCAGCTTCTATGATGCGCTCATCAAGACCCTGGAAATCACCGTCTTGATCATGTTCCTGGTGGCCGCGTCCAACTATTTCGGCGCGGTGTTCTCCACCCTGGGCACACCGAAAATGTTGACCGAAGTGCTGCTGTCGCTCGACATGTCGCCAACCTTGATCCTGATCGCGGTCATGGCTCTCATCTTCCTTCTGGGCTGGCCGCTGGAGTGGGTTCCGATCGTGTTGATCATCGTGCCGATCCTGGTGCCGATGCTCACCGAGCTGAACGTGAACCTCACCTGGTTTGCGATCCTGGTTGCGGTGAACCTGCAAACGGCCTGGCTCTCTCCGCCGGTGGCGCTATCGGCCTACTTCCTGAAGGGCGTGGTGCCCGAATGGGATTTGAAGGATATCTATCTGGGCATGATGCAGTTCATGGTCATTCAGGTCATCGGCCTGTCCCTGATCTTCATGTTCCCGGAAATCGCCCTTTGGCTGCCGCGCTATATTTACGGAGGCTAGGGCCTTTTCTGATGAGCTGGGCCCGTCAGCCTACTTGCTGACGGGTTCTGCGAGCCTGAACACCTCGAGGGGTTCTCGAATGCCCTTCAGGCTGACCTCGCCGCTGGATTCAGCCCGAAAGTCATCTTCGACGGCCGTATAGGCGCGCGGGCTCAGCAGGATTTCGCCGTCCTCGGCCCGGTCGCACAAACGGGCGGCCAGGTTCACTGAGGTGCCCGATGCGGTATAGTCGTAGCGTCCTTCAGAACCAACCATGCCGATGGTGGCATAGCCAAACGAAACCCCAACGCCAAATCCCAACCGGTGGCCCAAGCGCTTCCATTTTTTGCACAGCTCCACCATGCGTTCGCGCATGGCAACCGCCAGGCGCACCGCATCACCGGCCGGGTCCTCGCACGGCAGGGGATCGTTGAAGATCACCATGATCCCATCCCCCATGCGCTTGTCCACGCCGCCGCCGTGGGCTGAAATCAGATTGCCCATCTCCTCATGATAGACCTGCAAAACCTCGATGGTCTCTTCTGGTTCTGCGGTTTCGCAGAACGCGGTAAAGCCGCGGATATCGCAAAACAGGGTGGCGATCAGGGCCCGGTGACTGGATAGCGCGGCTTCATCGCCGGACGTGACCAGCGCATCGGCAACGGCCGGCGACAGGAACCGCTTGAGCCGCCCCATGCGCTCAATCTCGCCCACCTGCTCATCCACCCGCGCTTCAAGGGAGGCGTTGAGCGCCTGAACTTCCTCGGTTCGGGCCTGCAGAAGCTTGAACTGGCGGACATTTTCAATAGCGATGACAGCCTGGGCCGCAAAGCTTTCAACCAAGGCAACTTCGTCCTCCAAAAAGGGATTGACCTCCCGGCGGTAGATCTCAAAACAGCCGACACCCTGTCCCTCCTTCAAGAGAGGGACGACCAGCTGCGAGCGGATGCCGTCTCTGTCCACAAACACAGCACGGTCGGGATGACGTTCGCGAGACTCAGCCTCTTCTGCGCTATCGGGGATATTGATGACCTTGGCGTCCCTGATCGCCTCGGTCAGGGGCAAGGGGTCGCTGAGCGGCCAGGTGGAGACGCCCGGCTGGAAGTTTTTAGTGGGATCCCCCCAACCGGCAACATAGGTTGCTTTCGTGCGTGCAGGGTTGGCAAGATGCAGCGCCACATTGGCACCACCACAGAGCTTGCCCACATTGCCCACAATCGCCGCAAACACCGGCGCCTCATCGTCCCTTGACTGGCTGATGAGCTGAAGGATCTCTCGCGTCGCGGCCGCACGCTCCAGCCGGGCTTGCAGCTGGCGGAACTGGCCAACATGTTCAATCGCAATAACCGCCTGGGTGGCGAAACTTTTGACCAGCGCAATTTCATCGTCCGTGTAGGGCCGCACCTGCTTGCGGAACAAGATCAGCGCGCCGATCCCGCCTGTCTTCGACATCAAGGGCACAAAAAGGCTGGTGCGCATGCCGGTGTCGTCCACGAGGGATTGCATGGCTGCATCGCCCTCCCGGTAGCCGTCAGTCTCTGCAAAATCCTCCACATAGACATGATCACCTGAGAGGATAGCCTTGGCCGCGAACGACGTTGGGGTCATGGAGACGCGCCCGGCGTCATAATGGGCCTTCGTTGTAGGATGCACGTCGCGCGAGGCCGCCAGACGCTGATGGGTGTCACCTTCCGCACCCAAGGTGAGCGCTGCGGCATCTGCTCCGCAGAGGTGGGATGCGTTCTTCAAGATGAGGTCGAAGACCGGCGATTCATCTTCCAGGCTTTGGCTGATCAGCCGCAGGATCTCCGCCGTGCCCTGTTCGCGGGCGAGCCGGTTTTGCAGCTCGCGGAACTGGCGCGCGTTCTCAATGGCAATGGCAGCCTGATCGGCAAACACCTGGGCCAGGTCAAGGGCGCGGTCGTTGAAAGGGTGAACCCGGGTGCGGTAGACGATGAACGCCCCGGTCAGGCGGTCGCCTGAAATCATGGGGATGGCCGCAAACGAGCGCGCCTTGCCCAGGTCCATGGTGGCAATCCGGATTGGGCTCCCGCTTTCGTAGAGATCTTCGCTGTGCACGTCGGCGACGTTTGCGGTCTGCAACGTGGCGGCCATGCGGCCGATTACGCTTTCAGGTTCCAGCTCAAAAGCCCCAAGGTCGAGAAGCCAGGCTTCAAAAGCTGGGGCAATGTTGCGTGAATGCACCAAGCGCGCCCGCTTATCCTCACCAATCTCAAACAACGAGCCGAACTGGGCCTCGCAAATTTCCAAGGCATGATCCAACACCGCATCCAGCACGGGCTCCAGCTTTTCGTCCTGCTTGCTGATGATGTTCAGGATCTTCGCAAGGCTCTGCTCCCGGCGCACGGCATCATCCAGCTCCAGTGCCAGATCAGCCACAAGGGTTGCGCTGTCCCGCCCGTCTTCGGGCACCGAGGCATCGGTGAGGAACTGGGCCAGCTCAATCTTCGAGGTTACGCCCAGTTTACTGTATACTGTTCTAAGATGAGAGCGCACGGTGGTGGGAGACAGACCGAGCTCGCGGGCAATCTCTTTATAGCTTTGGCCCGCCGCATAGGCATCGGCGACCTCTTGCTCACGCTTGCTGAGCGCCTCGGTGGCCTGGCCCTGTTCCGTCATGTCGCCTCTTATCGCCCAAGTGCATCGTAGTACATTATTGATACACCAATTACTGCATTTGGACGATGCTGTGTACCTCTGGCTCCAGCTACCTTCTGGAGACTGGTGCAGAGGAGATCAACCGTTGATTTCCACCTCTTTTCAGAGGGCGCACTGAAACCAAGAAGGAGACCTAAAATGAGCATGACCGACACAGCAATGAGCTTCTTTGATGCCTGCGAAACCGGCAAGGGCTGGGCAGAATGCGCCCAGTATTGTGCCTCTGACGCATCGTTTTCATGCCAGTCGCAAGCTTTGGCCGACACCCACACACTTGAAGCCTATGCAGAATGGATGAAGGGGCTTCTAGTGCCCCTGCCAGACGGCCACTATGAGCTGAAGGGTTTCGCCGCAGACGACGCCCGCGACGTTGTTTTGGCTTTTGCGGTGTTTCACGGCACCCACACCGCCGAGGGCGGACCTATGGACCCCACTGGCAACAGCGTGGCGGCCGACTATGTATACGCCATGGAGTTCGCCGGCGGAAAAGTCGCCCACATGACAAAGATATGGAACGACGGCCACTCGCTCCAGGCGCTCGGCTGGGCCTAGAGCAAGCGGCGGATCGAACAATCTTGACTGCCACTAATTAGTTGATTTGTGTGAATTTCCTGGCCCGCGCCAGTTCAACTTCAGTGGCAGAAAACCAAGGAAAATGGCGGCACTGCGAAACGAACCCAATTTCGCATAAACCGCTGAAGACAAAGCAAAACTCGCGCTATATGGCCTTTTTGAGTGAGTTTTCTTTTTTCGCAGCGCTTTGGTTCCGTACCAATCCCCGCGTCCCTGCAAATGCAGAGCGCGGGGAGTTGGTTATTTGGTTACGCTGAACGGTAGAGCTTGGTCATCACAAACTCTTTGTGACCCAGCGCTTCAGCCGCCGTCGAGCGGCCATTGGCCGTGCGGCGGATCATTTCGATCAGCTCATCACCCGCCTGATCAATGGTCATCTCGCGGGTGAGGATGCCGGTCACATCGCAATCGATGTGCTCGGACATGGTGCGCACCGTGCGCGGGTTGGCCGAGATCTTGATTACCGGGACAATTGGGTTGCCCACGATGTTGCCCTGGCCGGTTGGGAACGTGTGCACCACAAACCCGGCAGCGCCCATCAGGGTCACGCACTCAGCCGCAGCCGAGGAGGTGTCCATGAAATAGAGCCCGGGCCCCTTCTCTGGCGCAACCGCAGGACCAACCGCATCGATATAGGTTGAGGTCCGGCCGATCTTCTCCAGGTTGCCAAGCGCCTTTTCCTCAATGGTGGTCAGGCCGCCTTCGATGTTGCCCATGGTGGGCTGGCTTTCCGACAGGTCGCTGGTTTTGTTGGGCTCGATCACATCGTCCATGTAGGCCTGCCAGATCTCCATGAACTTGTCGCCGGCCTCCTTGTTGGCTCCGCGGGCCTGGCACAGGTGCTCGCCACCGGTAATCTCAGAGGTTTCGCCAAAGCAGCCATAAATGCCCTTGGGCAGAAGCTTGTCGTACATGTTGCCGACGGTCGGGCACGAGCCCAAACCGGTTGTGGTGTCGGATTCGCCGCACTTTGTGGAGACCCACAGCTCGGACATGTCGCACTCTTCGCGCTGCAGCTCGGTGGCCCAATGGACGAAGTCCTTGGCCTTGCGCGACGCGGTGGCGATGGTGTTGATGTCGCCGTGCTGCTCAATGGAATAGGCCGCTACAGGCTTGCCGGTTTCCGCAATGCCGTCGGCAATGCGCTGGGTCCAGCCGGGCTCAATCCCGATCACGATGCAGGCCGCCACGTTGGGGTTGGCGCCGGTGCCGATCATGGTGCGGAAGTGCAGCTCCAGATCTTCACCAAACTGCAACCGGCCATAGGAATGCGGCAGGGCCATGGTGCCTTTGATGTTGTTGGCAACCGCTTCACAAGCGGCATTGGAAATATCGTCAACCGGCAGGATCACCACATGGTTGCGCACGCCCACCCGGCCGTTCTCACGGCGATAGGCCATAATCTTATCAGTCGTTGTCATCAGTATAGCTCCTGCCTACCAGCGTTTTGTCTTGAGGTTGTGAACATGAACATGCCCGCCCTTTTCGCACGGTCCCACCATCTTGCCGATGTCTTCGCCATACTTGGTAATCGTGTCGCCTTCAGTCAGATCGCTCAGGGCAATCTTGTGGCCAATCGGCACATCGGCCTTGGCGGTCAGGGTGAAGTCGGTGTTGTCATGGGTCACCACGCAGAGCATTTCGGTTCCTGCCGTGAGGCCCTCTACAACCACGACCCCGACATTGTCTTCGGCGTTGTGAACAAGCAGCTGGGGAATGGACATTGTTGAAGTACCTTTCTTGAGTCCGGTGTGTTTCGAATGGGTCAGATTAAAGTCGGAACATGATTTTGGGGTGGGCAGCCTTGCCGCTCAGAATATCCCTGAAGGCGCCCGGGCCCTCTTCCAGGCCGCGCTCTTCCACCCAGTCGAGCGGACCCAGGCGGCCCGTAGCGATGGCGTTCAGGGTTTGGGCAAAATCGGCGGGGGTGAAGGTGTAGGTGCCGATAAAGGTCACCTCCTGCAGGGTCATGCGCCGCACATCAAGCCCGCCCGTACCAGATGCCAGCCCGATGTGCACAATCACCCCGCCAGGTTTCACAAGCGCCGACGAACTGGCGCGTGTGGCCTCCCCGCCAAAGGCATCCACCACCACATGGGCGCTGGCCTCTTCCGGGCCTGCGCCCTCCAGGGGGCTGTAGACCTTGAAGTTGCCGGCCCGGCCCAACAGGCCGTGGCGCAACGCGTTAGTCTCTGCAATCCAGATGTCCGAGCAGCCCATGTCGGCCAGAACGAGCGCTGCCCCCAGCCCAATCGCGCCGCCGCCCAATACGATGGCGCGGGCCTCTGCCAGCGGGCGGTGAGACGCTTCTGCAGCTAGGCGCACCGCATGATACGAGCACGCCATGGGCTCAGTCAGCGCGGCTTTGGCGAAAGACAAATCGTCCGGCAGCAGCAAAGAGTTTCCGGCCGGAATCGCAAGCTGTTCGGCAAATGCCCCTTCGCGCGGCGGCATGGAGATGATCTGCCGGTCCGGGCAAAGGTTCGCGCGGCCTTCCACGCACGCTTCGCATGTGCCGCATGTGACCAACGGGTTGATGGTGACCCTGCGCCCTTCTCCGGCGCCCTGGACAATGGTTCCAGACGCCTCATGCCCCAAGATGAGCGGTGCCGGCCGGCGTTCGTCGTGGCCCAGAAAGGCGTGCATGTCCGATCCGCAAATGCCCACGGCGTCCACCTGAACCACCACATCGCCCGGCGTGGCCGAAGGGCCTGCAACATCTTGCAGTTCGACCGCTTCAGGCCCGGTATAGACAAGTGCTCTCATGTGGCCAGATATCCCCCATCCACCGCAACCACCTGGCCGGTGAGATAGGACGCACCGCCCGAGGCCAGGAAAACGGTGGTTCCGTCAAGATCGGCCAGAGCGCCGTTCCGGCCAACAGCTGTTGCTGCGGCATGACGCTGGCTCAAGGCGTCATCACCGAAAACCGCTTGTGTCAATTCTGTGGGGAAAAAGCCGGGCGCTATCGCATTGGCCGCGACCCCATCCTTCGACCAGGCCTGGGCCATGGCACGGGTAAGCTGTGTCACCCCGCCTTTGGATGCACCGTAAGCCACGCCGTTGTCAAAAGCCCGGTAGCTCTGCAGCGAGGCGATGTTGATGATATTGCCCCGCCCTTTCTTCACCATGGCCGGCACAAGGGCACGGGCGAGGAAGAAGGGGACAGACAGGTTGAGGTGGAGGGTGGCATCCCAACTTTCCGCAGAGATCTCCTCAGAGGGCTCGCGGAAATTCACCCCAGCCGCGTTCACCAGAATATCTGGATCTCCAAATGCTGCGGAAAGCTCTGATGCCAGGTCGTCATATTCGTCAACACTGGCCAGATCCACCTGATGGGCCGCAATGCGCCCCTTCTCTTCCAAGCTCTCCAGCCGGTCTTTTCGGCGCGCCACCGCAACCACTTGGGCCCCCGCGCGCGCCAGGACGCCGGCCATGTGGCGCCCGATGCCCGAAGAGGCTCCGGTGACCACCGCCACCCGGCCCTCCAGGGAGAACAGCGAGCCGATATAGTCTGCTGCGCTCACTGTTTTTGCCTAAGGTGTGGTTTGAAAGGTTTCGTCCGGGAAGTATTTGCGCAGACGCACATCACCGGTGCGAGCATGCGCTTCCATGCCTTCAAGCCTGGAAATCCGTGCTGTAACCGAGGCAACGCCGCGGTTGGCCTCCTGGGTCATGCGCTGTGTCGTCACCACCTTGATGAACTTGTGCACCGACAGGCCGCCCGTGTAGTGGCCAGCGCCCTTGGTCGGCAAGATGTGGTTGGTGCCGGAACATTTGTCGCCGAAGGCCACGGTTGTTTCCTCGCCCACAAACAGAGAACCGTAGTTCTGCAGGTTGTCCACGTACCAATCCAAATTCTCAACCTGCAGCTCCAAATGTTCGGCGGCATATTCGTCAGACACCGTTACGGCCTCTTCATCCGTGTCGCACATCACCACTTCCCCATAATCGCGCCATGCCGCTGTGGCGGCGGCTTTCGCAGTGTCCGGCAAATCGTTGATCAGCCCATCCATACGGCCCATCACGTCTTCGCCCAATGCCTTGTCGGTGGTGATCAGCCAGCACGGGCTGTCAAAGCCATGCTCGGCCTGGCCTACAAGATCCTCTGCAACGATCTGCGGGTCGGCGTTCTTGTCTGCAATGATCAAAACTTCAGTAGGCCCTGCGAACAGGTCGATACCAACCCGGCCGAACAGCATGCGTTTGGCCTCGGCCACGAACCGGTTGCCCGGGCCAACCAGAATGCGGGCCTTCTTGCCGGTGAACAGACCGTACGCCAGCGCCGCGATCCCTTGCACCCCACCCAGGTTCAAAATGTGGTCTGCACCGCAATAGTTCGCGGTCCACAAAATGCCCGGGTTAATGCCTTCGGCCCCGTGCGGCGCCGAGCAGGCAACGACGTTCTTCACACCGGCCACCTTTGCCGTGGTGATGGACATCACCGCGGAAGCCACATGGGCGTAGCGTCCCCCCGGAACATAACAACCCGCTGAATCGATGGGGATAAGCTTCTGGCCAGCCCAAAGCCCAGGGGACAGCTCGATTTCAAAGGCGGAAATTGAGGCCTTTTGGGCTTCAGCAAACTTTTGCACCCGTTCGTGGGCAAACTTGATGTCGTCCTTCAGCTGGTCCGTAAGCTTGGCATCGGCGGCCGCGATCGCTTCTTCTGTGGCGACAATCTCGCCGGAATACTTGTCCAGTTTCTCCCCATACGCCCGCGCCACATCCTCGCCGCCAGCTTCGATTTCCGAGAGCATTGTCTCAACGATCTTGCGGGTTTCCTGCTCGCCGGTGGCAGCGGTTTTGCTCGCCTTCTTCAGGTAGGTCACAGCCATGGGGGGTATCCTGTTATTAGCTCAATCGAATTTAATGCTGGAAAAGTGCGCATGTAAGCGCTTACATTAGATACATGGACCAATCAGGCAAAAGAGTCAACCAAGCAGATATCGCCCAGGCAGCAGGTGTTTCCACGGCAACGGTCTCGCGCGCGCTTAACGGCACAGGCATCGTCACGCCCGAAGCCCGCAAGCGCATTGACGCCGCGATCGCCGAGCTGGGTTACATGCCTCATGGGGCTGCGCGGGCCCTGGCGTCGCGGCGGTCACATACCGTGGGCGCGGTCATCCCCACCCTGGCCAGCGCCATTTTCGCCGCCGGCATAGACGCCTTCGAACGCCACCTCAACGAGGCGGGCCTGACCTTGCTGTTGGCGCTGTCGAACTACGATCTGGAAATCGAAACGCTGAAGGTCCGCCGCCTGCTGGAGCGCGGCGTCGACGCAATTGCGCTGGTGGGCAACACCCACAGCCCCGAGGTGCACGAACTGATTACGCGGGCCGGCGTTCCTTATGTGCACACTTGGGCGTGGAACCCCGAGGCGGTGCACCCCCACGTTGGGTTTTCGAACTTCGAAGCTGCCCGCGTCGTCGCCCACCACCTTGCCGACCTTGGCCACAGCAACATCGGGATGATCGCCGGCATCGCCAAAGACAATGACCGCGCAACACAACGCATCGCAGGGACCAGACAAGGCTTGCTCGACCGGGGCCTGGTCCTCCAGGAGAACCAGATCATCGAGGCGGCGTACACTCACGCTGCCGCCCGCGAAGCACTGCGAGCGCTCATCAGTGAGGATCAGGGACGCCCTACGGCGATAGTCTGCGGCAATGATGTGCTGGCCACCGGCGCGCTTATCGAAGCCCAGGCACACGGGATTGATGTTCCTGGCGCATTATCGCTTACGGGCTTTGACGATCTGCCCCTGGCCGCTCATCTGAACCCTCCCCTCACCACGATCGTGGTGCCTGCGGAAAAAATGGGACAAGCCGCAGCCGACGCACTCATTGCAGCACTGGAAATGGGTCAGCCCGCGCGTGGCCAGCGGCTGGAGGCACGCCTTGTCATCAGACAGACAACAGCCCCTCCGCTGCCGGGGCCGAGCTGAACCACAACCGTTCCAGATGAAACTGCATTGAGGTCGCAAGAGACCCTGCCCTCGCCTCTAACTTGTTGACTGCGGTGAAATTAACGTCAACATTAGATCGGGTAATAGATCTGGACCCATAAATATGGGTCCAGATCGATTATTTTGAGGCCATAACTATCTGAATTAGAACCAATTTACCCCATGGCCCGCGTCTATGTAAGAATCTGGTACTATCTTGGTGCCAAACATAGAGACTACCGTGGGTCACTTAACAGACCCTCATAACGGGGCATTGATGCTGGCTTCGCAAACAAAAAGTCGAGGAGACGCACATGAAGAACAGCTTTCTTATAGCTGTCGACGACAGCCCCGGAAGCGGGAAAGCGGTTGATATCGCAATGGCACAGGCTAAGCGGGCCGGTGCTGATCTCGTTGTTGCTTATGTCATCGAATGGTCGGCCTATTCTTTCAACACACCGGAAGAAAACGCTGAACGGCATAAACGGCGGGAAGAAGAAATCGACCGGGCAGCCGGGCAGATCGTTGAGCCTGTGGTGGCAAAGATCAAAGCGGCTGGGTTGAATGCTGAAGGCGTGGTTCGCCATGGACATCCGGCACAAACGCTTGTGGCGCTGGCAGAAGAAAGTGACGTCTCGCAGATCTTCATCGGCCGCCTCGGTGCGTCTGGCTTGAAGAGCATGTTGTTCGGCTCGGTTGCCGCCAACCTTGTGCAGTCCTCCACCGTACCGGTCACAGTTGTTCCATAACCTTTCCGGTTACCATCAAGCTCTCATGTTTAATCCATCCTTGGGGAGGGGACCATGAAACGTATATTCCTTGCACTGATTACACTCACTTTGTTAGCCGTGCCTGCTGCGGCAGCCGGCATCGATGAATCGATCAATGCGGCCACGGCGCCAATCGCCAGCCTGATTGGCCAGATCGTATTCTTCAAAATTCCACTGTTTGGCGCGCAATTGCCGCTGGTTGTTCTCTGGCTGGTTATCGGGGCGGTGTTCTTCACCTTCTATCTTGGGTTCATCAACATACGCGGGTTCAAGCATGCCATCGAGCTGGTGCGCGGCGACTACGCCAACCCCAATGACCATGGTGAGGTTTCGCACTTCCAGGCCCTGGCCACCGCGGTGTCCGGCACCGTGGGCATCGGTAACATTGGCGGCGTGGCCGTCGCGGTGACCGTTGGCGGCCCCGGCGCAACATTCTGGCTCATCATGGCCGGCTTCCTCGGCATGTCCACCAAGTTTGTGGAATGTACGTTGGGCGTTAAATACCGCAACGAAAACCCGGATGGCTCTGTCTCCGGCGGCCCCATGTACTATCTGCGCAAGGGCTTTTCAGACCGCGGCATGGATGGCTTCGGCAAATTCATGGGCACGTTCTATGCGATCGGCATCTTCATCGGTGCGCTCGGCATCGGCAACATGTTCCAGTCCAACCAGGCCTATGTTCAGTTGAACAACGTGGCCGGCGGCGGGCTTGACGGCTACGGCTGGCTGGTTGGCCTGATCATGGCAGCGGTGGTCTTCGCGGTCATCATTGGCGGCATCAAGTCGATCGCCCGGGTCACCGAAAAGATCGTGCCGTTCATGGCCGTCTTCTACTGCGTGTTCGCGTTGATCGTGATCTTCATGAACTTCAGCTCGATCCCGGCAGCGATTGGCAACATTTTCTCCGGCGCAATGACCGGCGAAGGCGTTGCAGGCGGTGCAATTGGCGCGCTTATCATTGGCTTCCAGCGGGCCGTGTTCTCCAACGAGGCCGGCATTGGTTCTGCTTCGATCGCCCACTCGGCGGTGCGGACGAACGAGCCTGTTACCGAAGGCATGGTGTCCTTGCTCGAACCGTTCATCGACACCATCGTCATCTGCACCATCACCGCCCTGGTGATCGGAACTTCGCAGGTTGCAGACCCGGGCTTTGCCGGTGAAGCAAAAGGTATCGCCATGACATCGGCCGCCTTTGAGCGTCAGCTCTCCTGGTTCCCGATCCCCTTGGCCTTTGCCGGCGTGTTGTTCGCCTTCTCCACCATGATCTCGTGGTCGTACTACGGGCTCAAGGGATGGACCTATATGTTCGGCGAAAGTGCGCAAGGCCAGACCATCTATAAACTGCTGTTCTGTGCCTTTGTCGCGCTTGGCTGTGTTGTTCAGCTTGGCCCGATCCTGGATATCTCCGATGCGCTGGTCTTCTTGATCTGTGTTCCCAATATCTTGGGTCTGTATTTCCTCGCACCGATCGTCAAGCAGGAGCTCACCTCCTATCTGGCGAGAATTGAGAGCGGCGAAATCCAGAAGTACAAGAACAATTAGGCGAACAGCCAATACGAGTTGAGAGCGGGGCGCGGCAGCGCCCCGTTTTCTTTTGGGCCGGCTCCCAAATGATGTGATGAAAAAAACAAGGCCGAAGGAAGCAACGGCTTCCTCCGACCTAATTTTATGGCTGAGTACGCAGTACCTAATCTCAGCGCTGGGCAGATACTGTGCACAGAGCGTGCCAAACAGCGGAAAGCCCAGAAACCTGAGAGTTTTGTGGATTGGAGAGATCGGCCGGCTTTGCAAGTTGCAAAGATCAACCGGGAAATCTTCGCAGACTGCAAAGCTTATTCAGCAGCAAGCGCCGTGCTGCGCACATCCGTGGCCAGCCACAAATCCAAAAAGCGCTCCAGCCAGTCTTTCACCGCCGGGTCGTGCACCTGACGGCCCTCAAAATGGGCCTCGCGCGGGCGGGTGCCCGGCATCTTCAAGCGCTCACGGCCCTTGGTGGTCCAGCGGTGCATCATGGCCAAGGTCAGCTCTGCATGGAACTGAACCCCGAACGCACTTTGCCCAGAACGGAAAGCCTGGTTGCCGAACATGTCCGTGGTCACCAGAATTTCTGAATCTTTCGGTGTGCTGAAGCCTTCCTTGTGCCACTGGTACACATGGTCGGGCCATTCTGTCATGAGCTGCTTGCCGGCTTGTGTCACCTCAATCGGATAGTAGCCGATTTCAGCCCAGCCATCCTCATGCGGCGTCACGGTGCCGCCCAAGGCGCGCGCCAGCATCTGGCAGCCCAGGCAAATCCCCAAAAACGGCGTCTCTTCGCCCAAGGGCACATCGAACCAATCCAGCTCGCGCCGGATAAAGGGCAGCTCAACATCGTCGTTGGCGCTCATGGGCCCGCCAAACACCACCACACCGGCATAATCTTGCGTTGTTTCAGGCAAGGGATGGTCCATGCACGGCCGGCGGATATCCAACTCAAATCCGCGCGCCTCCAATGCCATCCCGACACGGCCCGGCGTTGAGGTGGGTTGATGAACGACGATGAGAATTTTCTCAGGCATGAATCACTAGAGCTGTGCGCGATGTGCGCTAACCTACATGGCGGAGATGCCGCCGTCGAGCTTGATCTCTGACCCGGTCACAAATCCGCTTTCGTCGCTGGCCAGATAGATGCAGGCATATCCCACATCCTCCGGCGTGCCGATCTTCTTCATGGGCACCTGGCGCGCCAGCTTTGCCACATTCTCCTCGCGGCTCGCCCCGGCCACCACATTGTCAACCATGGTGGTGTTGATAAAGGCCGGATGGATGGAGTTCACGCGCACATCATAGGCCTGCCGCGTGGCCTGAAGCGCCGCCGACTTGGTCAACATCCACACCCCGGCCTTGGCGGTGTTGTAGGCGGCGAAATTGTAGCTGGCGATGAGCCCGGCAATCGATGAGATATTGATGATGGAACCAGGCGCGGATTTCGCCAGAACCGGCAAGCTCACGCGGCAGCCAAAAAACACCGACTTCAGATCCACATCCATGGTCAGGTCCCAGTCGGCAATATCGAGGCTTTCGACCGAACCGGGAATACAGATGCCGGCATTGTTGACCAGCACGTTCAGCCCGCCCAGCGCCTCATCTGCAGCACCGACCGTCTGCTTCCAGGCTTCCAGGTCCGTAACATCGTGCTGCAGGCCAATAGCGTTGCAGCCGGTCTCGGCGGCGATTTCAGCGGCAGCAGCTTCCACCCCTTCGCCGTTGATGTCGCTCAACGCAACGCTGGCACCCTCGCGGGCCATCATTTCAGCAACCTTGCAGCCGATACCTCCGGCCCCGCCGGTGATCAGGGCCCGCTTGCCGGCAAGCCGTCCTTTGGTCCCTGCTGTCATCGGGTGTGCCTCGGCGTCAAAAGGCGCCGCATGATCTTGGCCATGATGCCGCGCGGTGCAAACCGGGTGCCCTCTGCCAACATGGTGTTGGTCGCCCCTGGAATGATCACCTTCTTGTTGGCCTTGAAGCCTGCCCAGGTGGCCGCCGCAATCTGTTCAGCGCTTGTCACCGGCATGAGCTTGTTGGCAAGCGTGTCGGTCATCTCAGAGCGGGCCTGAAATCCGGTGTTGGTGGGCCCCGGGCAAACCGCCGTCACCGTAACGCCTTTACCGTCCAGCTCTGCTGCAATGGCTTGAGAAAAAGAGAGCACATACGCCTTGGTTGCGTAATAGACCGACATGTAGGGCCCCGGCATGAACGAAGCCAGGGAGGCAACGTTGATCACCCCGCCCCGCTCCATGTTTTGCATATAAGGCAAGAACCTTAAGGTCAGGTCCGTCAGGGCGCGGGCATTCAGATCGATCATCGCAATCTGTTCGTTGATGTTCATCTCAAGCGCAGAGCCGTTCATGCCGTAGCCTGCACAATTGACCAGAACATCCGGAACCAGCTTGCGCTCCCTGAGTTCATCCTCAATGATTTCGCCCGCATCATGCTTTGTAAGGTCCACCGGCAAGGCCACCACCGTGGCATTGAGCTTGCTGGTCAAGATCCCAGCCACCCGGTTCAGCTCGCCTTCCGCATCAGACACCAGCACCAGAATGTACTGGTCTGCCGCAATTTCATAGGCGAGCCGTTCCCCAATACCGCTCGAGGCGCCCGTGATCAGGGCAACCGGTTGTCCGTTGACGTCCGCCATTCGTCACTCCACTCAAACTCTTCAGGTCGAAAGACCGCCCTCCACCGCCTTGCGCAAGGCAACACGGTCACGCGTTGTCACGCCGAGCAATTCGGCAACCCGCCACATAAAGTTAGCTTCATAGTCGCTCAGAGCGCCATCGGCCAGCACGATTTCCCACAACATCCGAACGATGGACTTGCGGCCATCCTGGTCAAACTTCCGGGTGAGCACGCTCGTGAACTGGTAAAGGTCAACCGCGCCCGCGTCGAGCTCGGCCGCCTTCTGGGTCAAAGCGCTCAGTTCTTCGTCCCCAAGCTCAAATTTCTTCTTCAACAGCACATCGCGCGTTTCCCGCTCACTTTCATCTTCATGGCCATCGATCTTCGCAGCATGGACCAGCAAGACGGCAATGGCATCTTGAATTTCCAGCTCCGGTGCTTGCTGCTCATCTGGCCCGGAGAGCAAGCTGGCAAGTTTGTTCCATAGCATTGTGGGGTTTTGGCTCTTTGGTGGTGAACGCGATATCGGTTGAAGCTGTGTTCCATAGCGCATTTTCATCACTTGGCAAAACGGCCGTTGGGCGATAGCGTGCGCCGCCTTCAAAATCTCAGGAACAAGCTCAACTCAGGGGCATGGGGAACGCACAGAAAATGACCGGTACCATAGCAAAAACCAAAGTAAACTCATGGAACGAATGGGATCCGCTCAAGCACGTCATCGTAGGGGTGGCGGACGGATGCTGCATCCCCCCGCCCGAACCGGCGCTTGATGCCAAGGTTCCTGAAGATTCAGACATGCGGGGCCAATGGGGCCCGCGCCCGCAGGATACGGTCGATAAAGCGAACGAATGCCTGGACGGGTTCGCCAAGATTCTTGAGAGCCGCGGCGTGCGTGTTGACCGCCCAACGCCTCTGGATTTCAACCAGCCGGCTTCAACACCTGACTGGGAAACGGAGTCCATGTTCGGCTGCATGCCACCCCGGGACGTCATTTTGACGGTTGGCGCAGAAATGCTGGAAGCAACCATGTCGTATCGTTGCCGCTGGCACGAGTATTTGTGCTACCGCCCACTGCTCCAGAAATATTATGACGAAGACCCGCATATGCGGCATGAGGCGGCGCCAAAGCCGCGCCTTACTGACGCCGACTATCGGCCCGATTATCTGTCCGACAAGATCGGAGTTGAAAAGCGTCTGGAGTGGGCGGCCGAAAAGTTCTTTGTAACAACCGATGAAGAACCTCTGTTTGATGCCGCCGACGTTCTGAGGTTTGGCAGGGATCTGGTGGTTCAACACGGCTTCACCACCAATTTGAAGGGCATTGATTGGATCCAGCGGCACTTCCCGGATCACCGGGTGCACACCGTGAATTTCCCGGGCGATCCCTATCCCATCCATATCGACGCAACATTCACCCCGCTGCGCCCTGGCCTCATCATCAACAATCCCGAGCGCCGCCTGCCGGATGATCAACGCAAAATGTTTGAAAAGAACGATTGGGAGATCATTGACGCAAGCCGGCCGGCGCACAACTCGCCGCCGCCCTTGTGCTACTCATCGGTCTGGCTCTCCATGAACGTGCTGATGGTCGATGAGAAGACGGTCTGCGTGGAGGCCACCGAAATTCATCAGATGGATCAGTTCGACAAGCTCGGCTTTGAGGTTCTTCCCGTACCGTTCCGCGATGCCTATGCCTTTGGCGGCGCGCTGCATTGCGCAACAACGGACGTTTACCGCGAAGGCACCTGCCAGGACTATTTCCCAAACCAGAACTGGTAGAAACAAAGAGCATGGGGAGCACGCACCGCGGCACGGCCTGTGCTCGCCCTTAGCCGTTGTTCCAAAACACATCGGCCGATTGGAGCATTTGCAAGACAGGCTGGGCCTGATCCAGGCATCGGGAGACGCGGCGGTGCGACCATGCCTGGATCCCATAAAATGTCTCTGGCTTCAGCTTGCCGTGCTCAAGCTCCATCACCAGCCCGCGCGCAACGCGGGCATCATTGGCCGCTCCCAAGCGGTCTTGCAGGCGTTCAACTGTTTGCACGTAGGCTTGCGCGTCCTCAGGCTCAAAAAGCGCTGAGAAAAACTCGCCGGTATAGCGCGCTTTTTTCCCGCGCAGCCGCACCTTGTGCATGTCTTCCATCGAACCGGGCCGCGCGCGAGCAATCTCCCGCAGGAGATCCCGGTGGGTCTTGCCTAAGGTTTTGCCGGCAAACGGCAGCACCGGCCCCCACAGTTCTGAATCGTGCCCCTCTTCGAGCAAACCGGCGATCCACCGTCCAAGCCGCAACAACATTCTGGTGTAGCGCCTGCCTTGGAGCAGTGCGGCCGCTTGGCGCCCGTGCATCTGGCCTTTTTGCGCCGCCAGTTTGCGCAGGATTGCCAACTCGCCGGCACTCACATCGCCTGGCTTGAGCCGGTCCAGGGTTTCATCTGTAAACACGTGCCAGTCTCGCGTTGGGCCGGTGCGTTGTTGATACCAGCGAAGCTCTCCGTTGAAAGCCTTGCGTCCCTCGTAGGGCAACACGGTTTTGAACGCCCGCAACGCAGCCCGCAACCGGCGCATCGCCACCCGGGTTTGGTGCACACCGTTGACATCGCCCCTCAATGCCGCGGTCTGATTGCTCAGCAGATGCCGGATGTTGCTTTGGATGATCGTTTCAAGGACAGCCCCAACGGACATGAGCGGATCGAGCGACACCTTTTGCGCCTTGGAGTGTTTTTTCTGCAAGCTTGCGCTGGCCAAAGCGAACCCGCGGCTGGCAACCGTGTCTGGTTGAAATCTGATTTTGTGCGCCTCAAGCAGCTCAAGGGCAAAATCGAACAGGGCCCGCTGGCTTCCCTTCACAGGCACCAATTCAATGTCGCTCAACGGCTCGGCAACATATTTGAACACCGGGCCCGCGCTGCATATCTCGCCTGTGTGTGTGGTGAGCATGAATTGGGATTTCTTGCGCGCCAAGGCCAAGCGGCGCTGCGTGATGTTTGCCGTGAAGATCCGCCTTGAGGGCGGCGCCGCATTGCGCTTCAGGCCAAGATCCATCGCCCAGGTGTCGTTCAAAACAAGAGCCCGGCCTTGCCCCTGCAAACAGGTTGTCCACCTGATTGGTGCTGAAGCCGGTTGGCGCTGGCTGATCGTTTGCGTGTGAACCCGGCCTTCAGTTCGCATTTTGAATGTGATGTCTTGTTTGTAAAAGGTGCAGCGAGGTGTGTCGAAATAGGCGTCCGCAACCTTTCGGTCTGACGCCAAATTGCCCCGCAGACCAAACACTTCGCCTCTCTTGGAAAGCCTTTCTGCTACCCGCTGGGGAACTTTTAGGATGAGGGCATCGCCGAATATCATGATGTTCCAACAGGTGGTGTTCGCAAAGGCCGCAGCTCGCTTTCAGATCTGGGCCGGGGTTGGTTTCAGTTTCGTCCTTGGGGCAGAAACGTTGAAGGTCATTCTTTATGACATTCATATTACAGGTTGATGTCACTCAATGCGACCTTCAGGCCGTTGCGTTCGCCCCGCACTTCAAGCAGAGTGAGCGCGAGGGAAAGCCGACCTGCAGATTGCCGCCGGGCACCAGATGAATTTCGTTTTGCCCGGGACCTGCAGTTCGTTGAAACGAGTGGGGTCACACACCGTGCCGGTTGAAATCGAGCGGAAGTTTCTCGTGGCGAACGACACTTGGCGGCAATTTGCCGATGAGGGCGTGAAAATTGTTCAAGGTTATGTTGTCAACGCCAACCACTGCAGCGTGCGGATTCGCATGGGCAGCAACGGCAAGTGCACTCTGACGACAAAGCTGCCTCGTTCCGGCATGAGCCGATATGAATTCGAGCATGATGTGGAACAGCGCGAAGCCGAAAGTCTCATGGAGCTTTGCGGCGATGCGATTGTCGAAAAGGTTCGCTTCAAGATCACGCATGGCGGGCTGGTCTGGGAAGTCGACACGTTTGACGGCTTGAACAAAGGCTTGACTGTCGCCGAAATCGAACTGGAGCAGGAGGACCAACCCTTCACGCGCCCAAGTTGGCTCGGTGAGGAGGTCACCGGGCTGGAGCAATACCAGAACTCCAGATTGGCCAGCCGGCCCTATTCTCAGTGGACTGGCACCGTTCAGGCCCCGGCCTCGCTGTCGTTCAGCGATATGGTGTGATTTTCCGGACCTGACCTATTTGCCGTTGCCTCTGGCGACGGTTTCACCATCAAAGTCGGCAACATTGTTGCTCAGCGCATAGCACGCCAACCGGATGTACTTGGGAATTTGCACGGCCTTGCCGTCACGCTCGCCGCTTTCGTAGTACTGGATCATCCGCTTTTTCAGGCCCAGAAGCTCTGCCGCATCCCGCTGTTTCAGATCGAGCGACCTGCGCCACTTGCGAAACTGCTTAGGGTCCATTTTCTCAACACTCCTGCCAACCACACAGATTAGGCGCAGGTTCACACATGTTGTGTGTCAACTCCGCACGATGCCCAAGATCATGCAAAATGCGCACCAAGTGCATCTTTCTGTTGGCAAAAGAGCGTCTATTTGAAGGAGGATTTCTGGCGCAAGTCCCCCGCTTGCCAGATGTAGAACACCGCGAGGGGATGTTCAGTGGTTCGGAACCCGTGCCGGCGCATGGGGCTCACGTGCACCACATCGCCCGCCTGACGGCGCTCATAGGGGCCGCCTTCGAGCATGAACTCAGCGCTGCCGGCAAGCAGGATATACACCTCTTCGGCCGCATGGTTATGAGGCGGATAGTTGATATTGCGCCCGAAAACACCAACGCCGCTGCGCACCTTCGTGCTTACGAACGGGCCGAGCTTGCCGATGACCTCGGCAAAGCCATACCCTGCAAGCATGTCGTCACCGACAACACCGTCAGCTTTGGTGTAACTTTGTTCCCATTTTCGGGTGGCATTCTCAGCTTCAAAAAGCGCAACGAGCGGCCGGGTCTCGGCCGTGGCCAAGTCCATCGTTGCCCGCAATGTGTCGGCAGCTGGAAGATGCTGCGCCGGCGCGGCCCGCCAGTCGGTTCCCCAATTGGCCATCGCATCCTTGAACCGTCCCACGGCAGGGTCGCGATGGGCGGCCACAAAGCTCAAAATGCCCGACAGCAACCGCTGATCATGTTCTCTTGCCATCAGGAGCATCCTTTCGCCGTTTCAATCAGAACAGCACACTATCGGACACCGCTCACCAGCAAAAGCACACGTTTTAGCCGACTTACCATCACGAGTTAGAGAGCCCTCACATCTGCCTATTCTCGTTGCCTGGCAATCAGGCTAACACTCGCCCTTCTGAGTTTCTCCAGCTGACGGATAATCCATGAGCGCACTGTTTTCCGCCCTGACCATACGCGGGGTGACGGTCAAGAACCGCATCGCCGTCTCCCCCATGAGCCAGTATCGGGCGCAAGATGGCCATGCCAATCCGTGGCACATGGTGCACCTGGGCCGATTTGCGCTTGGGGGTGCCGGGCTTGTGTTCGCAGAGGCAACGGCGGTGGAGCCGGACGGCCGGCGCACCCATGGGGATTTGGGGCTTTGGAGCGATGCACACATTGAGCAGCTCATCCCCATCTGCGCCTTCCTTGAGGCGGAAGGCTCCGTGCCGGGCATCCAGCTTGGACACGCCGGACGCAAGGCATCCGAACGCCGGCCCTGGCACGGCGAAACGCCGGTTGATGAGGAAGATCTAACGTTGCGCGGCGAAGCCCCGTGGGCGACCATCGCGCCGTCGCCCGTGCCCTATGCGGACGGCTGGCCAGCTCCGCGCGAGATGAGCGAGGAGGACATTGAGCGGGTGGTCGCCGCCTTTGCGAGCGCCTCCAAGCGCGCTGTGGAGGCGGGGTTCAAGTTCATTGAGATCTATGCCGCCCATGGTTTTCTGGTGCACCAGTTTCTCTCCCCCATCGCCAACATGCGCCACGACAAATGGGGGGCAACGCCGCAAGGCCGTTCCCGATGGCATTCCGCTCTCGTTCCGGCTGTCGGCAACAGACTGGGTGGAGGGCGGCGTGGAGGTGGAAGACACCATCGAAACCGCAAAGGCCTTGAAAGAGGCCGGCGTGGATATGATCGACTGTTCAACCGGCGGAATTGGGGGCCGGGAGCGGCCGCAGCGCATGAAGCTGGGCCAGGGCTTTCAGGTGCCGTTTGCCGATCAGGTCAAACGGGGTGCCGATATGCAAACCATGACGGTCGGTTTTCTGTGGGACCCGAAAGTGTGTGAGGATATCGTCAGCTCCGGCCAGGCCGACATGGTCGCCCTGGCGCGCGAGCTTCTGCTCGACCCCAACTGGCCAAACCGGGTGAGCGCCGAGCTGGGGGCTGGCTGCTCCCACAGCCTGTGGCCGCCGGAAGCCGGCTGGTGGCTGATGAAGCGCGAACGGCTCTGCGAGAAGCTGGGCTTGCGCTAGAGCAACCACCGATCAGACGGTTACGTCTGGTCGGAGATAAGTTGCTCGTTGGTAACGATAATCTGGAGCTTATTCCGCTCAGTCTGAGCGGAATAAGCTCTAGCTGCTGCTGCCGCAGGCAATCTCATTCAAGGCAAAGCTCCGCCGTGTTTGACCGCCGGCTGTCACTGTCATTTGGCAATAGGCCTGGCTGAGCTTCAGGTTGGTGCCGGGGCCGGCAATCACCCGGTCAATCCGGCCAAGGTCCTCGATCTGAACATCATGAGCCACGCCGTTCAGCACCCCATGGGCCGCCCGGTCGCGGTGCCATGAGCCCGGCTGCTCGGCTGCGACGATGGTGCCATCCGGTTCGGCCTGCTTGAAGTAGTCATACTTCTTCAAATCGAACGCGGCCTCCGCCGTCCATAGCCAGGCAGGGCTTTGCTCATTGCCGGAGGGACCGCTGATGAAGCGCCAATAGGTGTGCTGTGTTTCCTTCTCGAACGTGTAGCGCTTGGCATACCCGGCACCAGCCAGGGTGTGTTCACCCATGGTTAGAGTGACGTTGAGCGAGGGTTGATGGATAACCATGTCCCCAAGCGGAACATGCCAAATGGTTGAAACCGTCTCTTCCAGAACCACCGTGAAGGTATCGCAATTTGGTGGTTCAACAACGATCCGGCCACCTCCGGGATTGAGTTCATAGGTCACAAACTCATTATGCGCGTACAGCCCTGGCCGGTCCTGGTGCGTCGCCTCGAGCGGGGCATCGGTTGAGAACAGATCCACAACACCGCCGTCAAACATCCAAGCGGATATGAACTGGCAGGAGGGGAATTTCAGCGCGCGGATTGAGACAAACCGGTCCTGGAAGAACAGCTCATACTGCAGGCTGTCACTCGGCGCTTCAGCCCAGGGTGGCTGGTGTTCATAGGGCGTATCAGCCCCTTCACCAGAGGTTCGAGCAGTCGTCATAGGGTATCCCCTCAGGATGCAATTCACACGTAAAGTAGTATAGTGACAGCGAAAATTGGAAGGAAGACGGAAATGGCCAAAATCAAAATAAGAGCCGCCATCCCGGCCGATCGGGAACGCTGGGAAGAGCTTTGGCAGGGTTACCTCGTGTTCTACAAACACCAGCTGGCACCGGAAATCACCGAGATCACATGGAACCGGTTGCTGTCGGACGACCCGGCGACCGCATGCCTGATCGCGGCCGATGCGAACGATCGGCCCCAGGGCTTTGCCCACATCATCCTGCATCCCTCGACCTGGTCCCAGGAACCCTACTGCTATCTTGAGGATCTCTTCGTCGACCCGGAGTTGCGCGCATCGGGCATTGGCCGGGAATTGATCGAGGAGATCTACCGCCGAGCCGATCAAAACGGATGGCCCTATGTCTACTGGAAGACCGAGGAGAACAACTACCGCGCCCGCGGGCTCTATGATCAGGTGGCCGACCGGGAGGCGTTCCTGATCTACGCCCGCGAATAGATTTTAACCTGGCTCTAAGATTGCCCGCGCTAAACAAGACCCGGATACAACCCCGGAAACCTCTGCAATGCCGTCATATGAAACTGTTCTGATTGTGGATGACGACCCGATCACCCGGCAGCTTCTTGAAGCTTATGCCCACGGCATTGGCACGCAGCACGTCATGCAAGCAGCAGACGGCGTCGAGGCAATCGGCATCCTCGACCAGCACAGCGGCGATATAAAGCTCATCTTCTGCGACTTGGAGATGCCGGAAATGAACGGCATCGAACTGCTAGGACAACTGCACGCGCGCGCCTTTACCGGCGCAATCGCCATTGTCAGCGGCGCCCACAGATCCATTGTTGAGAGCGCAGCCAAGCTCGCAAGCCTGCATGGGCTCAACTTTCTCGGCAGGGTTTCAAAGCCGCCCACCAAGGCAACGCTCGATCAATTGATCGGCGCCAGCGGCCAGTACTAGTCCGAACGGTCTGGTTGTGCAGGCGCCATGTAGGGGAGCCGCGCCCGCGCCTTGGTGTCTGCCGCGCCTGCATTGCGCACATAGCGCTGATTGTCGTCCGCACGCACGATGTTGACGTAGGTGGGCTCACCGCCAGTGGCGTTGTGCACCAGCAGCCTGCGCTTCTGGCTGTCGATGATCACCTCCCTCAAGCTGTCCGGATCGAAGCCGTCAAATAAGATAGCCTCCAGCTCAGCGCGCTTGTGTTGATGATCGTCCCGGTCAGCGAGGTTATTCACCTCCAGCGGGTCCTGATCCAAGTTGTAGAGCAAGGTGTCCACCCCTTCGATCCACATCAATTTGTAAGGCCCCTTCTTGACCATGCGGCTCGGGCCGGTGGAGCCGTCGGCGGCGAACTCTGAAATCACCACATCGCTCATGGCACCCGTGTCACCCGTCAGGGCCGGCACCAGCGACGTGCCGTGAATGGGGGCAGCGTAATTGCCGAAAGGCCCGCCCTCTCCCGCATCCAGCATGGTGGGCATCAGATCGATCAACGACACGTTCTGCTTCACCCGGCCCGGTGCCCAGCGCTCCGGGTTTCGGATGATCAGGGGAACTTTGGCCGCCCATTCGAAGAAGTGCTGCTTGAACCACATGCCCCGCTCGCCCATCATCTCGCCGTGGTCGGCTGTGAAGATGAGGATGGTATTGTCTGCAAGGCCCGTCTTCTCCAAAACCTCAAGCAGCTGGCCCACCTTCTCATCGATGTAGGAGATCATGCCGTAATAGCCGTGCCGCGCGGTGCGGCGGTGCTCATCGGTGACGGTGAACTGATGGCGCGCCTGGCAATAGTGCAGGTTGCGGCTCAGATGATCCATCTCGTCAAGCCCGAGCGGAGCCACCGCAGGCAGCTCGATGTCGTCATGATCGTAAAGGTCCCAGTACTCCTGCCCAATCACAAACGGTGAATGGGGACTAGTGAACGAGACGGTGAGCATAAACGGCTTGTCGTCCCCCTTGCGGGCCATGTCGTACAAAGCCTGGAGGCCGTGGTAGGCCACCTCGTCATCATAGTCCATTTGCAAGGAACGCACGCATGGGCCGGACTCGATGATAGGCGCCATCGTCAAATTTGTGGGCCGGTGTTCGCGCCCCTTGGACCAATCCACAGACCAGGCAAAGTTGGCCGGATAAATCTCGGTGGTGTGGCGCTTCTCATAGCCGTGAAACTGGTCTGCCCCCACAAAATGCATCTTGCCGGAAAGCTCCACCCGGTAGTCCAGTGTTCTGAGATAGTGGGCGAACGTCGGGATGTCGGCGTGAAACTCCGAGGCATTGTCATACATCCCGATGGAAAACGGCAGCATGCCTGCGTGCATGGAGGCCCGTGAAGGCGCGCACATGGGCAGGTTGCAATAGCAGTTCTCGAACACCACGCCGTCTGCAGCCAACCGGTCTATGTTGGGCGCCTTCACGGTCGAGTTGCCATAGACGGCAAGGGCGTTGGCGGCCATCTGGTCGGCTTGAATGAGGAGTATATTGGGTCTGCTTGAGGCCATGTCACCGGCTCCAATTAAGGGTCTCACAAAAGGAAAAAAGCAGGCGGCGCCTCATCACATGGCGGCCGCCCGCATAGGCGCACTCAGCCTATTTCACTTCGATCCCGAGTTTCACCACCACGTCCCGGAAGGTCTCATACTGGCCCTTCACAAAGGCTTTGGTGTCTTCAGGATTGCGAATGTCTGGAATTGAGCCCAGGCCCTTGATGAGCTTGTTGAAGGCCTTGTCGGTTTTCAACTCGGCAAGGGTTGCGATCCATTTGTCGGCCGCCGCCTTGTTCATGCCGGGAGGACCGAAGATACCGCTCCAGCCGATGATGGCCTCCATTTCCGGATAGCCCAACTCTTTCACGGTTGGAACGTCTGGAACCGCGGAAAACCGCTCACCTGTTGTGATCGCCAACGGAATGGCTTGTCCGGACTGGATGGCGCCGATCACGCCGGAAAGGTTTTGCCAAAGGAAATCCACATGGCCGCCAACCAACGCCGCACGCGCCTTGCCGCCGCCCTTGTAGGGAACATGGGTGAGCTTGCTGCCATCCACGCCCATCTTGTCAGCCATAACCAACGAGGCCAGATGCAACAGCGTGCCCACGCCGGCCGATGAATAGGAGAGCGAGGTGCCCGATTTCAGCGCCGCCTCAAAGTCTTTGAAATTTTTGTAGGGCGAATCCTTCTTGACCACGAGCACGAATGGATTGCGCTCTGTGAGACCTAAGAAGGTGAACTCGTCCCACTTGTAGGGGATCTTCGGGTTCATGGCTGGAACGCCCGCTTGCGAGCCCACCCGGGCCGACAGAAGGGTGTATCCATCCTTCTTGCCCTTGGCGACGAAGGTGGAGCCGACCACACCTGCCGCGCCGGTTTTGTTGATGACCAGCACAGCCTGCTTCAGATAGGCCGGCGCGGCACCGGCCACGATGCGCGCATGAAGGTCAGAGGCACCGCCTGGGCCATAGGGGGCCACCAGGGTGATCGGTTTTGACGGATAGTCAGCAGCCTGACTGAGCACAGCCGTCATGGGCAGGCTGATCAGGGCAGCCGCACCTGCGGCTAATTTCAGGAACTTGTTCATTTGCACGTTTCTCCCACTTGGATCCAGGCTTCCGGCCTTGGTCACCACCAGGTTTTCGTCTGGAAGATCGAATTTTGCCGGTTCAGCGAATTGGAACTTGACACAAACAAGCTCTATGTTCAATAGTTAATTACAGTAAACAATTAATAGAAAATGGCAGATCACCCATGATCGGAGGCTCAGCAACGGAACTCAGACGGCGCAACAGAGACCTGGTCTTGCGCGCCATCGCGTCTGAGAGCTCAGTGTCGCGCAGCCTGATCGCCCGCCAAACCGGCCTCACCGGCGCCGCCATCTCGCGCATCACGCGGGAATTGATTGATGCGCGCCTGGTGAAGGAAGGCGACAGCATCGAAACCAAGGGCCAGGTCGGGCGCCGCAACATTTGCCTTGAGCTTGATGACCGGGGCGCCTTCATCCTCGCCATCGCCCTCACCGCCAACGTCAAATCCGTGGCCATTGCCAACAGCCGCGGCGACATCATTGCCGAACGTGTGCTGGAGGAGCTGGCACAGGAGGATCCAGATCTGGTCATTGCCGAAATTTGCAAGGCGGCCAAGGCGCTGATCGCATCCACCCCCTTCGACCACACGCGCCTGGTTGGCTGCGGTGTTTCGGTGGCCGGTGTCACCGACCCTGAAACCGGCATGCTGATTGTCTCTGAGCCGCTTGGCTGGAGCAATGTTCCGCTGGGGGATGCATTTTTGCAAGCACTTGGTCTGCCGGTGCGCATCGAGCGCAGGCCCGTGGCCTTGTTGACCGCGGAAATGTGGCGCGGCGCAGCGCGGGGCTTGAACAATGTTGTGTTGATCAACAACGGCTTGTGGCTGGGCGGCTGCGTGGTTGCCGATGGGCGCATGCTTGAAGGCCCGTCCAACACCGTCGGCCAAATCGCTCATCTATCGGTTGGCGGCAACACCACGCCTTGCGCCTGCGGGCGCCGGGGCTGTCTGGACGCTACCGCTTCAGGCATCTCCATTGTTGAGGCTTTGCAATCGGTAACCATCCCAGGGGCCGGCCCAGGCGAAGATCGCGGCAGCCGCCTGCGCAGCCTGGCGCGCTACCGGAGCACTGATTTGCCTGAGGTTCAAGACGCGTTCCGGCAGGCCGGGCGCAATATGGGCCATGCAGTGGATGGGATGTTCGCCTTGCTTGACCCGGAACTGGTTTTGTTGGCGGGCGAAACCTCCCGCCACCCTGCCTTCCTGGAAGGGGTGCGGGACACGCTTGGCGCCTTGCGCCCGGGCGAAGACGACTGGCCGGTCAGGGTCAGTGAAATCCGAAGCGACCAATCAGCGGTGTGGATCGGACTGGACGCGTTCGTGTTCTCCCACACCCTGAACATCGAACAACTGATGGCCGCTTAAGCCTAGAGGGAGATGGAGAAGATGCGCGACTGGCTCAACCCGAATGCAATTACCGGGGCTCTCTATCTGATCTTGGGTTTGTTCGTTGTGTTTGTGCTCATCCCAATCGGCGTTGACGAGCCGAGCAACGTCGAGTTTGCGGTGCTCGCACCCTCCTATTGGCCACGGATCATCTGCCTCGTGCTGGCCGCGCTCGGGCTTGGCATGCTGGTTCGCACCTGGCTGAGCTTGCGCAGCGGTGTGCCTGAGGAAACCGATGAAGAGAACAAGATTTCCGAGATGGTGTTCTGGCGGGCTGGGCTGGTCATCGCCGGTTCCTTCGTGCTGTACGCCGTTTTGGAAACCTTGGGCTTTGTGCTCGCTGGAACCATTGCCCTGGCGCTGTTGATGTTGCTGGCCGGCGAGCGGCGTCCGCTTCATGTGGGCTTGATCTCCGTGGGCATTCCGCTGCTGCTCTATCTGTTCTTCACCAAAGCCGCCAGCATTCCCATTCCCGCCGGCATTCTTGAACCCATACTGGTGTGAGGACCTGAGCCATGTTCGATACCATCCTCAACGCCTTCGTGTTGTTCGCCACATTCGAGAACGCCATCGCGCTGTTCGTCGGTGTGATCTTCGGGGTCATCATGGGGGCAATCCCCGGCATGACCACGCCCATGGGCGTTGCGCTCGCCTTGCCGTTCACCTTCACCATGCAGCCGGTCACCGGCATCCTGCTTCTGCTGGGCGTCTACAAAGGCGGCCTTTACGGCGGCTCGATCACGGCCATCCTGATCAACGCACCAGGCACACCGGCAGCCTCCTGCACCGGCCTGGACGGCTACCCCCTTGCCAAGAAGGGCGAGGCCCGCCGCGCCCTCGACATGGCGCTCTACGCCTCGTGCACCGCCGACTTCATCTCCAATCTCTCTTTGATCTTCTTTGCCGGCATCCTGGCCAGCTTTGCCTTGCGCTTCGGTCCGCCCGAGTTCTTCACCCTCATCGTGTTTTCGCTCACCATCATCGCCGGGGTTTCCGGCGATGACCTTCTGAAAGGCCTTGGTTCGGCCTGCCTCGGGCTTGTTCTGGCGACCATCGGGCTGGATCTGATCTACGGCTCGAACCGCTTCATCTTCGGTGAGTACCAGCTGATGAGCGGGCTCAACTTCATTCCTGTCCTGATCGGCCTGTTTGCGCTGCCTGAGGTGTTCAGCTTCTTTGCCACAAAGACCAAACCGCACGAAATCTCCGCCTTGGCCGGATTGTCGGCTAGTTTCAAGGACTACAAGAACAACCTGAAGAGCATTGTTCGCGGCAGCTTGATCGGGGTCATGCTGGGTGCCATTCCGGGCATTGGCGGCGCACCGGCAGCGTTCCTGTCCTACAGCGAAGCCAGGCGCACTTCGCCCAACGGCAAGAACTTCGGCAAGGGCGAGCTGGAAGGCGTGGCGGCGGCCGAAGCCGGCAACAACGGCGTGGCGGGCGCAACCCTCATCCCACTTTTGGCATTGGGCGTTCCGGGCGACATCATCACCGCGATCATATTGGGCGCCTTCATGATCCATGGGCTGCGTCCTGGGCCACTTCTGTTCCAGGACAACATCGACCTCATCTACGCCCTCTTCATGGGCATCATGCTGAGCTCAGCCTATCTGTTTATCGTGGGCAAAGTGTCGATCCGAGCCATTGCCAAAATCGCAGACGTACCCCACCGCATCCTCTTCCCGGTGGTGCTGGTGCTCTGCGTCTTCGGCGCCTATGCCATCAACAACACGATCTTCGACGTGCTGGTGATGTTCATCATGGGCATCGTGGGTTACGGCATGCGCCTGCTCGGCATCCCGGCGGCACCGTTCCTGATCGCCTTCATTCTGGGGCCGCTTTTGGAGGACAACTTCCGCCAGGCGCTCCTGCTGGGTAAGGGCGATCTCACGATCTTCGTGCGCAGCTACATCACCTGGTTCTTCTGGGGCCTCACCTCACTCACCGTGGGCGCCATGGTTTACCAGCGCACATCGGGGAAAAAGAACATGCTGGCAGGAGGCTAATCAGAACATGGCGCAAGACGAGTTGTTGTTCACCTTCGCGATTATCACGGACACGCACATCCGCCCGCCGGGCAGCGACCAGTCCTCGCCGTTCCCCGTAAACGATCTGGCCAACGGCCGCGCCCGCTACGCCGCCGCCGCCATTGCCCGCCACCAGCCGGCCTTCACCATTCATCTGGGCGACATGGTGCACCCGCTTCCTCATCTGCCAACCTATGGGGCGGCGGCTGAGGAAGCGTTGCGCATCTTTGCACCGCTTGGCGAAAACCTGCACTTCGTTCCCGGCAATCACGACATTGGCGACAAGCCAATGGCAGGCTCGCCGGCAGGGCCGGTGTCCGCCGAAACCGAAAGCCTCTACGGCCAGTTCTTCGGTAGCTCGTATTACAGCTTCACCCATGACGACACGCGCATCATCGTGATCAACTCATCCCTCGCCGGATCGGGCAGCCCATTGGAGGCGGCGCAGAAAAGGTGGCTTGAAACAGAACTGGCAAACGAACCCGGCAAGCGAACCCTCCTGTTCTCCCACTACCCGCCGTTCATTGATCATCCAGGCGAGCCACTGCACTACGACAATTACGAGGCCGCAAGCCGGGCCTGGCTGTTGGATCTGGTGCGCCGGCACGAAATCGAGGCGGTCTTTTCCGGTCACGTCCACCAGTTCTTCTTCAACCGGATCAACGCCACACAGCTTTATTGCCTGCCGCCCACCAGTTTCATCCGCCAAGACTACAGCGAGCTCTACCGGGTTGATCCCGCACCGGAGTTTGGCCGCAATGATGCGGGCAAATTCAGCTATGCCCTGGTCGATGTGTACCGTGATGGTCACAAGCTCAGGATCATCCCCACCGACGGCGAAGGCCTGGATGAAGGCGAAGCCCTGAGTGCGCCGGATCCCGTTCCGGCCCGGCCCGGCGGCGTGCCGCTTACCGTTCACATGCGCCAGGCCTGGGCCCGCTCAACAGACCTGCCCTATAACGGGCCCATGGAAGAATTTGGCCGCAAACGCGCCCGCGACGACTATTGCCTGCTGCGCCTCTGGCAAATGGGCATCTCCAGGGTCCGTGTCCCACTGGCAGATCTGCTCGACCCCGACTATGGGCAACGGGTGCATGAATTCGCCGCATCCGGCATCAGGTTCAGCTTTTTCACCGCCGGCGTTCCCAGCGCCGAGCAGTGGCAGGCCTGCCTGGACAATGCTTCGTTCATCGACAGCGTGGAGTTCGTCTCCGGCACCAGCGACCTCTCCGACATTGCAGACGATCTGGCGGCCTTTGAGGGGCCAGGCGCATTGCCGGTTCATCTCGGCAAGTTCCATTCCTCGGCGCATGAGCCGGCCAGTGGTTCGAAGTTCGCCCACAGCGTCAGCCCCGGGTTCAAATGGGATGACCGGGAAAATGTGGCAGCAGCCCTGAAGCGCTGTGATCCCAAGGGCACCGTCAAAGGCGCGGCCTTCCAGATCAATTTGGACGACGACCTGGCAGGCAGCCTGGCAGCGCTGGATGCATGGGGCGCAGCGACCGGGCTGCACATCGCGGCGATCATCAAACTCGCAGCGCGCAATCCGGCCATCGCAAACTTTGACGATGAGATCATCGCCGCTCGTCTTGAGCAGGCGCTCGGCGCGCTGGGCTCTTTGCAGAACGTCTCTCTCCAGGTGGATACCTACGCGGACATCGACCGCGGCTATCACCCCCGCAACGGCTTGATCGACCGGCGTTCAAACCTGCGCCTGGCCGGGCGCCGCATAGCGGCTTTCGTTTGAACCTGGCGGCAACAATGCTCTAAGGTTGGAGGCCCCACCAACCACACCTCCTAAGGCACATGCCCAAAAACAAGCCCAACGCAAAATCCCCCGACACCCTGCGCAGCGCCCGCTGGTTTGCGCCCGATGATCTGAGAAGCTTCGGCCACCGCTCCCGCGCCATGCAAATGGGCTACAGCCGCGATGACTGGGAGGGCAAGCCCATCATCGCCATCCTCAACACCTGGTCCGACATCAACCCCTGCCATGCTCATTTCCGCCTCAGGGCAGAGGACGTGAAGAAGGGGATCTATCAGGCCGGCGGCTTCCCCATCGAGCTGCCCGCACTTTCCCTGTCGGAGAACTTCGTCAAACCCACCACCATGCTCTACCGCAACATGCTGGCCATGGAGGCCGAAGAGCTCATTCGTTCGCACCCGGTGGATGGGGCCGTTTTGATGGGCGGTTGCGACAAGACCACACCGGGCCTGGTGATGGGCGCCGTCAGCGCCGGGCTGCCCTTCATCTTCCTGCCCGCCGGCCCCATGCTGCGCGGCAATTGGGCGGGCCACACCCTGGGCAGCGGATCCGATGCCTGGAAATTCTGGGATGAACGGCGCGCCGGCACCATCAGCGACGACGAATGGACCGGCGTGGAAGGCGGCATCGCCCGCTCGTACGGCCACTGCATGACCATGGGCACCGCCAGCACCATGACGGCGATCGCCGAAGCCCTCGGCCTGACCCTGCCGGGCGCCAGCTCCATCCCTGCCGCCGACGCCAACCACATGCGCATGGCGGCAAACTGCGGCCGGCGCTGCGTTGAGATGGTGTGGGAGGATTTGACACCGGACCAGATTCTCACGCCCGCCGCGGTTCAGAACGCCACCTCTGTTGCCATGGCGACCGGCTGTTCCACCAACGCAGTCATCCATCTCATCGCCATTGCCCGGCGCGCCGGCGTTGAGATCTCGCTGGACGATCTGGATCAGGCCGGCCGGTCCATCCCGGTCATCGCCAACATCCGCCCCAGCGGCAAAGACTATCTGATGGAGGATTTCTTCTATGCCGGCGGCTTGCGCGCGCTCATGAACAACATGGCGGGCGAGCTCGATGGCGACTGCCTCACCGTCAACGGCGCAAGCCTGGGCGCGAACATCAAGGACGCCAAAACGTTCAACGAGGATGTGATCCGCAGTGCGGACAACCCGGTCTATCCGGAAGGCTCGCTCGCCGTGCTCACCGGCAACCTGGCGCCGGACGGGGCGGTGATCAAACCGTGCGCCTGCGACCCGAAGTTCCTGCAGCATGAAGGCCCTGCCCTGGTGTTCGACAGCTACCCGGAGATGAAGGCGGCGGTGGAGGATGAGGACCTGGACGTAACGCCGGACCATGTTCTGGTGTTCCGGGGCGCCGGGCCCATTGGCGGGCCGGGCATGCCCGAATGGGGCATGCTGCCGATCCCGGTGAAGCTCCTCAAACAAGGGGTGCGCGACATGCTGCGCCTGTCCGATGCCCGCATGAGCGGCACCAGCTATGGCGCCTGCGTTCTGCATGCCGCCCCGGAAGCTGCGGTGGGCGGCCCCCTGGCGCTGCTCAAAACCGGCGACATCGTGAAGGTGGACGTGCCGGCCCGCAGCCTCAACATGTTGGTGAGCGAGGAGGAACTGGAAGCCCGCCGTGCCGGGTGGACCCCGCCAGACCCCAAAGCCGGACGCGGCTATGGCTGGATGTTCGCCCAGCACATCTCGCAAGCCGACAAGGGCTGCGACTTCGACTTTCTGGAAACCGCCTTCGGCGCTTCGGCGGGTGAGCCTGACATATTCTGAAACCACCAAGCTTGTAGCCTGACAGGCCGCAAAAAATGTACAGAATCTCGAAACAAGTCTATTAGTGGCGTTCCCATTCCGTGTGGGGCCGTTGCAACGTGTTGAAATATATATTATAATGAGATTTTTCACAAAATGTGTGATTTTTTGCTTGACAGCGTCACGCTGGTTCGCCTATAACTTACCACGCTAACACAATTAGGCACCCAGACAGTGCCCTAACCACCTCCCCCCAACCCTATGTTTCCCGGCCCAGCACGAGGGCCAGCTTCGCTGCAAGTTTTTGATCGAGGTGAAGACCCGCGGCTTTAGGCGGGCAACTTGTCGCCGGTCAAACGCAGCCGTGTGTTCGCAAGGTTCCCTAGCATATCGGGATAACGAGCAGAGCAACGAGCGCCATAACGAACACGAACCAGGCTGTTCCCAGCACAATATTCCGCCCTTCGGTCCAGTCCCAGCCACTCACTCGGCCCTCAAGGACACCGCCCGCAATCAAGACCAAAAGGCCACAGACGATCCCCGGCGCCGGGCCAAGATTGTGTCCGGCCACTCCTGCGCCAATCACGGTTGTGAACGTGGTCACGGGAAACGTGCCCAGGATGACATCGAACACAATTCTCAAGATCAGGCTCATAAGGCAGGCAGGCCCTTCAAGGACACAGCATCTTGCCGGCGAGTTCACCAAATCCGTTCAGCCCAAACAATATGAGGAAATAGATGTCCAATTCACACAACGACCACACCCTGCGGCGCGCTGGATCACCCCGCCTTGGCGGCCTGATCCGGCAGGCGGCTTTGCAGCTCCTCAATATAGCCTTGCGCAAAGGTCATGCCCGGCTGACGGTCATAGGAGAAGAGCGCCACAATGCGCCGGCGCGCGCCCTCCACCGGCGTAACCCGGTGCAAGGAAAGATCGCCCTTGAACACCGTGAGATTGCCGACCGCCATGGGCGGGCGCGCTGCAAGGCGATCCGGGTCGGCCAGAACAGCCTCCACCGCATCATAGCGTTCATCGGTCTCGCTGCGCACGTGGGGCGCATATTCAAACTCACCGCCCGCCTCCGGCGCCTGGAGCAGCAGCGAGAAAACCACATCGTTGGTGTCATAGTGCCAGCCATCCGTGTCGCCGTGGCCCGCCACCTTGGCGGTGAGAGCAAGGTGGGGGCAGTCGCTGCGAAAGAAACTGTCATAGCCGCACAGTTTTCCGAGAAAATCCGTCAAAGGCTGCCAATAGTAGATCTGGCGCAAGCGCGAATCGTTGGCGATCTGATAGTTCAGAATCTGGTGATAGCTGCAGGCATGCTCTTGGTTGTGTGGATGGTTCTCGCCAAAGGCGGGTTCGCGTTCCAGATAGGCAACGCGCCGGGCTTCATAGCGCGTGGCCCTGGGCACCAGCTGAGCCAGTTCCTTGGCCATGGACCCAATGACCTCAGGCCGCAGGAAGCCTTCCAGGCTGAACAGCGCCTCGCGCTCCAAAGCCGATTTGCCCCGCGCCATAAGGCTTTTCAGGCGCTGGCTTTCAGGCTGATGGAACGGGTAACGGTCCAGATCGATAATCTGAGACATGTCTAATGGCTGCATCACGTCACCTCACCTGTCCGGGTCACACTGTCCAGACAGGGGATGTTTTCTGCTCTTTGAAGGCAAGAGAAAAAATCTCAAGTACCAACCCCGCACTGTCGCCCTCGGCCTTGAGCCGAGGGCCCAAGGCGAGAGAAACTGAGTGTTGCGCCGGGGTCCTCGGGTCAAGCCCGAGGACGACATGGAACGAGCGCGCGCTAGCAATCGAGCGTGTTCTCCCGCTCCCACTCGGTCAGGTGGTGGGTGAAGTCGAGCCACTGGGTGCCGCGCAGTTTCTGGTAGGCGGTCATGAACTCTTCGCCGAGTGAATCCTTGATAACCGCCGACTTCTGCATCTCGCGCAAGGCATCCAGCATGTTGAGCGGAAGTTTCTTGGCACCGCGCACCTTGTGGCCTTCGGTGTACATGTTGATGTCTACCCGCTTGCCCGGATCGCGCTTGTTCTTCATGCCGTCGCGCCCGGCGGCCAACAGAACGGCGGGCATCAGGTAAGGGTTCACCGCACCGTCTGCCAAGCGCACTTCAAAGCGGCCTTCATCAGGAATGCGCACCATGTGGGTGCGGTTGTTGCCGCCATAGGTCACCGTGTTCGGCGACCAGGTGGCACCAGACGACGTCACCGGTGCATTGAGACGCTTGTAGGAGTTCACTGTTGGGTTGGTGATGGCTGTCATGGACATGGCCGAATGCATAATGCCGCCCAGGAAGTGATAGCCCAGATCGGAAATGCCAAGCTCGCCTTTCGGGTCATGGAAATGGTTGACCTTGCCTGCCTTGTCCCACAGGGAAACGTGGGCGTGGCAGCCATTGCCGGTGAGGTTGGTGAACGGCTTGGGCATGAAGGTCGCGCGCAACCCGTGGTTTTCCGCAATGGTGCGGGTCATGAACTTGAAGAAGGAATGACGGTCTGCCGTGAGCAGAGCGTCGTTGTAGTCCCAGTTCATTTCAAACTGGCCGTTGGCGTCCTCGTGGTCGTTCTGGTAGGGCCCCCAGCCAAGCTCCAGCATCACATCGCAGATCTCCGTGATCACGTCATAACGGCGCATCAGGGCATGCTGGTCGTAACAAGGTTTGGACTGCGTATCCATGGCATCGGCAAGCTCTTTGCCGTCCGGGCTGGTAATGTGGAATTCGCACTCCACGCCGTGTTTGAGATACTGCCCATCGGCTTCCGCCTCAGCCAGCAAGCGCTTCAGCACATTGCGGGGCGCATGCTCAACCGGCTTGCCATCAAGCCAGGGATCGGCGGCCAACCAGCCAACATCGGGTTTCCAGGGCAGTTGGATCAAGCTGTCAGGATCAGGGATGGCAAACATGTCGCCATCTGCCGGGGACATATCGAGCCAGGAGGCAAAACCAGCAAAGCCGGCGCCCTCTTCAGCCATGCCGCCAATGGCCCGTGCCGGTACCAGTTTGGCCCGCATCACGCCGAACAGATCGACGAACGAAATCAGAAAATACTTGATGCCCCGGGCCTTGGCTTCCTGCTCCAGATTTACCGCCATCCCCTATTCCTCCTCAAAACATTATTGGTTGGTTGTCATTGCTGCTGATTATTCAGCCATTTTGTCCTGGAATCCAGCCTGTTCCTGCAAGCGGCACGCCGGCCATGGCCGCAGCCTCAATCGTGAGGGCCGCCATGTCTTCCGGCTCCAGGCTGCGCACATCCGATTTGCCGTTGGCCCGCGCCAGGGTTTGCGCCTCAAGCGTAAGCACCCGCAGGTAGTTGGCGAGCCGGTGTCCACCCTTCACCGGGTCCAGCCGTTTGGCCAACTCAGGGTCTTGCGTGGTGATGCCGGCCGGGTCGTTGCCGGCCTGGAAATCTTCATAGAAACCCGCCGCAGAACCGATCTTGCGGTAGTCGTCCTCATACTCAGGGTCGTTATCGCCAATAGCGATCAACGCCGCCGTGCCGATGGACACCGCATCGGCGCCCATGGCGAGTGCCTTGGCCACATCGGCGCCGGACCGGATGCCGCCGGCAACCACCAGCTGCACCTTGCGGTGCATGTCGATTTCCTGCAGCGCCCGAACCGCTTCACGAACGGCTGCCAGCGTGGGGATGCCCACATGCTCGATGAACACATCTTGCGTTGCCGCCGTGCCGCCTTGCATGCCGTCGACCACCACCACATCGGCGCCGGCTTTCACCGCCAGCGTGGTGTCATAGAACGGGCGTGCAGCCCCTACCTTCACATAGATAGGTTTTTCCCAAGCGGTGATTTCGCGCAGCTCCTGTATCTTGATCTCCAGATCATCCGGGCCGGTCCAGTCCGGATGCCGGCAGGCTGAACGCTGGTCGATGCCTTCGGGCAGGTTGCGCATTTCAGCAACGCGCTCGGTGATCTTCTGGCCCAGCAACATGCCGCCGCCGCCGGGCTTGGCGCCCTGGCCCACCACAATTTCGATGGCATCGGCTTTACGCAAATCGTCCGGGTTCATGCCATAACGTGAGGGCAGATATTGATAAACCAGCTGGCTGGAGTGCCCGCGCTCTTCCTGGGTCATGCCGCCATCACCCGTGGTGGTCGATGTGCCCACTTCACTGGCGCCGCGCCCAAGTGCCTCTTTGGCGTTGGCAGAGAGCGAGCCGAAGCTCATGCCGGCAATGGTGATGGGGATCTTCAACTCGATCGGCTTCTTGGCGTAGCGCGTGCCAAGGGTCACCGCGGTGTTGCAGCTTTCCCGGTAGCCTTCCAGCGGATAGCGCGAGGCTGATGCGCCCAGGAACACCAGATCGTCGAAGGTCGGCAGCGGCCGCTTGGCGCCCCAACCGCGGATCCGGTAGAGGCCCGTGTTGGCCGCCCGCTGGATCTCGTGAATGGTGTTTCTGTCGAAGGTGTAGCTCTCGCGCAAACCCCAATCTTCATTGCTCATCTTGCTTACCTTGCCGGCGTAGAATTAGTAGGCATCGACATTGTCGACGTTGAAACTATAGAGCTTGCGGGCTGAGCCGTAGCGTTTGAACTCAGAGGTCTCCACGCCCTCACAGCCAGCTGCATCAAGCAGAGCGCGAAGCTGGTCATGGTGCTCTTGCTTCATGTCTTTTTCGATGCAGTCCGCGCCCAGGCTCGCCACCTTGCCGCGCACATAAAGCCGCACCTCATAGATGGAATCGCCAAGCGCATCGCCTGCATCGCCCAGCACCACCAGGTTACCGGTCTGCGCCATGAACGCGCTCATGTGGCCCACATTGCCCTTCACCACAATGTCGGCGCCCTTAAGCGAGATGCCGCAGCGCGCTGAGGCATTGCCGTCGATCACCAGCAGGCCGCCATGGGCCGTGGCCGCGGCAGACTGGCTGGCATTGCCGGTCACATGCACCTTGCCGGACATCATGTTCTCAGCCAGGCCGGTGCCGGCATTGCCGTCCACGTTGACCTCGGCCTGCTTGTTCATGCCGGCACAGTAATAGCCCACGTGACCGTCAATCGAGACCTCAAGCGGGGCATCCAGGCCGCACACCAAGGCATGCACGCCCTTCGGGTTGGCAACGGTGAAACTGCCCGCGTCGGCTTCCTGCAGGGCCTGGTTGGCCTGGCGGACCGTGATCTCCTCGAGATCAAACGATGTGTTCGCGGCCATCAATTGTGGCTCCAGGCATAGATAGTGGAAGGTTCCGGCTCCCAGATGTTGGCCTGGCGGGCATCCGGCAACTGTGCAATGGCACGGAATTCAGACGACATGGCCACCCAGTCATCATTTTCCGCAATCACTGCCGGCTTGCAGGCAATCGGGTCGCGCAGCACGGCAAAACCGTTCCGCACGCCAACGGCAAATGTGTAGAAGCCGTCCAGATCCTTCAGGCCCCGGGTCAATGCTTCATCCAACGTGTCGCCTTCGCGCACCCGCCAGGAGAGATAACCGGCGGCCACCTCGGTGTCGTTCTCGGTCTGGAAGCTCTCTCCATAGCGGCGCAGGTTGTCGCGCAGCCGGTTGTGGTTGGAGAGCGAGCCATTGTGCACCAGGCACGTGTCTTCGCCCGTGGAGAACGGGTGCGAGCCGGCCGTGGTGATGGCGCTTTCGGTGGCCATGCGCGTGTGCCCAATCGCGTGAGTGCCGGTGCGCTTGGCCAAGGCATAGTCCTCGATCACCGCATCAGGATCGCCGATGCCTTTATAGAGCTCGATGGATTTGCCCGCGGCCAGAACCGTCACATCCGGCGCGTTGTCGATGATCCAGCGCCGGGCGCCAAGACCCTCAGCCGGGGTGGTGAAGAGCGCATGGTTGCCCACGGTCTTCACATCAACGTCTTCGCCCGTGGCCTTACTCAAGGCCTTGGCAAGCGCATTCCAGTCGGTCTCGTCGGTCTTGGAGAGGAGGGTGATTTTGGTGCCTTCGGCTTCATCGCCATACACCGCAAAGCCTGCCGAGTCCGGGCCCCGGTCACGCATTTCCTTCAGCATCAGGGCGGTTAGCCGCCCCAGATCAGGTTCAAGCTCTTTGTTCTTTAAAAACAGCCCAACAATTCCGCACATATCCGGCTCCGAAATAAAGGTTCAAAAGACCTTGGCATCATTGAGCTTTGCCGTCAACACAGGGAATAAAAATTTCCTATGAGGAAATAAATGAAGAAGTGGCATAGCTGCTGAGATGGTGATCGGTCGTGCCGAACAGGGCATCGATCATGGTCAGCCGCTTGAAGTAGTGCCCAGCCGCATATTCATGGGTCATACCGATGCCGCCATGAAGCTGAATGGCCTGTTGGCCGACAAACTTTCCGGCCTGGCCAATCTGAACTTTGGTGGCGCTGGCAGCTTGCGCCAAGGCCTCGTCATCGGCGCTGGCCTTGGCCATGCGGAACACCATGGCGCGAGACAGCTTATGCGCCATCAGCATTTCAGCGGCCCGGTGCTGCAGGCTTTGAAAGGCGCCAATGGGGGCGCCGAACTGTTTGCGGGTTTTCAGGTATTCGAAGGTCAGCTCATTGAGTACGTCCATTGCCCCCACCGCTTCGGCACCAAGGGCGATCATTGCCCGCTGCACGGTTTTCGAGATGGTGGGAAAGGCCTCGCCGGCTGATCCGATGAGCGCTGAGGCGTCAACCTCCACATTTTCCAATGTCAGATCAGCGGCCCGGTGATCATCCTGGGTGCCATAGGCCCGAACCGTTAGCCCCGCCGCATCGGGCGCCACGCAAAACAGCGACAGGCCCTCGGCTGACCGCTGGCCACCATCGGTGCGTGCGCTCACCACCAGCAGGTCTGCATCAGGCGCACCGAACACGATGCTCTTTTGCCCGTTGAGCGTGAACCCGCCCGAACCTGCCTTCGCCTCGGTCTTAACGTCTGTCAAATCGTAACGCGACTGGCGTTCGGTGTGGGCGAAAGCCAGCTTCATTTGGCCTTCGGCCACCCGAGGCAAGATATCTACCTTCTGCGCATCGGTTCCGGCATCGGCAATAATCTGCGCCCCCAACAACACCGTGGCCAGGTAGGGCTCAACCACCAGTCCGCGGCCAAAGCCTTCCATCAGAACGGCCACGTCGCCCAGTGTTCCACCAAGTCCGCCATGGTCTTCGGGCAGCGGCAGGGCCAGCCAGCCCAGTTCGGCAAATGTGGCCCAGTTCTCCGGCGAATATCCGGCGCCACCTTCCACCCAGCTCTTGCGCTGCTCAAAGCCGTACTCACCAGCAATGAAGCGCTCCACGCTCTCTTTCAGAAGGCGCTGTTCGTCACTCAACATTATGTCCATGAATAAAAGGTCCGCTCAGAGGCCAAGGATCATCTTGGCGACAATGTTCTTCTGGATCTCGTTGGTTCCGCCATAGATCGAGGTCTTGCGGTAGTTGAAATAATGGGGCGCGGCCGCCGCCGCATAGGCCGGGCCGATGGGCTCTTCATTCCAGCCATGTTCCAAGGCTTCGGGCACAAACGGATGGGCATAGTTGCCCACCGCTTCGAGCAGAAGCTCCGACAGGGCCTGCTGGATCTCGGTGCCTTTGATCTTCAGGAACGAGCTTTCCGGACCCGGATTGGCGCCAGCGCTCTGCTCGGCCAGAACCTGCAGCACCAAAGATTCCAGCGCCAACAAGTCGATCTCGATGGCCGCAGCCTTTTCGCGGAACTTGGGGTCGTCAGAAAGGGTCCCCTCGCCCAACGGTTCAGACGCCGCGATCTTGCGCACTTCCTTAAGCTGGCGCCTGGAACGACCAATGGTGGCCATGCCGGTGCGCTCATAGCCCAACAGAAACTTGGCATAGGTCCAGCCCTTGCCTTCCTCACCGATCAGGTTCTCTGCGGGCACGCGCACATTGTCCAGGAACACTTCATTGATCTCTTGCCCCCCATCCATGGTGCGGATGGGTTTCACGGTGATGCCGTCAGACTTCATGTCCATGAGCAGGAACGAGATGCCTTCCTGGCGCTTGCCCTCAGACGACGTGCGCACCAGGCAGAACATCATGTCGGCAAACTGGGCATAGGTGGTCCAGGTCTTGGCGCCATCCACCACGTAGTGATCACCGTCGCGCACAGCCTTGGTCTTGAGCGAGGCCAGATCAGAGCCGGCGCCGGGCTCCGAATAGCCTTGGCACCACCAGTCTTCCCCGCTCAGAATGCGCGGCAGATAATGCGCCTTCTGGGCATCGTTGCCGAAGTTCATGATCACCGGGCCCACCATGGACAAACCGAACGGCATGATCTGCGGGGCGCACGCCGTGGCAAGCTCGTCGTCAAAGATGTGCCGCTGCATGGGCGACCACCCGGTGCCGCCATGTTCCACCGGCCAGCCTGGCGCAATCCAGCCCTTGGCATGGAGGATCTTGTGCCATGCCAGAAAATCCTCCCGGCCCAGGTGCTGGGCCCTCTCCACCTTCTGGCGCAGCGCCGCCGGCAGGTTGCCCGCAACAAACACCCGCACCGCATCGCGAAAGGCACTCTCGTCGGCACTCAGTTCCATCATCATGGCTTGCGATTTCCTTAGGCTGTGGTCTGGCAGAGAGGCTCGGCGTGTCGGAGGTTAGCCAGCCGCTGCCGCCTGTTGTGCAAAAAACGAAGTGTCACCCGGTTTCTCCGGCAACAGCATGTCATACGAGGAACACCGCACCCGGCCGGATGGCTCACCGCGCACCAGCTCGTGGGTCAAAGTGCTGGGCAGATGGTTTTCACTAAGCTCAATGGCATCCTCCGCGTAGTAGGTCGCGATGTAGAGCGTGCGCGGCACATCGGACAGATTGGGTGCTGACCCATGCAACACGCTGGCATGCATCAGGCAAACCGTTCCCGCCTTGCCGGTGCATTTGATGATCTTGTCTTTATGCTCATCGACAACGTCATCCGCCACGGCACCGGTGAACACCCCATTGTGCCAGAGCTTGTAGAGCGGGCCCTTATGGGTGCCCGGCACCACTTCCAGCGGACCGTTTTCCAGCGTCACATCGTCCACAAACAAAAGCGCGGTGATCATGTCGTCATTCGTCATGGGCTGGAACGGGAAGTCCTGGTGAAACTTCACCTTCGTGGCCGCCCCGGGCAATTTGGAATTGACCTTGCCATGGTGAAACCTGATGGCCGGGCCAACCAGGTCTGCCGCAAAATCAACAGTGCCGGCATTGCGCATCACATTGGCATAAACCTCTGAGACCTCCTCTGGCGACTGCACCCGGCGCAAGGCCGGAGACATGGCCGTGTGCCCTGGCTCCAGATCAAAACGCGCGCGCCCGTCGAGGGTTTCTCCGTAGTCGGTGTCGTGTTTGCGGCTCTCGTCCACCCAACCGGCAAACACTTCCCGCAATCTCGTCAGCTCGCTGGCCGTCACCGCATCTTCGACGGTCAAAACACCATCCCGCCAGAACTGATCCTTTTGCTCTTGTGTCAGCACAGACATGCACATTCCTCCTTAGATTTCGCGGGCAGTATATATGAATTGGTTCGCAGAAAAAGCTTAGTGAAACAGCCGCTCTCACCCCCCGGAAGCGGCCGTCGTGGGCAACACATAATCCTTGAAGATCTCCCGCAGTTTCAGCTTGGCAATCTTGCCGGTGGCCGTGTGGGGCAGTTCCTCTACAAACTCCACCGCATCGGGCATCCACCATTTGGCGATCTTGCCCTCCAGAAACCCAAGCACATCAGCCTCGCTCACCTCAGCCCCTTCCGATTTGACCACCACTAACAGGGGCCGCTCGTCCCATTTGGGATGAGCAATGCCGATCACCGCCGCCTCAACCACGGCCGGATGCCCCACCGCTGCATTTTCCAGATTGATGGAGCTGATCCATTCGCCGCCTGATTTGATGACATCCTTGGCGCGGTCCACAATGGTCATGTAGCCAAACTCGTCCAAGGTGGCGATGTCACCGGTGAGGAACCAGCCATCGCGGGTAAACTGGCTCTTATTGGCCTCATCGTTGTCATGGTAGCTGCCAACGATCCAAGGCCCTTTAACCGCAAGCTCGCCGAACGTCTCCCCATCTCGCGGCAGAGTTTCCCCGGCATCACCCACGATCTTCAGCTTCACGCCAAAAACCGAGCGGCCCTGTTTGATCTGATAGGTGCGCCGGCGTTCCAGCGGCATCTCATGAACCTTGCAGTTGAACGCGCCTGTGGTGCCCACCGGGCTGGTTTCGGTCATGCCCCAGGCGTGGAACACCTGCACATTGAACTCATCTTCAAACGCCTCCACCATGGCCAGCGGCACGGCCGAGCCGCCAATGCCGGTTTGCGTCAGATGGTCAAACCGTTTGCCCGATTGGCGCACATACTCCAGCAACATCATCCAGATGGTCGGCACACCTGCGGCAAACGTCACCTTCTCGCTGTCCAACAGCTCCCAGACCGAGGCCCCATCGTAGGCCGCACCCGGAAACACCAGCTTGGCCCCCACCATGCACACCGCATAGGGCAGGCCCCAGGCATTTGCATGGAACATGGGCACGGCGGGCAGAACAACAGCCTTGCTGCTCATCTCAAAGCTCTCGCCACCACACTGAAAGAACGTGTGCAGCAAGGTTGAGCGGTGACTGTAGACAACCCCCTTGGGATTGCCCGTGGTGCCAGATGTGTAGCACATGGAAGACGCCGTGTTCTCATCGAACACCGGCCACGCGAAGGTCTCGGATTCCGGCGCGATGAGGTCCTCATAACACATGGCGTTGGGCAGGCTGGTCTCCGGCACGTGGGCCGCATCGGTGAGGATGATGTAGCCTTCAACATTCGGCAGCTGATCGGTCAGCGATTCCAGGAGCGGCACAAAGGTGAGATCGAGAAAGACAAACCGGTCATTCGCGTGGTTCACGATATAGACGATCTGGTCTGCAAACAGCCTCGGATTGATGGTGTGGCACACCGCACCGCTGCCGGAGATGCCGTAATAGAGCTCAAAGTGCCGGTAGCCGTTCCAGGCGAACGTGGCCAGCCGGTCGCCCAGCTTCACGCCCATTCGCTCCAGGCCATTGGCCAACTTTTTCATGCGCTTCAGGGCATCGGCATAGGTGTAGCGATGGATAGGGCCTTCAACCGTCCGGCTGACGATTTCCTGAAAGCCATGGTTCAGGGCTGCATGCTCGATCAGATCACTGACCAGCAATTGATCTTCCATCATCAAGCCGCGCATTTGTTTCTTCCTCACGTTCTCAGCACCACACGTTCTTCACGCTCGCAGCACCATGCCTATCTTCCCCGCATCCTTGCCTCCGGCAATCCCGGAGCCCCGCCCCTAGAATCCCCACATCCCGCATCCCTGCGAAAGCAGGGATCCACACCTCGGTGCCAACAGCACGCCCAGAGCTATGGGCCCCTGCTTCCGCAGGGGCGCGGAAGGAGGAGCAGTCGCGCCAGGGCGAGCAGTCGCGCCAGGGCGAGCAGTCGCGCCAGGACGAGCAGTCGCGCCGGGGCAAGCGGGCGCGAGCAGAAGCGCAAGGGCGAGCAGCTGCGGACGAGCAACGGCCCCGCAAGGACGAGACCCTACACCTCAAGCCACTGCTTGCGCACGTCGTCATCATCCTGAAGTTCTCCCGGCGCGCCTTCAAACACAATCTGCCCGTGGCCCATCACATAAACCCGCTTGGAAATCTTCATGGCAATGGTGAGCTTTTGCTCCACCAGCAGAATGGAAACCCCGCGCGCTGCGATCTGTTCCAACAATTCGGCCACCTGATGCACGACCTTGGGTGCGAGACCTTCGGTCGGCTCGTCAATCATGATCACCGAAGGATCGCCCATCAATGTTCGGCATATGGTGAGCATCTGTTTCTCCCCGCCTGAGAGCACCGAAGCCTCGACGTCGGCCCTTTCCTTCAGGTTCGAGAACAGATCGAACATATCCTCCAGAGACCAGCGGCTGTCGGCTTGCCTTTGCCCGGGCTTGAGGCCCAACAGCAGGTTCTGCCGGGTGGTGAGGCCCGGAAAGATATCCCGGTTCTCCGGCACATAGCCAATGCCGGCTTGAGCGATTTCAAACGGCTTCCTGCCCACCATCTCGGTGCCTTTAAACAAGATGGATCCAGATGGCGGCACTTCGCCCATGATCGCCTTGCAGGTGGTGGACCGCCCCACCCCGTTGCGCCCCAAAAGGGCGACAATCTCGCCCTCGCCCACAGTGAGGCTCACCCCTTGCAGAATGTGGCTCTTGCCGTAATAGGCATGGAGATCGGAGACGTTCAGCATCTTTAGTCTGCGCCCTCCAGAACGGTGCCCAGATAGGCCTCTTGCACCGCCGGATTGGCCCGCACATTTTGCGGCGTGTCTGAAGCAATGATCTCCCCATAGACCAGCACCGAGATGCGGTCGGCCAGATCGAACACCACGCCCATGTCGTGCTCCACCACCACCAGGGTCTTGTTCTCGGTCACCTTGCGGATCAACTCCACAATGTATTCGGTTTCCGATGCGCTCATGCCCGCGGTGGGCTCATCCAGCATGATGATGTCGGCACCGCCGGCTATGGTGATGCCGATTTCAAGCGCCCTCTGTTCGGCATAGGTGAGCACGCCGGCGAGCGTTGCGTGCTTGTCCGCCATATTGATCTGCTCAAGGATCTCGTGTGCCCGCGCGGTCAGGCCAGGCTGGCGGTCCACCAGATGCCAGAACGAGTATTTGTAGTTCATCGACCAGAGCAAGCCGCAGCGGATGTTTTCGAACACCGTCATTTTGGCAAAGATGTTGGTGATCTGGAAGCTGCGGCTGAGACCCCGCCGGTTGATCTCGTAAGGCTTGAGCTGGTCCACCACCTCGCCATGCAGGCGCACCGTGCCGCTTGTGGGGTGATATTTTCCGGTGATCAGATTGAACATGGTGGACTTGCCCGCCCCGTTCGGCCCGATAATCGCGTGGCGCTCGCCCTTGGTGATCGACAAGCTCACATTGCGGATGATCTCCACCCGCCCGAAGCTCTTGCACATGCCCTCAAGCTCAATGGCCGCCGCGCTCATGAGGCATCCCCGGCATGGTTGGCCTCATCCCAGGCGTCCTTGAACGCCGGCAGAAGTTTTCGCAATGCCCACACCGAAAGGCCGGCCACCGCGACCGCCAGCAAAAGCGGCGCCGGGCTGTGGGAATTGAAGCTGACGCCCAGCAGCGTCATCGTCTCATCGCCAAGGGCTGCATGACGGGCGTGGAACAAGATTTCCATGACACAAGCACTGCCCAGGGCAAAGCCGAGCGCCGGGCCGGCAATCAAGGCATAGGGTATGATCAGCGTGCCAAGTTTCCCAAGCTGATAGGGCCGGAAGTGAATGGCGATCAGGCCGGTCAGGCCAAACGGAAAGAACATCACCGTCATCACAAAAAGGATGCCCAGATAAAGCTGCCAAATCTCGGTGAAGAGGCTCAGCACCGTCTGCAGCAAGGTGAAGACAATGGCACCAATGATGGGTCCCACAAAAAACCCGACACCGCCGAGGAAGGTGATCAGCAACACCGAACCGGAGGTGGCAAGATTGAGGTTCTCCTCGGTCAGGATCTCAAAGTTGATGGCAAACAGGGCCCCGGCAATGCCGGCGAAAAAGCCCGACGCGCAGAACGACATGAAACGCACCTTGCGCTGGGAATAGCCCAGAAACTCCGCCCGCTCTTCATTGTCGCGCACCGCATTGGCCATGCGCCCCACTGGTGTGCGTGAGTAGAGATACATGGCGGCAGCTGAGATCAACAGCCAGCAGGCGCTGAGATAGTAGACTTCCTTTTGCGAGGAAAAGTCGATGCCAAGCAGCGCCGGCCCCATGGTCCGGTCGGCGCTCACCCCTTCCTCTCCGCCAAAGAAGGCCACGATGATGATCGAGCAAGCCGCAATCAGCTCGCCCACCCCAAGCGAGATCATGGCAAAGACCGTCCCGGCCCGCCGGGTCGAGAACGAGCCCACAATCACGGCAAACAGCAACCCGAACAATCCGCCAAAAAGCGGCAGAAGCGGCAACGGAAGCCACAGACCATCGAACTCCACCCGGTTCATCAGATGCACGCAGAAGAAGCCGCCAAGACCCATGTAAACAGCATGGCCAAACGACAGCATGCCGCCTTGGCCGAGCAGCATGTTGTAGGCCAGCGCGAAGATTATGGTGATGGCCATTTGGTTCAGCACCGTGAGCCCGGCTCCCGAACCGAACACGAACGGAAGAATTGCCAAGAGGACCACTGCAAGGCCCCAAGGCAGAAGACGCAGCCAGTTCACGCTGTTTGCGCCGGCCTGCGCCGACGCATTAGTCTCACCGGCCAGGCTCATGTTTCTCGCTTCCCGAACAATCCCTGGGGCCGGAACGCCAAAACGAGCACCATCAGCAGATACGGCAATATCGGCCCGATCTGGGGCAAGGTGAGCGTCCACAGATCCCGCAATGCGCTGGTGGCAAGGTCAGCGGGTTCAGAAAGGCCCACGCTGGTGAGCACGTCCTTCATGGTCACATTGTAGGAGGCCGCAAAGGTTTGCAGCCATCCAATCAACAACGAGGCCGCAAGCGCGCCCCATAAGGACCCCAGTCCGCCCACCACAATGGTGACGAAAACGATTGACCCAAGCACCACGGCCATGCCGGGAAACGTGCCCAGCACCGGCCCGGCCATGACCCCGGCGAGGCCGGCCAACGCCGTGCCCACGCCAAACACACCCATGAACACCAGCGGCACATTGTGCCCGAGGTTCTGAACGGTTTCAGGATACGACAGCGCGGCCTGGATGATCATACCCACCCGGGTCTTGGTGAGGATGTAGAGCAAGGCCAGGAAGATCCCCACCGCAACGAAGATCATGAAAACCTTGTAGGCCGGAAAGGCGTTGCCCGCGATGGAGAAGGCGGCGAACTTCAAGATCTCCGGCTCTTCGAACGCCATCTGGCTTTTGCCCCAGAAGAACTGCACCACCTCTTCGATCAACAGGGCAAGCCCGAACGTGAAGATCAGCTCAGGCACATGGCCGTGCTTGTGCACGCGCCGCAATCCATATCGCTCCACCAGCGCTCCAGCCACACCCACAACAACGGGCGCGATCAATAGCCCAGGCCAAAAGCCCACATAGGTGCTGATCTGATAGGCGAAATAGGCCCCCAGCATAAAGAAGCTGGCATGGGCAAAGTTGAGCACGCCCATCATGGAGAAGATCAAGGTGAGCCCGCTGCACAGCATGAACAGCAACAGGCCGGTCACCAGACCGTCGAGCAAATTGACCAGGACAAGCGACACCGGCGCCCTCTTCTAATTCAGCTCATGCGTGCCGATGGCAAATAGGCTCAACCCGCATATTTGACTCTTACTGCCGTCCTCGGCCTTGAGCCGAGGACCCAGCACTTAACGCCCGGATTTTCGTGAGGCTTGGGCCCTCGGGTCAAGCCCGAGGGCTGCATGCGAACACTCCGGACACACCCTGCTGCCTCCTCAGGGCCGCTTCATCTTGCAGGTGGTGGCACTGTCGGCAGCGGCCATCTTCACCGTGCTTTCCACCTTCAGCCCAAAGCCGGAATTATCCAGATCAAAGGTGATGTCCTCGTCGGTGTGGGCCAGAATGTGCACATCCTGGATGGCCTGATGGTCTTTGGCACGCATGACGATTTTCGAGCCGAAAATACCCTCGTGCTCCATGCCCTCCAGCGCCTTGGCCACAGCCACCATGTCTGTGGCGTTGCCGACCTTGTCGATCGCCTTGGCAAGCATTTCCACCACATTGGCGATCCGCGGCTGGCCCATGTCCTTATTGGGATGTTTCGCCTTGAAGGCCTTCATATAGGCGGCGGCCCGTTCGGAGGCCGGCGGGTTGATCATGCCCTCTTGCACCAGCTTCAGGGGACCTTTGCCGTCGGCGCCGAAGGTTTTGGTGATGCCGGTAGACGCGGCATAGTAGGTGTAGATCGGCTTTTTGAAGCCTGAAGCCAACACGGATTTGCCAAGGCCCACCATGTCGGAGCCCCAGTTGCCGGTGATGATGGCATCCGCGCCGGACGCCATGATCTTGCGGGCGTAGGGGGTAAAATCCTTCACCTTGCCGATGGGGTGCAACTCGTTGCCGACAATCTCGATATCAGGCCGCTTGGCGCCAATATATTTGACCGCGGCCGCAGCAACCGCCTTGCCGAAGGAATAGTCCTGGCCGATCAGATAGATTTTCTTGATGTCGTCCTTCTTGGCAATGATGTCCGTGAGCGCATCCATCTTGATGTCTGCATTGGCATCAAAGCGAAAGTGCCAGAAATTGCACTTGGCGTTGGTGAGCGCCGGGTCAACGGCGGAATAGTTCATAAACAAGACCCGTTTGTCCGGGTTGCGCTTGTTATGCTTCTTGATCGCCTCGGTCAGGGCGTTGGCCACTCCGGAAGAGTTGCCTTGGGCAATAAACCGAATGCCTTGGTCGATGGCCACTTTCAGCTGGATCAGAGATTCCTTTGCGCTGATCTTGTTGTCAAACGGCACGATCTCAAGCTTCTTGCCGCCGAGCACGCCGCCGTTCTTGTTCACCAGTTCGTCTACGGCAAACCGGTAGTGCGCCAGCCCCTGCTCGCCAGTGGCCGCGAAGGGACCCGACAGCGGGTCAATAAAGGCAATCTTCACGGTGTCGGCCGCCCAGGCCATGGCCGTGCTGGAGATGGCGATAATCGCTCCCAGCAATAGTCCGGCTAGTTTTCGCATTGCAAATCCTCCCGTTGGTGTTTTTGCCGGCGGAGAAGGCTTCCATGGTTCTTCCAGCGGCTTTTGTGCCCGGCCGCCAGCGGTCGTGCGCGCGCCGGGGGCTAAACTCAGAGTGGCATGACTGGGCCGGACTGACAACCGCCTCACGCCCCTTCACGTTTTCATGAACGCCAGGTGAATTGTGCCCTCAGATTTGGTTCAGGGGCGCCTGCCTATAACCGGCATCAACAAACACGGGCCAAGGGGGCTCGGTTCACATTTAAGGGAAGAAATCAATGTTCAAGAAAACCATCCTCGGCATCACCGCCGCAGCAGCAATCACCGTAGCCGCCCTGTCGGGCACCACCACAACCGCACAAGCTGGCAGCTTCTACTTCGGTGGCGGACATGGCGGCTTTGGCGCCACCTTTTATGGCGGTGGCCACGGCTACTACCGCAACCCTTGCCGCCACTGGAAGCGCAAGTGGCGCCGGACGGGCCGCTACTA
>JAAEUE010000260.1 GCA_024227565.1 Alphaproteobacteria bacterium
CCCCGCAGATGACAAGCCATTCAATTAAAAGATAAGCGACGTGAATTTTGACGACATTTGTGTTCTTCCGGAATTTAAACAAAACCCCTACCCGTTTTATGCCCAGCGGTCGTTGTCAAGGAAGATGTCGCATTTTTTAAGCTGTATTTTGTTTGAAATCCACCTCCTTTTTGGCTGGTTTACCTGGATTCAGATAGACGGTGTCCTCGGGTGCCCAGTTGCGGGTTGGCCCTGACCAGCGCTCGGGGTGTTGGAGTTTAGCGGCTTCGTAGAGGGCCTGGCGTTGCTCCAAGATAGCGATGTCCTCGCCGCGATGGCGTTGGCCTGGGGTAACGAATCGCAAGGCGCTGTGGTGATGGATCTCGTTGTACCAGTGCACGAACTTAGCCACCCACTGGCGGGCCTGTTCAAGGCTGTCGAAGGGCTTATCAGGGAAGCCAGGATGGTACTTCAGGGTCTTGAACAACGCCTCGGAGTAAGGATTGTCATCGCTGACCGAGGGCCGGCTAAACGAGGCCATAACGCCCAGCTTGTGCAGCGTGGCGAGCATGATGGCGCCCTTCATGGGCGAGCCGTTGTCGGCATGCAGCACGAGGTCCTCCGGGGCGACGCCTTCGCGCCGGTAGGCCTTGCGAAAGACCTCGGCGGCCCAGTCGGCCGATTCTGACTCATACCCCTCCCAGCCGACAATCTTGCGGCTAAAGACATCCATGATCAGATAGAGGTAGAAGAACACCCCTTTGATGGTGGTGGCCAGGTAGGTGATGTCCCAGCTCCACAGCTGATTCGGTGCCTGGGCCTGCAGGGGCTTGGGCCGGTGGTGTGTGGCGGGCTTGGCTTTGCCCCGGTGAGCCACCTGATCGGCCTCGCGCAGGACCCGGTAGAAACTCGACTCCGAGGCGATGTACAGGCCCTGGTCGAGCAGGGTGGGTACGATCTGGCTCGGGGGCAAGTGGGCGTATTCGGGCGCATTGGCGAGGTCGAGGATCTGTTGGCGCTCGGGCGCGGTGAGCGTGTTGGCCGGCACCCGCTGGGCGCTGGCCTGCTGGCGTTGATCGGCGTTGACCTCGTCGCCTTCACGCCACCGTTGCAGCGTCCGTGCTGAGAGCTCCAGCACCTCACACGCCTTCGCCAGCCGGGCACCGGCCGCACACGCTTCATCAATCCACGCAATCACTTGGATGCGCTCCGCCAGGTCGATCTTTCGTCCTCGGGCTCCGCCCAGCGTAAGCGGACTTTTTTTTGGAGCACTAACAAGGCCGCGGCTTCCGCCAGCGCCTTCTCCTTACGCTGCAACTCTGCCTCCAAGCGTTTGATCTCCTTGGCTTGGCTACGCAGCGCCTTGCGCTCGGTCTGGGCCGCGAGCGGGGCATGGGCCTGCCTACAGGTCTCCCGCCAGGCACTGAGCTGCTGGGGGAACAAGCCTTTACGGCGGCCGTATTCGCCGAGCTCAACAGCGGTCAGGTTCGCCGTTTCCAGCACGACGTTGAACTTCTCCTCACTGCTCAGCCCATCGGCGGGCTTCTTCGGCGCCGAGGCATCGCCCTTGTGGGCATGACGGCGCCACGTATACAAGGTATCCTTCGGGATCCCGGTTTCTCGGACCAGGTCCACAACACGGACATTGTTGGGCGGCAACATCTTGGCAATGAGGCTCGCCTTGAGTTCTTCTGAGTACTGATTCATCGATAACGCTCTCAC
>JAAEUE010000261.1 GCA_024227565.1 Alphaproteobacteria bacterium
CGTCGACCCAACCGTGATCACCACCAACGACGCCCTCTTGTCCTGATCACCCTTCACCGGAACCTCAAGCTTCCACAAAGGCAAACCCGCATCCCGGCCACGCTTCTGACCAAGAACCTCCTTGCCATTCTTGCTGCGCTCCTCATCCGGGAACACATCAATCACCGGCCGGACCGCCCGATTCAGCCAATCCGCATCCACACGAAACCTGTCCACTATCTCTGCTCCTTCGCTACGGCCGCCGGCCCCGAACAAGGCCAGCAACGAACCCAAACAAGAAGTTGAGAAACACCGCACACCCCTTTCAGCGCAAGCTCGGACATGACAGCCGAGCCCCGAAGCGAGCGGAACACCGAACGCGTCAGCAGAAACCAACCTGCACGGGCTGGCCCCACCGACACGCCGACAACCGAAGACCTGCAAACACCCGGCGGAACACTCGCCCGCCCACTACCGATGTCGCATACGCTTTCGGTCATACCGGAACCTCACTCACATTGGGGATTCGGCAAGGTGGCTGGTCGGAGGCCTAATTCCGGC
>JAAEUE010000262.1 GCA_024227565.1 Alphaproteobacteria bacterium
ACATTATATTTAACAATTATTTAACACTACGCGACGGCCTAACGGTCTTGCTCATGAACATAAATCGGAAATTGACTATACAGCCCGCTAAATTCACTGGTCGATTACTCCAATGGCTTTTTGGCTTACCGGGATCAACGACAGCGGCTCCGAAGGATGACGGCAAACAATCAAACCATCCTACCCACAGGCAGGGAAGGCGTTAGTGTGTAAAGCGTCGCTTTGCACACCGGCCGCTTACGGCGCAGCCTACGGGCCAGCGCCACCGTTTCAGGGTGGTTCTCTTGGTGGCTCTTGCGGCCATCGCACTTGCCTTCCTTCTCGCGCGTCCTCTTACGGGCGGCAGCGAGTTTTGCCACAACACTGGCCTTCTCGAATTGGGCTATGGCCTCTAGTGGTCTGAATCTCCTAAAGCGATGGGTACAGGCTTTTCAGCTTGATGCGCGCGTTGGCGGTTGTAAAGCGCCAGTCGGCTTTGTCGGTGTGGTTGTTGCGGCGCGTGCGCCAGGCAGCGACCTCGCGGACAAGGGTGGCAGCGTCGGCGATGCGGCGGTTGAGGCAG
>JAAEUE010000263.1 GCA_024227565.1 Alphaproteobacteria bacterium
GACAAACCATAGTTTCCCGGAAGCCGAGGTTGTCGATGCGCGACGCGGATCAGCCGGCTGACAGCCCACAAGATCCATGCTGACCTGGCCCTGCGGTGCTCAATTCCAACGCCAGCTAACCGGTAACAGTGCCGATGAGGGCTGTCATGATGTACATCCGCGTCCCACAGGCCATGGTACCGGCTGACAAGCGAAGGGATACAAACACCGCCGTAAGGAGCCCAAGGCCCACTGCGACAATGGCATCGATGCGTTTCAATCGGTTGGATGCTTGCTCCTCAATTGCGCCCGGACCCGCCCCGTATTGCCGCCATCACATCGGCGCACCGGCGTTATGTACGTCATCGACCCGAGGAATCGTTGCTCTACGCCATCGTCGAGCAACACGCTGATGCCTTCTTCGCGCATATTGGCGAACGTGATGCCATGTTGCCCGGATTCGTGCGCGATGAGTTTGATGCGTACCTGCGTTGCGGGCGCCTGGAACACGGCTTTTTGAGAGTCAAGTGCACTCAGTGTCGTCACGAGCATCTGGTGGCTTTCAGCTGCAAGTGCCGGGGATTCTGTCCCTCATGCAGTTCGCGGCGCATGATTGAGACGGCCTCGCACCTGGTTGACCACGTTCTGCCGCAGGTGCCCATACGTCAATGGGTGCTGTCCTTCCCCTGGCCCTTGAGACTGCTGTTCGCGGCGCGACCCGAGGTGCTCACACAGGTTCTTAATGTGCTGATCCGGGCCTTGTCGACAGCCGTTGTCAAACGAGCGGGCCTGACCCGCAGCGCCGGTGGACAAACCGGCATCGTGACCTTCATACAGCGCTTTGGCTCGGCCCTCAATTTGAATATTCATCTGCATATGCTGGTGCCCGACGGCGCGTATACGTTCGCCCACGGCCAGGCGCGGTTTCATCGTGCGCCGGCTCCGACAGAGGCCGAACTCGAACGCCTGCTCCAGACCCTCATCGGGCGCATCACCCGCGCCCTGGTGCTTGCGGGTGTGCTGGTCGAAGATCCCGAACACCCCTGGCTCGACATTCATCGTGACTGTGAGGACGAACGTGCCCTCGAACAGCTTGCTGGGGCAGCAGTACGTTACCGCATTGCCGTGGGCCCGATTGCCGGACGCAAAACGATGACCTTGCACAGTCCCGGTGCCATGTCTGGCGAATCTGCACTGGCCAAGACGCTGACCACCGCACGTGACGGTTTTTCCCTGAACGCCGCAGTGGTGTGTAAAGCCCATCAGCGTGACAAACTCGAGCGCCTGTGCCGCTACGTGTCGCGGGGGCCAATCGCCCTGGAACGCCTGAGCATCGATGGCGATGGCCTGGTGGTTCATGAACTCAAACACCCGTTCCGGGATGGCACCACGCATGTGCTGTTCGAGCCGCTGGACTTTCTCGCCCGCCTCGCCGCATTGGTGCCGCGCCCACGCGCCCACCTGGTGCGCTATCACGGGTTGTTCGCCCCGAATGCAAAACATCGCCACCATATTGTTACAGGCCCCGCACCAATGCCCGCGCCTGACAACGAAGACGATGGCGAGGGCCAGCCCCGCGAGCCCAAACCCAGCGCCCCGATGAACTGGATACAACGCCTTCGCCGGGTGTTTGATATCGACCTGAGGCATTGTCCTCGCTGTGCTGGCCCCGTGCGTGTCATCGCCGCGATCACCGAACCGGCGCTCATCGCCCGAATCCTCAAACATCGTGATGGTCGCGATGATTTCAGGGCCAAGGCGCCTGCGGGCGGCCCCCGAGCCCCGCCGGCGCTCTCGTTGCATTAACGTCCACAACCGATTTCAGAGCATTGAAGGTGCTGTGCCGCTCTGGCTCGCCTACAGGCAACACATGTAGGCCTTGAGCCGTTGCCCATGTCAGAATACTGTACACTGACTTGTCAGCCATGGGGGGCCGACCGCTGGGGGGGCACCGCTGTGCATCAGC
>JAAEUE010000264.1 GCA_024227565.1 Alphaproteobacteria bacterium
ACAATTGCGGGCAGCAAGCTTCGCATCTGCAGCGAACGGCAGCTTCGGCGGGCCGCGCCGCAGCAATCCTAGCCCATTGCCAAGGACGGCCTTGAGCCCATTTTGCTGGATGCTGCGTTAGATCCGAACGGGCGCGAAGCGTGTCAAGCAGACTTTTGCCTCGGAGCGAACGCCGCGTGTTGCTGGTGTTGTGTTTTGATCCGAGCGGTGTGATTTGGCGAGTGTTCTTAGTTCATTCATCGGTCACGCCTCTTTGCCCTAGCTCATCTCCAGGAAGAAGGCGCGCAGCCGAAATTCGAGGTATTACGTCAAAACCGGTCAACCCGAAAGGCGCTGAGGTCTTGGTTTGCCGGTTCACCGGCGACCATCTGTGCAACAAGGCGGCCAGTGCGGGGCCCGGTGCTCAGCCCGATATGCTGATGCCCAAAGGCCATGAAAACATCCTTGTGCTCGGGCACTGCACCGATCATGGGCAGGCTGTCGGGCAGCGAAGGGCGATGGCCCATCCAGGTCTCGGCATCATCAAGGTCTGCGTTCGGGAACAACAGGCGCGCATGGCGTTTCAGACGGTCAGTCATCCGCGGATCGGGTGGAGCATCCATCGGCTTGTACTCGACAATCCCTGCCAGACGCAGCCCGTCGGCCATCGGCGTGGCTACATATTTGCCCGAGGTGACCATCAACGGATGGTTCTGGCAAATGCCCGGATTGGCGAACTGGACGTGATAGCCGCGTTCACTCATCAGCGGCACCCGCACGCCAAGCTGTTTGGCTAAACTCGCCGACCAGGCGCCGGCGGCGATCACCAGCCGGTCAAAGGGGATGACGCCGGTATCGGTGATCAACGCGCGGGCACCGGTTTCACCGCTCTCAAACCCCTGTGCCCTTGCCTGCAAAAGTCGCCCGCCATTTTTGCAGAAGGTTTCAACCAGCCCCTTGACTAATTTGGCCGGATCAAGCGCGAAACCGTGTTGCGGCAGCCGGATGGCGAAAGTAATATCAGCGGATAGATCGGGCTCCATTTCACGCAATTGTGCAGCCCCAACCTCTTCATACTCAATGCCGTGACTACGGCGAATATTCCAGGCAAATGCTTCACTCTCAAAATCGCGGCGCTTTGGGTAAACATACAGATAGTCGCGTTCAGTCACCCAAGGTGCGCCGCCAGTATCGCGGGCCAGTTGCAGGTGTTCGTCAATGGATCCATCTGTCAGCTTGAACAATTCTCCCGCGATCCGCTCAACCTCGGATGCCCGACCGTGAAGCAGATAATCGATGAACCATTTGGCGTTGCGCGCCACGTGTAGGAAGTCAAGCGACAGTGGCCCCATCGGATCCAGCAGCATTGCGGGGAATTTCCTTATGATTCCCGGCACCGGCACCGGCACGATGGCGCAGCGCGCGGTGATGCCCGCATTGCCAAACGACGCCCCTTCGCCCGGTGGCTGTGCATCAACGATTGTGACGTCAAAACCCTTGCGTTGCAGGTTGAGCGCAGTGGCTGCCCCGACAATGCCGGCCCCGACAACCACTGCTTGAAGCGCTCCGCCATTCTTGTGAGAGGGTGATATTGTACTCATACCAGCCCGTTCAACCCCGCTTTTCCGCGCGGCGCTTCATGACCTCAGTAATCAGGATAAAGGCCGTCATGAACAACAAGAGAAGCGTGGCAACCGCCGCCAGTGACGGGCTAACCCGCAACAGGGCGTCGTCCCACATCTGTTTGGGCAATGTCGTCAATTCTCCGCCGGTGACGAACAAGGCAATTGTCAGTTCATCAAACGAAATGACGAAGGCAAACATGAACGCAGCAACCATTCCCGAGCGGATCAGCGGCAGTGTTACCCGCGACAGCGTCTGCCTGCGGTTGGCGCCAAGAGTCGCGGCCGCCATGTCAAGGTTCTGGTCATAGCCTTTCACCACCGCTAGCACTGTGATCACGACATAGGGTATCGCCAGCACAGTGTGGCCCAGAACCAAACCGATGGTGGTGCCGACAAGTCCGATCTTGGCATAGAAAAAGAATAGGCCTACCGCGATGAAGATATTCGGGATGATGATCGGTGACACCAAGAAGGCGAACACCGCGGCCTTGCCTGAACACGAGCTTTGCGCCAGCATGAAGGCCGCAGGCACGCCCAGTAGCATTCCCAGAGAACTGGCCAGAATCGCAACTGTGAAGGAGCGAACCGCTGCGTTGATCC
>JAAEUE010000265.1 GCA_024227565.1 Alphaproteobacteria bacterium
ATAATGAATGAAGGAGGCACCCTCCACACCCCCCGCGCCCCTGCGAAAGAAGGGGCCCATAGCTCTGAGCGTGTGGTTGGTTCCCGGTGGTGGATCCCTGCTTTCGCAGGGATGCAAGGATTGGGGGCCGGGGACACGAGATCTCACCCCCCGTCATGCCTGCGCAGGCAGGCATCCAGGGGCCGCAGAACTTGGAGCCAAACGCCCTGGATCCCTGCCTGCGCAGGGATGACGATGAGAGGGTGCGGGGATGACGATTGGGAGAGGGTGCGGGGATGACGATTGGGAGAGGGTGTGGGGATGACGATGCGAGGGGAACGGCGGTGAGAATGAAAAAACCTCCTGCGAATTAACACGGAAAATTCTGCCGCCGCGACGCACATTTGGGCTGACAGACGCAGCGACCTGCCGATAGACTGACCGCCGCACAAAAACACCCGGACCCGGCCGCATGAACACTCCCAAATCGCGTGATCCGCTTCTCCAGCCCTATCAGCTGAAACACCTCACCTTGCGCAACCGGCTGATGTCGACGGCCCACGAGCCGAACTACCATCACGACGGCATGCCTGCCGACACATACAGGCTCTACCATGTGGAAAAGGCCAAAGGCGGCATCGCGCTCACTATGACGGCAGGCTCGGCCATCGTTTCGCCCGATAGCCCGGCAGCTTTCGGAAACCTTCACGCCTATAAAGACGAAATCGTGCCGCACCTCAAACGGCTCACCGACGAGTGCCACGAACATGGCGCCGCCGTGATGATCCAGCTCACCCATCTTGGCCGGCGCACAAATTGGAACCATGCCGACTGGCTGCCGGTTCTGTCAGCGTCCCCGGTGCGTGAACCCGCCCACCGCTCGTTCCCCAAAGAGATGGAAGACTGGGACATTGAACGCATCATCAATGACTATGCGTCTGCCGCCCAGCGCATGAAAGAAGGCGGCATGGATGGCATTGAGTTTGAATGCTACGGCCACCTGATGGACAGCTTCTGGTCGCCGCTCACCAACAAGCGGACGGACGAGTACAGCGTCGAGATGTTTGACAACCGGTTGCGGTTCACGAGGCGGGTGCTGGATGGCGTGCGTGCGGCAGTCGGGCCGGAGTTCATCGTTGGCTGCCGCCTGGTGGCCGATGAAGACACCGACCGCGGCATCAACAAGAAAGACGGCCTGGAGATTTGCCGGCGCCTGGTGGATACCGGCCAGATCGATTTTCTCAATATCATCCGCGGCATCGTTGAACATGATGCGCCGCTCACCAAGGTCATTCCCATCGGCGGGATGCCGTCGGCGCCCCATCTGGATTTTGCCGGGGAGATTCGCGAGGCCACGAAGTTCCCGGTGTTCCACGCCGCACGCATTACCGATGTGGCCACCGCGCGCCATGCTGTGGCCGAAGGCAAGCTCGACATGGTGGGCATGACCCGGCCGCACATTGCCGACCCGCATATCGTCAACAAGGTTGCCGAGGGCAGGGAGCATGAGATCCGCCCGTGCGTTGGCGCAACCTATTGCCTGGACCGGATCTACGAAGGCAACGGCACCTTGTGCATCCACAACCCGGCCACGGGCCGTGAAGGCACAATGCCTCAAATCATCCGGTCCTCCGAGGGGCCGCGCCGCAAGATCGTGATTGTGGGGGCCGGGCCTGCGGGGCTTGAAGCGGGCCGGGTGGCCAGTGCGCGCGGGCACGAGGTGGTGATGTTTGAGGCGGCCAGTGAGCCTGGCGGGCAAATCCGGCTCGCAACCCGGGTTCAGCGCCGCAAGGAATTGATCGGAATTGCCGAATGGCGGGCCGAGCGCTGTGTGGATGCAGGTGTGGACATGCGCTTCAACGTCTTTGCCGAAGCAGACGACGTGAGGGCGCTTGATGCCGATGTGGTGATCATCGCCACGGGCGGCCTCCCGCAAAACCCCGAGCTGAAGGAGGGCGAAGGCCTCCTGGTGTCGTCGTGGGACATTCTGAGCGGCGATGTCAAACCGGCCGATGACGTTTTGATGTACGAGAACAACGGACAGCATCCGGGCTTCACGGCGGCTGAGTTCATTTGCCGGTCTGGCTCAAAGCTGGAGGTGATCACGCCGGAACGCTTTGTGGCGCCGGATGTGGGGGGCATGAATTTCGTGCCATATGCCCAGGCCTTCCAGGAAACCGGCACGCAGATCACCATCAACACCGACGTGAGCGCGGTGCGCCGCAAGGGCAACAAGCTGGAGGTGGCGCTGTCGAGCAAATACACCGGCGGCCCGGTTGGCGAGCGGCTGGTGGACCAGGTCGTGGCTGAATACGGCACCGCGCCGCTTGATGAGCTTTACTTTGAACTGAAGGAAGAAAGCCGCAACCGGGGCGAGGTGGACTACCGGGCGCTGATCAACGGGCAGCCTCAGGAGATTGCCGCAAACCCGGACGGCACGTTCCAGCTGTTCCGCATTGGGGACGCGGTGGCCTCCCGCAACATCCATGCGGCGATCTATGACGGCCTCAGGTTCATGAAGGATATTTAGCCCGGCGGAAGGCGTTTGACGGTTATGCGGTACTTGGACACTTCCACCTCTTCTGCGCCTAGGGTCGACCAGGTCGTCCGCGCTTCGTAGGTGGCCTCTTTTGTCCAACCATCACTGATCCTCACCTTGGCGAAGCCCTCGTCTGTCCTTTTCAGTTGCAGGTGCTTGTTCGCAAACTTCAGGGTTTCGCCTTGTTTGAGTGAAGGCAACCTTCTGACTTTTTCCTTGGCGGTTTCAGATTTCAGGAATTCGTCTAGCCGGTCCTTATAGGCTTGAGTGTTTTTGAGATCGGCGCGGTCAAATTCCGTACGCCACCTGATTTCCGCAACATCGAACTGCCGGTTGAAGCTCTCGAACCACACCTTTGTTGTCGTTTTGGTCTTATCTTCATTCTCAAGGACGGGTGCTTCCTTTTTCCATTCAAACACACCGATCCGCGGCAGGCCAATGTTCTGTGCCGCCGCCATGAGCGCCAGTGATGCTTCTGCATCGGCTGCGGCTGCGGCTTTGCCATCTTCGTATGTGAGGCCGTTGCCCTTGGTTGTTAGCTCTTCGATTAGGCTGGACATCCGTCCACTCTTGTTGAGCGCTGCAGCAAGTTTTTGAGAGACCTCCTCCACAATTGCCGGGAAGTGCTCTTTGATGACTTTCGTTCTGAAAGCGTTGATTGCCCTCCACTCTGGAATTTGAATGGGGCGGCCAGTTTGGTTCGTTGCGAACACGGTTTGCCGGTCCTGATCGAGTTTGTGAAACGTGTTGAGCAACTGCGCCATCATCGCTTCAGAGGGGGAGGGGTGTTCCCCTATTTTAACCAACAGCTCTGGGGTTGATAACCGGACGCTGTAACCATCGGGGCGTCGCTCCAGGAACTCACCGTGGTCGACCGAATTCTGTTGTAGCACGAGCCGATCGCGCCCTTTGGTGCGTTGGTGCTGGGAACAGTCCCAAGAAACCACAAACCGGTCGCCGGGCTTGGCCTCAAACGGGAGCTCCACAACGAGATCTTCCTCAGGAGCGATGTTATTGACGCCCGCCGCATGACCAAAATTTGCGAACGATAGAACAACAGACATCATGCAAACCATGGCGAACAGGTGCCTGAGCCACAGCAGTTCGGATGCCTTGCTCCTGAAGGTCATTCGCCGCTTCCTTCTCTCACCAGATCGGCCTTGATGCGATCATCTCCAGGCAGAATGATAATTTGACGAGGTTAATGCCACCGATAGTGGAGCACCACGTTTCGAACTATCCATGTGTCCCATCTATGATGATTGCAAGTGCATGGAGCTGTGCGGGCAGCCTGGAGGACGGTTCATCAGGCAAGCGCCAACCGGTATTCTCAGGCCTTCATCACAAAATCGAAACGCAGTTTTGAACGATCGCTGGCGACCATCAACCGGGCCGTTGCCGCTTGTTGGGCTTCCTCGCTGCCGAGCCAGTTGAACAGGCCGTCGCGCGCGTTGCCATTCTCGCCTGGGAAATACATTTGCGTCACCAGCGCCGGGCGGCCATCGCGCACGAGGCGGAAGTGGAGATGGCGGGTGCGGCCAGGGTAGAGGCCCGGCAGCACCGTGCGGAAGCGGTAGGCGCCCTGCTTGTCGGCACTAACGGCGCCGAAGCCTTGAAAGTGCGGGTCGCGGGGTTCAGGGCTGTCGTCGCCGGAATGGTGGTAGCGGCCATAGGCATTGGCCTGCCAGAGCTCAACGACCGTGCCGGGCAGGGGGTTGCCTTTTTCGGAGAACACGGCTCCTGAGATCTCGATCACCTCGCCTTGCGCCATGCCACCGGAGAATTGGGTGAGATCCATATCGGACTCTGCCGGTATGGCCTCTGGATAGAACGGCCCAGCAGTTTGGCGCGGGGTCAGGACAGCCGCTTGCAGCGGTGTGGAAAGCGCCAGGCCAGCCGCGCCGGCCAGGAGGGTTCGTCGGTTTGGAACGTGGAGCGCCATGATCTCAGCTTTCTGGTGTTGCCCTGCCGTGACGCTGAGGCTGAGCCACGAACTTGTCCACAAGGTGACGGGCGCGCAACTTACTGTTCGCGCTCACATAATGTTGATGTTGTGGACGTTGTGTGGACAACCGTTTTTCACCGGTGACAGGGGGCGGATTTGGGCGCAATCTTGGGCTTGTAAGGTTCATGAGGGTTCGGAAGTTGGTGTTACCGAATAATGCTCAAGGGCTTCACAGGTCCCGGGTTAACCGGGGTGGACAAGCCGGCAGGAAGGGCAGCGTTTCGGCGCGGCTGTGACGGTTGGAAGGTTCACCTGGTTTGACAAACCGGCCAGGCGGCGCACTTCGGTGTGATTGTTTGGAACGGGGTTAAGCCGGCGTCAGGTGAAATTGCGGTTTTTGGATTTCGATTTGGAACTCGCAGCGGAACTTGGGGTCAGGTTAGCAGTCACCGCTGGGCACGTCTTCAGGGCGTTGCTGGTGCGGCCTTCGGGTTCGGCAGCAGTGTGTTGAAGAGCGATGATACTGTGAACGGCGCTTATCCGTTAAATCAGGAAGGGGTTTGGTGGTTTTGAGGCTTGCCTTGGAATGATCAGCCCGCCTGGCCTCCCCGGGAAGAGTTTGCAGCTTGCCTGCGGGCTTTGAATGGAGGGATTGGGAACACGCTTGGTACAGATGTGAGTGCGAAACTCGTTGGCTTCGGTCAGCTTGCATCAAGCGATCAAATGTGCCGGCGAAAAGGTGCGGGACGGCTTTGCTGCCCCGCACTTTTTCTTTGGCGCTTGCGCCTCTCCGTGCTAGCAGACTTTCCGCCCGGGTTACTCGGTTGCTGAAAGCAAATAGACAGCGCGCCCGGGTGCAAGGAAGACTGCCATGAAACCCCTCCACCTGATCATCGCCATCGGCGCCATGTGCGCAGTTGTGGCCGCCTCGAACTATCTGGTGCAGTTCCCGGTTCAAGGAACCCTTGGCGCGCTCAATCTGGCGGACCTGTTGACCTGGGGTGCCTTCACATATCCCGCAGCGTTCTTGGTGACCGACCTGACGAACCGCCGTTTTGGCCCCGCCAAGGCACGGCAGGTTGTGTTTGCCGGATTTGTCATTGCCGTCATCCTGTCGGTCGTTCTGGCCACGCCGCGCATCGCGATCGCGTCGGGAACCGCCTTCATGGTGGCCCAGCTGTTGGATGTGCTGGTGTTCGACAAGCTGCGCCAGGCGGCATGGTGGCGGGCACCGCTGGCGTCATCCTTTGCCGGATCGGCCATCGACACGGTGTTGTTCTTCTCCATCGCGTTCTCTGCGAGCTTCGCGATGTTTGGCCCTAATGATGATTTCGCCATCACGAACGCGCCCCTGCTTGGCCTGTTTGGGGCCGAGGTGCCGCGCTGGGTGTCTTGGGCGGTGGGCGATTTTGCCGTGAAGCTGTTGATGGCCCTGGTGATGTTGGCGCCCTACAGGGTGCTGCGCACCTTGGTGGACCGCATCGGTTCGCGCCCGGCCGCGGCCTAACCGGCTAGCCGGCAGCCATCAGTTTGTCGAACAACGAGCGGTCCGTCACACCCTCTGAACCGATCAGCAACACGCGGGAGTTCTCGTCCAGCCCGATCTTTTTGCGCAGCTCCTCTTGCATGGCCGCACAGATAAACCCGGCCAGGCCCGCGATCGCGCTCTCGCCGGTATCAAGAGGCTGATCGCCCTCCAAGGGCCGCGCCATCAACCGCACGGCCGGACCAACCACACCCTCCGGGATGGTGAGAAAATCTGATGCTTCCTGTTCCAGAATGGCCCAGGCCAGTTTGGAGGGTGCGCCGCAGGAAAGTCCGGCCATCAGGGTCTCTTCTTCAATCACGGCAACCGTTGCTTCGCCGGCCTTTGCACTCATCAGCAAGCAGGGGGCAAGCTCGGGTTCCACAACGACCACTCTTGAGCTGTCGTCGCCCCAATGCTGCTTGAGGGCGGCCGTCACCGAAGCGGCAAGGCCGCCGACGCCCCCTTGCAAGAACACATGGGTTGGCGCGCGGTTCAGCTCCTGATTGATTTCATGGGTCATCACCCCATAGCCGGCCATCACCTCGCTGGGGGTTTCCGTGTACCCGGACCAGGAGGTGTCGGAGACGATGAACCAGCCGTTTTCTTCGCCTTCTTTGCGGGTCAGCGCGACGGAGGCATCATAGTCGCCATCAATCCGTGTCACATTTGCGCCCAGCGCCCGCATGGCGATTGCCCGCTCTTCGCTGACTTCGGCGTGGATGTAGATGCGGCAGGGCATGCCGAACCGCTGGGCGCCCCAGGCGACGGAGCGCCCATGGTTGCCGTCGGTGGCGGAGATCACCGTGGTTTGCCCGGCGATGTCGGCATACTTCCCGTTGCACGCATCTGCCATTGGCACAGCGTGCCCGGCCGCCTTTTCGATTTCATGATGCAAGACCTTGAGGACGGCATAGGCGCCGCCCAGCGCCTTGAAGCTGCCAAGGCCAAAGCGCGGCCCTTCATCTTTGTAAATGATGCTGGCAACAGATAACCGGGACGCCAGAGCGCTAAGCTCAACCAGTGGCGTTGGGGCATAGCCGGACCAGGTGGTGATCTCCTGGCGAGCAGCTTCAAAGCGCTCTGCGGTAATCAAATCGTATGCGGCCCGGCCCGGTTGCGGAGTGCCCGGTGCATAGGCGACAGATGCGGTTTCGAATGTCTCCAGCATGGTTCAGTTTCCTAAAAATTCACAATGGTTGGTGATGTTTTATTGCAATGAACATGAGTTTGCTGCTCTATTTTGCTTTGGTTCATGCAAGAATCTTTCATTTGGAGCGAGCCTATGGATGCGGATCTGGATTCCTTCGACATTGCAATCTTACGGATTTTGCAGGCCGACAATGCGATGCCGCACCGGCTGATCGGGGAGCACGTGAACCTCTCCGCACCGTCGGTGCAGCGCCGAATTCGGCGGATGGAACAGTCAGGCGTCATTGCCGCCAATGTGGCGCTTGTGGATCCTGAAAAGGTGGGCTTGCCTCTCACGATCATTGTTGAGGTTGAATTGGTGAGCGAGACGATGGAAGAGATTGACGACATCAAGACGCAGCTCTCCGACACGCCTGAAGTGCAGCAGTGCTATTATGTGACCGGCGAAGTGGACATTGTTTTGGTGATGCTTGTGGGCAGCATGACAGAATATGAAGAGCTGTCGCGCTCTTTGTTCATCGAGAACGATGCCGTGCGCAAATTCCGCACCTTTGTTTCCATGGACCGCGTCAAGGCGCGTATGGAGATTCGCATCTAGGGCAACTTCCGCTCAATCTGAGCGGAAGATGCCCCAGATTATCGTCACGGGCGAGCGGGGGTACGTTGCTCTAACGCCCGTCCAGCATCCGGGCCATGCGCGAGATGGTCTTCACGTAAACTCCGGCCCGGTTCCATTGTTTGATCACCGGATAGTTCGGTTGGCCGGGTCCAAAGCCCTTGCCGCGCTTCCAGCCATAGGCGCGCAGATAGTTGGCCGTTGAGGCCAGAACATCCGGCACGCTGCGGATCAGATCGCGCCGGCGATTGCCGTCAGCGCTCACCGCAAATTTAATGTAGGAGGAGGCCAGGAACTGCGTCTGGCCGATCTCGCCGGCCCAGGCGCCGCGCATTTGCTTGGGGCTCATGTCGCCGCGGTGGACGATTTTCAGGGCGCTCATCAGCTCGTTTTTGAAGAAGGCCGAGCGCCGGCAATCATAGGCCAGCGTGGCCAGGGAGCGAAAGATCCGCATTTTGCCCGAGTTGGCGCCGTAGCCTGTCTCCAGACCCCAGATGGCCACGATGACCGAAGGCGGAACGCCGTAACGCTTTTCGATCCGCGACAGGGTTCTGCCGTGGCGCTTCATCAGGCGCTTGCCGCGGTTGATCATGGCGTTGTTGACCCGGCGCTTCCAGAATTGGTTGAAGCTGAGCTTGAAGGATTTCTGATTGCGGTCGAGCCGGATAACCGTGCGGTTGTAAGTGACGCCGTTGAGCGCAGAACTGACGGCACGCTTTGAGATGCCCTTGGAGACGGCCTCGCGCTTGAAGCGCTCCAGCCAGGCGCCAAAGCCGGCACTTGTGTTGCCACAGCTGGCCGCATGGGCGCTGGCGGTGGTCATGACGGTGAAGGCCAGAACGGCAAGCGGCAGGCGAATGAGTTTCATTGCTATGTCTCCCTCAAAATCAACGCACTAATCCATGCAAAATTTGTGCAACTCGGACACTTTTTGTAGCATCTTGATTTCAATGGTGTGAATACCGCTATTCGCGCCGGATAATGCCGCCAACAGCTGAGACAAACAGCAAGGAGAGCAGCCAGCCTGCCAGGGTTTCAATCCACTCCCACAGGCGCACCCACCAGCCGAGCATATGGCGCTCACCAGAATCGTAGTGCGTCACGCGCGGGCCCCAATCTTCCTGTTGGCGCAAGTTGATCAACGGGATGGCCACATCCATGGAATACCAAAGGGGGCTGAATTCAGAATACTCGGCCGGCACGGCCGTCTTGCAGGCGCCTGCAAGCTTGGTCCAGTTGGCAGTGCACTCCTTCGGGATGAACCCGTTCCCCTGGGCCTGCGAGTAGATAAGGGCAGATGTCGGGGCCATGACACCCTGGTAAGCGGCCACTTGGAACACGCCCGCACCGACACAGATTATCAAAATCAGATACAGCACGGCTTTGCCTGGGGTGTGGCCATAGTCGATCAACCAGCCAATGAGAAATTCCCAAACATTGCCTAAATAGCGCAGAAAGCGCCCAAACAGCGAGGCTGCAGCCGGCGGGTTCTGCCAGTTGAACCGTGCCTGGCGCCGGCGCCGTTCAATCTTGACCTGGCGGGCTTCATCTTCGTGGCCCATGTTCTGCAGGACTTTTGCCAACTGCTCATAGGGTTGGGGGCGAAAGTCCCGCGACAGGTAGCGCTCAGGCTGTTTTTCCAGCCAGGTGAGCCAAAACGCGCCCTCGCACCCCTCGCGCAAACTGGTGAAGGCCTTGTAGGTGAAATCCTCCAAGAGGATCTCCGAAGGCTGGTCCCACGATTGGGCATCCATGTTCACAGTTTCTATTGTGGCGGAGGTGAGGTTCAGCTTGGCTTCGGCCTCTTGCACATCGCACCAGAAAAACGTGCCGCCAACCCGGGTGCGGTAGAGCCGCACGTCACCGGAAATCTTGGCGCCGGTAAATGATAGATCAGCCCCCACAGACGTGCCGCCCAGATTGACCCGGCCGGAACACTGGAATTCTTTCGTCAGGTACACGTCTCCGGTGATCTTGCAGCGGTTGAGGGTAAGGCCGAGATCTTCGTTGCTGATGACGGCGCCTGCCGCGTTGACTTCGCCGCCGATGGTTGTGCGGAAAATCCGCACCTCGCCGGCGGCATGAAACCCTGATGCGATCAACACATTGCCGCCAATGGAGGCCGAAGCGCAGCTGAGCGCCAGCGGTTGGCCCAAAAACCGGCCATTCGTGCAGCGCAAGCTGCCTCCAATCGTGGCGCTGTCCAGGGTAACCGGGCCTGCAGCCTCAAAGCCCTCGTCCAGCACCAGATTATAGGCGTTCAGCCCGTCGGCAATAAGGCCGCCGAGTTTTGAGCTGCCAAAATCCACAGCAGAGAAGTGCGCGCCGCTCAAGCGCACCAGCTCAGGGATGTTGCAGGCACACACAACCAGATTTCGGCGAAGCTGGGCCCCGCTCATATCCAGGCCGTCCGGATCGCCGGGGGCATCGGCCCGCTCAATCCAGGCGCCGCTCAGGCAAATGCCCTTTTCGGTTACCGGCGCTTCGGTGCTTCCGCCGCGCGCCAGGAACGCCAGAAACTCGGCGCGAACATAGTTCTCTGTTTGCTTTTCTTCGGGACACGTGGCGGCAATTTCGCACGGCTCGCCGCGCGCAACGGCCGCCAGCAGGGCTGCTTCTGCGGGATGCAGCTTTGATTTCTTAGCGTCGAGCCAGAACTCGCTCAGGCTGTAGATTTGGGCGGCGGGGGGCGCTGATGTCATTGCTGTTCCGCTTCGGGGTTGTTGCGCGGCCCCCACTTGGGGTGGTCGGCTGCGGTCTGCACATCAATGACGATGAGGACAGGTGCGCTCATTTAGCGAACGAGCTCACGCATGGCCCCGTCCAACCCCTCCAGGGTGAGGGGGAACATGCGGTCTGAAAAGATCTGTTGGACCATCTGCGTTGACGGGGTGTAGTGCCAGTATTTTTCCGGCGACGGGTTGAGCCACACAGCGCTTTCGTAAATGTTGGTCACCCGCTGCAGCCAATGGGCGCCGGCCTCAGGGTTCATGTGTTCCACAGAGCCGCCCGGATGGGAGATCTCAAAGGGGCTCATCGAGGCATCGCCCACGAAGATCACCTTGTAATCGTGCGGATAGGTGTGGAGCACCTCCCAGGTGTCGGTGCGTTCGGTGTGGCGGCGGCGGTTGTTCTTCCACACGAACTCGTAGAGGCAGTTGTGGAAGTAGAAATATTCCATGTGCTTGAACTCGGTGCGCGCCGCCGAGAACAGCTCTTCGGTGGACTTGATGAACGGGTCCATGGAGCCGCCCACATCGAAGAACAAAAGCACCTTCACCGTGTTGCGCCGTTCGGGCACCATGTGGATGTCGAGCCAGCCTTTTTCCGCCGTGCCCCGAATGGTGCCGTCCAGATCAAGCTCTTCGGCGGCCCCTTCGCGGGCGAACTTGCGCAGGCGCCTCAGCGCCACCTTGATGTTGCGAGTGCCCAGTTCAACCGTGTCGTCCAGGTCTTTGTATTCGCGCTTGTCCCAAACCTTGATGGCGCGCCGGTGGCGGCTTTCCTTCTGGCCAATGCGGATGCCCGCCGGGTTGTAGCCATAGGCGCCGAAGGGGGAGGTGCCGGCGGTGCCGATCCATTTGTTGCCGCCCTGGTGGCGCTTTTCCTGCTCCTCGAGGCGCTTCTTCAGCTCCTCCATGATCTTTTCCCAGCCGCCGAGGGCCTCAATCTGGGCCTTCTCTTCCTCGGTCAGGAATTTCTCGTTCATCTTGGCGAGCCATTCGTGGGGAATGTCGACCACCTCCTCATCGCTCATCAGATCAAGGCCCTTGAAGGTGTGGCCGAAGACCTGGTCGAAGCGGTCGAGATTGCGCTCGTCCTTCACCAGGGCTGCGCGGGCGAGGTAGTAGAAATCCTCAACCGAGCCATGGATCACCGGCTCCTCGAGCGCTTGCATGAGGAGCAGGTACTCCTTGAGGGTCACCGGCACGCCGGCAGATTTGAGATCATGAAAGAAGTTTACGAACATAGGCGCCCTTTTAGCGCGCTCAGACGCAGGCGTCATGCATCTTGTTGACACGTTCGGTCAAAGTTGAACACTTGTGGGCAAGGGACATACACACAAGGGTGGCACATGATAATCACTGCATTGGAAACCATCAGACCGGCCGAAAAGCCCAGCGTGATCTGGGTGCAGGTGCACACCGATGAAGGGGTGAGCGGGCTGGGCGAAAGCTGGTTCGGGGCCGCTGCCATTGAAGCGGATGTGCACGACCGGATTGCGCCATTGCTGCTGGGCGAGGATGTGGCCGGCATAGAGCGGCTCACGCGCAAGATCACGCCCTACACCGGGTTTTACGGCACCGGGGCGGAGATGCGCGGTGTCTCGGCGGTGGATGTGGCGCTGTGGGACATTGCGGGGAAAATCGCCGGCTTGCCGATCTGCCAGCTTCTGGGCGGTCCCTACCGGCCGGCCATCAAGGTCTATAACACCTGCGCCGGGCCGGACTATGTGTCGAAGACATCGGACGTGAGACCGGGCAACTTTGGTCTTGGCGGCGGCGGCGAAGATTTGAAGGGCCAGCGGGTTGAGGATCTGGACGGGTTCATGAACCGGCCTGAAGAGGTGGCCGCTGAACTTCTGGAGATGGGCATCTCGTCCATGAAGATCTGGCCCTTCGATTTTGCTGAAGGGGCAGGGGATGGTTCGGACATTTCCACAGCCGATCTGAAGACGGCCATGGAGCCGTTTGAGCGCATCCGGCAAGCCCACGGCGATGCCATGGCCATCAAGGCTGAACTGCATGGCCTTTGGACCGTTCCGGCCGCCATCAAGATTGCCTCAGCGCTGGAGGATATCGAGCCGGGCTGGATTGAAGACCCGATCTGGATGGACCGGATTGAGGATTTGGCCGACGTGGCGTCAGCAACCGCCGCGCCGATCGCCGGCGGCGAGACCTTGGGCGGATTGGGGCAGATCAGGTCTCTGGTTGCCGGCGGCGGCGTGTCGGTGCCGATCATCGATGTGACCTGGGGCGGCGGGATCACGTTTGCGAAAAAGGCCGGCGCCCTTGCTGAGGCGCATGCCTTGCCGATCGCGTTTCACGATTGCTCCGGCCCGGTTACGCTTGCCGCGTCCACCCATTTGGCATTGGCGTGTCCGAACGTGGCCGAGCAGGAGATCACCCGGGCATTCTATTATGGCTGGTATCACGACTATGTGGACGAGCCGGCGCCGCTGGAGAACGGCATGATCAGCGTGAGCGGCCGGCCCGGGCTGGGCCTGGAGCTGGCAGAGGGCTTGCGGGAGCGCGACGGGGCAATGGTGCGGCGCACGGGGGCTTGAAGGGGCGGGAAGGTTGCCAGGACGTCGGGATTTGGATGCACTTTCCCCGTTTGTGTGAGGGATTGGAGAAGGCGGCTAATACCCTTAACAGACATTCAATGAAAACTGGTTTCGACTGCAGCGGAGGCAAAACCGGACATACAGTTTTCTTTTTTGCGAAATCGGAATTTGGTTCGATTGGAGGCATGCGACGAAGGAAGATAGCGGCGCTTCCCGAGAACCGGAAGCGCTCCGCGATTTTGTCCGATTTCGATGCTGATAGGCATATTGCAGTGGATGACAAACTGTAGGTAATCAGTCAGGTGAAAAGGTTGGCTCAAGCTGATTTGAATGAAGAACCGGCCCATGCCATTCTCCGGCTTCCAAACGAACCTTTCTAGAGGATATCGTTGGAGACCCTGAGAATTGGGCGGGAGCCCTGATATGTCGTTGCCAGCATTAAGTCGATTTGCATCAGCTGCCACGATGCAAATCGTCGGTGCGGCTGGTACCCTGTTTGCTGTCTCAGTCATCTTCTTTCTGTTGACAGATTGGCTACCCGGCGACTTTGCAACCGCCACAGCCTCACGAGACACGCTGATCGAAACCATCATGAACACCCAGTTTGAACTGGGATTGTTCCGCAGCGCTTCGGAACGCTACTGGGAGTGGCTCTTTAATATCCTTCAGGGCAACTTTGGCATCTCCTGGTACACGCGCATTGATATCCTGGAGCTGATTGGTAACCGATTCTGGCATTCGATGTGGCTCGCTGCCTGGGCCACAGCGGTTGCCGTTCCAATCGGCGTGGTTCTGGGCGTTATGTCGGCAGCATGGCAGGGTTCACTATTTGACCGGCTTATCAACACAAGTGCATTAACGTTTGTTTCGATCCCTGATTTTGTCATCGCCTATGCGCTCATGGCGCTGCTCGGCGTGCATTTCAAAGTCTTTCCGGTTTTCGTCGCCTATGAGCCGTCCTTGCCCCTGAGCGAACGCCTTATGGGGACAGGATTGCCTGTTCTGTCGCTTGCGATTGTGGCCTTGACACCGATCCTCCGCCTCACGCGCGCCTGTATCATCAATATTCTAACCGCGCCGTTCGTGGAAATGGCGCAACTCAAAGGCATGGGCATCGGCCGTGTTGTAGTCTTTCATGCGTTGCCAAATGCCATCGGGCCAATTGCGAATGCGATTGTGCTGGTTGTTGGCAATCTGATCGTTGGTCTCGTAATCATTGAGACCGTGTTCTCCTATCCTGGCCTTGGGGAATTGCTCATCAATGCGGTCAAGACGCGCGACGTGCCCCTCGTCCAGGCCTGTGGTTTGATAACCGCAGCCATCTATCTAGTCCTCAATTTGTCTGCCGATCTTATCTCCATCGTGAGTAATCCGAGACTGCTATATGCATCGCCCCGGCAAAGAGCTTTCAGCTTGACTTCCATCAGAACCAAATGGGCCTGGTTTCTGGATTTGCTCAGAAGGCCCTGGGGCGTGCCAAGTGCAGTTGCAGCAGTGATCGCGCTGGCATGGTATTTCTCTCCAGTAAATGTTGAGAACTATGCATACCCTCTTGATGTACCACCTGCCAAACCCGCCCCGAGGGCAGAGTTGACGCTGACACAGCTGCAAGGTGGGTCCGCTCCGGAGATGCTCCACTACGACTACTTTGCGCCTATCGGGAATGCTGGACCAGCTTTGCACAAACTGGAAGGCACTATTTCGGTTCCTTCATTCAAGGTCTCCCGAAGAATGGCCGAAGAGCAGCTTGCCACCACCAGCACGCAGTTTCCGGCATTCTCATCCCAGGTGTTCGCTCACGAGAACATGCTTGTGCCCGTGGAGCGTCAACGTTTTTTGATGGATGGGAATGGATCGTGGCGGATAATCCTGGGCATAGGACGACTTTGGTCGGAACCTGGAGACAAAGGATGGTCGCGTGCTGCATTCCCCTTCACGCTGGTCCGGCGCTGGGGAGCAGCGAGCTACAATGGTGTAGGCACATTCCTGTTCAACGCCGATACCGTTTCCGAGTTGCGTATTCAGATCGCGCAGGAGCAAATCCCGTGGGGCCGTAAACATGATGCTTGGGGGCAGAGTCCTTTCAGCTACAAGCCTGCCGTTCTGAACCAAATTGGTCAGCACCGGACAGCGTATGAAAACCATCAGGCCACAAGGCTCAAGATTAGACCGTGGGAGAGCTTACAGAAAGACTACTGGAACTCTCTGGAGCGATTTGATGGGGAATATGGCCGCGAGAACATCACGGTCAGTGGTCTGATGGTGGAGGACACAGTGTATGTCAGAGCGTGCCGCACCCGCGCTGGGCCTTACCCCTTCTGCCCGCAAATGCGCAATTCGGTCTATTCTGTCTCAAAGTCGATTGGTGCAGCTGCCGCCCTGTTCCGGTTGGCGCAAAAGTATGGTCCCGAAGTCATCGAGGAACGGGTCTTGGACTACGTGAACATTCCAACCAGTCATGATGGCTGGAAAGACGTTCGGTTCAAGCACGCCCTGAACATGACAACCGGCATTGGAAACCGCGTTCCAGCGCGTGTTGAGGAGTACGTGGAAGTAGACAACACAGCACTGGCCGCCTCTGTCTGGAGCGCCCGGACTGTTGAAGACCAACTCAAGGCGATTGGTGGATTTGCAGATTATCCGTGGGGGCCGGGTGAAGTGTTTCGCTATCGCACCTCTGACACTACCCTTCTCACTATCGTCATGGATCGTTTCCTGAAATCAAAGGAAGGTCCAGACGCAAACCTCTGGGACATGATGAATGCCGAAGTCTACGAACCGTTGGGCATCGAAAATCTGCCCTCGCGTTCGACACCAGGCGCTGACAAGAGCACGCGGACACCGAACCTAGGAGGTGGAGTTTTGGCAACTATCGAGGATGTCCTGAAAATTGCGCGCCTCTTCCAGAACCAAGGCAAGCACAATGGACAACAGATTTTGCACGAAGGTTTGACCAAGAAGGCTGTGGCAACTGGTTCAGATCGCGGCATTCCAACTGGATGGTCCTATGAAGATGGCAGCAAATCCACATATGATTTGAGCTTCTGGCTGATGCCTTTTGAAGGCCGGGGTGGCTGCAAGATGCGGATCCCCGCCATGGCCGGCATTGGCGGCAACTATGTTGTGCTCATGCCGAACAACGTGATTGCTTTCCGTTTTGCAGACGGCCACGATGATGCTCCAGGCACCTGGGTCAGCAAACACATCCGGGAAGTCGCGGATCAAGTGAAGGGCGTATGCGGATAGCTGCGACGTCGCTGTTGTCGGCACAACGTCCATTACTGAGACGAAACTCGTATCCGACTAATGTCCGGCCGTAAAACGAGACCGAATTTATGTTCACCTGAGCGAGTGGCAATTAGGCACCTTCCGGACGCTTTGCTTGGCCAGATTGAGAGTCCGCTTCGAGTGTAAATCGAAAGTCAGGAAGACGCCGGAGCGCCGGTGAAGAAATGGCCAACAAAGATCGCCGTCCCGTGCAATCCGAGGTCATCACCCACCATTTCGACGGCTTTTAGTTCATCATGAAGAACAGGAACCCAAACGGGATCAATAAGAAGAGCGCCATCCCCGTCAGCGCCCACAACACCTGAACGCGCCTCGGCCTAACCGACACTGGCGTAGGCTCCAGGTTAGTCTCAGGCTCCTGTAGCGTGGACCTGATATCGTCAGCCAGCTGCTGACGGCGTTGTTGTGATCTGATCATCTAGTTTGCTCCTGATCGAGCGCTATCTTTCATATGGATAATTTGGCCTCGATTGCAAGCGACGGAGTGGCATGTCGTTAACTTGCGCCGCTTCGGTCATCGCTGAACGGATGAACTATGCACATGTCTGTTTGTGGCACTTATGTATGGACCGGCTGCTGTGTGAACTTTGGAGTCCGCATTTGAGTGGGAAGCAGACATGTGGACCAAAAACCCCCTGCCGCGGCCCTCGATACTGCGGGCGACCCTTGGGAGACATTTTCTCAACATTTGGCTATCGTGGTCTTACGGAGAGCAAACTAAAAAGCCAGTTGAGATCGAATGACACTGCTCGGCTACAATATGTTAATTTGGATTCCGGTCCTGGCGGGACTGTTGGGTCTGGGAACGGTCACCTGTTTGCTGCAGAATGCCAAAACAAGATATCTGCCCTGGCGTGACCTGTTTGTGGCCTGGCTGTTTAGCGCCCTTGTCACCGCACTGCCTCTCTTACTTTTTGCATGGCTCCTGACCTAGGGTCCAGATCCATAAACGTCATCCATTCTGCGCTGTCAGATTTGCCATCTGAGAAGGCGGGCAGGCGCAGATATCCGCACGGCTTTCAAGCCTGTCCAACGCACTCAGAGGTCAAATCTGGCGCGCCCGGAGGGTTTGGCCAGGAGGGCCCGCCTACAGGCAAACAATGCTCGACAAGGCAGAAAGCCTAGTCTTGCGCTTGTTTTCCAGCATTCGAACCCTCCTGACCAAACAGAACTGGATGAGGTTTATGGGTCTGGACCCTAGTTTTTGCGTGGCACAAAATTGGACTGGATGAAAACTGTGACAGCGCCGGCGGCAAGGTGATGGCAATGCGGACCTTCGGCTTCCGTCTCAATGCGAGTCTGCAAACCGGGAAAAATCAGATATACTCCACGAGGGCTCATCGGCGCTCGCCTGTGAGCCCACAGATCAGCTTCCGCGGGATTTGAGGAGATCAGCCATGGATCAGATCACGAAGCGCCCCGACACCTCCAAGGATATGTTTGCCGCCGATCCGGCCACCTCATACACCTTGCCGGCCTGGACGTACTTTGAGCCGGAAACCCTGAGGGAAGAAACCGATGCGATTTTCACCAAGTCGTGGATCTACGTGGCGCACAGCTCAGAACTTACCGAGCCTGGCCAATATGTGACTGCGGAGATCGCCAACCAGCGCATCTATGTGATTCGCACCGGGGAGGGTGAGCTGAAAGCCTTCTTCAACGTTTGCCAGCACCGCGGACACTCCCTTTTGCGGGGCAAGGGGCGGGCGCGGAACCTGTTGGTGTGTCCCTACCATTCGTGGAGCTATGACCATGATGGCGCGCTGAAGGCGGCGCCCAATTGCGACCATGTGAAGGGCTTTGACAAAGGCGCGTTTGCCATCCCGCAGGTTCGGGTCGAAGTGTTCGCCGGCTTCGTTTTCGTCAACCTGGACCCGGATGCCCGGCCCATGAGTGAGGTCTATCCCGGCGCCGAGCAAAGGCTGCTTGAAACCTGCCCAGGCACGCCCAGCCTGACCACCGCCCGCGAGATCGTCTTCGACATCAAAGGCAACTGGAAGAATGTCGGCGACAACCTGCTGGAGTGCTACCACTGTTCAACGGCGCACAAGGCCTTCGTGGATCTTGTGGAGATGCCGACCTATCAGGTGGAGACCCATGACAACTGGTCTATCCAGTGGGGCGAGTGCCGGCCAGACAACTCTGCCTACGGGTTTGATGCGGCCAGCGCTGTGACGTCCAACACCACCTTGTACCTCTGGCCAACCATCGCGTTTGCGAAGTTTCCGGGAACGGACGGCATTGCGACCTTTACCTTCATGCCCACCGAACCGGAGCTGACCCATCAGGTGTTTGCCTATCATGCACCGGTGGACCCCATGACCGAAACAGAGCTGAAGTCGCTTGACTACTTCCAGGATGTGTTGGGGCCAGAAGATGTCTCTCTGGTCGAAGATGTGCAGCGTGGCCTGCATTCCCTCGGTTATCACCAGGGGCGGTTCATGGTCGATGAGGATCGCTCGGCCATCAGTGAGCATGCGGTGCATCATTTTCAGAACCTGGTGGCAAAGTCGTTGGGCATGGTTTGAGGCGGGCAAGTTCGCGCGCCCTGACCCCAACTCCCGCGCCCCTGCGCAAGCAGGGCCCATAGCTCTGCGCATGCGGCCAGCATCAGGAGGTTCTGCTTTCGCAGGAACGCGGGAAAGTGACGATCTGAATGCCACTAAATAGTTGAATTAAGCCGTAGCTGCAAATAAGGTTTGTTCATGTTCAGGCACCGATTTCTGCCAAAAACAGCAATTCTGCGAAACGAACCCAAATTCGCGTAAGCCCCTGAGACTAAGGGTGAATTCGCTCTATTTGGCCTTTTTGAGTGACAATTTGCTCTAAGAGGTGCCCGCAGCCCCTTTGGTCAGCTTGTCGAACAGCGCGTCGAGCTCATCGGCAAGCGCCTTCAGCTTGTCGCCGCCTTCTTTCATATAAGGGGCGAAGACCGCAGAGGGTGTTTTGTAGGAGAGGTCTGCTGTGCCGTCCTTGTTCTCCGTCAGGTACACCCGGATCGGCGCCTCGATGCCGGCCGCGATGCTGGCGTCGAGCATGCGCACGGCAAAGCGCGGATGGTAAAGCCCGACCACCATGTTGCCGGCAATGTCCTTCTTCAGGACCTTCTTGGCGCCAACGGTTGCAGAGGCTTTGGTGACCACGCCGATTTTGTTGGCTTTGGCTGCCGCCATGACGCGTTTGACCAGATCTGCGTATTTGTGTGGAGTTTTCAGAACCACCCAGCCGTCAGGCGCCATCACGTCGGCGTTCGCGGCGGAGGCGATTAAAAAGAGTCCGGCCAGGCTGGCCAGGAGGGTTCGGGGGATGCGGCTGATTAGCGCTCTCATTATCGGTAGTCTCCCATGTTCTTTGTGTCTGCACTTTGCTACTGATTAGATATCGATTGTGGTCACAAATGGGTGACCAGTGCAACGAGGCTGACCATGGCTCCTGTTCCCGATCCTGTTCGAAGTGACGACGAGCTGCCTAAATCTGCGGAAGTTGTGGTGATCGGCGGCGGCATCGTCGGCGCGGCAACGGCTTTGGAGCTGGCCGAACGCGGCATAGACGTTGTGCTCTGCGAGAAGGGGCACATTGCCGGCGAGCAGTCGAGCCGCAACTGGGGCTGGTGCCGGCAGATGGGCCGGGATGTGCGCGAGATCCCGCTGATCCTGGAATCCATGCGGCTGTGGCGCAACATGAACCTGCGCGTTGGGGCGGAGACCGGCTTCAAACAGTGTGGCATTCTCTATCTGTGCAACAACGAGCGCCAGCTGGCACGCAACGAAACCTGGCTGGACGAATATGCGCGGCCCTATCAGCTGGACAGCCGGATGATCGGCCCGGATGAAGTGGCCGAACTGGTGCCAGGGGCTGCCTTTGCCCCTAAAGGTGCGCTCTACACGCCCTCTGACGGGCGCGGCGAACCCCAGAAGGCAGCGCCGGCGATTGCCAAAGCGGCCAGATCGCATGGGGCCAAGATCTTCACCAACTGTGCCGTGCGCGGCCTGGAAACCAAGGCAGGCCGGGTGTCAACCGTGGTGACCGAGAAGGGCAGCATTGAAACCAGCTCCGTGGTGCTGGCGGGCGGTGCGTGGTCCCGCCATTTTTGTGATCGGTTGGGCATCACCCTGCCTCAGCTCTCAGTGATCAGCTCGGTGATGCGCACCGAGCCTCTTGAAGCTGGGCTTGAGCGGACCGTGGGGGGAGACAAATACTCCGTCCGCAAACGGCTGGATGGCGGTTACACCATTGCTCATGGCGGCGTCAGCGTGTCGGACATCACGCCGTCGAGCTTCCGGTTCTTCCGCCAGTTTTTGCCTGCACTCAAAGCTGATCTCGGCACCGTCAAGCTGCGCTTCGGCCGCCGGTTTTTTGACGAGTGGTCCCTGTCGAAGCCCTGGAAGCTTGATGAGGTGTCACCGTTTGAAAAGGTCCGCACGCTGGATCCGGAACCTGTGGACTGGATTGTCCAGGAATCTGAGGCAAGCATCAAAAAGCACTACCCGGCTTTCCAGAATATGAAGGTTGCCGAACGCTGGGCAGGGTGTATTGACGTGACGCCGGATGTGGTTCCGGTGATCTCCGAAGTTGAGAAGCTGCCTGGGTTCTTCCTGTCGACCGGGTTTTCAGGTCATGGCTTCGGCATTGGCCCTGGTGCAGGCAAACTGACCGCGGATTTGGTCACGGGCAAAACGCCAGTGGTGGACCCGGAGCCGTTCCGCTATAGCCGGATGATTGACGGAACCAAGTTTAGGCCCATGGCCTTGCCATAATTTCTCTTGGGAAGGCTTGCGAACACTTTTTGGGCGAGTAATATTCGCGCGGGTGGGGACAACGCTATTCAGTTGCATGGGCTGGCTCGATGATTCTAAAGGTTTTGTTGGCATTCGCTTTTGGGGTTTTTGTCTTGTCTTCTTCTTCCAGCGCCCTGGCGGGGCCCATTGTTGATGAAGCCGCAAAGGCTGAAGCCTTGATTGCCGAAGGCAAAGGGGTTGATGCGGTGATCGCCATGGATACGGCGGTTGCAAAGCTCTGGGACCAACTGCCGCTGACGTTTATGGAAGCGATGTTTGTGCAAACGCGCCCGACGGCCTACGGAGTTTATGACCGGAGGGCGAGTTCGCTCTTTAAGCCTGGCGAGGATATGATCGTCTATATGGAAATGGCCGGGTATGAGTATGGCCGCGATGGTGATTTCTTTGTGATTGACATGACCGCAGATGTTGATGTGAAAACGGCAGCTGGCAAACGGCTGGGCGGACAGAAAGATTTTGTGAAACTGGGTTTGCGCTCGCGCATTCCAAACCGGGAGTTCTTTGGTGTTGTTGTTTATCAGTTCGAGGGCCTCGCAAAGGGCGAGTATGTTGCGACAACCACCATCAAGGATAAGCAATCGGGTGATGAAGCGGTCTTTGATTTGCCGTTTCAAATTCAATAAGCAGCTTTTCGGCATCCATCAGCCCCAGGGGCTGGTGGAGATTGGGTGTATTTGTGCAAAGCCCTAGTCTTGAATCATTGTTCAATCAGGCTTGGGCTGCCGCGGGCGCCCGATCCGACAAATTGACCGGTGCTCTTGTAGACCTGCCGCCTACCGCAATGTGGGGCGAGGCTGGGTCGGTTGAGCCCACGGGGCAGGATCTCCCTGTGCTTCAGCACTTGGAGGAAGCGCTGCTGTTGTCTCAAGACTACGCGCTGGCTCATCTCGGCGCGAGCTTCGCCAACTGTCTCGATCGCATGGCCTGGTCGCAGAACCGGGCCTATGTGGAGATGGGCAAGAACGATGATTTTCTGAACGGTTATGGCTTTGCGACGCTGTCCAGCCCACAAGGCCCCATCAAGCGCGCCGTGCCCTTGGGCGGGTTCATTTTGCTGGGACCTAATGTGCATTATCCTGGCCACTATCATCCGCCGCGTGAGATCTATCTGGTGCTTACGCCCGGCGCGCGTTGGAAGATTGAAGATGGCGACTGGTTCGACGTTGCACCGGGCGATTTGATCTTGCATGAGCCTTCGGTTGTCCATGCCACAATGACCGGGGATGAGCCGTTCCTGGCGTTTGTCTCCTGGTTGGATGCGAGCGCGCGCGAAGACATTAGCTGGGCCTGACCCCATTTGCGTCGGTTTGAAAACCGGCTAACATTCGCCCGGCGGGTGCGCAGCAGGCGGCTTTTGAAGAGGGGCGGAGCTTATGGAGAAGTATGATCTGGTTGTGGTCGGCAGCGGGCCTGCCGGGCGCCGGGCGGCCATCCAGGCTGCCAAGTTCAGCAAGCGGGTGCTGGTGATCGAGCGTGGCCGCCGGGTGGGCGGTGTGTCGGTGCACACCGGAACCATCCCCTCAAAGACCCTGCGCGAAACGGCTCTCAATTTGTCAGGTTGGCGCGAGCGCGGTTTTTACGGGCGCTCCTACCGGGTGAAGCAAGACATCTCGGCAGATGATTTGCGCACCCGTCTGCACATCACCCTGGGCCACGAGATTGAGGTGTTGGAACACCAGTTCGCGCGCAATCAGGTTGACACGCTGCGCGGCGAGGCCCGGTTTGAAGATGCCAAGACCGTCAGCGTTTTGGGCGAGGAGGGGGAGACCTTTCACTTCACCGCAGACTGTTTCCTGCTTTCGGTTGGCACGGTACCCTTCCGTCCCGACTACATTCCATTCGATGAAGAGTGCGTGTTCGACAGCGACGGCATTTTGGAGATTGGCCATCTGCCCCGCTCCATGACGATTATCGGGGCCGGCGTTATTGGCATCGAATATGCCACGATCTTCAACGCCCTGGATGTGCACGTGACCCTGATCGAGCCGCGCGACACCATGCTGGACTTTAGTTGACCGCGAGCTGATCGGGGACTTCACCTATCAGTTGCGAGACCGCGGCATGGCGATGCGCTTTGGACGTTCTGTCACAAAAGTTGAACGCGAAAAGAATGGCGGCTGCTCGGTGGAACTTGAGGGCGGCCGGGTGGTGCGGTCCGACATGGTGTTGTTTGCCGCTGGCCGGATAGGGGCCACCAAGAAGCTCAATCTGGAGGTCTGCGGTTTGGAGTGCGATCATCGCGGCCGGCTCAAGGTGGATCCCAACACATTCCGCACCGATGTGCCGCACATCTACGCGGCCGGCGACGTTATTGGTTTCCCCAGCCTCGCCTCTACATCGATGGAGCAGGGGCGGATCGCGGCCTGCCATGCGCTCGGCGAAAGCGCCTACGATCCGCCTGAATACTTCCCCTATGGCATCTATTCGGTGCCGGAAATTTCCACAGTCGGCATGACTGAGGAGGAGGTGAAGGAGCGCGACATCGCCTACGAGGTGGGCATTGCCCGCTTCCGTGAAACCTCGCGCGGCCACATTATGGGGCTCGATAAGGGCATGCTGAAAATGCTCTTCTCGCTCAAGACGCGCCGGCTTCTGGGCTGTCATATCGTGGGCGAGGGCGCCACCGAACTGATCCACATTGGACAGGCGGTTTTGAACCTGCAAGGCACGTTGGAATATTTCGTGGAGAATACGTTCAACTATCCCACTCTGGCCGAGGCTTACAAGATCGCCGCGCTGGACGCGTGGAACCGTATGCCGCCTGATTGATGACATCGATCAGTTTCCCGCTTCATGGGCTCATGCATGGTTGTGTGCGGCGCGCAGAGCGCTAGTATCCGGCGCTCAGCACAACAGAGGACCGGCGCATGACACTTAAAGACCAGACAATCGGATTTATCGGCCTTGGGGCCATGGGGCGGGGGATGGCCGCCAACTGTGTGCGAAAAGGGTTTGATCTGGTTGTCAGCGACCTCAATCCGGAGCCGGTTGCCTTCCTGGTGGAGCTGGGGGCCAGAGCGGTGGAGACGGCGGCTGAGGTGGCCAGTAGTTGTTCGGTGATCGTCACATGCTTGCCGAATGGGCAGGTGGTGCGTGATGTGGTGATGGGCGCAGATGGTGTTTTGGCCAACGCTGGTGCGAACAGCCTGATCGTCGATCTTTCAACCATTGAACCAGAAATATCAGATGATCTGCACACCGCCGCCACAGCCCAAGGCCACCGGGCGATCGATGCGCCCATCGGGCGGCTTGCTTGGCATGCTGAGCGTGGGGAGAGCCTGTTTATGGTGGGCGGGGCCAAGGCAGATTTCGACACCATCACGCCGCTGCTGGAGGCCATGGGCACAACCATCCATTACTGCGGGGAGGGCGGCAGCGGCACGCGCACCAAGCTGGTGAACAACTATCTGGCGATCATTCTGTGTCAGCTCAATGCGGAAGCTCTGTCGCTCAGCAACCGCTTCGGGTTGGATCTGGAAACCACCCTTGAGGTGATCCACGGCACCACCGCGACGAACGGCCAGCTGAAGGTCAACTGGCCGAACAAAGTGTTGGTGGGCGATACCGAGCCGGGCTTTACCATCGACCTTGCGCACAAGGATCTGTCTTTGATCCTTGGAGCGGCCAATGCGGCGCGGGTGCCTTTGCCGGTGGCTGCTGCCGCCAGAGAGTCCTTCTCGTCCGCCCGTGCACGTGGCTATGGCGGACAGGATTTTTCCGCCATGGCCGACGTGATGTGTGATCTTTCGCAGATCGAGCGGGCGCGCCTCAAAAGCTGAACCTCAGGCGCTCCAGCTTGGGCGGGCCCGAACCGCGTTTTCCCATTTTTTCACATGGGAAAGATCTTCCGGGACGGACAGCTCAACAATGTCGCAGATCTTGAGAGCCGTCATGCCGGTCAGATCGGCAACCGAGAGCGTGTCTCCGGCCACGAAGGGGCGGCCGTCGGCGATGTCCTCGTTCAACCAAGCCCAGCGCGCGGCCAGCGTTTCCTTCTGGGCCTCGGCAACTTCAGGCACCTGGTTCACGCGCGTGGCAAAGAAGGGCAGGGTGTGCAGGCCCACGTTGGCCACCGTGTTCATCAATAAAAGTTCCATCCGGCGGTTCCACATCTCAACCCAGGCCTGGCCATGGGCCGTGGTGCCGAACAGTGAGGGCTCGGGGAACTGACTTTCCAGATAGCGGCAGATGGCGATGCTCTCCGCCAGCGCCTTGCCGTCGTCAAGCTCCAACACCGGCACTTGGCCGAGTGAGTTCATGGCCAAAAAGTCGGGAGTTTGAGTGTCACCCTTTTCGAACTCGACTGTGACCGTCGGGATATTTGCGGTTTTTTCTACAAGAAAGGCACGTACGCGCCAGGCATTGGGGGCCATGGCATGGTTGTAGAGTTTCATGGTGGGGTCCTTGATTACAAAACTTAACTGAATGGTTAAGTATTATAATCGTTGGAACCGGTCAAGGGTTAGTTTGCAAATGGGCGGTGTGCGTCCCGGCACATCGTTTCGGCACCTGTGCCGGGACGCTCCAAAGGGTGGGCCAGGTTAACGAACCGTGCCTACGCCTCTGACCCGGGAACCGCCATAATAGCCGCGATAGCCATAGCCGTAGTTGCGGAAGGAGCGGCGATAACCGAAGCGGCGACCACCGTAGTAGGAGCGGTAGCCGCGGTAGCCTCCGCGCCGGAAACCATAGCCGCCACGGCGGAACCCGCGGTGGCGATAACCCCGGCGTTTGAAACCAACGGTTTGACGTTTCACGCCCCAGTTGGGTGCAATCTGAGTGGTTGCAGCCTGGGTTAATGGTGCGGTTGGTGCACTGGGTGCGGCAGGGGCTGCATGTGCAACTGCTGTGGTTAGGCCGAACAAAATGACTGAGAGGGCAATTTTCTTGATCATGATGATCTCCAGAGTTGTGGCTTGTGTTGGCCCGAATGTGATGGTTGGAAACATCAACTGGAACACACGTTCGATTGAGATTTGCGGCATCAGGCCGGCGGCTAAGATCGAAATTTGCCAAGCGTGAATTGGCGTTACCAGGATGATCAGCCTGCGCTCATGGTTGCTAAGTAGCTGAAAACGTGTGGACTTCGAAGTTTCGGGTGCATGCATGTATTCCAGAGGCGGTGATTAACCTGTTTCGACAACCGGCCAAACTTCAGACCGGGCTACGATGTTGTGAGGGGCACTTGAACGGGGGTGGTCGCACAGCGGTGTTGCCGGATTAACCCATGCGTCAAAGAACCTGCCGACTAATCCTAATGACTGGTTGCGTCTTGGCGCTAGTTTCGGCATATATCGCGCCGATTTCGTCGCCTGGAGGGTTTGGGACAGGTTTGATTCGGTTTCGAGCCGCCTTTCAGGTGCATCCATTCCAGTAAACCAAGGATAGTTTGATGAGCTCAGCAATCTGGCTAATCATCCTGTGTGGCGCGTTGTCTATTGTCTACGGCATTTGGGCGACCCAGTCCGTACTTGCTGCCGACGCAGGCAACAAGCGCATGCAGGAAATCGCCGCCGCCATTCAAGAAGGCGCGCAGGCATACCTCACCCGGCAATACACAGCGATCTCCATCGCCGGTGTGATCATCTTTTTCATCGTACTCTGGCTGCTCGGCCTGCCGGTTGCCATCGGCTTTGCCGTTGGCGCCATTCTGTCGGGTGCAGCGGGCTTTATAGGCATGCTGATTTCAGTGCGCGCCAACGTGCGCACCACGCAAGCCGCATCCAAGAGCCTGGCCGATGGCCTGGCAATCGCCTTTAAGGCGGGCGCCATCACAGGCATGCTCGTGGCCGGCCTCGCGCTTCTCGGTGTCACGGTCTATTATTTTGTGCTGACCGGCCCCCTGGGCAAAGCACCGTCTGACCGCGTTGTCATTGATGCGCTCGTGGCCCTGGGCTTCGGTGCTTCGCTGATCTCGATCTTTGCCCGTCTCGGCGGCGGCATCTTCACCAAAGGTGCAGATGTTGGCGGCGACCTGGTGGGTAAGGTTGAAGCGGGCATTCCGGAAGATGACCCCCGCAACCCGGCAACCATTGCCGACAACGTTGGCGACAACGTTGGCGACTGTGCCGGCATGGCGGCTGACTTGTTTGAAACCTATGCGGTGACCGTTGTGGCCACCATGGTTCTGGCAACCATCTTCTTTGCCACCAATGACGCCCTGGTCAATCTGCAAATTTATCCGCTGGCGATTGGCGGGGCGTGTGTCGTGACCTCGATCATCGGTACCTTTTTCGTGAAGCTGGGTTCGAGCCAGTCGATCATGGGCGCGCTGTACAAGGGCGTGATCGTGACCTCCATTCTGTCATTGATCGTGCTCTACCCGATCACCTCGGCGCTGATCGGCATGGACAAGCCTTACACTTTTAATGATGTGACCTTCACCGGCTTCAACCTCTACATCTGCGGTGTCGTTGGCCTGATCGTTACGGGCCTGATCATTGTGATCACCGAATACTACACAGGCACCAACTACCGGCCTGTGCAGTCTATTGCCAGGGCATCTGAAACCGGCCACGGCACCAATGTGATCCAGGGTCTGGCGATCTCGCTTGAAGCCACTGCGCTTCCAGCTCTGGTCATCATTGCAGGCATCATTATCACCTTCAAAATGGCTGGCCTCTTCGGCATCGCCATTGCGGTGACCACCATGCTGGCGATTGCCGGTCTCATTGTTGCACTGGACGCCTTTGGGCCGGTGACCGACAATGCGGGCGGTATTGCTGAAATGGCCGATCTGCCGGAAGAGGTGCGCAAAACCACCGACGCGCTCGATGCGGTCGGCAACACCACGAAAGCGGTGACCAAGGGTTATGCCATTGGCTCTGCCGGCCTTGGTGCGCTGGTGCTGTTCGCAGCCTACACGTCGGATCTGAACTACTTCATCGCCAATCCGGAGCAGTTCCCATACTTCGCCGGTGTAACGCTCGACTTCTCGCTGTCCAACCCATATGTGGTTGCCGGCTTGCTGCTCGGCGGCCTGCTGCCCTATCTCTTCGCAGCCATGGGCATGACGGCCGTTGGCCGTGCAGCCGGTGCGGTTGTTGAGGAAGTGCGGCGTCAGTTCAAAGAAAAGCCGGGCATCATGAAGGGCGAAGAAAAGCCTGACTATGGCCGTGCCGTGGACATGCTGACCAAAGCGGCGATCAAGGAAATGATGATCCCGTCCATGCTTCCGGTGCTGTCACCGATCGTGGGTTTCTTCATCATCAACGTGATTGCGGGCAAATCTGCTGCCTTCTCGGCAGTGGGTGCCATGCTGCTCGGCGTGATCATCACAGGCCTGTTCGTTGCCATCTCGATGACAGCGGGCGGTGGTGCTTGGGACAATGCCAAGAAGTACATCGAAGACGGTAACCACGGCGGCAAGGGCTCTGAGAGCCACAAGGCAGCCGTGACGGGTGATACCGTGGGTGACCCCTATAAGGACACTGCGGGCCCGGCTGTGAACCCGATGATCAAGATCACCAACATCGTGGCACTCATGATGTTGGCTGTTCTGGCACACTGATTTCATCAGTGTGCGCCGGCTACAGCCGGTGATTGAAAAACACAAAACCCCGCGAGGCCCTCAAGCTTCGCGGGGTTTTTCATTGCGTGGGCACAAGGGCTACTGCGTCATCAGCCGGGCGCTGCCGGAGACGCGGATTGAGCTGCCGGGCTCGTCGGAGAACTCCGCACGGAGCAGGGAACGCTGCCCCATATCTTCGCCCTGGACGATATCAATGGCGTTGCCGGAACTGCGGCCTGTGTCGCGCAGGTAGCCGGCCAGAGCGGCGGCTGCCGCACCCGTTGCAGGGTCCTCATAGACCCCGCCTGAGGCAAACGGATTGCGCACATGGAAAACCTGAGGGGTTTCCATGAAGGCCAGGGTGATGGTGACGAGGCTGTTGGCGTTCATAAAGGCGCGGCCTTTCCCAAGATCATAGGACATCGCCGCCAACCTCTCGCGGCTGGTCAGGGCCAAAACAATGTGGGTTGCTCCGGCTCCGGCAATGACGGGAGGAATGCGGGTGTCCAGTTCCTCTTGGGTTAGTCCGAACAGATCCAGAGCCGCAGCCAGGACCGACTCTGAGAGGGGTTTATGGTGTGTGGGAGGCGACTGCAGGGCAGCCGTCATCACGCCATCCTCAACGCGCCCTTCAACTGTGATGTTCGCGTCGTTGAGTTCAAGCTCATACACCCCGTTTCCATGCTCCATGGCGAGCGCTGCGCCGAGGGCAATCGTGGCGTGGCCGCAGAAGGGCACTTCGGATTCCAGCGAGAAATATCGAACGCGCCATTTTCCGTCTGAGGCGTAGCTGAACGCGGTTTCCGAAAAGCCTACATCGTTTGCGATCTGCTGCATGTCAGATGCGGGGGGGTGTTGGTTTGAAATCAGCACTCCTGCCGGGTTTCCACCGTTGTCACCATCAGAAAACGCTGCAATATGAAGGGTATCCATTGTTTTGTTCCTTTTTTGAGTCATGTGAGCTGTTGGGGCACCCAAAGGGGCGCGATTGACGCAACAAGTAAGATTGCGAGTGCACGGTTCACCAGGCGCCACTGATTGTCCTTGGTGAGAATCCGGGAGAGCAGGGCACGACCAAGACATCAGACCGATAGAGATGTCAGGGCGGCAGCGGCAAACGTGGCAGCCATGATTGCAGCCAGCATGATGGGATTTGATGAGAGGGCCGCAAAGGACGCCGCCGCGGCCAGGATCGTGGCGCCTCCCGGCGAAAGGGTTGCGACAATGGCGAAGAGCATAAATGTGACGAACGTATCGGGCACTGCGTTTCCTTTCTGCAGAGCCTGATATAGGGAAGAATGTTGAATTAGAGAAACGAATAGTCTTTATGTTTGAAATTATGAATGCTAATGTCACCAAATGACGCGAAATCTCGATGTGAACCTTATCCGGGCGTTTGTGGCGGTCGCAGAATCCGGCGGTATGACCAAAGCCGGCGATGAGCTGGGATTGACGCAAGGTGCGGTGAGCCAACAGATCAAACGGCTGGAAGAGACGTTGCAGGTCCGGTTGTTCGACCGGCGGCGCAGAGGCTTGCAGCTAACCCGCGATGGTGAGCGGCTGCTCGGCCTGTCGGCCAACCTGCTGGCTGCGAATGATGAGATCTGGACGCAGATGACCGCACCGGCAATCCGGGGCGAGGTGAAGCTTGGTATTCCTCACGACCTGGTCTCAACCTATCTGCCCATTGCTCTTGGTGGGTTTGTCTCTGCGCAACCGAACATTCACGTGTCGCTTGTGACCGAATCCTCTCCTGAACTGTTGGATGGTGTGAGGGGAGGCCACATTGACCTGGCGATCGTGGAAGAGCCCATGGGGCCGACCGAGGGCGACTGTCTGGGCATTGAACGGCTGGTGTGGATTGCCGGGCGAACAGGCGGGGCGCACCGCAAGAGGCCTTTACCCTTGTCGATGATAGGTGAAGACTGCGCGTTTCGGCGCCCGGTGTCTGAGGCGCTCGGTGGGGAAGGCATTCCATGGGTGTCGGTGTTTGAGCAGGGCACCATTGAGGCCACCATGACCGTCGTGAAGACAGGCCTTGCGGTGAGCGTCTCACTTGCCGCGGCGGTACCGGATGATCTTGTGATTTTGGGCCGTAATGCTGGATTGCCGGATCTTCCAAGTTTTGCGATCAATCTTTACGTGGCCGATGGGCAGAAGAATCTGGCTGCGCAGGAACTGGCGCATCATATCCGCAACGGCGCCTACGCCTTGGCAGCGGATACGGCCTGAGAACCCGCCGGAGGCCGGGTGGGCGAAAATTATGGCCGATGAACGCATGTTGCCGGGGAACATGGAAATGCCCTTAGATGGCAAGCCCATTCGTTTCGGAAAATTTGAGACTGTTCTGGAGGCGTAGAGCCGCCCCAGCCGATCTGAAGTCTTATTGAGCAGACGAACCCCGCTGCAGAGCAGCGGGGTTCGATGCTTAGAGAGTGGGCGGATCAGTTGTACTTGTCAGATGTGCGGAACCCGTCGCCGCGGAAGCCGAAACCGCTATAACGGTCCGAGCTGCGCACCCGGCGATGTTTCTTCTTATGGCCCACAGTGAAGCCGGTCGCATGGAAATTGACCGAACGATTTGCCGTAGAGGCGTAGTCGTCCCGGGCATTATCCGTGGCAAACGAAGACGATGTAGAAAGTGCCACCACGCCGAGCGCGAGGAAGGCTGCGGGAATGCTGAGGGAAAGCATGCGGATAGACATGGGTAATTCTCCTGATCAAGCGGTGCGCCGGTAGGGAGCGCGTGTTTGGGGTTTGCGACCCGCAGCATCATGTTGCGCGTCTGTCTTGACCAGGAATGTGGCTGGTGCGGCGTGGTTTGGCCAATCAAGCTCAATCAGACAATTGACACGCAAAGTGATTGCGATCAGAGGAGTTTATTCAGCCCGCGTTCAGTTTCGCTGGGGGCACAATCGAAGGCCCAAGTGCCGTTTTGGCTCAACCTTCCATGATGCCCGCGATGGTGTAGCCGCCATCGGCGCACCATACGTGGCCGGTGGTGAAGCTGCATTCATCGGAGGCCAAAAAGTACGCCACGTTTGCAATCTCTTCCGGCCGGCCGAAGCGGGCCAGCGGCATCCGCGCTTTCACTGTGGGCCAGGGTTCGTCCGGGATATGGTCTCCGGTTTTGGTGGGCCCCGGGGCAACTGCGTTGACCAGAATGTCGTGCTCGGCCAACTCAATCGCCATGGTTTGGGTCAGGTTGATGATGCCGGCTTTGCTGGCACCATAAGCGGCGCGGCCGCGGCCACCGAAGATTCCCGAATTGGACGCCACATTGACAATGCGCCCGCCCATACCTTGGGCAACCATCTGCTGCGCTGCGGCCTGGCTGGTGAGAAATGTACCAGTAAGGTTGGTGTCCAGCACGTGATGCCAGAACGGCTCTGTCATCTCCAAGAACGGGGCCCGGTCCATGATGCCGGCATTGTTGATCAACACATTCAGCTGGCCGAACGCACTCACCGCTGTTTCAACAGCAGCTGAAATGCTGGCGGGGTCTTTGACGTCTAATCGATGGGCGCAGACGGCTCCAGCTTCGGCGTTCATCTGGTTGGCAGCGCTGTGGACGGCCGCTTCATCGATGTCAGCCGCCAAAACCCGCCAGCCGGCGCGCAGAAGCCTTTGCACGATTGCGTGCCCGATGCCGCGCGCAGCGCCGGTTACAATGGCCGCCTTTGAACTGTCTGTCATTCGCCGGATCTCCCTTTGGCGCCAGTAAATGCGCAATGACCGGCTATTGCAACAGCCCCGGCGCCGGTTTACCACGTGCGCCATTGCACACAGCCACGAGATTGAACCTGGGGTCGCGGTAGGATAGTCTGGCTGGCAGATCGGCGTTTGAAGCAATTGATTTTTCGTCAGTTTGCGTTCATGGGGAATTGCTCAAATGACCAATGGCAGAGGCATAGGCAAGCTTCAGCTTGGCGAATATTACATCGCCAGCGTCGAAACTCTGTGGAGTGTCGTCAAGGCGCATCCGGACACAGACAATCAATCGCCGCTTGCGGCTGATATTGAACGCCTGCTTGGCAAAAAAGATAAATCCTGGAGCGATGTCTACGCGTTGGAGCGGCTGATTGTGCCGCTGATGCCGGAGCTTGAAGTGACGGCCTTCTTTCAACGGCGGCTGGCGCGGGCCAAGTCTCTGTCGCTTCCAGGGCTCATTGCGCATGAGACGAATTGGGAAGCGGCCAAGGTTGAAAAACATCCCGATGAGCGGCTCCAGGCCAAACAGGCGGCCTATTCGGTGCTGCTTGATGATCTGAACTGGTATCACACAGCGCAGCGCCTGGACCGTTCCCAGCGTGATGGCGCTGCCCAGAGGCTGTGGCGCGTTGGACTGGTCAGCCTGTTTCTGGTGGCATTGCCGTGGCTGGTCATTTCCGGCATCGGACTGTTTGCCCCGTCCACGTCTGCGCTCAAGACCTTGCTGGAGAGTGCGGTCAACTATGCGCCCTTGTTCGGACTTTATACGGCCCTGTCGTCTGGCCTGTTGGGGGCACTGTTTAGCCGGCTCAACTCATTCCAGACAAACGTTGCCGAACTGACCTACGCCGATATCAACCAGACGTTCAAGCTGAGATACCTGTTGATCAGGTTTGGTTTCGGTATGGTCGGCGCCGCGGTTCTGTACTTCCTTATGGCGGGGGGATTCTTGCAAGGCTCGCTGTTCCCTGATCTCCAGAAAACAGGCTTCAGCGGTCATCCTGTGACCATATGGGGACTGTCCTTGGATGCGGTTGTTCCGAACGCCGAGTTCGCCAAGCTGGTGGTTTGGTCGTTCATCGGCGGATTTTCAGAGCGGTTTGTGTCGTCAGCACTGGAAAGAAGCGAGACGAGCGCAACCGTTGCGGAAAACAAACTGGACGATTGAAACCAGGTCCGGCTAGCGGCCCGGACCCTTGTTGGTCCCGCCGGCAGCACCAGGCTCAAACTTCCCAAGGTTGCCGAAGAACTCTTTGAGGAGAGATCGTTCACGGCCTCTGGTCGGGGTTTCGCGCGAGATGAAATTGACGATCTGGCCGTCTTCCAGGCCATAATGAGCAAAGTTCTGGACGCGGTCCTGGTAGTCAAAGCGGACCGCAATCACTTGCCTGTCCTGAACATCGGCCCCAATGATTGGCTTTTGTTCCACCCTGCTTGAAACATAGTAATAGCTGTCGCCCGAGGTGTTTACAGTTGCCGTTGTGGACGGCGAGCCAAGCAGGGATTCCACCTCGGTTTTGCTCATGCCCACTTGCAGTTTTTGAATATCATTGGAGCGGGGGAGATAGCCGCGGTGGTCGATCACCGGAGAACAGGCAACCAACGAGGCGGCCATGGCCCCCGTGAGCAGAGCGGCGAAGGCCCTGCGCGTTGGGTGCAGCGAATTGCCCGATTGTGATTGCCTCAACATAGAATGTCCCTTAAACCCACACCCAAGACCCTTATTGAACCTGCAAGACCAGCGCGGCTTAGCCCCGTTTGCAAAATGTTGCAACTGATGGCTCGAAATTCCAGCCGCATGAATGCATAGGCTCCCACATGTTCTTCAACAAATTGTTTCAAAAACGTGCCGAGCGCACGTTATCTACACAACTCGCTTATGAAATGATTGTGGCGCAGGCACGGCATCCCTCATTCTATCTGGCAGCAAACGTAGAAGATAGCGTCGATGGGCGGTTCGATATGCTCGTCGTGCACGTTTATCTGCTGATCCACCGGATGAACGCAGACGAGAGCGAACGCACAGCGGCGTTCTCGCAAGGGGTTTTCGACCACCTGTTTGAGGACATGGACCGTTCGTTGCGCGAAATGGGGGTTGGGGACTTGTCTGTTGGCAAAAAGATCAAGAAAATGGCCCAGGTCTTTTATGGCCGTGTGAAGGCGTATGATGATGGCTTGAAGAGCTACGCAAAAACCCCAGATGAGCTTGAAGAAGCTCTGCGGCGTAATATATATGCCGATCAAAATGAAAGCGGCGAAGCGGCGAAGCTGGCCGCTTATATGTACTCCAGTTCTGAACATCTTGGCCGGATCGATACAGAAAGCCTGTTAAAGGGTGAACTGTCGTTTCCCGAGCCGGAGACGTGTTGGCGATGATTGATCAACCCGAAACACTAGTGACGTTTGAGTTTTCCAGGCCCTTGGAGATCTCCGAACTTGAACACGGGCAAATCGTCCGCGAGCTCACTGCTGACACCACAGAGCTTTCTGCGCTCCAGCAGCGCTATGATGTTGAGGCACTGTGGTCGGCGTCGGCAAGCCTGACCATCTCGCCTGAGGCCGAAGGGGTGGTCAAGGTGACGGGCTTTGTGCGGGCTGACTTGAGCCAGATCTGCTCGGTTTCTCTTGAGGCAGTGGAGGAAGCGATAAACGAACCGGTGTCCATAACTTATTTGCCACCCGGCGTGGACGAACCAAACGTTGCGACGGACAGCCCGTTGGAAACCCAAGAGGATTATGAGCCGTTTGACGGGATGAGCCTGGAACTAGGGGAATTTGTGGTTCAGGAAATTGCAGCTGCCATAGATCCTTATCCACGCAAATCTGGCGTGGTATTTGGCAATCAGGGGCAATTGGGGGATAATGCACCTGAGGAGAGGGACAATCCCTTCGCTGTTCTGCAGAAGTTGAAAGGCGAGGGAAGCCAAACGTAGGACCACTGAGCAAGCGGAACCGCCCGCAAGGACTGGTGATGTTAAGCTGCTTGGGCAGGCGGAACCGTGCTATCTTAGGGCAATAAACGAGGCAGATATATTTGCACCATGAGTGGGCAAACTACAGTTGCTGTTGATGCGATGGGCGGCGATCACGGCCCGGGCGTTACGCTGTCTGGCGTATCGCTGGTGCTTGCGCACAGATCCGACGTGAACTTCCTTTTGGTGGGCGATGAAGCTGTTCTCCAACCCCTGGTGGACGCGGATGCAAAGCTGGGTGCCTCGTGCCAAATCCTGCATGCGGATGTGCAAGTGAGCATGGACGCCAAGCCAAGCCAGGCGTTGCGCTCAGGCCGCCGCCACTCGGGCATGTGGAAGGCAGTTGAAGCCCTTAAGTCCGGCGAGGCAGATGTGACGGTGTCAGCCGGCAACACCGGTGCGCTGATGGCCATGTCGAAAGTTTTGCTGAAAATGATGCCGGGGATCGAACGCCCTGCAATTGCAGCAATCTGGCCTACTTTGCGTGACCGGAGCGTTATTCTGGACGTGGGTGCCACAATTGGCGCCGACGCTGATCAGTTGGTGGATTTTGCCGTGATGGGCGAGGCCATGTCGCGCTCGTTGTTTGGCATCGCAAGACCCACGGTAGGGCTGTTGAACGTTGGCGTGGAAGAAATCAAAGGCAACGGGCAGGTTAAGGAAGCCGGCGCGGTTTTGCGCGATTCGGTGTTGCCGATTGAGTATGCTGGTTTTATTGAGGGCGATGATATTGGCCAGGGCAAGGTTGACGTTGTTGTGACGGAAGGCTTTTCCGGTAATATTGCGCTGAAGACGGCTGAGGGAACGGCAAAGCAGATCGGCTCTTATTTGCGCACGACCATGAACCGGAACATTTTTTGCAAGCTGGGTTATCTGCTCGCAAAAAGCGGGTTTGATGCGTTGCGCAAAAAGATGGATCCGCGGACCATGAATGGTGGTGTTTTCTTGGGGTTGAACGGGATTGTTGTGAAAAGCCATGGCGGCACGGATGCCGTGGGATTTGCACATGCGCTCGATCTTGGGATTGACATGGCACAGGCAGGCATGATCTCACGCATAGCGCGGGATATCGACCGGGCCCATCAGCAGCGCGAAAACAGTGAAATTCCCCTGGCGGCGGCTGGTGGCGGGTAAGTAAACAGGTTTATTCTATGCTGAGATCGGTCGTGTTGGGCTGCGGTGCGTATTTGCCCGAAAAAATTCTGACAAATGACGATATTTCGAAGTTTGTCGACACCACCCACGATTGGGTGGTTGAACGCTCAGGTATTCATCAACGCCATATTGCGGCCGAAGGTGAACTAACGTCTGATTTGGCGCTTGCTGCCTCAAAACATGCACTGGAGCGTGCAGGCCTGGATGCGCAGGACATTGACCTGATTGTTTTGGCAACCGCGACACCTGATAACACCTTTCCTGCCACCGCAACCGCGGTGCAGGCTCAGCTCGGTATCCATCATGGGGCAGCCTTTGATATTCAGGCTGTCTGCTCGGGCTTTGTTTATGCCCTGTCGACGGCCGACAATTTCCTCAAGTGCGGCCAGCACAAGCGGGCCTTGGTGATTGGTGCGGAAACGTTCTCACGGATCCTCGACTGGGAGGACCGCACCACGTGTGTCCTGTTTGGAGACGGGGCGGGCGCCGTTGTGCTCGAAGCGCAAGAAGGCGGCGGCACTCTGGAGGACCGCGGTGTGTTGTCGGCTCACCTCAGGTCTGATGGGCGCCATTATGAAAAACTCTATGTAGATGGCGGCCCTTCGCGTGGACAAGAGGTTGGTCATCTGCGCATGTCCGGGCGCGAAGTGTTTAAACACGCCGTTATCAATATTGCCCAAATCATGGAAGAGGCTCTTGAGGCAACTGGTGTGGAGCCGAACGACATTGACTGGTTCGTTCCGCACCAGGCCAACAAGCGAATTCTCGACGGCACCGCGCGGCGCTTCGGCATGACCGAAGACAAGGTGGTGATTACTCTCGACAAGCATGGCAACACGTCTGCGGCCTCAATTCCGCTGGCGCTGGATGTGGCTTTTTCCGACGGGCGTTTAAAGCAAAATGATCTGATCTTGCTTGAAGCGATGGGCGGTGGGTTCACCTGGGGATCGGTGCTGGTCCGCTGGTAGTCGCTACCTCCCCGCCATTTTGCCTAGCTCACTGTAGCCCTTGGCTTTTTCGCCCATACGTTCCATACTGCTTTGGTTGAAATCAAATGGCCCGCCAGCCCTTGACCGGACTGGGCCGGGCACCTTACGGTAGTTTGCTGGCTCGCCATTGCAGCGGGATTCAGGCAAACGGACCGAGCCAAAAAGGTATGTAGGGGACCAGGGAAATGAGCGGCAAAACACTTACCCGCGCTGATTTGAGCGAATCTGTGCACGGACAAGTTGGTTTATCACGCACTGAGTCAGCCGATTTGGTGAAAAATGTATTGGATTCAATCTCCGATGCATTGGTTGAGGGCCAAACCGTCAAACTTTCGTCATTTGGCACGTTCATGGTGCGCCAGAAGAATGGCCGGGTGGGGCGGAACCCAAAAACCGGCCAGGAAGTGCCCATCACGCCAAGACGTGTGCTTGTGTTCAGGCCAAGCCATGTTTTGAAGAAACAAGTGAACGACGGCGGGGGCGCTTAGTCGAAACGCTAGCGTTGCGAGGTTCAGTACGTGGAAAAAGCGCCCGAAGCCTTCCGAACCATCAGTGAGGTTGCAGAAGACCTTGATGTGCCTCAGCATGTGCTGCGGTTCTGGGAAGGCAAATTCAGTCACGTAAAACCGATGAAGCGGGCCGGCGGCCGGCGTTACTACCGGCCGAACGATCTGGAATTGCTGCGCGGCATCCGCCATCTGCTATACGGCGAAGGCTACACCATCAAGGGCGTGCAGCGCATCTTGCGTGAACAAGGCACCGGATATGTTACCGAAGCGGGCAAGCAGAAAGCTCTGCCCCAGCAGGCAGGCGCGGCCGCCGAACCAGCTGCTGCCCCGCAACAGGCTGCCCCCAGAGTTCCTCCACCGCCGCCCTCTGCGCCACAGGAAAACCTGCCCGCGACGGTACTGAAAGGCTCCGATCTGCAGATCCTCTCAGGGGTTTTGAAGGAACTGAATGCCATCAAAGGCATGCTCACCGGAGGCAAGCAAGGCTAGGCCTTGGTCGTTGTGACCTTCTTGTTCGTTGCTGAATAGTAGATCGTCTTCACGGTCGATTTGGCGCTGTTTCTCACCGTTTCGGTTTGCACCACATATTTGAGGCGAGAGGCCGATATTGGCGCGCCGATGGACCGGATGGTCGTGGCACACGAAATCCGGTCTCGCCACACAGATTCAAGCGGATGACCGGGTACACAGGTGCTGTCTGCCCCGATTATTGCTCTGTTCTCCAAGATCGCCCGCGTCCCCAACAGGTGCAGTACGGAACCGGGCGATTGTTTTTTCAAGGTTTCATCGAACGCAGTTTTGAAGCCGAACAGCCAGCCGCCTGATATGAGATTAATGCTTACCGCAACGGCAGTTCCGGCAAGGCTAAGGACGTCGCAGGCGATCTGCGGGCATTGCCCGGCCTGAAGCGCAGCAAGACCGAAAGCCTTGTCCTTGCTGCAGGACGCCAGAGACGTGCCCTGCTTGCCTTTCCAGCCGGCAAGCTCCAACCTCATGAGATCATCCACCGCCGCGCGAACCTCCGGCGCGGTGGAAACCGTTTTGAAGGTTAGATCACCAAGATCAGACAACCGGCGCATGTTGCGCTCCGAATTTGCGCGAAACTTCTTGCTGACCTCAGTTTTCATGTAGCCGTCCACGTCGTCGCGGGCCATGAGCGCGGCGCGCTGGCTGGGGTGAATGATGTGGGCGGGGCCGAGGTGAGGACTTGGGCGCTCTTGGCTCCACGCCTCGGCGCGATTGAGCAGCAGTGTCCTGTGACGGCCGTTCTCGCTCAAACCGGCGTAAAGGGCGCGGGCTGCAACACCTGCCGTCTGAAAGCGCAGCAGGGGCTGGAATTTGATGAAGTAGCTGTTTGTCCAACTGCGCCAGGTCCTGATCGGCCAGCCCCAGCGCAGATCGTCGCGCTGGAGAATGGCGAGAGCATCCAAGCGTCTCTCATCTCCGGTTGTGTTCCAAACTGTGGCACATTGGACATTCTCCGCCCAGCCGATGCAGTCGAGGTGCGCGAGCACGAACCCTGGGCTGTAGAACGGGTTTGGACTGGCGGCATTTTCGGCCAGGTCTTCCCAATGAGGGACGGCGGCCCGCAGCTCCTCTGGAGAGCTCCAGGCGAATGTCATGTCAGACGCGGCGACATCTTCAGATGCGCCCGCCACAGCCATTTCTGCATGGCTCTTGTGGTTTTGCCGTTCGCTCATAACCCATCTCATTTCTACAGGCAGCCGAGCCTAAGCAGACGCCAAAACGTCAACTCAGGCCGAACTCTCGTCCCGCCAAAATGCCTCCGGGCAAAATCACGCAAAGTTTATGCCAGTGCGATGCTTGGAAACGGGGCCAAACGGATGCCGGCGTCTACAGGGTTAATCCTGACCGTTGGTCGGGGTTTTGCTGAACGCGATCTCACCGAGAAAATCACTCAAACCCGGCTCCGGCAAGCGGTAGAAGGGCAGGGGGCGGCAGAGGTTCATGGCCGCCAGGCCGATGCGTGCGGTCATGATGCCGTTAACCGTGCCTTCGCCCAGTTTTGCGGACAATCGGCCCGCCAGTCCGTGCCCTAAAAGGTTCTGCAACAGGGTGTCGGAGAGTGCCAGGCCGCCCGTGATGGCCAAGTGAGACACCACCATGCGCGCCAGCTTCAGGGTTTCCAGTGAACCGGGGCGGCCGCCGTAAAGGCTGGCCACCCGGCGCAGCATCGCGAGAACCTGATAGCCCGTGAACAAAACATCGAACGCCGGCGCCGGATTGACCGCTGTCACCACCGAAACCCTTTTTGCTGCACTTGCGATGATCTGCCGGGCTTCTGCGTCCAAGGGCTTCATCAGCTCCTTTTCGGCAAGCTCAAGGCGGTCGGCGTCATCAATGATTTCGTTGTGCTGTTCGCGCAGGGCCGCCAGGGGCCACGCCATTGCCTTGCGGCTGCGGTAAAAGCTGATGAGCTCGGACACAATGGATTTGACGGATCCGTTGCCCAAGAGCGCTTGCTCGGCTTTCTGACGCAGCGTGCCCAGGCGCCGCAGCCGCGCCAGTGCGGCCAGTTCCTTCACAACCAAGGCCAACAGGGCGAGGCCGGCCAATCCCAAAAGCCCCGACGCAGCCCAGCCGAGCCAGGTGCTTCGGCTGAACAGATCTTCCACAAGCTGGGTGAACCAAAGCCCGATGCCCAGCGAAATGAGCGAAAACAGTGCAGCCAGAAAGATCGAGCCCCATTTCAAGCCTTTCGGGCTGGGCAGGAAGTTGGCCGGTGCCAGGGCGTTCCCTGTCTCTGCAGTTTCGAACGGGATCTTTGCAATGGGTTCAGGCTCTGGTGCCACCATGGTGCGGGGCTGGCGTGCGCGCTTTGACCTTGCTTTGGGCTTGGCCGCGGGTTCTGGCGTCTCCGCCGGTGGAGCGTCCTGAATTTCGGGCGCCTCTGATTGATCCAGCCGAATGACCTTGGGTCGGCGAGGGGGTGTTGCTTTATCGCTCATGAGAACCCGTCCCCTAAGAGGAAGTTGAGTGCGCGGTCGAGGCGAATATTAGGGAAACTCGGGCTCTGCCCTGGGCCGTTGGGCTCCAGAACAGGCGGGCGCAGCTTCAGAAACTGAACATCGCCGCCTTGACCTGCTTCCAAGGCTTTGGCGGGATCTTCAGGCAGATCGCCTGGAAACATGGCCATTTCGCTTTTTCCGTCAAACCCCTGCCCATCGCTCGATTGTCCTTTTCTGGGAACGCCGATGATCGAGGGCAGATCTTCGCCGTCCTGGGTAATCCGGGCTTCACGGGTTGCCCGAATGGAGGCAAGCGCCGCAACATCGATTTCAGCTCCAGCGCTCTCAGACCGGGCCAGCGCGTCGTCCACGATCAGCCGCAAAATGGCCTCCAGCCGGTCGTGGCTTGAATGATGCAGGTGATCGGCCTTAGTGGCGGCAAACAGGATCTTGTCGATGCGCTTGCCGAGCAGCGTGTTCAAAATCGAGGACCCACCTGGCCTGAAGCAGGGCATGATCGTCTCGAGCGCAGTTTTCAGATCGGTAACGGCAGCCGGGCCCGCATTGAGGGCGGCCAGGGTGTCGACCAGCACGATTTGCCGGTCGAGGCGGGCAAAATGATTGATGAAGAACGGCTTCACCACCCTGGTGACGTAGGATTCGTAACGCCGCTGCATCATGGCCCACATTGACCCGGGCGGCGCCTTCTCACTGGCCGATACCTCCAAGGGGGCAAAGGTGATCAGAGGCGAGCCGTCCAGATCGCCCGGCATCAGGAACCGGCCGGGCGGCAACGTGGACAGGGCATATTCATCATCGCGGCAGGCTTGCAGGTATTGGGTGAAAATGCCGGCGGCCTTGCGCACCTGCGCCTCGTCCTCGGGCGCTGCCGGGTCCATGCCCGCCAGATGTTTCAGCCAGGCTTTTGACAATCGGTCCCGCGGCGCCGTTCCGGCAGACCGCAAGGCTGCTGACGACCATTCCTCATAACTCAGATCAAGCAGCGGCAGATCAAGCAGCCATTCGCCCGGATAGTCCACAATATCGATGTTCAACGTGCCGCCAGACAGCCGGCGCGCCAGGAAGCCTTCCGGCTCGAACTCCACCGTCAGGCGCAATTGGGAAATCAGGCGGGTGCTTTCCGGCCACGACCGGTCGGTGCCGGCCGTAAGATCGGCCACATGGTCCTCATAGGCAAAGCGGGGCACGTCGTCGTCCGGTTGTGGTTGCAGGTAGGCCCGTTTGATGCGGCCTGCGGCATAGGGGGCAAACAACGGCAAGCGCCCGCCATGGATGAGGTTGTGCACCAGGGCGGTGATGAACACGGTCTTGCCGGAACGCGACAGGCCTGTAACCCCCAGGCGCAAAGTGGGGTTGACCAAGCTGCTGGCAGCGTCAGCCATCCCGCCAAGAACAATGCGGGCCTCGTCTGTCAAAGATGTGAATTTCAAGCAATTCCTCCGTGCACAGTAAAGATGGAGCTTCGCTTGGCGAAGTTCAATCGCTTAGGGTGAAGCAGGGGTGCTTGTCGCTGTGATGTGCTTGTTATTTTGAGTCGTGAATAGATGGTAGAGTTTTGATTTAGCTGCTTTTTACGGGGTTCATACAGTTCAGGTGCCTGATTGTGCGTCAAGTTCGCGTGGCAGCGTGAAACTGATCAGTTTGCCGGTCCCTTTGTCTATCTCCCGCCAGGAGTTGGTTTCGAAGTGCAACACCGCCAATGCGGCGGTGGGGTACTTGCGGGCAAGCTTTTCCGCCGCTTCACGGTCAGCTTCCCCCATCAGCTCGGAGACCAGAATTTCAGTGGTTGGATTGTGTCCGATCAGCATCAGGGACTGAACCGTTTCGTCGGTGCCGCTGATGAGGTCGAGATAGCCGGCGCCGCTGGAGAAATTGTAGAGGGCGCCCTCGGTGCGCGTGGGGGGCGGCGATGACCAGCCGGCCGAAGCCCGCTCAAAGGTTTCGGTTGCCCGTTTTGCGGTGGAACACAATATGAGATCGGGCATAAGCCCGCTGCGTTCGATATACCGGCCCATGGCTTCGGCGGCCCTACGGCCGCGGCCGCTCAAGGGGCGGTCATGGTCGTCCACCCCGGGCGATGACCAGCTTGATTTGGCGTGGCGGAGGAAGAGCAAGGTTTTCATGTATGAGATCCTTCTTTCAGGCGCCAGACCATTGCAACTGCGTTAGCCACTTCTTATGACGGTTACGATACTAACCTGATGACCCGCAAACGCCAGACCAGCGCCCCAAACACCAGTATAACCATCAAGATGACTTACCCCGATACGCTCTATGCCTCGATGTGCGCGTTGACGCCGGCCACTGGCCCGTTGACCGCCACCATCAAGGCCGACATTTGCGTAATCGGCGCCGGGCTGGCCGGACTGACCACAGCCCTTGAAGCCCAGCGCCGGGGACTGGAGGTGGTTGTGCTGGAAGCTGAGCGCGTGGGGTGGGGGGCTTCGGGACGCAACGCCGGGATCGTGAGCGCCGGGTTTTCATTGGGGGCAAGCCAATTGCTGGATGCCGTGGGCGAGCAGGACGCCTGGACTTTGCATGGGCTCTCGGCCACAGGGGCACAGTATGTGCGCCGGCAGATTGAGCGCTTGAAGATCCCCAAAACCTTCCACGGCGAAGGTTTTTACCGGGTGAGCCGGCGTGATTGCGCCGATGAGATGCAGACTGATGTTGAGCGCTGTGGCCGGAAGCTGGGCTATGAGCTGAACTATTGCGAACGCCAGCAGATCCAGGAGATCTTGCGCACCGAGCGCTATCATCAGGGGATCTTCGATCCCAATGCGTTCCACATCGAACCACTGAGCTATGCGCTTGGCCTTGCGAAGGCCTTTGCAGCTCTGGGGGGGGTGATTTTGGAGCAGACCAAGGCGAAAGCGATTGAAAAGCGCGAGAACACCTGGCGCGTTGTGACGCCGGAAGGGGCCGTTGATGCGGGCAATGTGGTGCTGTGCACCAGCGCCTATGATCTGTCGGTCTATCGCCCGGTCACCAAAGCGATTCTTCCGGTGGCCACCTATGTGGTTGCCGCCAAGCCAGCTTCAGCGCTGCTCGACACGGCCATTCAGACTGAGGCCGCTGTTGCCGACACCCGGCTCGCCGGAGACTATTTCCGCCGTCTGCCGGGGGGCCGCCTGGTGTGGGGCGGGCGCATCAGCACCAGCCGCACTGCGCCCTTCCGCATTGGCGAACGGATGCTGGACGATTGCTACAACATCTTCATGCAGCTTGGGGATTTGAAGGCCTCGCACAGCTGGTATGGGCTTATGGGCTACGCCCGCCACAAGATGCCGCTGATCGGCGAGGTGGAACCAAGGTTGTGGTATGCCACCGCGTTCGGCGGTCACGGGCTCAACACCACGGCCATGGCCGGTCATCTGATTGCCGGGGCGATCAGCGAAGGTGACGACCGCTACAAGCTGTTTGAGAGCTTCAAGCTGAAGCGCGCCGGCGGACCTTTCCGCCGGGCCATCACCCAGGGCGCCTATTGGGCCATGCAGGCCCGCGATAAGATTAGCGAAATCACCTGACTGGAGCTTATTCCGCTCAGATTGAGCGGAATAAGCTCCAGATTATCGTTACGAACGAGCAACTTATCTCCGACCAGACGTAACCGTCTGATCGCAGGTTGCTCTAGCGACCCTCGCGGCGCGCCATGAAAGCCAAGCGCTCAAACAGGTGCACATCCTGCTCGTTTTTCAGCAAGGCGCCGTGGAGCGGGGGGATGACCTTGCGGGTGTCGGTCTCGCGCAAGGTGGCCGGATCGATGTCCTCGTTCAGCAGAAGCTTGATCCAGTCGAGCAACTCTGAGGTGGAGGGCTTCTTCTTCAGGCCCGGCACTTCGCGCAAATCGTAGAACACGTTCAGGGCTTCTGAGACCAAACGGCCCTTCAGGCCCGGGAAGTGCACCTCCACGATGTCGCCCATGGTGTCCTTGTCGGGAAACTTGATGTAGTGGAAGAAGCAGCGCCGCAGGAAGGCGTCGGGCAGTTCTTTTTCGTTGTTGGAGGTGATCATCACGATGGGCCGCTGGGTGGCCTTGATGGTTTCGCCGGTTTCGTAGACGAAGAACTCCATGCGGTCGAGTTCCTGGAGGAGGTCGTTGGGAAACTCGATGTCGGCCTTGTCCACCTCATCGATTAGCAGCACCGGGCGGTTTTTGGCCGTGAAGGCCTCCCAAAGCTTGCCGCGCTTGATGTAGTTGGCAATGTCGTGCACCCGCTCATCGCCAAGCTGGCTGTCGCGCAGGCGGCTGACGGCATCATATTCGTACAAACCCTGTTGGGCCTTGGTGGTGGACTTAACGTGCCATTCCAGAAGATCTGTCTTCAGGGCCTTTGCCACTTCATGGGCCAGTACGGTTTTGCCGGTGCCCGGCTCGCCTTTCACCAGAAGCGGGCGTTCCAGGGTGATGGCTGCATTCACCGCAATGCGCAAATCGTCGGTGGCCACATAGTCTTTTGTGCCGTCAAATCGGGTCACAGATCTCTCCTCTGATCAGATGGGCCTTGGGCGTCAAATGCGCGGGTATCAGGCCGAGGCGGTATGTGGGCGGGACCCTAAGGTTTGTGCCTGGCGAATTCAAGCGCAAGCATGCAGATGCCGCCAGAACGGCGGTGTCTTGGGGAGTTTTTTCGTCTCGTGGGCCCGCTGTTGGCCTGCCGTCCTGGGGAGGGCATCAAAAACCGTTCTAAAGCAATACGCTGCGGGATATCGGCAAAAAAACACGAAAGATTTGCTTTGACTTAATTCTTGTCTTGTAGCACTTGGATTGCATCGATATAAACGCGCCAAACAAGGCGCGGTTTGTGGTTCATTTGAGGTAGAAAATGGCAGTCAAGTCGAAGTTCGGCAAAAAGCCAGTTTCCAAAACGAACGGTGCGAAGATGAACGGGTCTGCGAAGAAAAAGACCCGCAAGTCTTCGGGCATCTATGCACCCTCGGACAGTGAGCCGTTCATGAACAAACGTCAGCAGACCTATTTCCGCGATAAGCTGAGCACCTGGAAACAGGATATCATTCGCGAAGGGCGCGAGACCCTGCAAACCCTGCAGGACGAGAACGGCAACCAGCCGGATGTGGCGGACCGGGCCTCATCGGAAACCGACCGGTCGCTGGAGCTGAGAACCCGTGACCGCCAGCGCAAGCTGATCGCCAAGATCGATGCCGCCCTGAAGCGCATCGATGACGGGTCCTACGGCTATTGCGATGAAACCGGCGAACCGATCAGCCTGAAGCGCCTGGACGCCCGGCCGATTGCCACCCTGTCGCTGGAAGCTCAGGAAATCCACGAACGGCGCGAGCGGGTCTACCGCAGCGATTAATCACCCAATAAGGTTATCTGGCCTGATTACGTACGCTGAAACAGGCGCTTACGCGAAATTGGGTTCGTTTCGCAGAATCGGTTTTTTTGGCCGTTTTCTGCGCGCCAAGATGAACGAGCGTGGGTGGATTCAGATACGAAAGTCATCTAATTAGTGGCGTATGCCCTAACTTCCCCGCGTCCCTGCGAATGCAGGGGGGTGGGAGAGAGCAGGGGTGGGGAACTACTTCACCTTCGTCATGCCTGCGTAGGCAGGCATCCAGGGCCACCGAGGCTAGAGCTCTGTTGCCCCTGGATTCCCGCCTTCGCGGGAATGACGGGTAAGGGCCGGAATGACGGGTAAGGTCCGGAGTGACGGATAGAGGTCGGATTGATGGGATGAAGGCTGCAAAAATGTACAAAATCGCGAAATCGGTCATTTGGTGGCAAAAGGCGTCTTCCGCACGGCACCTTGTAACCTATTGAAACAACAATCAGCTTTCGTTGGAAATTGATTTTAGGAATTTTTTACTTGACAGCGTCACGCTGGTCAGGCTATAAAACCATAAGCTAACACAGCCAAGCCCGGACACGAGGCTCTCCTTACCCCACAGATTGAAACTCCGTCGATGCCTCCTCAAGCGCATTCAAGATCGCACGCGGCGGGGTCCGGTCTGTGACCAGCAAGTCGACCTCACTGAAGTCACACGCCTTTACCAACGCCGTACGGGCGAACTTGGTGTGGTCTGTGATCACGATGCGCCTCTGGCCACAGCCCAGCACCGTGCGGGCAAACTCCGCTTCGGCCAGTTGATGGTCCATCAACCCGGTTTCTGCGCTCACAGCCGCAATGGAGATGATGGCATGGCGCACCGAGAAATTTCGCACGAAGTCAATTGCGGAGCGCCCGAACGCCGCGCCATTGTCGCCGTGCAGTTCGCCGCCGGCCATATACACCTTGTTGCCGTTCACAATCGCCAGAGTGCGGGCGATGTCGGAGGAGTTGGTGACAATGGTCAGGCCGGTCTTGCTCAAGAGCTCGCGTGCCAGAATGGAAGTGGTGGTGCCGGTGTCGAGCATAACGCTGTCGCCATCGGAAATCATGCCGGCCACATGGCGCGCTATGGCCAGTTTTTCCGCCGCGTTCTCACGCATGCGCCGGTCGAAGGGGGCTTCGGCGCCAAAGTGGGGAGGGCTGACCGCCCCGTGATGCTTGATCAGACTGCCCCGTTCCACCAGCGGGCGAATATCGCGCCGGATAGTCTCCAGCGACACACCCATGCTGCGCGCCAGCTCACCAATGCGAATGGTGCCTGCGGTGCGTGTGGTTTCGACAATTTTCAATTGCCGCCCTGTGAGATTTGTGTCCGCTTTGGCCGTCATGCGTCTAATTTTATGACAAATAGCAAAAAATGCCAACTTATTTGGATGCAAAACAACAAAAGCGGGCAAAATCTCACATAATCGCCTCAAACTCACTTGACTCATCGACCGGCCCCCATGCACATTTCAGCGACAGGGCGCGCACCAGGGTTTAGCCGGAAATTTCAGACGCCCATCAAACGTGGAGGATGTCACTCATGTTCAAGACTTCATCAATTCGGTCGCTGCTCGTGGCGGCCACGGCTCTTGCCGGGGTTGCGCTGGCACCGTTGCCGGCCTTAGCGGATGTGGAATCCAAAGATCCCATCAAACTCACCTTGCATGACTGGACTGGCCAGCTGATCACAACCCGCATTATGGGCGAGGTTCTGAAGAAGGCCGGATACAACATCGAATACGTGCAAGCCGACTACATTGCCCAGTTTGCGGGCTTGCAGTCTGGCGACCTGCACGTTGCCATGGAAATGTGGGAAACCACCGGCAAGGACGCCATGGAAGCTTCCTTGAAAACCGGCAAGACGGTTGATCTTGGCGAAACCGGCATGGATGCCAAGGAAGAGTGGTGGTACCCCACCTACATGAAAGAGAAGTGCCCGGGCCTGCCAAACTGGGAAGCGCTGAAAGACGAAAAGTGCGCTGAAGCTTTCTCCATCGCCGAAACCGCACCGAAGGGGCGCTATCTTGGCGGCCCGGTCACCTGGGGTGGGTTTGACGATGAGCGCGCTGAAGCGCTTGGCTTGCCGTTCGAAGTGATCCATGCGGGCACCGATGCGGCGCTGTTTGCCGAACTGGAATCTGCCTATCAGCGCAAGGCGCCGATTATGCTTTGGGTTTATGCACCACATTGGGCCGTTGCCAAGTTCAAGGGCGAGTGGGTGGAATTTCCTGAGTACACCGACGAGTGCTACAAAGACCCGAAATGGGGCACCAACAAAGAGATGGCCTATGACTGCGGCAAACCGTTTGGCTGGATCAAAAAGGTTGGATGGAAAGACGGCGAGAAAAAATGGCCTGGCGCTTACAAGGCCGTTCGCAACTTCAAGATCAAGAACGATGAAATGAGCCAGTTGATCGTTGAGGTCGATCTGGACAAGAAGAAGCTTGAAGATGTGGTTGCCGCTTGGGTTGCCAAGAACGAAGACCGCTGGAAGGCTTGGATCAAGTAGCGGGTGTGACGCTCGTTGTTTAGAACGCCCGCCTGCGCTGTGACGTCTGCGCAGGCGGGTATCCCAAACTTCCCGCGCCCCTGCGAAAGCAGGGGCCCATAGCTCTGGCCGTTCGGATGGCTCGTGTGGGTTCCTGCTTTCGCAGGAACGCGGGTTTGCCTCTCGCTCTTAAACCCAACAGCTCAAGCGCTCAAAACCATATGGCAACAAATTCCCCCAAACTCGAATGCCGCTCTGTCTGGAAGCTCTTTGGCAGCGGTGCTGCGGAGGCTCTTCAGGAAGGTGGCGGCAAGCTGGATGATGCAGCCCTCGAGCAGCAACAGCTGATCGGGGCTGTGCGCGATGTGAACCTTGAGGTGCTGGAGGGCGAGATCTTCGTCATCATGGGGCTGTCCGGTTCCGGCAAGTCCACCCTGGTGCGCTGTATGTCGCGGCTTATTGAGCCGACAGCCGGCGAGATTCTGTTCAATGGCGAGAACCTGCTGACGGCCAGTGCAGCGCGGATGATCGAAATCCGGCGCCACCAGATGGGCATGGTGTTCCAACACTTTGCCCTGCTGCCGCATCTAACCGTTCTGGGGAATGTTGCGTTCCCGCTGGAAATCCAGGGCGTGGACCGGTCCACACGCGAGGAACGGGCCACCAAAATGATTGAGCTGGTGGGGCTGGAGGGCCGCGAAGAGTTCTTCCCCAATGAGCTATCGGGCGGACAGCAACAACGGGTGGGCATTGCAAGGTCATTGTCGGTGGAGCCGGAGATCTGGTTCCTCGATGAGCCGTTCTCTGCGCTCGATCCATTGATCCGGCGGGAAATGCAGGACGAGTTCATTCGCCTGCAAAACGTACTGAAGAAGACCATCGTCTTCATCACCCATGATTTCGATGAAGCCATCAGGCTGGCCGACCGCGTTGCCATCATGAAGGACGGCAAGGTGGTGCAAACCGGAACCCCTGAAGAGCTGGTGCTGAACCCGGCGGACGACTATGTGGCTGAATTCACCCTCAATGTGACCAAGGCCAAAGTGGTGCGGGTGCGCACCATCATGAAGCGTCTGCCCGAAAAGGCACCAAAGGGCGGTTATGGCGGCACCGTTCTGGCCGGCGACACCGTGGCGGAGGTGGCGCCCCTGGTTGAGAATTCCAAGAAAACCTTGCGGGTTTTGGACGAGCAAGGGGAGATTGTGGGCTGTCTAAGCCGGGATGATGTTGTGACCATCATGATGCAGGCCTGATGGGATGAGTTCGCCAGACACATATGCCGGCACTGCGGCAGAGCCCCGCCGAAAAGGCTGGCAGTTCACCCGCTGGCATGGGGTTTGGGGCGTCGCGCTGTTCGCCTTCGTGATGTTCTGGCTTTATGGCAAGCCGGTTGCACGCTGGGCGTTCTCAATGCCGCGTGACATGCAGATCCCGTTCAAACGTTGGATCAGCACTTTCATGAAATGGCTGGTGGATGAGGCCAGCTTTGGTCTGTTCACCTTCACCGAGCTCACCCGCTTCATCGCCGCGGTGATCGAGTTCCCTTACAAGGTTGCGCTTAGCTTTCTGTCCACCGGGTTCCTGAAAGGCCAGGGCTCGGATGCGGTGCAGATCTTGCCGCCTGTGTCGTGGATTGCTGTGATCGCGATCTTCGCGATGATCGGCTATTTCGCCGGCGGGCGCAGGCTGGCTGTTTTGGTTGGTGCCTGTTTCGGTTTCCTGGCGCTGTTTGGCCAGTGGAACAACGCCATGGTGACCCTGGCATCGATCCTGATTGCGGTGCCGCTGGGCATTGCGGGTGGACTGATGCTCGGCATTGCCGGTTACCGCTGGAAGTGGTTTGCGCTGTTCTTGAAGCCACTTCTGGACCTGATGCAGACCGTTCCGGTGTTTGCCTATCTGGTGCCCATCTTGTTCCTCTTCGGCTTTGGGCCCACCGCTGCCGTGGTGGCCACCATCATCTACGCCCTTCCGCCCATGACCCGCATTTCCATGCTGGCCCTGAGGGGCGTGCCTGACGAGGTGCATGATTTGGGGCGCATGTTGGGGTGCACCGGGCGACAGATGACCTGGCGGGTGCTTGTGCCCTCTGCCATGCAAGGGCTGATGGTGGGGGTCAACCAGGTGATCATGCTGGCGCTCAACATGGTGATCATCGCCTCGATGATTGGTGCTGGCGGTTTGGGTTATGAGGTTTTGACAGCCTTGCGCCGGCTGGACATTGGCCGCGGCGTTGAGGCTGGTCTGGCCATCGTGGCGTTGGCCATTGCGCTGGACCGGCTCTCGCAAGCGCTTGCCACCCGCTCGCGGGCCCATCACCAGGAAGGTTCCGCCACAGGCAGCTTCGTGCAGCGAAATCCCTATACTGTTGCATCGGGGCTGCTTGTGGTGGTTACCGGTTTGATCGGCCTGGCTGTTCCGGCCGTGCAAACCTACCCGGAGGCCTTGCAACTCTCCACCGGCACGTTCTGGTCGGAAGTTGTGAAGTGGATCAACATCAACTTCTTTGACGAACTGGAGGCGGTGAAGAACGCTCTCCTGCTCAATGTGATGATCCCGTTCAAACGCTTCTTGCTGGGGCTGCCCTGGCTTGGCGTGACCTTGCTGCTCGGCCTCTTGGGCTATGCGCTCGCCGGCTGGCGTCTAGGGCTCATGGTTGTGGTGTTGGCCTTTCTCATTGCGGTCACCGGGCAATGGAACAAGGCCATGGTGACCGTCTATCTGTGCGGCATTTCGGTGGTTCTGGCGTGCCTGTTCGGTGTGCCCATCGCCATTCTCACGGCCGAACGAGCGCGGCTTTGGAAATGGGTTGAGGCGGTGATCGACACTCTGCAAACCTTGCCGTCGTTCGTTTATCTGATGCCGGCGGTCATGCTGTTCCGGGTTGGAGACTTTACCGCCACAATCGCAGTTGTGGCCTATGCCATCGCGCCCGCCATCCGCTACACGGCACATGGGCTTCGCCAGGTTGATCCGCAGCTTGTGGAGGCGGGAACTGCCGCCGGCTGCACGCCCTGGCAATTGCTCACCAAGATCAAGCTTAAGCTGGCCCTGCCGGAGATCATGCTGGGCCTGAACCAGACCATCATGTTGGCGCTCTCCATGCTGGTGATCACAGCTCTGGTGGGCACGCGCGATCTGGGCCAGGAGGTCTATATCGCGCTCACCAAGGCCGACACCGGGCGCGGCATCGTTGCCGGCTTGTCCGTGGCCTTCATCGCCATCATCGCAGATCGACTGATTTCAGCGGGCGCCGACCGCATGCGCGCGCGCCTTGGATTAAAGAGATAAAGAGGGCCGAAATGTCAGATCCCGGCAAACGCATCGAAGCTGTTCCTTACTGGACGTCTGCCATCACCTGGGAGCCACTGAAGGGCGGCTTGTCGAATGAAAGTTTTACGGTGACCCAGAATGGGGAGAAGTTCGTCTGCCGCTTTGGTATCGATTTTCCCTTCCACCATGTGTCGCGCGAGCGCGAGATCATGGTGACGCGGGCGGCCCATGCGGCAGGTTTTGCCCCGGAGCTGGTTTATTCTGAGCCCGGCATCATGATCTCCCGCTTCATCGACGCCAAGACCTATGGGGCGGAGGATGTGCAGGCCAACCTTGGCCGCATTGCCGAGACTGTCGGCCAGTTCCACAACACCATGGCCCACCATGTGCGCGGGGCGGGCTTCATCTTCTGGGTGTTCCACGTGATCCGCGACTATGCCCGCACCTTGCGCGAAGGCGGCAGCCGGAAGATGGACCAGCTGCTGGCCTACCTGGCGCTGGCTGAAGAAATGGAGACAGCCCAGGTGCCGCTGCCCATCGTCTTTGGTCATCACGACTTTCTCCCCGCCAACTTCATGGATGACGGCGAGAAGCTCTGGATTATCGACTTTGAATATGCCGGCTTCTCAACTGCCATGTTTGATCTGGCGGGCATCGCCTCCAACGCTGAGTTTGATGCGGGCCAGGCCGATGAGCTGTTGAGCGTCTATTTCGGCCGCGCCCCAGACGATGCCCTGCGCAAGAGCCATGCGGCCATGCAGTGTGCGTCGCTTCTGCGCGAAGCCATGTGGAGCATGGTTTCTGAACTCCGTCTGGATGTGCCCGGCGTGGATTACGAGGAATACACCGAGGAGAACCTCGCGATGCTCGAGACAGCGGTGGAGGTCTATCGCTCCACGCACGGGAGGGTTTGAGGCATGGCCATTCCAGATCGCGCTGAAATCATCGTCATCGGCGGCGGCATCATCGGCTGCTCCACCGCCTATCATCTGGCGCGCGACCATAAGGCCGATGTGCTGCTGCTGGAGCAGGGTAAGCTTACCGGCGGCTCCACCTGGCATGCGGCCGGGCTTGTGGGCCAGCTGCGCTCGTCTGCCTCGATCACTCAGGTGCTGAAGTATTCTGTCGATCTCTACAAGCAGCTTGCCGACGAGACCGGACTTGAGACCGGCTGGAAGATGACCGGGTGCCTGCGGCTCGCCACCAACGAAGACCGCTGGACCGAGTACAAGCGCCTGGCCACCACCGCGCAAAGCTTCGGCATGGACATGGAGCTGGTGTCGCCCTCTGAGATCAAGGCCATGTGGCCGCTGATGGATGTGAGCGACCTTGTGGGCGCAAGCTGGCTGCCCACCGATGGTCAGGCCAGCCCGTCCGACATCACCCAATCGCTCGCTAAAGGCGCCCGCATGCATGGGGCAAAGCTGGTGGAGGGGGTTCGGGTGACCGGCTTTGTGATGGACGGCGGGCGCATCACGGCGGTTGAAACCAACCAGGGCACCATTGCCTGCGAGACGGTGGTGAACTGCGGCGGGCAATGGGCGAGGCAGATTGGCGCCATGGCCGGCATTAATGTGCCCCTGCAGCCGGTCAAGCACCAGTACATCATCACCGAGGCGATCGACGCGCTGAGCACCGATGCGGCCACCATTCGCGATCCGGACCGGTTCACCTACTTCAAGGAGGAAGTGGGCGGTCTGGTTTTGGGGGGCTACGAGCACAACCCTATCGCCTGGACCACGGGCGATGTGCCTGATGATTTTGAGTTCCAGCTGTTTGATGACGACTGGGATCATTTTGAGCAGCATCTAGAGCACGCAGTTGCCCGGATACCGGTGCTCGCCCAGACCGGGGTCAAACAGATGATCAACGGACCGGAGAGCTTCACGCCAGATGGCAACTTCATTCTGGGCAGCGCGCCGGAATGTTCCAACATGTATGTTGGCGCAGGCTTCAACGCGTTCGGTATTGCCTCAGGTGGTGGGGCCGGCTGGGTGTTGGCCCAGTGGGTCGTTGACGGCGAGGCGCCCATGGACCTGTGGGTGGTGGACATCCGCCGCTTTACCGATCTGCATGAGGACCGCGACTGGGTGTGTGAGCGCACGCTGGAGGCCTATGGCAAGCATTACACCATCGGCTTTCCGCACGAGGAACATGAAAGTGGGCGGGGGCGCATCGTGTCTCCGCTTTATGACCGGCTGAAAGATCACCGCGCGGTGTTCGGCGCCAAGCTGGGGTGGGAGCGGCCAAACTGGTTTGCCCCTGAAGGCATGGAGCCTGCGGACGTTTATTCCATGGGCCGGCAGAACTGGTTTGAGGCTGTCGGCGAGGAGCACCGGCTGGTGCGCGAGGCGGCCGGGATCTTCGACCAGTCATCGTTTGCCAAGTATGAGGTCTCAGGCGCCGATGCGGCAGCGGCACTCGATTGGATCTGCGCCAACCGGGTGGCAAAGCCCGTGGGACGCCTGACCTACACCCAGCTCTTGAACTCAAGAGGCGGGATTGAATGCGACTTGACCGTGGCGAGGCTGGCTGAGGACCTGTTCTATGTGGTCACGGGCACCGGCTTCCGGGTGCACGATGGGGCGTGGATCAGCGATCACATTCCCGCAGAGCTGGATGCAGTGTTGACGGATGTGACCGAAGCGTTCGGCACCTTGTCTCTCATGGGGCCGTGCTCACGTGATGTGCTGCAGGCCGTCACCTTCGATGATTGCTCCAATGAGGGCTTTCCGTTTGCCCATGTGCGCGAGATCACGATTGCCGGGCACACTGTGCGGGCGCTGCGGATCACCTATTGCGGCGAACTGGGATGGGAGCTTCACGTTCCGCTTGCGGCAACCGGAGATGTGTTCGATGCCTTGATGGAGGAGGGCAAGAACCACGGCGTGCGCCCGGTCGGCTACCGCGCGCTTGAAGCCTTGCGCCTGGAGAAGGGCTACCGGGCCTGGAGTTCTGATATCACGCCTAATGACAATCCGTTCGAGGCGGGCTTGAGCTGGGCGGTGAAGCTGAAGTCCGAGATCCCGTTCATGGGCCAGGCGGCCGCCGAAAAGGCGGCCAACTCGGTTCCCAAGAAGCTGCTGGCCGGGTTCACGGTTGATAATCCGGACATTGTTCTGTTGGGCCGCGAGACCATCCTGCGCAACGGCGAGTTTGCCGGCTATCTCACCAGTGGCGGCTACGGCTACACCGTCGGCAAGCCGATTGGATATGGTTATGTCCGCGCGGCAGATGGCGTCACGGAGGATTATGTGAGGGCCGGGTCCTATGAGCTCGTGGTGGCGCAAGAAAAAGTGCCCGCGCAGGTGCACCTGGAACCGCTCTATGACCCGGAAAACCTGAGGGTGAAAGCTTAGGAGCCAGCCATGACCAACCCAGCAGATCGCCATGCCCGGATCGTCATCATCGGCGGCGGCGCCATTGGTGCCTCCACGGCCTGTCATTTGGCACGCGCCGGGGTGAGCGATGTTCTGGTTCTGGAAAAATCACAACTTACCAACGGCTGCACCTGGCATGCGGCCGGCCTTGTGGGCCAGCTGCGAGGCAAGCGGAACCTCACCCGGCTGATGCAGAACTCGGTTGCCGTGTTCGACCGCCTGGAGGAAGAGGCCGGCGCAGCTGTTGACTGGAAGAAGGTGGGCTCCTTGCGCCTGGCCGCCAGCAAGGACCGCTGGAGCGAGATCCGCCGCTCGATGACGCAAGCCAAGAGTTTCGGCGTGGAGTGTGAGGCGCTCTCTGCGGGCGAAGCGAAAAAGCTGTTCCCCTATATCGAGACAGACGGGATCGAAGGCGCCGCCTTCATCCCTGGTGATGGCTACATAGACCCCTATGCCCTGACCCATGCCTATGCCAAAGCGGCGCGGGCCGGCGGTGTGAAGATCCAGGAGGGGGTGACTGTCACCGACGTGGTGGTCAAAGACCGCCGGGTTACCGGTGTTGTGACAGACCACGGAACCATCGGCTGCGATATCCTCGTGAACTGCGCCGGCCTGTGGGCCAAACGGGTTGGGGAAATGGCCGGTGTGAAGCTGGCTGCTGGGGTTGTGGAGCACCAGTATTTCCTCACCGAAAAGGCGCTGGAGTTTGACCCCACGCTGACGACGTTGCGGGATCCTGATCACAATTTCTATTTGAAGCCCGACACCGGTGCGTTCGCCATTGGCGGCTGGGAAGATGGCTCAAAGGGCTGTTGGCGAGGGCGACCGCCTTTGGATTTCGGGCGCGAATTGTTCCCGGCCAATTTGGACCGGCTTGAGCTGTTCGCATTGCCGGCTGCAGAGCGTTTGCCCGTGCTGAACGAAATCGGCATCCAAACGGTGATCAACGGACCGATCCCGGTCTCTGCAGATGGCGAACCCATCATGGGACTGCCCCCAGAACTGGACAACTTCTTTGTGGCCTGCGCCTTCACCGCGGGCATTGCCGCCTCCGGCGGGGCAGGCGAGGCCATGGCGAACTGGATCCTGCATGGGGATCCGGGCATGGACCTGTGGGCCTTCGATGCCCGCCGCTTTGGCGCAGTGCATGCCCAGTCGCGCTATCTGGAGGAGCGGGCCATTGAGGCCTACGCGGCCTACTACAAGATCCATTGGCCAGGCGAAGAGGCCGAAGCGGGCCGCGGCCTGCGCCGTTCGCCGCTCTACGGGAGATTGAAAGCATCAGGCGCGGTGTATGGCTCCAAATTTGGGTGGGAGCGGCCAAACTGGTTTGCGCCCGCCGGCATGGACCCGGTTGATGAGCCCAGCTTTGAAGGCAAACCCAACTGGTTTGATGCGGTTGGCAGTGAATGCCAGGCGATCCGCGAACGGGTCGCCCTGATAGACCAATCCTCGTTCTCCAAATTCGAGGTTTCGGGCCCCGGTGCGCACCAGGCTCTTGAAGCCATCGCATCGAACAAAGTTCCTGAGCAACCCGGCCAGGCGGTCTACACCCAGCTGTGCAACGCAGGCGGCGGGATCGAGGCGGACCTGACGATTGTTCATCGGGCTGAAGACGCATTCCTTGTGGTGACCGGATCTGGCTTCGGTGTCCGCGATAGCAGCTGGATCGCACGGCAATTGCCAACCGATGGTTCCGTAACACTGCGGGAGGTGACGCAGGATTGGTCGACCATCAACCTGTGCGGTCCTTCGGCGCGCACGGTGCTGCAGGCAGCCACGGATGACGATGTAGGCAACGAGGCATTGCCCTTCTTGTCTGCCCGGACGATTGAAGTGGGACACGCCGAAGTGCTGGCGGTGCGCATTGGCTACGTAGGCGAGCTGGGCTGGGAGCTTTACGTGCCGCAAGCCTGTGCCGGCCACGTCTACGATACGCTGTGGGAGGCCGGGCAGGCTCACGGCATTGCCAATGCCGGATACAGAGCCGTGGAGGCATGCCGGCTGGAGAAGGGGTATGTCTATTGGTCCGCCGACATTGGGCCTGATGTGAACCCCTACGAGGCAGGGCTTGGCTTCTGCGTGGCGCTGGACAAGGGCGAGTTCACAGGCCGCAGCGCCCTTGAAGAGATCAGGGGGCAAAACCGCCGCCGCCGGCTGGTTACATTGGCGCTGGACGGTTTCGTGCCGCTGCATGGCAGCGAACCGGTGCTGTGTGACGGCGAACTCATGGGTGCGGTCACGAGCGCGGGCTATGGACACGAGGTTAAGCACACCATCGCCTTTGCGCTTTTGCCGTCTGATGTTGGAATGGACACGCCGCTCGAGGTGGAAGCGTTCGGCAGCACATTCAAGGCCAAGACAACACGGCGCTGTCATTATGATCCGGCAATGGCGCGTCTGAAGGCTTAGACAGAGGAGAGGGACTATGGGTGATGATGGACTAGACCTTGCGCGGGACGCCTTGGCCCAATTGCCGGCGTTTGCGGGCATTGATCCTGCCAGCGCGAAAATTGAGCGTTTAGGCGGGCTGACCAATCTGGTGTTCCGGGTTTCGCAGGGCGACAATGTGTTGTGCCTTAGGCTCCCGGGGGCAGGCACGGAGGAATACATCAACCGCGCCGATGAAGCCCAGGCCGCCCGCGAGGCGGCCAAGGCTGGTGTCAGCCCTGGGGTTCTCTATGCGGATCCAGACACCGGCATCATGGTCTCTGAGTTCGTGGACGGCGCGGTGACAATGACGCCTGAGGAATTCACCGCCCGCGCCGGCTCTCCGGGCCGCGCAGGGGAGGCCTTCAAAAAACTTCACAGCTCTGGCGCCAAGTTCAATTTCCAGTTCGAGCTGTTCTCCATGATCGATGAATACCTGGGCATTCTTTCCGGGAAGACTGTGGATCTGCCGGACGGCTATCACGATGTGCTGGAAGAAGCCAAAGCCGTGCGCCAGGCGCTGGAAGCGCACCCGCTGCCGAGTGCTGCGTGTCATTGCGATCCTTTATGTGAGAATTTCCTCGATACAGGCTCGCGGATGTGGATCGTAGATTGGGAGTATTCAGGCATGAACGACCCTATGTGGGATCTGGGTGATCTCTCGGTAGAGGGCGGCTTCAGCGCGGAACAGGACGAGGAGATGATCCAGGCCTATTTCGGCGGGGAACCGGGAGCTGATGAGCGCGGACGGATCATCATCTACAAGGCAATGTGTGATCTGCTGTGGACCTTATGGGGCCTTATCCAGCACGCCAATGAGAACCCGGTGGATGATTTCTGGGCCTATTCGGTAGGGCGCTTTGAGCGCTGCAAGGCGCTTATGGCCCAGCCCGAATTCGCCCAGCACGTGGCGGCTGTGGCTGCGGGGCCTTCGAATACGGCATCCTGACAGAAAAAAGCCCGGCGCTAGAGCAACCTCCGAGCAGACGGTATCGTCTGGTCGGAGATAAGTTGCTCGTCCATAACGATAATCTGGAGCATATTCCGCTCAATATGAGCGAAATATGCTCTAGGGCCGGGCTTCGAACTTCACTTTGAGAAGTGTGATCAGTCGACAATCACCTTCGCACCAACCTGTGCATGCTTGTACAGGTCGATAATGTTCTCGTTCGTCAGCCGAATGCAGCCACTCGAGACTGACGTACCGATTGTCCAGGGCTGCGCCGTTCCGTGAATCCGGTACAGCGTGTTTCCTAGATACAAAGCGCGCGCGCCAAGAGGGTTGTCCGGGCCGCCGGGCATGACCTTTGGCAGATCAGGCTCGCGCTCCAACATTTCCTGGGGAGGACGCCATGCGGGCCAGGTGGCCTTGCGTGTGATGGTTTCGGTTCCATTCCACTTAAAGCCCCAACGGCCAACGCCAATGCCGTAGCGGATGGCTCTGCCGTTCCCTTTGACGATCCACAGAAACTTTCTGCGGGTCGAAATGATGATGGTTCCGGGCTTTTCATTCGTGGAATAATCGACTTCTTTGCGGTCGAATTTACGGTTCAGCTTCCAGCTTTGTGCCGTGAAGTTGAACTTTTTGGCGGCAACGGCCGCGCCGGAGAATGCAGTTCCGGCGATGGACAAGGCCAATGCTGCCAGAGCTATAGTGCGAAAGTGCATGGTCCGAATTTCCTCTAATCTAACACGTTCCAAAGTATCTGCCGCATCAACGCCAAGATGAACCGCTGTACAATCATACAGATAATTTGAGTTGCCCTTATTGGCCTCATTTGGCCACCGCTCGTCAAGCCCTTGGCGAAAATGTGATCGAAATTAGGCAGCGTGTGTTGCAGACTTGCATCGGCCTTTAACGACGCTTCAGCGCGGACCAGGCACCTTTAGTGGCGGCGGCAGATCAGACATATCTTCATACTGCTGAGGCGCTGGAGGTGGCAATTTTGGCTCTACAGCGCCAGTTACGGCAGGTTCACCGCGGTCTTGAGGCGGCGGAACGCGATGCACCGCGGCGGTCTCAACGGAGTAATTGTCTTCATAGCGTCCGATGTTGGTCTCGATTACCACATCCTGGGGGCCGCCGATCAACAGCAGATGCTCCTCGTTGTCTCGGCGGATCAGAACAAGATGGCGCAACTTGTCCAGCTCCCGAAACTCGGTCACCGCAAGGCGGCTGCCTCGCTTGCCCCGCACTTCGCCGCCAATCCTCCGGAATATTGCGATTGCGATGAAGATAAACAGCAGGATGATGGCGATGGCGCCACCAATTTTGATAAGATCGTCTGTGCTCATATCCGCCCGGCGGCCACCCTCCGCCCAATTTCAAACCACGCCTTGCGCCGGGTGACGCGATTCGGCCGGTTTGTTCCACTCCTACCCGCAAACTAGCATTTTTTAAGGCAGGGTAAAGGCGTGATCGATCAAGATTGACGCCATGTTGTGTCCTTGCGGCGTTGCTCAGCGCTCAAGTGTTGCACAGGGCTCCACTCTTCTTGCAAACAAGTGGAGAATCTCGCCTATAGTCGCCAGTGATTCGCACTGCCTGCGAATGGCTGCGGCAAACAGACCAAAACGGACCCTTGATGACCAAAGACGACGCGACACAGACCGTTGCCGGTCAACCGGTGCAACCGGCATTTCAGGCCTCTGAGCCGGCCCAGGCCGGTAACCCTATGGTTGCTCTGGTATTGGCGGTTCTTCTGGCTGGCGCGGCTGGCTTGATTGCCTATCGTTTTGAAGGTGATGCGCCAGTTTGGTTGTTGGGTGGGGCGGCCGTGTTTTCCTTTTGCGGTTTGCTTGCGTTGATCGGCTGGATTGGCGGCGTTGTTCATTTCAGTCGAAAGTCGCGCCAGATCGTTTTCCTTGAAGGGGTTTTGAATGGGTTGAGCGACCCGGCCGTGGTGATTGATCTGCGCGGGCGGGTGGTGTTTGCGAACGGCCGATATGTGGGGCTCAGTTCATCGGCTGAACGCGCCAGAATGGTCGGGGTTGAAAACCTTTATGCCGGCTACCCGGAAGTGTCGGAGCTTGTCTACCGGCTGGCGCAAACCGGTAAGGAGGGCAAAGCTGGGCGCGAAGACTTCAAGCTGGCCGCGGGCAGCGCCGCGCCGGGCGCGCGGGCCGAAACCCCATCGTGGCATTCAATCTTCGTGGAGCCGGTGGTGCATGACGGCCGGCAGACACACACGATGTGGCGCATTGTCGACAATACGGATGCTCGGATTTCGCAAGAAACAGCGTTTGAAAAACTGCAGGACATCATCCGCTACCTCGACGAAGCACCGGCAGGGTTTTTCTCCGCCACCTCATCTGGCGCCGTTGAATATATGAACGTGACGTTGGCAGAATGGCTGGGGTTTGATTTGATTGAGGCTGCCAGCGGCGCGGTTCAGGTCAGCCAGTTCACGCCGGCTGAAAGCGCCAAGCTGCTGAGCCGGGTCACGGCCAAACCGGGCGAGACGTTTGCCGACCTATTCGACATGGATGTTATTGCGCAAGATGGCAGGTCCATTCCGGTGCGCGTCCTTCATTCGGTGGAGTTTGATGAGGATGGCGCTGCAGGCGCCTCTCGCTCGTTGGTGCTCAAACAGCAAATCGGCAGCCGCAGCGTCCAGAGTTCCGGGTTGGCTGAGCTCAAGCTGCGGCGGTTCTTCAACAATGCCCCGATCGGCATTGCTGAAGTTGACGACACCGGGCGGATTCAGAGCTCAAATACCGCGTTGGCGACAACTGTTGGGCCGGTCGCGTCCGATACCAACATCATATCTCTTGTTGATGAACCGAGCCGCACTGCGGTGAAGGATGCAATAACCGCGGCGCGTCAAGGCAAACGCGTGCCGCCGCAGGATGTGAAATTCGGAAGCGGCGGCGAACAAGCGGGCAGGTCCGGCCAGATATTCTTTAGCCGAATGGACGATGCAGGCGACGATCCGGCCAGTGTGATCGTCTATACGGTTGACACAACTGAGCACAAAACTCTCGAATTGCAGTTTGCCCAATCTCAGAAGATGCAAGCTGTCGGACAACTGGCCGGCGGTGTGGCGCATGACTTCAACAACATGCTGACGGCCATTATCGGTTTCTCCGATCTTTTGCTGGCCAAGCACCGGCCGACCGACCCGTCCTTCCAGGACATCATGAACATCAAACAGAATGCCAACAGGGCCGCCAATCTGGTGCGCCAGTTGCTGGCGTTCTCGCGCCGGCAGACCCTGCGGCCCGAGGTGCTCTCGCTGACGGATACGTTGAGCGATCTGGGCAATCTGCTGAACCGGCTGCTGGGTGAAAAGGTTGAGCTGGAGATTACCCACGGCCGTGACCTGGGCCTGGTGAAGGTTGACGTCAATCAGTTTGAACAGGTGGTCATGAACCTGGCCGTGAACGCGCGCGATGCCATGCCGGGCGGCGGGAGACTGGCGATCCGCACCTCCAACCTTGCCGAAGACGAAGCGGCAAAGGTTGATCCCTCGCTCATGCCGGCGGGTGAATATGTATTGTGCGAGGTGTCTGACACCGGAACGGGCATGGAAAAGGACGTGCTGGACAAGATCTATGAGCCGTTCTTCTCCACCAAGGAAGTGGGCAAGGGCACCGGGCTGGGGCTGGCTACGGTCTATGGCATTGTCAAACAGACCGGCGGTTTCATTTTCTGCGACAGTGAACTGGAGAAAGGCACCACCTTCCGCATCTATCTTCCGCGCCACTATATGACCGCAGAGGATGTGGCCCACGAAAAGGAAAGTGAACGCAAGGAAGTCAAACCGGCTGATCTCACTGGCGAGGGCACCGTGCTGCTGGTGGAAGATGAAGACGCTGTGCGGGCGTTTGCCTCGCGGGCCTTGGCCTCCAGGGGCTATAATGTGCTTGAAGCCGATAGCGGCGTTTCTGCGCTGGCGGTGATCGAGGAGCACGGCGGCGACAAGATTGATCTGGTGATCTCAGATGTGGTGATGCCGGAGATGGATGGCCCGTCACTGTTGAAGGAATTGCGCAAGCGCGAAATGTCCTCAAACGTGATCTTCATTTCCGGCTATGCAGAAGACGCCTTTGCCAAGAACCTCGATGAGAACGAGAAGTTCTCGTTCCTGCCCAAACCCTTCTCGCTGAAGCAATTGGCCGGTGCGGTTAAGGAAGCCATGAAAGGCTGACGCGGCTCTAAGACCAAGGACGTCCTTCGATCAACGCCTCTGCCAGGCTCTCCGACATGACCTTCAACAGCTGTTCGCCTTTCTCAGGATTGGCCCGGCGTGCATCGCCCAGCACGCCGCTCGGCGTAAGATCCGCAAATGAGCGCCAACGCATGATGGCGGGACTCAAAACCTCGGCCATGCCCAGATTGGGCCCGACCGCCTCGTCCAATCTAGTCTCGTCCACCAAGTCGGGATGGGTCACCATCATCATTGAGGTTTCGGCCTCGCACGCATGGATCAATCCCTCTTGATCTTCGAGGATTTCAGCCACTGCGCCTGACTGTGATGCAAGCGTCCAATAGCTCGCCGTGGCGATGGGAAGCCCCAGGTCGCGAGTGAGATCGGTTGTCATCGCGCTCAACGCGGCCATGTTGCCGCCGTGCCCGTTGACGATTGCGATCTTTTCAAACCCCGCTCGCCTGATAGCATCGCAGAGCTCGTGCAACAGGGTGTGCCAGGTCTTGAGACTGAGCGTGAAACTGCCGCCGAGCTCCATATGATGCTCTGCCAGGCCCATCCACACGGTGGGAGCAACCACCACCGGACGTTCTTTTGCGACCTGAACAGCTGTGCGCCCACACACTTCGGTGCACAAGAATGTATCCACACCTGTCCCCAGGTGGGGGCCATGCTGTTCGGTGGAGGCCACCGGCAGAATAACCAGTGCTTTCGCTGCAGCCTTGGCCCGCAAGGTTTCGGCTGTCATGCGGTTCCAGAAAACCTCCTCGGCATTTTGTTTCTCGCTCATCGTCATGTCCTTCACATCCCTTGATGGTCACAGCTTGTGTTCTGTGATCTTATGCTCAGCTGGACATTGATGGAAACTCCCTGTGATGCCTGAAGCCCTTGCCTCGATGATCGACCCCG
>JAAEUE010000266.1 GCA_024227565.1 Alphaproteobacteria bacterium
AAAGCTCCTCACAATGCTCAATGCTATGTTGCGCGACCAAACAATCTACAAACCTCCATGCAGATGAAATAACACAGTTGCCTGCTTTCGCAGGGGCGCGGGGGAGAGGAGAAACCTTTCCTCCACACCACCACGTAACCTATGTCGCCCTCGGGCTTGACCCGAGGCCCCACAACCGCGGAAATTCGCACACACCGTCCTGGGTCCTCGGGTCAAGCCCGAGGGCGACAGAGTTCGCCGCTCAAAGGGACCCGTGGGGGACACACGTGGGGTGTGCGTCCCCCTTAAACTTCCCGCGGGCACGGGAAAGACGAGCCCGACCCCCCGAAGTCAAATCACGCCTTGTGGGCGTGGTGTCCGAAGTACATGAACTCCTTGTCCATTCCCGCCACATCAGCAGCGGCCAGCTTCATGCTCGGCCCATCCAGCGTCTTGTGGCTCTTCTGGGCTTTCACCCATTCATCCGCCGGCTGCAGGGTCGACAAGGTGTAAGTGGTGGTCTCCCCCAAATAGTGGGTCGGGATCACGACCTTCGGTTTCAAACGCTCCACAATCGCATTGGCCTGGTCGTACGACAGAATGTGCTGCGAGCCATCCACCGGCATGGTCAAAACATCAATGCGCCCAATGGCGTCCCAGAACCCATCTGCCGGATTGTGCCGGTTGTCGCCCCAAATCAGCGTGCGGATGCCGCCGGTTTCCACCACGTAGGTCACCATGTCCATGTGGCCCACATTGTTGGGCGGACACGCATCCACGCCAAACTCCTTCAGCGCATTGGTCCACGGATACCAGCCCGGCGCCCGGCAAACATGCTTGTCGGCAAAACCGGAGATCTTCAGATCGGCAAACTCGAAGGTGCCCACCATCCGGTCCAGCACCATGGTCGATTGCGGCCGGTCGATGGCGTCATGATCGAAATGGGTGTGGGTTGACATGGTGATGTCCACCAGGGTTTCAGGGAACTTGTACTTGTACCAAAGCCCCCAGGCGCCGGACGGATCATCGCGCCAGGGATCGAACAGAATGCTGGCCCCGCCCGGAGAGGTGATCTTGATGGCGCAGTGGCCATAGAAATCGATGCCCACTTCGCCAGCTGGAAAATCAGACTTTTCCTGCAGCTCGATCACATGATTATTGTTGCCCGGCTGCGTCCAGTCGGTGGAATGGGCCTCAGCAGTGCCGGAGGAAAACGAGGTGGACGCCGCCGCAACGCCGGCAGCCCCTGCGGCCACGAACAATGAGCGCCTCGAAAGGCCTGGCGAAACCTCATCGGTGGCGCCATTCACGCGGGTTGGTTTAAGCTCTTTCTTGTCCATGCTTGGTTCTCCCAGGTTGGGGCCACAAGGCCCGTTTGGTATGCCTTAATGTGCGATGAGGTTAGGTGCGGAAACCGTTCAAGATGGGCGCTTGCTGTTGTCGCCCTCGGGCTTGACCCGAGGGCCCATGCTGCTGGGTTTGATGCTTGCGGCGGTGGGTCCTCGGGTCAAGCCCGAGGACGGCATCAAAAAGAATCCCATCTCTAACGGACCAATCCGATCTCATTTCGCATCAGGCACTTTAGCCTTGAGAGAGTGGGCAGATAATATGGGTTCAATAGCCGGGGAATATGGGGGAAATCCCCATACTACTGGAGGGAGAGCAGGTGGCTCCGCAGGTTCACGCCCTGGTGACGCAGGCCCAGTTTCTTGCGGATGTTGTTGCGGTGAAAGTCGATCGTGCTCTTGTCGCGCGACAACACCCTGGCAATGTCCTTTGTGGTTTGGCCATTGATCACCAGAAGGGCGATCTCCGCTTCTGCCGGGGTCAGGTTCTTCAACACGCCCGCAAGCCGGTTGGCGAACGATGACGTCACTTGCTTCAGATTGCCCTCAATGATCTCCACCAGCACCTGCTCGGCATCCTGGCCGTCCAGCTTATGCTTCAGCTTGGACACGTGGGGCAGCACCAGGCCGGTAATCTGCCGCAGGATCTGATCTTCAAACTCCTGGCGGGAGCTTTCCAGTTTCGACAACAGAACGCTCAGGGCAGCGTTCGCCTCCTCAAGCTCCTGTTCGCGGGTCTGCAAATCATCATTGGCTTCCGATAGCTGATGGGTGCGCCGGACCACCCGGTCCTCGAGCTGCTCCAGATGGTCCTGCAGTTCACGTTCAAGCTTTTCACGGCGCTCGATCTCCACCAGCAACGCCAGATCGTTCTCGATCAGCTTGCCAAATTCCTGCACCAGTTCCCTGTGCCGATAGGCGCGCTCGTTGTCGTAGGTGTCGAGCACACACACTGTTCCAAACAAGCTGCCGTCGGGCCAACACAAGGGATAACCGATGTAGAACGACATGCCATGATCCAGATCCTGGTTATCGCACCAGTCCGGATCAGAATGGGCATCGCGCACCACCAGTTCGCCTTTGCTCTGCAGAACCGAATAGCAATAGAGTTTCTCGTTCAGCTCAAAGCTTTGGCCCACCGAATAGGGATTGCCCTCAGTGCGGCTGGAGAGCAGCACCGCATGGTCCGGCATGTCGGTCTTCATCACCAGGCTTGAGGGCACACCCACCATTTCGGCGGCGAGATTCACAATGCGCTGCCATTTGGCAAGCGTCGCCTCAGGAATCGCCGGCTTGATCATGAACATCGCGGGCCTCACTGTGCTGGTGAACTGGCCCTAGTGTAGCGGCAAGAATGGCAATCGGCAAAGATGCCGTGTCCACATGAGCCCACACAACGAGATTTACGGACTCAACGACAGGCCTTATGCTGCCACGCCATCGCTAGCGAAGTTAAGGACCAGGCTCATGCACCGTGTTGGTATTGTGCCCTTCGACATGAAAGACCGGCTCACAGCTCTGCTGTTTGTCACGTCTATGACCCGTGGCCGCTGGATCTTGCCCAAAGGCTTGGCCAAGGCCAAGGAAAGCCATGCCGATACCTGCCATCGGGAGGGGTTCGAGGAAGCCGGGGTGCGCGGCCAGGTGCTTGAGGATTATCCGTTCACCGTGCTCATCAGCAAAAAGTCCGACAAGGGGATGCAGCAAATCCCGGTCACCTATTATCCCTACCTGGTGCAGACCCAGGAAAACGAATGGCCCGAAGCCGACCGGCGCCAACGCCACTGGACCTTGGTTCAGGACGCCGCAAAGGTGGCCTACAAGGATGACTTCCTGTGCCTGATCCAACAGTTTCAAAGCTTGGAACCGTGGATTAGAAAAGCTGCAGAACCATATAAATCGTAGCCGCCAGGGCAGCTGACGCCGGCACGGTGATCACCCACGCCGCAGCAATAGAGATCACAAAGCGCCGACGCACGAGGCGGCGCTTGCCCCGAACGTTCGCGCTGTTGAAAGCATCTTCGGCTGTGTGATTGAGCTTATGGCCAGGACGCAGTTTGCGCCGGTTCGGGTTCTCGGCATACTCCCTGAGGAAGCCAACGCCAAACACCGCGCCAACCGCAATGTGGGTTGAGCTGACAGGCAGGCCCAAGGTGGTGGCGATCAACACCGTGACGGCCGACGAGAGCGCCACGCAGTAGGCGCGCGGGGAGTTCAGCCGGGTGATTTTTTCGCCCACTACCGCGATCAGCTTGGGCCCGAACAAGCCCAGCCCAAGCGCAATGCCGAAAGCCCCGATCACCATGACCCAGAGCGGAATGGTGACCTTGCTGGCGATGCCCGCATCGCCGCCCACGGTGGAGACAATGGCCGCCAGCGGCCCCACCGCATTGGCCACATCGTTCGCCCCGTGGGCAAACGACAGAAGCGCAACCCCAATGATGAGGGGCACATTAAACAGCCCGTAAATCTCTTTCTTGCGGTTTTCCAGATGCTTGATCTTGTTGGCGATATAGGGCCGGGACGCAAAGTAGGCCACGAGGAAAGAGGCAGAGGAAAACAACACGATCTCAACCAGCGAAGGCTGCCAGATCTTCTTCAGCCCCTTCATCGCCATATAGGCCGCAAACGCCGCAGCCATCACGCCGATCAGGATTGGCACCCATCGCCCGGCTGCGGTGGGACGGTCTTCAGCATTCAGCACCTTTATCTTGATGAACAACAGCAAGGCGGCCGCAACGGCCGCGCCGAACACCGGCGAGATGACCCAGCTTGCGGCGATCTTGGCCATGGTGGGCCAGTTCACCAGGTCAACGCCGGCGGCCGCAATCCCGGCGCCCAAAACCCCGCCCACGATGGAGTGGGTGGTGGAGACCGGCGCGTTCATGATGGTGGCCAGGTTGATCCACAAGGCCGCCGCCAGAAGGGCGCTCAGCATGAGCAGGCGGAAATTGTGGACGCTGATGTCTTCACCGGGCGAGATGATGCCTTTGGAGACGGTTTTCACCACATCCCCGCCGGCCAGCAGAGCGCCGGCACTCTCGCAAATCGCCGCTATGACCACGGCCGCGGCCACCGTGAGCACCTTGCCGCCCACCGCCGGGCCCATGTTGTTGGCCACATCGTTGGCGCCGATGTTCAGCGCCATATAGCCGCCAATCACCGCGGCAATGACGATCATCACCGTCTCTTCGCCCACAGAGATAAGGCCGCTGCCCACATAGGCAGCAACAAACCCCAGGAACAAGACGGACAAGGCAATGGGAACAAGGGCGCTACGCGCCTTCAGCACCTGATCCTGGCTGAAGTCGAGCCGTCGCAAATCGTTGATATAGCGATTTTCGGGGTTCTTTTTGGCGCTGGCCATTATCGTGCTTCGTCTGCCGTCTGGACTGTTCGATCCGCGAAATTTCCGCAAATTATCAGATGCGCCGCGAGTCCAAATGGGGAAATTTGTTCTATCCCCAAGAAGTGGGTGTTTCCGCTAGCGCACCCGCTGCATCACCAACTCCGTCATCCCGGAATTTGCGCAGCAAATGTCCGGGATCCAGTGCAACACGCTCCGAGTGCTATCGCTCCTGGATTCCCGCCTTCGCGGGAATGACGATGAGAGATCACCCCGCGCCCCTGCGAACGCAGGGGCCCATAGCTCTGAGCGTGCAGCGCGCTGGAGTGGATCCCTGCTTTCGCAGGGATGCGGGCATTCCATCCCCAAATTCATTTCATCCCATTTTATGTCATCCCCGCGAAGGCGGGGATCCAGGGCCCCTCGCTCTGGCGTCAACCGCTCTGGATGCCTGCCTGCGCAGGAATGACGGAGATAACTATCCGCCAACCTACATCGTCACTACAATATTCCCCACATGGGCCTTCCGCATGAAGGCCTCCTGCGCTTTGGCGAGGTCCTTCAAGGCAAACGTCTCCGCCAACAGCGGTTTCAAAAGTCCCTGCTCAATCAGCCCCACCAGCCGTGCCATGGTGCCGGGGGGCACAATCGTGGCGCCGGTGAGCTGGAGGTCCTTGTAGATCAACTGGCGCAGGTCGAATTCCACCATGGGCCCCGAAATGCAGCCGGACGTGGAATAGCGCCCGCCTTGGCGCAAAGCGTTGACCAACGGCATAAACGTAGTGCCACCCACAACATCCAGCGCCACATCCACCGGCCCGCCCGCAGCTTGCCTGAGGGTGCCTTCCAGATCCGCTTCGCCCCGATCCACCATAACAGCCGCACCGAGTGATCGCACCAGCTCCGCCTTGGCAGAAGAGGCAATGGCAATCACCTTGGCCCCGCGCAGCCGGCACAGCTGCACCGCTGCCGAGCCCACCCCGCCAGAGGCCCCGGCGATCGCCACGGTTTCACCGGACTGCAGGCCCGTGCGCGCCACCAGGTTTTCCGCCGTGGTGTAGGCGCAGGGGAAGGTGGCGAGTTCCGCATCGGTTAGGTCGCTGTTGACCGCGATGACGTTTTCAGCCCGCACCTTGGTGTAGTCGGCATAGCCGCCATCGCATTCCGATCCGAAGTAATCTGAACGCCCGGCATCCTGCCAGTCGCCAACCGCAAGCAGCCACGGATCAATCATCACCCGCTCGCCGATGCGCCCATCATCAACGCCCTCGCCCACCGCCGCGATGGTGCCGGCCACATCTGCCCCTTGGATACGCGGAAAGGTGATGGCGCTATTGCCCCAGGTGGCCTGCCCGGCGTCGGCGTCATCAAAACCGCCCTTGCCGCCTTCATCGGTGATGCCCTCGGTAACCGTCTTCGAGTACCAGGCCGTGCGGGTGTTGATGTCAGTGTTGTTGAGCCCACAGGCACCCACCTTCACCACAACTTCACCTGGCCCAGCGCCAGGCGTTGGCCAGTCTTCCACATAGCTCAACTTGTCCAGGCCGCCATGGCCGGTGAGCACCACGGCGCGCATTGTTTTGGGAAGTGTCATTGCTGGTGGGAGTTCCTTGCTAGGCCACGCGGTAGACGTGGACGGCGTGGGTGACGTCTGGTTCGCCATAAGGCATGGACTGGAAACTTGGCGTCGCAAACACCGGCGTCCAGGCGCCGGTCTGCTCAAGGCGCGCCAGAGCGGCGGGGTATTCGGGTTCCTGGGCCGGGTCATCGCGCAAGCTGAAAATGATGACCGCACCCGGTTTGGTGATACGGATCAATTCATCAAAACTGTGGGCTGGAGCATGCTTTGGCGTGATGCACCCGCTGGAGAGCACTGCGCCGAAGTGGTCGTCTGGAAAGTCCAGATGCTCGCCCAATGTCATCTGACGCAACTCGGCGTAGATGCCTTTGCCGCGGGCCACATCCAACATGCCGGCCGAAAAATCGATGCCAACAATGGGCCCATAGCCCAGCAGGGCCAGCGGTTCGGCCTGAATGCCGCCGCCGCACCCGGCATCCAATATGGGTGCTGTATCCAGCGCAACATGCCCGGCAAACACTGTGGGCACCACAGCCGGATTGCGGTGGCCAAAGGCGCAGAGGTCCGCTTCATATTTGCTGGCCCAATCATCATAGGCGGCCTCTTGCTGATCCAGGGTCTCAGCAGCATAGGATTTGCCCACATGGGACCGGTCGTCGCTCATGGTTTTTGCTCCTCAAGCTTTCAGGCGCCTATTGTGGGGATCATGCGGGGCCTCTGGCAAGACCTCGGCGTTCACCTTGGCACCCAGGATGGAGATCTGAAGCTGTGTGCCCGGTGCCCTTGCCTCTTCGCGCAGGAAGCCAATGGCAAGGCTCTTGCCCACGGTGTGGCCATAGGCAGCCGACGTGACCGAGCCCACCAGCCTGCCGGCCATGAAGATGGCCTCGCCGACAAGCGCATCGGTCTCCTCGCCCTCCAGGGCAAGCATGGAGATCTGCGAGCGCGGTGTGCGGGCAAGCATTGCCTCTTTGCCAACGAACGCCCGGCCCGCTTGCGTGAACCGCATGAGGTCCACGTCCTTCAGGGAGGCATCATTGGCCAGCTCATGGCCGCCCCGGTAGAATTTCTCCAAGCGCAAACTGTCCAGCGATTTGGACCCGAAAGCGGCGATGCCGTGCGTTTGCCCGGCCTGCCAGAGCGCTGCCCACAGATCGCCCAACTGGTCATTGGGCGCGTGCAGCTCGAAGGCCAGCTCGCCGGTGAACGACAGCCGAAGCGCCAGGCACTGGATGCCCGCCACAGTGAGCTGGCGCGCCTTGAGCCAGGGGAAGGCAGCGTTCGAAACATCATCACCAGTGCACACCGCCAGCACGTCGCGGGCCTTGGGGCCGGCGAGCGCAAGAATGCCGGTCTCATCAGTGCGGTTGATCATCGACACATCATCCAGGGGCACCCCACAGTGCGCGGTGAGCCAGTCCCAAACCCGGCGTTCAGACGGCGCGCCGGTCACCAGGTAGAACGTGTTCTCGCCCGTGCGCACGATCACCGCTTCGCCCTCAATCGTGCCGCGCCGGTTGAGCATGAGGGTCAGACAAGTGCTGCCCGCCTTGGCCGGGGGCCGGTTGGCACACACCGCGTCCAGAAAGGCGCCGGCGCCGGCACCGCTCAGCTCAAACTTGGCGAACCCGGAAAAATCACCCAGTCCAACCCGCTCACGCACCGCCTCGCATTCAGCTGCAACCGTTTCAAACACCGGCGTGCGGCGCCACCCGAACGGCTCTTCGCCGGCATAGAGCCGCGGACGCTCCCAGCCGCCGGCTTCCTCATAGAGCGCCCCCAACGCCAGGGTTTGCGCATGAGCGCCGGAGCGCTTGATGTTGCGGCATTCAGCGCGCTGATGCTGCGGATAGGGCATGGCCTGGCGCAGGGTGTAGTCTTCGGTGGCCCGGGACCTCGCATAGTCCGCATCGGCCCAAATGCCGAAGCGCCGCGGGTCGTAGGCCCGGGTGGAAAGGTCGGCAGCCCCGTGCACCATCCACTGCGCCAAAGCACGCCCGGCTCCGGGGCCCCAGGCAATGCCCACCGTGGCCCCGCAGGCCAGCCAATAGTTCTTCAAGCCAGGCGCCGGGCCCAGCAACATGGCGCCGTCAGGGGTGTAGGTGATGCCGCCGTTGACGATGCGCTTGATGCCCCTCTCGGCAATCGCAGGGCAGCGTTCAAAGCAGTTTTCCAGCCAGGGGCTGATGCCGTCCATATTGGGCTCAAACAGCTCGTTCTCGCTGTCCCACGGGCAGCCTTCCAGCCACACAGCCTGCGGCGCCTGCTTGTCGTAAAGGCCGATCAGCACCGATTTTTGCTCGCGGCGGATATAGCCGCAGAAGTGATCATCCCGGGTAACCGGGATTTCGTGGTCCATCGCCTCAAACTCGGGCACATCGTCGGTAATCACATAATGGTGCTGCATGGTGGTGATCGGCAGATCGAGCCCGGCAAAGGCACCCACCTGGCGGGCATGATAGCCGGCCGCATTGACCACATGTTCCGCCCGGATGGTCCCGTGTTCGGTCACCACATCCCATTCGCCCGACGGCAGCTGGCCCACTGCAGTGACCCGGCACTGGCGGATCACCTCTGCCCCCATCTGTCGGGCGCCCTTTGTCATGGCAAAACAGGTCCCGGCCGGATCCACATGCCCGTCATCGGGGGTATAGAGCGCGCCCAAAACGCCGGCAGCTTCGATGTCATAGAGCGGGTTGAGCGCCTTCACCTCGCCTGGGCCGATAATCTCCGCGTCTTGCCCACGGGCCAGAACCGCATCGCGCACGTGGTTGATCCAGTCCATGTGATCAGGCGATGTAGCCACCCGCAACGACCCGCAGCCATGCCAGCTGACGGCCTGCTCGGTTTCCGCTTCGATGGATTTATAGAGATCCACCGCATAGTCGTGCATGGAGCCCAGCGAATAGCCGCCCACCATGCGGCTCACCAATCCGGCCGCATGCCAGGTGGCCCCGGAGGTCAGTTCGGCTTTCTCGATAAGGACACAGTCGCTCCAACCTTCCTTGGCCAGATGGTAGAGCACCCCTGCCCCCATGTTGCCGCCGCCGATCACCATAACACGGGCGTGAGTTCGCATGGGGGAGCGCCTTTTGTGCTTCGCGCTTACGTCAACGCCGCAGGCTGACCGGGGTGTTGGCCCAGACCACCTTGGCGACAACCTTGCCGGGGTTGCGGTATGTGTGCGGGATGCTGGCGGGGAAGGAGAAACTGTCGCCCGCTGACAGACGGAAAATTTCTGCATCCAGCGCCAGTTCAATTTCCCCTTCAATCACCAAGCCTGCCTCTTCGCCCTTGTGGGTGTAGAGATCATCGCCTGAGGTGCCGCCTGGCGCATATTCCGATAGCCCCAAGGCCAGCTCGCCATCCAGACTGGCGGACAGCAGATGATCGGCAAACCCCATGTAGTCGGTGGTTGACGTCATGCCCGAATAGGTGAGCCTGCGCCGCCGGTCCTTGCGCACGATATAGGGCCGCTCGTCAGCCGGCACCGGCCCGTCGGTCTGGAAGAACCAGCCAATCGGCACGCTCAGCGCTTCGGCAATATCCTGCAGAGCTGTGATGGAGGGGCGCGCCAATCCGCGTTCAATTTTGGAGATGAAGCTGACAGATTTGCCCGACGCGTCTGCAAGGTCCTGCAAGGTGAACCCATGGGCTTTGCGCAATCCGCGCAACTCCTCGCCCAGCTGCTGGACCTGATCCAAAATCTCCGAATCTGATTTCAGTTTGACATCCATGAAAATTATGACATCATATTTTTCATCCTATTGCAATATCAATTGGAAATTCGAGCGGAAATCGAGGACTTGCTCATGCACACCCCAGACCCAATCATCGCTGCGCAGGTCAAGCAATTGCTTGGCGAAGACGGCTACGCCCAAGCCTTCGCCCCCATTGATCAGGCCACGGGCCTGCCCAATGCAGCCTATTGGTCAAAAGACTGGCTGGCGCTGGAGAACAAGCGCATTTTCCAACGCTCCTGGGTGTTCGTCATGGCCGATGCAGAACTGGAAGGGCCCGGCGCCATCAAACCTTTGGATGTTGGCGGCACCCCCATCATGCTGGTGCGCGGCGAGGATGGCCAGGTGCGCGCCTTTCACAATGTGTGCCGCCACCGGGGCACCCAGCTTGTGGGTGAGGCGTGCGCGGCAAACACCATCACTTGCCCCTACCACGCCTGGGCCTACCGCCTGGACGGCACCTTGAAGTCCCGCCCACATTTCCACGGCCCAAATCAGCTGGAGCGCTTCGACAACGGCGAGGCCGAAGATCTGGCGCTCTATCCGATCCGCTGCGAATCCTGGAACGGCTGCCACTTCGTAGATCTTTCCGGCCAAGCCCCAGATCTAACCACCTGGATGGCCCCCATGTTAAAACGCACGAGTGCGTTTGATTTTTCCAACATCCGGTGGATTGGGAAGAGGTCCTACACCATCAAGTCCAACTGGAAGCTGGTGCTGGAGAACTACATGGAGGGCTACCATGTGTTCGCCGCCCATCCCCGCCTCATCGCCCACGCGCCCATGGATGTGCGGTGGTCCGGCGAGTGGAGCGAGAACGTGTTCTACAATGACTATGTGGCCCCGGAAATCACCAAGGGGCGCGGCGATGCCCTGCCCCATTATCCGGGCCTCTCAAACGAAGACAGCCGGCGCGGCCTGTGGTTCGTGTGCCTGCCCAACTTCGCGGTGGAGGTTTTCGCCGACCAGTTCGTGGTGATGGCGACACACCCAATATCGCCGGACGAAACCTACGAGGAGCTGCATTTCTTCGTGGTGGGCGATGATGCGGCGGCAGGTGACAAATATGCCCGCGGCCGCGAAGAGCTGATCAGCATGTGGGACGATCTCAACATGGAAGACGTGGAGCTTCTGGAACGCCTGCAGCGCGGCCGGCGCTCGGCGGCGTTTGACGGCTCCATCATGTCGCCGGCCTGGGAAGGCCCGGCGCACGAACTGGCCCAACAGGTGATCCGGGCGATTGAGCGGGAGTAGCAACACCCATCCGCCGTCATCCCGGATTACCCCCATCCGTCATCCAGAAACACCCCCACCCGTCATCCCGGAATTTGCGCAGCGGACATCCGGGACCCAGGGCCATGCACTCAGAGCCCGCCGCTCTGGATTCCTGCCTCCGCAGGAATGACGAATGGAGAGAGGCAATGAGCGTCCCCTCTCGCGTCCCTGCAAAGGCAGGGACCCACGACCCGGTGCTGGCAGAGTGCTCCAACGGGCCCTTGTGTTTTCAGATCTGTCGTCCTCGGGCTTGATCCGAGGACCCATGCAGCAAAGCTCAGGTGTCTGCTGCGGTGGACCCTCGGGTCAAGCCCGAGGGCTACATCGGGGAGAGGCGTGGATAAAGACGCGCGGGCTGTAGATGAGGTGAGGTTTTTACACCTTCGCCTGCCTCATCCGCACTGCCCATCCTGCCTCCTCCGCGATATGCTCACCACTAGAACCTGAACCCCTGGTACGCCCATGACCCACCCCTCTCCCGACCAAATGGTCCTCGCCGATGACTGGAGCAATCTGGCCCGCTTCAAAACCCCGCCGGAAATCGACCAGGACCGGCTCCGCGCCTACCGCATGGGCCGCATCAAGCAGGGCCTCAAACGCCACGACGTAGCCCTGTGCCTGCTGACCAACCCGATCAGCATGCGCTACGCGGTGGACTACAACACCTACCTGCAGTTCCAATCCCACATCCCGTCGAGCTACCTGGTGGTGCCCCAGGACGGACCGGTGGTGATGTACAACGCTTACGGCCCACCCCCCGGCGCAGACGAAGTCCGGCCCGGCCGCGCCCTGGCCCACTTTGACGCCGGCGATGAGCTGGCAGACCAGGCCCGCTTGCTGGCCGATGACATCGTGAACTATCTGGCGGAAATCGGATCAGACAACCGGCGCGTGGCGCTTGAATACGTAAACCCAAGCCTGACCCAGGCGCTCCTCCAAAGAGGCCTTGAGGTTCTGGACGGGGTGATGATTGCCGAGGACGCGCGGGTGATCAAATCTGAAGACGAGGTTGAGTGCATCCGCTGGGCCATCGCCGTTGCCGAATTGGGCATTGCAAAGATGAAGGAGGCCCTCAGGCCCGGCGTCACCGAATTGCAGCTGTGGGCGCTGCTCAACTACACCAACCTGGCCAATGCGGGCGCCTGGCACGACGGCCGCATGCTGGCCTCTGGCGACCGCATCAACCCCTGGCTCCAGGAAGCCTCCGCCCGGGAGATACAGTCAGGCGATCTGGTTGGCTTCGACACCGACATGATCGGCCCAAACGGCTACTTTGCAGACATTTCCCGAACCTTTCATTGCGGCCCGGCACTGCCGACAAAACGGCAAAAACAGCTCTATCGTTACGCGCTTGACGAGATCGAGCACAATCTCAAGCTTATCAAGCCGGGCATCAGCTTCACCGAGTTGCAACGGCGCGCCTACCCCATTCCTGAAGAGTTTCAGGACAACGCCTACCCGTGCATCGTGCACGGCGTGGGCATGTGTGACGAGTATCCAAAGATCGACCCCATCCACCGCCGCATCAATGTGTATGACGGCCAGGTGGAAGCCGGCATGGTGTTGTGCATCGAGAGCTACATGGGCGCAGTTGGCGAGCGCGACGGGGTTAAACTGGAGCAGCAAGTGCTGGTGACCGAGGACGGTTACGAGATGCTCTCCACATATCCTTTGGAAGCCGGCTTGCTGGAGTGAGGACGCATGACAATCACAAAACTTGAGGTCTGGAACTTCCGCCCCCTCATGCGCGATGGGCCCTATGCCATGTCCCATGTGACGCAAGACAGCGCCTATGGCCGCATCTTGAAGGTGCACACCGGCGATGGCCGGCACGGCCTGGGCGAGGTGGTGTTCCCTCCCTCCGTGCCGCAACACGTTCAAATGGGCCAGATCGCAGAAGAGCGCGCCTTCCTGGCCCTGCTCATCGGCCAGCCGGTGGACACCTTGCTGGACCTGGCCACTGACTTGCGCGACCGGGGCAAAACCTGGGGCGGTATCGGGTTTGGCGTGGAGACCGCTTGGTACGATCTGGTTGCCCGGCAAAAAGGGTGCCCGGTCTCAGATCTCTTGGGCGGGGCGCAGTACGATGCCGTGCACGACTACTTCTCCATTTCTGAGCGCTCGCCCGAACGGATCCGGGAACGCGTGGCACTGGCCGGCCCTGAGCGCGCCGTGTTCCAACTCAAGCTTGGCGTCGGCACCCTTGACGATGATGTTGAACAGGTGACCTCCCTTCTGGCCGCCATGTCGCCTGGCCAAACCGTGCTGGCCGATGCCAATGGCGGCTGGTCGGTGGAGCGGGCTTGCGAAACCATGGCGCGGTTCGACGATGCCCGCATCGTCTGGGAGGAGCCTTGCAGCCTCTATGAGGACAATGTGGAGGTCATGCGCCGCTCCGGCATTCCGGTGATGGTGGACCAGTCGGTCTCGAGCGCCGAGGTTGCCCTGAAGGCCGCAAGTGATGGCCATGCCCATTCCATCTGCATCAAGCCGGCCTTCCTCGGCGGCCTGTCCGTGGCGCAAACGGTGCGCGACGCCGCCGCGGCGGCGGGCATGAAAATGCGCATTGACGGGCCTTGGTGCGGCGACATCGCCACGGCGGCGAACCTGCATCTGGCCGTGGGCGCGCCGCCTGAATTGCTGATCTCCAGCTGCGATTTGCGCGAGCCACTGGTGCTAACGCCCAGCCTTGGGGGCATCAGGAACCTCCCCGACACACGCATGGCGCTGAACGGGGGACCAGGTTTGGGCGTTTGCCTGCCCGAAGATGCCCTTGGTGCGCCTGAGGCGACCTACGGCTAGAGATTCCTGTGAGCCTGCCGAATTCCCGCCGCTTTTGCTTGTCACAAGGCGCCCAACTCAAGCTTGGAAAGACAGATCAATGCTCGAAGCCGCCGTCATCGCAATGACCGTCATGGGCTGCAACCACCAGTCCCAGGACTGTGAAATCATCACTCGGCCGCCCAAGGTGTGGCAGAGCCAGACCGCGTGTGACGCTGCGATCCCCAAGATCATTGAGGACTCCATGAAGGCGCCCTACCCGGTGATCGTTGCACGCTGCCAGGCCAAAGCGAGTAAAACCGCTGAGACAAAACCGCAGCCGCTTAAGATCGGCACCCCGCAGCCCGAGATCCAGGTGGTCGAGCTGCCGGCGCCTGTCCAGGCGCCCGCCCAAGCCCCGGCAAAGACAGAGGATGAGCCCGGCGGCACAAAACTCCCGCCCATGGCCAAGCTGGCGCTGCAGAAGACAACCGAAGGCTGGACCTTTGTGCGCAAAGGCACCACGGATGGTATCCAGCAGATCAGCGGCGGCGTGAAGACCGGCGTGAAACGCGCCGTTGGCGGTGTGAAAAGTGTTGTTGGGCGCGCGGTTGATCTTGCCGAACGCGGCGCCGATGCGGTGCGTGAAGCGCTGACCCCGCAGGACTGAGGTCATCGCATTGGCGGGTGTCTGGATTGGCTCTTAAAATTCAGCGCTTCTTCTGCAACACGCCAGCATCACTCCTTGCCCTTGGCGCGCAGGCCATTAACCTCCAAGCGCGCCATGTCGAGCAGGTAAGTTAGAAACTTGTGGCGCCCGGCGTTTGCCAGTTTTTGAGCTTTCTCAATCGCCAGTACGAGTTCCCGAAGATGGTCTTCTCCATCGGATCCATTTTGCGCATTGGTATCGACCGGCATGAATGTCTCCCGTCAATTGTAGGCCGAGTGGTGCCTGTGCGGCAGCAAAGGCGATGGCATCTGTGACCTACGAACGGCCCAGGGTTTCCTATAAATAATTACTCAAACCAGGTGCAGATAGTTGCTACTAGTAGCAGTTAGTTGCAATGTCAACATTTGTCTGCGAGTATGATGTCACACGGCAATGATGAATGGGGTGGAAGTGTTTTGAGTGAGCGTAACAAGAAGAAGAACAGAGTAACGATCAGCGCCAAAATTTCACCCGAAGCGTCTGAAGGTTGGCGTAATTTCTGCGATCAAAATGGCATATCAGTCGCCGCCATGCTCGAGATTGCAGGCATTCAGCTGGCAAATGAGGATTTCCCCCCAAAGATCGAAGAGCGCAGGAAGATGGTTGGCCTGGCAAGAGAAATCGATCGCCAGCGGCGCGATCGTCGAAAATCCTGAACCGGGCTGGATGTTGCCACCATATTGTTGACTATTTTCTTGAAAATAATCCTTGACATGCGACATGTATGTTCGCTATATGTTCTTCATCATTCCTCACGAGGGCATCAATCCTAGGTTGTTTCTTTTTGGTGGAGGAATGTGGTGATGCCTTGCTCCGGGGGCTAACAATCCCCAGGG
>JAAEUE010000267.1 GCA_024227565.1 Alphaproteobacteria bacterium
AGATGGGCTGATTTGGCCCACCGAAGGCCACTGTTTGGCGCCCGCTGGACTTCGTTGCGGCCCGCTTGTGGTCAGCCAGACCAAGGCACGGACCGCGCCTCGCCAGCAGACGCCAAATAGCGGTCAAATGCTTCAATATGAGCAGGAAAGGCTCTAGGCGCCGGCTTCACACCGCATAGCGTTTCATGACGTCCGGGTCTGGCTCAAAACCCAGGCCCGGTTTGTCGGGGATCGAAACCATTCCTTCTTTTGGCAGCGGGATACTCGGATCGAGCCAGGCGTCCGCCTCAATGTACAGCATCTCGAACATTTCCGCGTTTGGCTTGGCTGCCATCATCTGGGCGCTGGCCCAATAGCCCGGGCCGAAATAGGGGCAATGGGGCATGACGTTTTTGCCCGCCGCTGCCGCCATGGCGCAAATCCCAGCCATTTCAGAGATGCCGCCCACCTTGGTGACGCTGGGCTGGGTGAAGGTGATGGCCGGGATGGTGCGGGCGAACTCCACCGCCGTGCAGGCATTCTCGCCGCTGGCGATGGCCACGCCGTACTCTTTTTCCAGAGCGCTCAAGGCGGCCTCATTGTCCGGCGGGAACAGGGGCTCTTCCACCCAGTAGAGCCCAAGCTGTTTCATGTGGGGCATCATCTCGGCGGTTTCCTCGGCCGACCAGTTGCAGTTCACATCGGTGACCAGCTTCACCCCGTCGCCCACACCGGCCCGGCCCGCCTCAATGGCCGCCAAGGTGACCTCGTGCAGTTTCACCGCGTCATAGCCTTCGCCAATGGCCTTCTCACAATATTCTTGCACCAAAGCCGGGTCGCCATAGCGCACCAGGCTGGCATAGGCCGGAACCTCAGTGCGGGTGCGCCCGCCGAGAAGCTCGGCCACGGACACCCCTTTCTCTTTGGCCGCAATGTCCCAGAGTGCAATATCCACGGCAGAGATGGCGAAGATGGAAATGCCGTAGCGGCCATGCAGATGCAGGCGCTGTTGCAGCATCTTGTTGAAGGCGGGGATATCGTCGATCTCAGCGCCCACCACCAGGGGCAGCACCATCTCCTCAATCGCGCTCACGGTGGTCTTGAAACAGACATAGGAAAAACCGTCGCCCCAACCGACGATGCCGTCATCGGTCTCAAGCCTGAGCAGGGCAATTTGCAGGTGGGTCCATTTGGTAGGCATCAGCCCGGTCTTGGCGCTGCCATCGCTGAACGGAATGGCCAGAGGAAAGACTTCTGCTTTGGCAATGCGCATGGACGCTCCTTCCCCGCGATAAGGGCGTAGTCTTGCAGATTATCCAAAGTGAAGCGAGCGTCCATCAGCCCACAACCTGTCTCCCTCGGGCTTGACCCGAGGGCCCAAGCCGCGCGATCTGGGCGTTCCGCATGGGCCCTCGGCTCAAGGCCGAGGACGACAAATGAGGGATGCGAGCGCTTAGCCCCAGTTTTCAGGCTCGGCAATCCACGGATAGATCGCCGCGCTCTCCTTGCGCCACACCAGATGGAGCGGGCGGGAAAACTCAGGTGAGCCCTCCACCGGATGAAGCCGCGCCTGGCGCACATAAGGCGCTGAGAAGCGCGCCGGCAAATAGGCCGACCCGCCCTTGTCCAGAAGATATTCCAACGCCCACCGGCTGGAGCCAAACGTCATGTGCGCGGTTTCGTCGCCCGGCCAGGCCAAAGAATGCTGGCGGCGGAATTCTGCCCCCAAGTCCACGTAGATATAGGCCGGGTGCCACTCCTGCGCGGAGCGGCGCTCGGTGGAGACTTGGACCAGCCGGTCCTGCATCACCTCGCGCGCTTCCAGATCCGCCCCGGTGAGCGGTTCGGGCGTGAGCGCCACATCAGCCAGACCGCTGGCCAGCCAGCGCCTGATCTCGCCAAGATCGCCGCACCAGGTTTCCAGCGCCAGGTCCAGGTGGGCGCCGCGCACCCGGTCCAGCCAGTCGGCCCCTGCACCCTCCCACAAATCATAATGGCAGGCAAAACTGAACAGGCCGGAAAAGCCGCGCGGCAAGCCCACGGTCTTGCGGGCTTGGTCCCACGACTGGACCATGAGTTCAGCGTGGCGCTGAAAGGCAAAGCCCGCCTTGGTGAGTTCGGCCCCGCGGCGCGAGCGCACCAGCAGCTTTTGTCCCAGGGTCTCCTCCAACACGTCCAGCCGGGTGGTGACGGTAGACTGAGTGACATTGAGCTGCTCGGCCGCCTTGGACAGGTTGCCGGTCTGGACCACCGCAAGGAAGGTCTGGAAGGCGGCGATGTTCATCTGGATTACCGTTAAATTGAGTTTATCAATTAAAATTATCAGATAAATTCATTTTCTTAATAGAAAAAATTGCCTCATACTTTCATCCACCAACCAGATGAGGGTGAGCCAGATGGACTTCAGCATTCAGCTTTCAGCCTACTATCCTGACAAGAGCTATGGCGGCGACCGGCTTTATGCCGACATGTTGGAACAGGCGGTTTTGGCCGACCAGCTTGGCTTTGAATCGGTCACCCTCACCGAGCACCACATCATCAACATCCTCATGCTGCCCGCGCCGCTGCAGTTTGCCGTGAAGATTGCCAGCGCCACAGAAAACGTGAAGATCATGACCGCGGTGGCCGTGCTCCCTATCCATGACATGCGCACCTATGCGGGCGAATTGGTGGTGGCCGACATTCTCACCGAGGGCCGGCTGCTGTTGGGCGTCGGGCGCGGGGCGTGGAAGTTTGAATTGGATCGTCTTGGCGTGCCGCTGGAGGAGAGCCGCGAGAAGTTCGATGAAAGCCTCAACGTGCTGATGGCCCTGTTGTCGGAAGAGGAAGTGTCGTGGGACGGCAAGTATTACACCTTTGAACCCATGACCATCATGCCCCGCCCCGTGCGCGCCGGCGGGCCACCCATTATGATCGGCGCAGTGACGCCTGAGGCGATCTACCATTCGACAAAACGCGGCTTTCACATTCAAACCACCCCGCTGTCGGGCGATCACCAACGCATGCTGGACCAGGTGGATGCCTTCCACCGGGGCCGGGCAGAGGCAGGCGAGAAGGGTGAGGGCCTGACGCTATCGCTGTCGCGGGTTGGGTTCCTGGCCAAGAATGAGGCGGACAAAAAGGCCAAGATCGCAGCGGCTGACGACTACTACAGCAGGTTCGACAATCTCTACACGGGCGCAGGTCTGGTGGATGCGGGCATGATCCGCCCCCTGCCCCGCAACCAGAGTGCAGAGGAGCTTGGGGAGAGCGTTCTCGTGTGCACCACCTCTGAGATGATCGACAAGCTTGGCCCCTACGCCGAAGCGGGCGTTGACCGCATGGTGTTCAACATCAATTTCGGCGCCAGCCAGGCCGACACCCTTGAATCGATCCAGCAAATCGCCGAAGAGGTAATGCCGCACTTTGCGGGTTCCGCGCCGGCTGTGGCCGCGGAGTAATTCAACCAGCATCCCAAAAGTGAGATGCCCATGCCCATGCCCAGGATCAAAGTTGACTTGTTCAAAGGCAAGATACGCGATGAAAAACGCGCCCTTGCCGAAGCATTGACCTAAGCCATGATCGACACGGTCGGGTCAAAGCACGACGCGGTGTGGGTGGTGATCAACGACGTTGAAAAAGAAGACTGGGCGTTCGGCGGTGAGCTGGGCGTGGACAAATATCCCGACTGACGAAGGGGGCTCCATGAGCCAGGTGATTGACTGCGCATACACAGTTGAGGGCGATGGCCCGCCGCTGTTTCTGATCCACGGCATTGGCGCCGCGCGCGATACCTGGCGTTTTGTGCTGCCCACTCTGGCGCAGCATTTCACCTGCATCAGCTACGACCTGCGCGGCCACGGCGCCTCGCCCAAGCCGGACGGTGAATTTGGACTGGATGACCTGGTGAACGATCTGGAGCATCTGCGCGCCCGGCTCGGCATCGAACAGGCCCATTTTGCTGGCCATTCCCTGGGCGGCATGATCGGTCCCGCTTACGCCCGTGCGCATCCCGAACGTGTTTTGTCACTGGGGCTGCTCTCAACGGCCGCCTTCCGCACCGAAGACGACAGCGCCAAGGTTTGGGGCGTGGTGAAGGCCATGGAGGAAAAAGGCATTCCTCAGGTGCTCGGCACCCTGATTGACCGCTGGTACACGGATGGGTTCGTGGAGCTGCACCGGGACATTGTGGACCGGCGCCTGGAGCAGGTGGTGGGGACGGACCCGGAGATCTTCCTCAACGTGTTCCGGATCTACGCCGGCACGGAAATGGCTCCCTGGCTGCACGAAGTCACGGCGCGCTCATTGGTCCTCACAGGAGAATTCGACGGCGGCTGCAACCCGCGGCTCAACACGCAAATTGTTAAAGCGATGCCGGACGCGGAGCTGGTGATCCTGCCGAAGTTCAAGCACTCGATCCTGCTGGAAGCGGGAGAAGAGGTTGCGGCGCACATGGTGCGGTTCTTGGAGAACTGAGAAAATACTTTCCATGCGACCGTCATTCCTGCGCAAGCAGGACTCCAGAGCGTCTGGCCTCTGAGTGTGTTGCCCCTGGATGCCTGCCTTCGCAGGCATGACGGGAGATAAGAAACCCTCTTTCCCCGCATCCCTGCCTCTTTCCCCGCATCCCTGCGAAAGCAGGGATCCACACGAGCCAGCCACATGCTCAGGACTGTGGGCCCCTGCTTTCGCAGGGGCGCGGGGTGGCGGTGGCAGCCCTAGCGCCAGAACTCCACACTGAACTCAACCTCACCCAAAGGTGTCACATGGTGCAGCACCTCCGGCTCAACGATGCCTTTGAGGCCGGCATGCAGTTCCACCTCCTCGCCGCTGGAGGAGATGGTGTAGCGCAGTCGGCCTGAGGTGACCTCGATCACCCCCCAGACGCCGGCCTTGGTCTGATGATCCTTCAACAATCCGGCCGGAACGGTCTTCTCGTCAAAGGCCGGGGTGCGCCGGTACGGCGTGAGGCCGGCAGGCAGGTCTTTCATGACAGGAGCGCCTTATGGTGCAGACGTGACGTGATGGCCGGCGCCCACCGGCTGTTCACCGCGCTTCAAGCTGTCGGCAACAAAGCGCAGCGGCTTCACGAAGCCGAAGGCGACCCGGTCGCTGAAATCTTCCGGCGGGCGGTGGGTTTGCACTGTCTCAAGGGCTTCATCTTCTGTGTTTGCAGGCATCGTCATCTCCTTTAAGCAAATCACATGAATTTCAATGGGCCATGGTGAGCCGGGCCATGGTGGTTTGAGGCACTTCGGCCTCGTCAATCACAGCAACCGCGACACCTTCCATCGAGATTACACAACCTCCTTGGGCATCAACCAGCAAAACATCATACCCCACCCGGTATGTCCCTGTGCGTGTTACAGGCCTGCGCGATCGGCATCACTGAGGTGGGGAGAAAACCCTCAGCGGACAAGACGGTTGCGTCACTTTGGTCAGGCATCTTCAAACTTGCCGCACCCAGGACGGACTGCTGAAGACCTTTCAGGACAGCGTGGATCCATCGTAAGTCGCCACCAATAGTGGGCTTATTTTTTTGAAAATAATCCTTGACATGCGACATGTATGTTCGCTATATGTTCTTCATCATTCCTCACGAGGGCATCAATCCTAGGTTGTTTCTTTTTGGTGGAGGAATGTGGTGATGCCTTGCTCCGGGGGCTAACAATCCCCAGGG
>JAAEUE010000268.1 GCA_024227565.1 Alphaproteobacteria bacterium
AACTGAAGTCTCGACACAAATTTTTCTTTTTTGTCGACGACAACTTCGCCGGTGATCCCGCGGCCGCCAAGGAGTTTATGCGCTCCCTCGCCGCCTTAAAATTACGCTGGGTTACGCAACTTTCCATCGACGCAGCCCACGACGAGGAGTTCCTCGAACTTGCCCGGCGCAGCGGTTGCAAGGGTGCGCTGATCGGTTTCGAAAGTCTCGATGCGGCCAACCTCAAGGCCATGGGCAAGGCCTTCAACTGCATGCGTGGTGGCTACGCCGCCGCCTTGGCCAACCTCAAGCGGTATGGCATCCGGGTGTATGGCACTTTTACCTTCGGCCATGATCACGACCGCCAGGAAGGTTTCGACGCGGCCGCCGATTTTGCCCTGGAACATGGCTTTTATCTGGCCGCTTTCAATCACCTCACTCCCTTTCCCGGTACGCCCCTGTATACCCAACTGGAACGGGAAGGGCGGCTACGTTACCCCGCCTGGTGGCTGGATGCGGCCTACCACTATAATGATGTGCCCTTCCACCCTGCCCAACTCAGTCACGCTGCCGTGCGCGAGGGCTGCCTGAGCGCCCGCCGGCGTTTCTACAGCTGGGCCGGTATCGGCCGCCGCTTTTTGGGCGAACTGCGGGGTGGTGACGCATTCATGGCCCGCAACCACTTGCTCATCAACCTCATGCATCGGCGTGAGGTCGGACAGCGCGATGGCTTTCCGCTCGGCGACGAAGGCTGGACCGGCAGCCTGCTGGAGGTGCAATGAGTGAGATTCTGGCGCGGGGCCACTTTGTCTTTCGCGATGCGGACCAGGGAGATGACCCTATTCTCAGAGAAATTCTCCGCGCCACGCCATTGCCCGGCTGGGTCACCCTCAGCTACGAACGCGAACCCGATTACTTCCTGGGTTGTAATATCGAAGGAGACACGCGTACCATTCTGGCCCACACGCCGGATGGCGCCCCGGTCGGCTTTTTTTCCCGTGCGGTGCGCACGGCATGGATAGGTGGGCGACCGATGCGTCTCGGCTATCTTGGGCAGTTGCGCCTGCTGCCCCGCTGGCGCGGCCGGTCCCGCGTCATCCTGCGCGGCTTCAAGGTTTGTCGGGAACTGTTGGACGACGGCCGCCAGCAGACCCCCTACTATTTCACGAGCATCCTTGCAGATAACATCCTGGCCCAGCGTATCCTCACCTCGGGTATCAAAGGCATGCCAACCTACTTACCCCTGTGCGGTTTCCTCACGCTGGTCGCGGCTACACATCAATTTTTTGCCCGCCGCGTGACCGCCACGCCGTACGAACTAAGGGCTGCCGGCACATCCGACATCGACTCCCTGGCGGATCTGCTGCAATGCAGCGGGCGTCGCTATGCACTGCAGCCCTGCTGGAATGCTGACCGCCTGCGCGCCCTCCTGTCTGTTGGCTGGCGCCCGGAACATACGCTTTTATTGCTGAAGGACGGCCACCCCGTAGCTTGCGGCACGGTCTGGGACCAACGTTCCCTGCGGCAGCGACGCGTCATCGCCTATACCCCTGCGCTCGCCTTCACGCGCCCCCTGGTCAGTACGGCTTTGCGGCTTGCCGGCTATCCACCGCTGCCACCTCCTGGCCGGACGCTGGATCTCGGCTTTCTCTCCCACCTGGCGGTAATCCCCGGCGAAGAGGCAACTGTGCCCAGCCTGCTCGCCGGCCTGCTGCGATTGGCGAGAAACAATGGCCTTACCAGCGTCGTATTGGGGTTGAGCGAG
>JAAEUE010000269.1 GCA_024227565.1 Alphaproteobacteria bacterium
AGCCTGAGCTTTTCCGCCGAACCGGCTGACATGCCAATGGAGAATCACGACACGGTCGTGGTGCGCACTCCCGCGGGCGGAGTGTTCAAGCTCGGGAACCTGAGCGAGCACGGCGTCACGGTCACTTTCAACTATGCGCAGCTGCAGTAGGGAGGAAAAGAACATGTTTATGCATACTTTAAAGCGTGCCGGAAGCACGCTGGCGCTTGCTTTCCTCTTTGGCGTGGCGCCTGTGTGGGCGCAAACGCCGATTGAGACTGAGGTGGCTAAAATCCTAGCCGGCGATGGGGGCACGGCCGACCGATTTGGCTACTCGGTGGCCGTGGACGACGACACCGCCGTAATCGGCACCCCATATGGTGACGGAAACGTCTCCAATTCCGGTGCAGCATACGTATTCACCCGCGATGGCGCGGATGGCACCTGGTCTCAGCAGGTCAAGCTCCTCGCCAGTGACGGGGCCTGGGGCGACCTATTTGGCTTCTCAGTCGCCTTGGACGGCGACACCGCTGTGATCGGCGCCCTATATGGTGACGGAAACGTCTACAATTCGGGCGCGGCGTACGTGTTCACCCGCGATGGCGCGGATGGGGCCTGGTCTCAGCAGGTCAAGCTCCTCGCCAGCGAGGGGGCCAAGAGCGACCATTTTGGCTACTCAGTCGCTTTGGACGGCGATACCGCAGTGATCGGCGCCCGACTTGATGACGACAACGGCTCCAATTC
>JAAEUE010000270.1 GCA_024227565.1 Alphaproteobacteria bacterium
ATGATGTACCGGCGCACGCGCAAGGAAATGTCGGCTGCCGCGCACGAGATCCACGAGTGCGACGTGGAAGGCATAAAGCTTGAGCTTCTCACCGCTCCGGTGGCGGTCGAGGTCGAGAACGGACGGGTCTCGGGGATTACCTCGCAGCGTATGGAACTCGGCGAACCGGATGAAAGCGGCCGCCGCCGCCCGGTCCCCATCCCGGGCTCGGAATATTTCACCCCGTGCGACACGGTCCTTCTGGCGATCGGCCAGGATGTCGATGTTGCTTCGCTCCACGAGGGCGATCTCGGTCTCGACGAAAGATGGGGCACGATCCATGTGGATGAAGCGACCACGATGAGCAATCTGCCTGGTGTGTTTTCCGGCGGGGATTGTGTCAGCGGCGCCGCCACTGTTGTTGAAGGCGTCGGGGCGGGGCGCCGGAGCGCATTCGCCATCAACGCCTACCTGAACGGCGCCGATGCGGCCGAAATTGCCGCGGCCATCCGCCCGTACAGGCCGGAGTTTTTCGACATCGGCGCAAAGGCCAAATCGGACGAAGACTTGAACGAGATGCCCGTTCTTGATGGAGCGGGCCGGCTTGAGGCCTTCGCCAATGCCGGCAACGGCGGCGATGTCGATAATGACGAGGCCTTCAAGGAGGTCGAGACCGGGTTTTCGGAGGAAGAGGCATTGCGCGAAGCTGGCCGGTGCCTCATGTGCCGGTGCCCGGCAGCGGGCGTGTGTACGCTGCAGAGCCTGTCCCTCCGCTATGGGGCCGGAACCAAATCTTACCTGGGCGAGGATGCGTGGAAATGAATATCAATATTGATGTGAAAAAAGCCGAACAGCTCGATCCCGGTCTGGCCCCGCCGCTGTTGTCATGGCCGTTTTTCCAGCTTGAGTATGAAAAGTGCATCAAGTGCCTGCAATGCGTGCGCATCTGCGATGAGGTACAGCACCGCAAGGTCTACACCGTCGATGCATCCGGTTATCCCGTCCTTGTTAGCGGGACCGACGATTTCCGCGATACCCAGTGTAACAATTGCGGCCAGTGCGTTGGCGTCTGCCCCACGGGCGCCCTCGACGATCTGTCGGACACCGGCGCTCTTCCGAAGAACCTGCGCGAGAAAACCACCACGACCTGCGGCTATTGCGGCGTCGGCTGCGCAATCGAGTTTGAGATGGAAAACGGCCGCGTCGTTGCCGTCAATCCGTCCGATGTTTCAGACGCCAACATAGGCAATCTGTGCGTCAAGGGCCGTTTCGGTATGGACTTCATCCATCATCCGGACCGCCTGACCACACCGCTGATGCGGCGCGGCGGCAAGGACAGTCCGCTGGAGCCGGCAACCTGGGATGAAGCGATCGCCTTTGCCGCCAAGCGCCTCAATGAGGTGAAGGCCAAACATGGGGCCGCCTCTCTTTCCGGCATCACTTCGGCACGGACGACGAACGAGGACAATTTCGTCTTCCAGAAAATGGTGCGCTGCGCCTTTGCGACCAACAATATCGACCACTGCGCGCGATTGTGCCATATGGCCTCCGCCGTCGCCCTCAAGAAAGCGGTCGGGTCGAGCGCGCCGTCCGCATCGAGCCCGGACGTGCGCATGGCCACAGCGTTTATCGTCTGCGGATCCAACACCACTGTGACCCATCCTGTTATTTCAAGCCAGGTGTTCAGAGCCAAGTACGAGAGTGGTGCGCAGATCGTGGTCATCGATCCGCGCCGTATCGAGATGGTCGATCATGCTGACGTCTGGCTGAGGCCGAACAATGGCACCAATGTCGCCGTACTCAACGGATTGGCCCATATCATCATCAAAGAGGGGCTTGCCAACGAGGACTTCATCGCGGAGCGGACCGAGAACTGGCAGAACTATGTTGAGGCCCTCGAAAGATATACGCCGGAACATGTTGAAGAGGTCACTGGCGTACCGCGCGACCGGCTCAAGCAAGCAGCCCTGATCTACGGCAAGGCCGCCCGCGGCATGCTGCTGTGGGGCATGGGCATCACCCAGCATCTGACCGGCGTCGATGGCGCTCTGGCCATGGCCAACCTGTCGCTCCTGAGCGGTCATGTCGGCAAACCGGGCACCGGTTTCATTCCGCTGCGCGGCCAGTCCAATGTGCAGGGCTGCTCGGACATGCAGGGCCAGCACAACAATCTGCCGGGCTACCATGACATCAAGGATCCCGTAGACCGCGCCAAATTCGAGAAGGCTTGGGGTGTCCCCATGCCGGAAGACCAGTATCACACCGTGGTTGAGATGGAGGAAGGCGCAGTGCATGGCAGTATCAAGGCCATGTACATTATGGGTGAAAATCCCATGGGCTCCAGCCCCGACATCGCTGAGGTCGAGCACGGGCTGAAGAACCTTGAATTCCTCGCAGTGCAGGACTTGTTCCTGTCAGAGACCGCGGCATTGGCCGATGTGGTGTTTCCCGCCGCCAGCTTCGCTGAAAAGGAGGGCACGTTCACCAACACCGAGCGCCGTGTGCAGCTCGTGCGCAAGGCGGTGGAACCGCCCGGCGGAGCGCGGGCCGATTGGGAAATCATCTGCGATGTATCCACCGCCATGGGCTATCCCATGAGCTATGCCGACGCTGCGGAAATCATGGAGGAAATCGCCTCTCTGGTACCTTTCTATGCCGGCATCCGCCACGAGCGGCTCGACGGCAGCGGCCTGCAGTGGCCCTGTTTCGACACCGATCATCCCGGCACCCGTTTCCTCTATGAGGAGGCCTTCCCGACCCCGTCCGGCAGGGGTGTCTTCCACGTCGTCAATCAAGATGACGCCGGCGAAGATGCAGCCGATGATAAATATCCACTGAACCTCAACACCGGCCGGCTGCTGGAGCATTATCACACCGGCACTATGTCGAGGCGGTCGCGCGGCCTAGACCATATGCGTCCCGAAGGCGAAGTCGAGATGCATCCTGAGGATGCACGCCGTTACGGTCTGGAAGATGGTTGCATGGGCCGCATCGTCACCAAGCGCGGCACGGTCAATGTCAAGATACTTGTGACCGAAAAGACCCCCGAAGGGGCAATCTTCTACCCGTTCCACTTCGCAGAAGCGCCCGCCAACCGGCTCATCGCGGGCACCTTCGACAGAGCTTCCCAGACCCCGGCCTACAAGCGGACCGCGGCGAGGGTCGAACGCGTTGAAACCTAAAAGGGGCTCCCGGGCGACACTTGTCGGCTGAAGCGCAGCTGGCGTCCGGGGTCCCTATCCTTGTGGCACGGAGGGCTTGCAGGTCTCGCCATTGCCCCAGATTTTCTGGTTGTGAATCTTGCCAAGGATTTCTGTGATTTCAGACATGCCGTGCTTAGAGCTGTCCGGGCCCTCAGCGTGGTCCTCGTTCACCGATTCCTGATATTCTTCCGCACGGCAGTGCAATTCCTTGCGCAAGCAGGCTTCGATAACCTCAACATCCGACGAATCCAGATCAAAATGGTATAACATAATGCGCTCCTTCCGTCCCCATTTGCGTAAAAGCGACCAGGATGTGACGCTTTGGTTGCAAGCACGATCTACTTCCCACTCAACTGTACGATGTTTCCGCAGTGACCGCCAATTCCCTCTGCCCGCGCTTTGGATAAGCTTACGACATTCTCGATGCTACCTGCTTGAATGCAGGCTGACTTTGGCATTTGATTGCCCTTACAAGGTGGCCACTCTCAACAAGATTGCTCGACAGTTGAACGAGAGGCCCAGAAAGACATTGCAATTTGAAACACCCGCTGAGAGGTTCAACCAATGTGTTGCGATGACCGGTTGAGGCCACAACCCAACTTCGGACATTCTGGTTATGTCCACCCTCAAGACCTAGCTGCCTTGTATCCTAGTCTACCTTGGGATCTAACCGCATGCTCAAAGCTGTGGGTCCCTGCTTTTGCAGGGATGACGGACGGGGAGAGCAGAGATGACGGACGGGGAGAGCAGAGATGACGGACGGGGAGAGCAGGGATGACGGACGGGGAGAGCAGAGATGAGGGACGGGGTGAACAGCGATGACGGACGGGTGTAAAGCGCGATGGCGGGGATAACAGAGAGAGGCCGCAGGACTGGCGTCATCAACCCCGCTGGCCCGGCTGGAAACGGCCTACAAGCGTGCGGCGGTTTCCCGGGTAGGTGAGGTGCACGAAGGTGACCGTCTCATCATCGGCCCAGGTGCGGCGCTCGATCCTGAGGCAAGCTTCGGCCACCGCTATGTGCAAATGCTCGGCAAGGCGGGGGTCTGCGCTCACCGCGTAGATGGCGTGTTCGGCCTCGGTCCACGGCACATGCTCCAGCAGCCAGGAGCCTGGAGGGGTCTCGTTGAACGGTTCGTCCGCTGCCGCCGGCACGGCTTTCAGGTTGATGTAGCGGTCTTCAAACAGCACCGGCACCCCATCGGCCAGATGGCGGCACTGGATGTGGACCACATCAAGCCCGCGCGGGAAGATGTGCGCGGAGGTCAGCTTGCCGGGGGCCTTTAACGCCTTGCAGGACACCAGCTCGTAGCCATAGGTCTTGCCGTCTGCAGCCACCTCGTCCTCGATCTTGGCGATCGTCAGCGGCGCCTGGACCGATTGCTGCGTGGCGACGAAACTCCCGGCCTTGCGGCGGCGGACGATCAGGCCGTCATCGGCAAGTGACTGGAGGGCCTTGTTGACCGTCATGCGCGAGGTCTGGAGGGTGGTGCAAAGCTCGCTCTCAAACGGGATGCGGTCTCCCGGTCGCCATTGGCGGCTGGTAATCTTCAGGGCAATGGCGCGGCGGATCTGCTCGTAGAGCGGGCCGTCGCCGTCGAGTTGGAGGGCAAGGTCAGTCAAGGAGATGCTCCATTGTCTTGGCAAAGGCTGTCCGCGCGGCGCTGCGGCTTCGGTGGTGGCCGTCGGCAACCACATGGCTGCCCGATACCCAGACATCGCGGACACATCTGCTGTCGCCGGCGAAGATCCAGCTGTTGAGCCAATCGTCACCGCTTTTGCCGATGAGGACCGGGTGCTGGTGGTCCAGCGAGACCACGTCGCAGATGCGGCCTGGTTCAATTGCGCCCATGTTCTGCTGCAGGGCGCTTGCACCCCCCTTGGCTGCGGCCTGGAACAGGGAACGGCCATTGGCGGCGCCGTTTGCGGCCAGCCGGTTGCGGCCCAGATCCCGCAGGCGCTGGCTGTATTCCAGGGCGCGGAGCTCTTCGGCCAAATCGATCCGGATGTGGCTGTCGGACCCCACACCCCACTGGCCGCCGGTCTTGTCGAACACCACGCCGTTGAAGGTGCCGTCGCCCAGGTTGGCTTCGGTGATGGGGCACAGGCCGGCAATCGCGCCGGCTGCGGCGGCGGCTTGGGTTTCGGCGTCGGTCATGTGGGTGGCGTGGATGAGGCACCAGTTTTGGTCGACAGGCTGGTGCTCCAGAAGCCACTCAACCGGGCGCTGAGAGGACCAACTGATGCAGTCCTCAACCTCCTTTGACTGCTCGGCGATGTGTATATGGATCGGTGTTGAGGGCGTGTTGGACGTGAGTTGAGAGAGAGTCTCAAGCGTGACTGCGCGCAGGGAGTGAGGGGCTATTCCCAACCCGTCGCGCCCGCTCACAACAATCGTTTGTCTTAACTTCAGGTAGCGTTCAACATCGTTTGAGAAGCGCTTTTGTGCCCCTCCAACAGGCTGTCCGCCAAAGCCTCCATTGGCATAGAACACCGGCAACATGGTTAGCCCGATCCCGGTCTCTGCGGCCGCAGCCTGGATCCGGTGGGCCATTTCCGCCAGGTTATCGTAGGGCTGGCCATCGGGCTGGTGGTGCACATAGTGGAACTCGCCCACCGCGGTGAACCCGGCTTCCAGCATCTCCACATAGAGCTGAGCGGCAATAGCCTCGGTATCCTGGGGCCTTAGGCGGCCCAGGAAGCGGTACATCACCTCGCGCCAGCTCCAGAAGCTGTCGTCATTGTTGCCGCGCCACTCGCCAAGCCCTGCCATGGCCCGCTGGAAGGCGTGGCTGTGCAGGTTGGCAACGCCGGGCACCGCAACATGCCCGCTGCTGCCAGCTTCCGGCATCGCAGCATCCGCCGCAACGCCGGTGATCCAGCCCTCTGGGTCATATTCAATAAGAACGTCCCGCGCCCAACCACCAGGCAGAAGGGCGTTGTTGAAAAACAACTTGCTCATGATTTGCACCTTGCCCTACTGTAATTATTATGTCTATACATAATATCTCGAGCGGCGAGGAAACTGCAGAATGCTAGTCGATCATCTATGGACAAATGCACGGCTGGCCACGATGGCCGGGCCTCATGCCTATGGTTTGCTGCAAGGTGGCGCTGTGGCGGCCAAAGACGGCAAGATCGCCTGGGTCGGCCCCGCCGCTGATGCGCCTGAGGCAGCCGAGATCACTGACTGCGAAGGCCGCCTGATCACACCAGGCCTGGTCGACTGCCACACACACCTGGTCTATGCGGGTAACCGCATTGGCGAATGGGAGATGCGCCTGAACGGAGCGAGCTACGAAGAGCTGGCGCGCGCCGGCGGCGGCATTGTTTCCACGGTGAAGGGCGTGCGCGGTGCCTCTGAAGAGCAGCTCGTGTCTGAAACTCTGCCGCGCCTGGATGGCCTGATCGGCGAGGGGGTGACCACCATCGAGATCAAATCCGGCTATGGGCTCTCAACCGAAGATGAAGCCAAAATGCTGAAGGCGGCGCGCCAACTGCCCGGCCAGCGCGACATCACGGTGAAGACCAGCTTTCTCGGCGCCCATGCCATGCCTCCGGAGCAGAGCGACAAGGACGCCTACATAGAAGACGTGTGCCAGAACCAGTTGCCCCACGCGGCAGAACAGGGCCTGGCGGATGCGGTTGACGGTTTCTGTGAAGGGATCGCCTTCTCTGCTGAACAGATGGAACGCGTGTTCAAGGCCGCAGCGGAACATGGGCTGCCCGTGAAGTTGCATGCCGAACAGCTCTCCAATCTTGGCGGTGCCGCAATGGCAGCCAAATATGGCGCCCTGTCTGCGGACCATCTGGAATATCTGGACGAAGCCGGCGTGATGGCCATGGCCGAAGCCGGCACAGTCGCGGTGCTGCTACCAGGCGCGTTCTACTTCATCAAGGAAACCCAGGCGCCGCCGGTTGCATTGCTGCGCAAGCATCAGGTGCCCATCGCCGTGGCCACTGACTGCAACCCGGGCTCATCGCCGCTCAACTCGCTGCTGATGACCATGAACATGACCTGCACCCTGTTCGAGCTGACCCCGGAAGAGGCCCTTGCCGGCGCCACCCGTGAAGGCGCCCGGGCCTTGGGGCTGCACGACGAGGCCGGCACGCTGGAAGTCGGCAAATGGTGCGACCTGGCGATCTGGAATGTGGAAGAACCGGCGGCACTGGCCTATGCGATGGGCTTCAATCCGCTGCACTCAAGGGTATGGCACGGTCATGTCTGATACACTTAAACTCACCCCCGGAACGCTCGATCTGGCGGCCTTGCGGGCGGTCTACTTCGGAGCCGAAACGACCCTGGACCGGGCCGCCAAGTTCGATGTGGATGCCAGCGCCGAAACCGTCCGGAAGATCGCTGATGGCGAAGAGGCGGTCTATGGCATCAACACCGGGTTCGGCAAACTGGCCCAGGCCCGGATCGGCAAGGCCGACCTCTCCAAATTGCAGGAGAACCTTGTGGTCTCCCACGCTGCAGGTGTTGGCGAGCCACTGGCCGCCAGCATCGTCCGCCTGACAATCGTTCTGAAGGTCGCCAGCCTGTGTCAGGGGGCGTCCGGCATCCGCTGGGAGGTGATTGAGCGCCTTCATGGGTTGCTGGATGATGACTGCCTGCCGCTTGTGCCGGCACAGGGTTCGGTTGGCGCCTGCGGTGATCTTGCGCCCCTTGCCCACATCTCTGCGGGCATGATCGGCGTTGGCGATGTGTTTCTGAAGGGCGAACGGATGCCGGCAAGCCAAGCGCACTCGAAGCTTGGCCAAGAGCCTGTAAAACTGCAGGCCAAAGAAGGGCTTGCGCTGTTGAACGGCACGCAAGTGTCGACAGCGCTGGCCCTGGCCGGCCTGTTTGAGATTGAACGGGTGTTCCGCGGGGCGCTGATCACGGGCGCCCTGTCGGTTGATGCGGCTCTTGGGTCCGACGTGCCGTTTGACCCGCGCATCCATGAGCTGCGCGGCCATGAAGGCCAGAAGAATGTGGCCTCAGCCCTGAAGGAGCTGATCGAGGGATCGAAGATCCGCGACAGCCACACCGATTGCGGCAAGGTGCAAGACCCATATTCCCTGCGCTGCCAGCCGCAAGTTATGGGCGCTGTGCTGGATCTGATGCGCAATGCGGCCACCACATTGGTGATCGAGGCCAATGGGGTGACCGACAACCCGCTGGTGTTCGCCGACACGGGCGAAGTGCTGTCGGGCGGGAACTTCCATGCCGAGCCGGTGGCCTTCGCGGCCGATCAGCTTGCCCTGGCCATTGCGGAAATCGGAGCGCTTTGTGAACGCCGCATCGCCCTGCTGACCGACGGTTCGATCTCCGGCTTGCCGGCGTTCTTGTCGGCGAACCCCGGCTTAAACTCTGGCTTCATGCTCGCCCACGTGACGGCTGCTGCGTTGGCCTCGGAGAACAAGCAGCGGGCAACGCCAACCTCGGTGGATTCGCTGCCCACATCGGCCAACCAGGAAGACCATGTGTCCATGGCCACCCATGGCGCCCGGCGCCTGCTCGATATGGCGGCGAACTCCGCCCGCATCGTGGCCATCGAATGGCTTGCCGCTGCCCAAGGCCTTCACTTCCACCGGCCGCTGGTCTCCAGCGCCCCGCTGGAGAAGGTGCGCGATCTGCTGCGCACCCGGATCACCCCAATGGACGAAGACAGATTTCTTGCCCCCGACATCGCCGCAGCTGAAGTGATGGTGTGCTCGGGCGCCATGCAGGGCCAGGCAGAGGCTTGCCTCTCATCAGTGGAGCTATAGTAAAATGAACAGCCGGATAGACAATGAGCGGATCATCAAAAGCCCGCACGGCACCGAACTGTCGGCCAAATCTTGGATGACCGAAGCGCCCTTGCGCATGTTGATGAACAATCTGGATGCCGAGGTTGCCGAGCGGCCCCAGGAGCTGGTGGTCTATGGCGGCATCGGCCGGGCCGCCCGTGACTGGGACAGCTTTGACCAGATCACAGCATCCCTCAAATCCCTGGAGGACGATGAAACCCTGCTGGTGCAGTCCGGCAAACCGGTTGGCGTGTTCCGCACCCACACCGATGCGCCGCGCGTGCTCATTGCCAATTCCAACATCGTGGCGCACTGGGCGAATCTGGATCACTTCAACGATCTCGATCGCGCCGGCCTGATGATGTACGGCCAGATGACGGCCGGATCGTGGATCTATATCGGATCCCAGGGCATTGTTCAGGGCACCTATGAAACCTTCGTTGAGGCCGGGCGCCAACACTATGGCGGCGATCTCGCGGGCCGGTGGATCCTGACGGCTGGCCTTGGCGGCATGGGCGGCGCACAGCCGCTTGCGGCAACCATGGCGGGGGCCTCCATGCTGGCCATCGAATGCCAACCGAGCCGGATCGAGATGCGGTTGAAAACGGGTTATCTGGACGAGATGGTAACCGATCTGGATGCTGCCATGGAGATCATCGAGAAGGCATGTGCTGAGAAGAAGGCGATCTCGGTTGGCTTGCTCGGCAATGCCGCTGAGCTTGTTCCTGAGATGGTGCGCCGGGGCATTCGGCCCGACATGGTGACCGACCAGACCTCGGCTCATGATCCGGTGAACGGCTACCTGCCGGCCGGTTGGACGCTGGACCAGTGGGAGCGCGCCCGCGAGAGCGACCCCAAGTCTGTGGAGGCCGCGTCCAAGAAGTCCATGCGGGTGCACGTGGAAGCCATGCTGGCGTTCTGGAACGACGGTGTGCCCACGCTCGACTATGGCAACAACATCCGCCAGATGGCACAAGATGAAGGTTTGGAGAACGCTTTCGATTTCCCAGGCTTTGTTCCTGCCTACATCCGGCCTCTGTTCTGCCGGGGCATCGGACCGTTCCGCTGGGCGGCGCTGTCGGGTGATCCTGAAGACATCTACCGGACCGATGAGAAGGTCAAAGAGATCATCCCGGACAACCCGCACCTGCACAATTGGCTGGACATGGCCCGCGAGCGCATTCACTTCCAAGGCCTGCCCGCCCGCATCTGCTGGGTGGGGCTGGGCGAGCGCCACAAGTTGGGATTGGCGTTCAACGAGATGGTGGCCAAGGGCGAGCTGAAGGCGCCGATCGTTATTGGCCGTGATCATCTGGACTCAGGCTCTGTGGCCAGCCCGAACCGCGAAACCGAATCCATGAAGGATGGCTCGGACGCCGTGGCCGACTGGCCGCTGCTGAACGCCTTGCTCAACACGGCCTCAGGCGCAACCTGGGTCTCCATCCACCATGGCGGCGGTGTGGGCATTGGGTTTTCGCAGCATTCCGGCATGGTGATCTGCTGCGATGGCAGCGACGATGCGGCCCGCCGGATCGAGCGTGTGTTGTGGAATGACCCGGCCACCGGCGTCATGCGCCATGCGGATGCGGGCTACGAGATTGCGGTCGATTGTGCCAACGAACAAGGACTGAACCTGCCCTTCCTCAAATAGGCTCATTCCCAGGTTCCAACTCAGCACTTGGCAAAAGGCGTCCCTTGGTATCAAATGGCGCAGTCGGCGGCGTTTACGGGGACCTTAAGTGGATGGCGTTGTCGGCACGATTGGGAGAGGAGGCGGATGTCAGGCTATCGGCTCATCGTAGCGGACGATCACCCGTTGGTGCGCGACGCGCTCAGCCAAACCTTTGCCACGTCCTATCCTGATGGCCAGATTGATACGGCAGGATCTCTGGATGAGGTCGTGGCGATCATCGATAAAGACAATCCTCCAGATTTGATCCTGCTCGATTTGAAGATGCCCGGCGTGCAAGGTTTTTCAGGCCTGAGCTATCTTCGGGCCCAATACCCGGGCATTCCGGTTGCGGTTGTTTCGGCAACCGAAGATCCCACGGTCATTCGCAGAGCCATTGGTTTTGGGGCCTCCGGCTTCATTCCAAAATCGGTTCCCGTTGACGTTATGCGTGCCGCGGTCGAGCAGATCTTCCAGGGTGAAATTTGGGTGCCGGACACTGTTGACCTTTCCTCAAATGAGGACGGCGAAATTGAGCAGCTGATCCAACGGTTCTCGACCCTGACGCCGCAACAGGTTCGTGTTCTGATGATGTTGCGCGAAGGGCTTTTGAACAAGCAGATTGCCTATGAGCTCACCGTATCGGAGGCAACCGTTAAGGCGCACGTGTCTGCAATTTTGCAAAAACTGGGTGTGGACAGCCGAACCCAAGCGGTGATTGCAGCGTCGCGTATCGACGAGGGCCAGATTGTCGCCGAAGGCTAGGCTCCGTATCCTGGATGTTTCATTTCTGTCGTTCTCGGGCTTGACCCGAGGACCCATGGCGGAACGCTCGGAGTTCTGCGGCGGTGGGCCCTCGGGTCAAGCCCGAGGGCTGCAGATGGAGAAAAGAACTGCATATGGAAAAGGAAGGATCAGAGGCTCTACTCGGCGGCCTCAAGTTTAACCCTGCTTCTCACGAGCAACGCCCGGAGCGACGCCGGCTTGAGCGGTTTGCGCATCAAGTGCACATCCTGCTGGCTGGCCTCGTCGCGCAACCCTGAAGACTGATCGGCGGTGATCAAAATCGCAGGAAGGTCCGTGCCCGCCTTCGCGCGCAGTTGGGCAATCAGATCCAGCCCGTTCTGTTGATCGTCCAAGTGATAGTCGGCGATAATAACATCAGCGCCACCTTCCATGTTCGCCAGGGCTTGCTCTGCCTCGCGGGCGGTGCCGATGATGCAGCCCCAGCCGCCCAGAAGCGTTGTCATGCCATCCAGGATTTTAGGCTCGTTGTCGATGCACAAGACCCGCAGGCCCCTGAGGTCGTTTCCGACGCTCGGCACCTGCGAACGGGCTGGAGGGTGTATGGCAAGGGCATCCGTCAGCGGCAGGCTGAGGGTGAACATCGATCCCTTGCCGACTTGTGATCTGAGCGACAGGGTGTGGCCGAGCATGTTGGCGATCCGGTCAACAATCGACAGTCCAAGCCCCAATCCGGTTTCGGCGCCACGGGCGGAGGCCAGGCGGTGAAATTCCTTGAAGACGGACTTTTGCTGGTCCGGCGCAATGCCGGGCCCGGTATCGTAAACCTCAACCCGCAGGGTCTCGCCATCGCGCTTGCAGCCCATGAGAACGCGCCCTGTTGGGGTGTATTTGATCGCGTTAGAAAGAAGGTTCTGCAGGATGCGCCTTACCAGGCGGCGATCCGAATAGACCGTTGCTGAACTCGAGACCACCGAAAGGCGCAAGCCCTTGTCACGCGCTTGTGCGCCGAACTCCATTTCCAGAGCCTTCAGTATCTCGTCAATTTTGAAGGGCGCCTTCTCCGCTTTCAGGGCCCCGGCATCGAGTTTGGAAATATCGAGAAGCGCGGACAGGATGTCTTCAACCGCCTCCAGGGAAGCGTCGATGTTCCCCACCAACTCGGCCCGGCGGGGGTGAGTTGGAAGATCTTCCCGCAGGCTCGTGGTGAACAGACGCGCCGCATTGAGGGGCTGCAGAATGTCGTGGCTGGCGGCCGCGATGAAGCTGGTCTTCCCGAGGTTTGCGGCGTCCGCCTCGGCCTTGGCGCGGGCAAGCGCCGTGTTCAGGCTGGTGAGCTCGGCTGTGCGTTCTTCAACACGCCTCTCCAGGCTTTCATTGACGCGGGTCAGTTCTTCAGCGGCCTCGACCCGTTCGGTGATGTCGGTGAAGGTGATCACGATGCCGCCGTCGGGCAGGGAGTCTGATTTTACATCCAGATGCCGTCCCGCCTGGGCAATGTATTCCTGATAGGGCTGCATGCTGACAATCAGCTTGTCGATCCGGGCGCTCACCGCGCCATCCAAACTGCCTTCGGTGAGATCGGTGTTTTCCGCAATCGTGTGGACCACTTCATGAAGCGGAACGCCAACACGGCCGATGTCGGTGGGCAGGCGCAGAAGATGCCGGAACTGCTGGTTCCAGCAGGTCAGGTTGAGGTCCTTGTCAAACACCGCAATGCCCTGGCCGACATGATCGATGGCAGATTGCAGCAGCTCGCGGTTGTATTGGATTGCTGCAGTGGCATCGTCGAGCAGCTTGATGGCGCCGCGAGAGTTGTGGCTGTGGCGCTCCAGCAGCAAGGCCACCACGAGCCGGGAGGAGGCGGCCCCAACCGCGCTTGCCAGCAAATGCTCGGCGAACCGCAAGACCCGGATGTCGGCTTCCGCCTCATTGTCGAGAACCAGCGATCTGCTTTGTGCAAACTCGGCAAAGGACCGTTCGGTGCGCGCTTCGCCCAAGTAGCGGGCTACGGTTTCTTTAAGATCCCCAACGAAAATCGCTGTGCTCCACAGGCGGAAGCTGGGGCTTGCGCCCGGCACGTCCGGGCTGGCGAAGGCGCTGGCTTGCAGTCGTTCGATTGGTTTTGGTTGCCACATCAGGGAGAAGACAACGTAGGCGGCAAGGTTTGTGAGCAGGCTCCACAGCACCCCATGGGTGAGCGGGTCGAACTCCAGTCCGAACAGCACCCTGGGGCGCAGCAGGCTGAGCCCGTAGGGTCCTTCGGCCAGAATGGACGCGCTGAACCAGCCTGCATCGATGAAGGAGGGCAGCAGGAGCGTGTAGACCCACATGAGCGACCCGCCGAGAATGCCCGCCATGGCGCCGCGGGCCGTCGCCCGTCTCCAGATCATGGCGCCGAAGAAGGCCGGGGCAAATTGCGCGATGGCGGCAAATGAAATCAGACCGGTTTGCACCAGGGCCGCGCTGTCGCTGACCATCCAGTAATAGCTGTAGGCCAGCGCCAAAATGGCGAAGATGGAGATCCGGCGGATGCGCAGAAGGATGCCGCCCATATCCTTGTGGGCATGCCCGTGCAGTTTGTTGCGCAGGATGATCGGCATAACCAAGTCGTTACACACCATGATGGACAGCGCCATGGTGGCGACGATCACCATCGCCGTGGCCGCTGACAGACCGCCCAGAAACGCAATCACGGTGACCAGGGTTTGACCAGAGTTCACAGGCAGCGCGAGAACGTATGTGTCCGCATCGATGGTGCCGGGCGAGAAGGTCACCAACCCGGCAATCGCGATGGGCACCACAAACAGGTTGATGGCAATAAGGTAGAGCGGAAACAGCCAGCGCGCGGTTTTAAGGTCGCGCACATCGTCGTTCTCCACCACCGTCACATGGAACTGGCGCGGCAAAAGCAGGATCGCGAACATGGACAGGACCGTAAGGGTCAACCAGCGTCCGCCCTCCAGATCGCGGGTGAACAAGCCGCCGATCTCGGGTCTGGATTCCATGATGGAGAACATGCCCGAAAAGCCTCCGAGCACCGAGTAGGTGGCAAACAGGCCGACCACCAGGAAGGCCAGCAGCTTGACGATGGATTCCACCGCAATGGCCGTCATCAGGCCGTCTTGGTGCTCGGTCGCATCGATGTGCCGGGTGCCGAACAACACGGTGAACGCCCCCATGGCAATGGCCACCGGCAACGCCAGGTCGTTCACCATGGGCAGGAAGGAGGCAATCTGCTCGCCCCCGCCGCCAGAAGCTCCCAACATCGCCTCCAGAGAAAAGGTGGTGGCTTTGAGCTGCAGGGAAATATAGGGCAGAGTGCCGATCACCGCGATCACCGCAACGATGGCGCCAAGGGCCTGGCTCTTGCCGTAGCGGGCGGCGATGAAGTCGGCGATGGAGGTTATGTTGTGCTGTTTGGACAACTCCACAACCCGGCGAACGATGGGCCAGCCGAAGATGAACATCAAAATCGGGCCAATATAAATCGGCAGGAAATCGAGGCCCGAATAGGCGGCAAGGCCAACCGACCCGAAGAACGTCCACGATGTGCAATAGACGCTGAAGCTTAGGGTGTAGATGAGCGGGCGAAGGAAGCTGTTGCCGGCAGCCATTCTTTGGCGCCGCACGTGCGTGTCCGCATAGCTTGCGACGACGAACAATATGCCCAGGTAGACCAGCGCAACACCGATGATGGTAAAATTGTTGAGCATGATTTCAATACGCGCAAACCGTGCGGACTGCCTCTAAGCTTCAGTTTCCCACAGAATAAGTTTAGCAGAAGACCACATGCAGTGTCTTCATTGCCAGCGGCCTTGCTGCACGGTGAGCATAGGCCTAAATTCGATAGCCCGACATTAAACCAAAGGGGCACAGTGGCGCCGTCGTTTCGTGGGCGCTGAAATGGGGGACCATGCCGCAAGATTTGATATTGGCAGAACGCGATCAGGCCGTTCTCAAGGTTGTGCTCAACCGGCCGGAAAAGGCCAATGCGCTGACACGCGAGATGCTGCAGCACCTGACGGAGCTGTTCAACCTTGCCAGCGAGGACGATGAGTTGCGGGTGCTGACCATCGAAGGTGCCGGCGGCCGGGTGTTCTGCGGCGGGGCTGATCTCGGGCAATTCATTGAAACCGGTGAGGCCGGCGACGATAAGCTCTGGGAACAGCTGTCTGAAGCACTCTCGTCGGTTCCGTTTCTGACAATTGCCAAGATCAACGGCGCTTGCATCGGGGGTTCGCTGACCTTGGCGCTGGGGTGCGATATCCGGCTGGCGGTCCCCGAAGCGGTGTTCGGCTATCCGGTTTTGCGCAACGGTGTGTTCCCAACCCAGCAAGACGGGCGCCGGCTTGAGGCGCTGATCGGCCCGGGCCGCAAATCCCTGTTTCTGCTTGGCGGCTGCCGGGTTGAGGCCGGGGAGGCTTTGCGCTGGGGCCTGGTGGACAAGGTTGTGAGCGCGGAGCAGCTTGACTCTGCGGCCGGCGAGCTGAGCGAGGCAGCGTTGGTGTCTCCTCCAGGTCACCTGGAAGCCTTGAAGGCCTATTGCCAGGAGACCTCAGGCTGAGCGCCTAAGGTGAGTTTGTTTGGCTTGTGCTGGAAATCCGCCGATGCCAGTTTCGCGGTTACGTACAATCTGGTTTGTCGCGAAAACTCAGGAGCCGGTCATGAACTCCGAAGAGGCCCGTTACACCATCAAGGCGGCACACACGGATGACACTCAGCTGGTGATTGACTGGGCAGACGGTCACCAAAGCTCGTTTCACCCCATGTGGCTGCGTCACCAATGCGAGTGCAGGGCATGCGGCACCCCGTTGGATGCCGTTCGCGGACTGCGGCTGCATCACATCCCGGCCGACATTTCGCCGGCGCGTGTGTCCCCTTCGCCATCCTCCGTCATTGTCACGTGGAATGGCGACGGGCATCGGTCTGAGTTTCAAGCGAGATGGCTCCGGGATCATTGTTACTCGAAAACCGAGCGCACCAGGCGCAAGCACGCTCCCATTTTGTGGGACGCTTCGATTGCTGGACAAGAGCCTGTCGCGGACTACGACGTTGCCTGCTCAAGCGAAAGCGCGCGCCTCGCGATGCTTGAGGCTCTTCGCGACCATGGCTTCTGCAGGATCGTCAATGTGCCCGCCGACGAGGCACATTCAAAACAGTTGATCGAGCTTGTTGGGCCCCAGCGGCAAACCCACTTTGGCACCTACAAACTGGCAAACAAGAAGGCAGTGGACAATGTGGGGGACAATTCAGATCCCCTCGACCCGCATCAAGATGAAACCTACCGGTTGTCCAGTGTGGGCATTACCGTCTTCCAGGTTCTGAACCCAAGCTCGAATGGTGGGGATTCAACATTGGTGGACGGCTTTGAGGCCGCCCGGCGGCTCAGAGACGCGGCACCGGAGGACTTTGACCTCCTGTCCAAACTGCCGATCACGGGCCAAAGGGTGGATCTGGGGCGGAACACCGATGGCAAGAAGCGCTATCTCGTTGCCAAGATGCCAATCCTGAAGCTGGACTATGATGGGGATGTTGCAGGGCTGCGCTTGAATGAGCGGCAGATTGGGCCGCTTGATCTGCCCGGTGAGATGATCGGGCCGTGCTACGACGCGCTGCGCCGCATGTTCGAGATCGTCTACGACCCTGAATTGCGGCTGACCTTTCCGCTTCGGGCCGGTGAGGGGCTGTTGTTTGACAATCACCGGGTTCTGCATGGCCGGACCGGGTTCGTTCCCGAACAGCCACCGCGTTCGGTGCTCACGAGCTCGGTTGATCTGGAAGAATTTCATTCAACGCTACGCACCCTGGAAATGGCTGCTGGCAGGCAAGGGCCGCTGATGCAGTATGCTCAAGGTGTGGTTTCCTGAATGAGCCCAAGTCAACACAGGGCGAGGTGATCTGGTGGCCGAAACATTCAACGTGTTGGCGCTTGCCGGCGACTATGTGGGCCCTGAGGTGGTGGGTGCAGGGCTGGAAGTGCTTGTGCATGCAGCCAAAACGAACGGTCTGGCGGTTGCAGTTGAGGAGGGGTTGATTGGCGGTGCCTCCTGGGATGTGCACGGCACGTTTTGCACCGATGAGACCTTGGAAAAGGCCCGCCACGCAGATGCGGTTCTGGTGGGCGCGGTGGGCGGGCCCAAATGGGATCACATCAAGATTGACGGACCGATCACCGAGACCGACGGCCTGACCCGCCTTCGGGTTGAATTGGACATCTATAATGCGCTGCGGCCAGTGCGCTCCTGGAAGCCGCTTCTTGGCCGCACGCCCTACCGGCCAGAGGTTGTCGATGGGGCAGACATAATGGTGATCCGCGAGAACTGCGGCGGCATCTATTATGGCGAGCCGAGAGGCCAGGAAACCCTGGCCGATGGACAGCAACGCGCCTTTGAGATCAGCGAATACACCACCAGTGAAGTTGAACGCATTGCCAGAGCCGCGTTTGAGGAAGCCCGCAGGCGGCGCAATCAGGTGACGTCGATTGACAAGTCCAATGTGATGGAGAGCGGCAAGCTGTGGCGCGAAACCGTGAGCCGGATTGGGGCGGACGAGTATCCCGATGTGGGGTTGCAGCATCTTCTGGCCGATTACGCCCTCTATGCGCTGGTCGATCGCCCGCGCGATTTTGATGTTGTGCTTGCCGACAATCTGTTTGGCGATCTGGTGTCGGACATGGTCGGGACGCTCGCCGGGTCCCTCGGCATGTTGCCGTCAGCCACCTTGCCTAGGGATGCCCGGCCTGGTGAGAAGATCAAGCCTGGCGTGTTCGAACCCTCTCACGGCACCGCGCCGGATATCGCCGGCCAGGGGATCGCCAACCCAATTGGCACCATATTGTCGGTGGCGATGATGTTTGAATATGCCTTTGCCCGCCAGCACATCGCCCGGTCTATTGAAAGTGCGGTGGAGCAAACTTTGGAAGAGGGGATTTTGACGCCCGACTTGGGCGGGGCAGCCCGCACGGCGGAGGTCACGGCCCGCATTCTTCACCACCTCGTTTAAGGCAGTATCGCTGTGCACGGGCCGCGCTAGGGCAACTTCCGCTCCAACTGAGCGGAAGATGCCCCAGATTTTCGTTACGGGCGAGCAACTTATCCCCGCTCAGCCGTAACCGTCTGATCGGCGGTTGCTCTAGTTTGATTGCACACTGGTCAACGGTCTGCTTATTGTCTTGGGCTGATCCTGGGAATTGGGATCGGCGCGATGGACACGGGATTTATATCCGCGATGAGTGCAGACGAGGCAGGAATAACCCAGGCTGTTGTGTGCCAGGGCGGCAGCGCCACCGCGTTGCAACCCGTCGCCGTGCCGGCACCGGCGGCCGGCGAGATGCTGCTTGGGCTCAGATCCGTCGGGTTCTGCGGCACAGATCTGTTCAAGCTCAAAACCAACAGTGCCGCGCCGGGAACTGTGCTGGGTCACGAAGTGGTTGGCACGGTTGAAGCGGTTGGTCCGGAGGTTTTGATGTTCTCGGTTGGAGACCGGGTTGTCGTTCCCCATCACGTGGCGTGTGGTGAATGCGCCTTGTGCCGGGGGGGCAGCGAGACGATGTGCGCGACGTTCAAGGAAAACTTGATGCAGCCTGGCGGCTTTTCCGATCAAATTTTGATCTCACGCCGCGCCACCGAACAGGCCGCCTTTGCCATACCCGACGACGTGTCTGACGAGGCAGCCGTGTTCGTGGAACCGGCGGCCTGCGTGCTTCGCGGAATTGAGCGTTCAGACCTGAAGCGAGATGGCACGGCGGTTGTGATTGGCGCGGGAAGCATGGGATTGCTGCATTTGCTCGTGTTGAAGGCGGCTCTGCCGGGGGTTGGTGTTGTTATGATTGACCTTGATACCAACCGGTTGGACGTGGCCAGACGCTTGGGTGCAGACGGGGCTGCCGAGCCTGGCCCTGGCGCTGAGGGCGCAGTGCAAGAGCTAACCGATGGATTGGGTGCCGATGCGATATTCGACACTGTTGGGGGAAATGCCACTCTCCAGGCGGGGCTAACCTTGAGCCGTTCTGGGGGCTCGGTTGTTCTGTTTGCCCATGCGCCGGAGGGCATGGGGGCGGGTTTTGATCTGAACACCCTGTTCAAACATGAGCGCCGCATCATCGGCACCTATTCCGGTGCACTGCGCGAGCAGCGCCGGATCTTTGAGCTGATTTGCGATGGATCACTTGACCCTTCCGTCTTGGTGACCCATCACATGCCGCTCGACGACTTTGAGACAGGGGTAGATCTTGTGGTTCAGCAAAAGGCACTGAAGGTGTTGTTCACTCCCTCGCGTTCAGCGGCAGCCGGTGGCGCCTGATGAGCTCCATTCCAAGGTCCATGCGGGCAGCGGTGTTAACCGGGCCGGAGCAGATTGAAGTGCGCGACGTGGCTGTTCCTGTGCCTGGCCCGGGTGAAATTCTGGTGCGGGTGGAAGCGGCAACCACCTGCGGCACCGACGTTAAGGTGTTCCGCAGGGGCGGCCATCCTCGGATGCTCACCGTGCCCACGGTGTTCGGGCATGAAATCGCCGGCACCGTTTCCCAAGTTGGTGAGGGCGTCGAGGCGGTCTCTGCCGGAGACCGGGTCGTGGTCGCAAACTCCGCACCCTGCGGAGCTTGTGAGCTTTGCGCCTGTGGCCGGGAAAATCTATGCGATGATCTACAGTATCTGAATGGGGCCTTTGCAGAGTTTTTGCTGGCGCCAGCCCGGTTCGTGCAACGGAACACACACCACATTCCTGCAGCCCTTTCATTTGAGAAGGCTGCCCTGACAGAACCGCTCGCGTGCGTTCTGCACGGCATCAGTGCCTGCGATTTGGAACGGTATGGAGCGCACGGGCCTGTGGAAGTTGTGGTTTTTGGCGGTGGCCCGATCGGTCAATTGTTCGTGGCCGCTCTGGCTGCTGAAGGCCATGAGGTGATCCTTGCAGATCCCAATTCTGCCCGTCTTAAGGTGGGGGAAGAGTTGGGAGCTGCGAAAGTCTTGAAAATCGAGCGCGGCGGAGGGCAGGACGAGCGCATTCGTGGGGCAAGCAAATCGGGCAAAGGCGCTTGGGTTGCCATCGACGCGACCGGCGTGCCGGAAGTTTGGCAGGACGCCATTCAATCAGTGCGCCCGGGAGGGTTGGTCAATCTGTTTGGCGGCTGTGCTCCAGGCACGACCATTCCCCTCGACACCCACCTGTTGCACTACAGCGAGATTACGGTGAAGGGTGTTTATCATCACCGCCCGAGCTTGATCGTTGAGGCCCTTGCCCTCTTGGCGCGCCCCGATTTTCGGGCAGAGCTGCTTTTGACCGGGAGAGCGTCAATCGAAGATACCGAGAAGGCCCTGAGGGGCATGATGGCCAAAGACCAGCTCAAGGTTGTTATCAGCGGATCGTCTAAGGAAAGGCAGGAGATCGATGAGTGATCGTGAACACTCTCTTATTGCAGCCCACGAGGCCCGCATTGAGGCACTTGTGGCCGGGAACCTCGATGATCTGGCGCAGATTGTTGGGGAAGACCTGGTGTTCGTGAATGCATCGGGCAAGGTCATGCACCGGCCGGAGATTTTTGCAGCATTCAAGGCCGGCAGCATGAAGGTGGAGAGGATTGATGCCGATAATGTGGAAACCAGGTTATACGGCGACACGGCGATCCTGAGCTATCGCGCCCACACCACTGTGCGCGACGGAGACAACCTCATTGACGGCATGACCCAGAACAGTTGCGTCTTCGTCCACAGAGACGGGCGCTGGCAGATGGTCAATCAGCACCAATGCGCGATCAGCGGCGGCTGAAGCGCGCGCATGCGAAGCTTCTGCTAACCCTTCACGCGCTCATAAGCCGGGTCGTAGGGGCATGACGTGATCACCGATGCCGCAACCAGATCGCCAAGCACATCCACCTCGGCTTTGGTGCCAATGTCGCTAAGGGTGGGATCAATGAACGCGTAGGCCAGGTTCTTGCCGACGCGGTGGCCCCAGTCGCCGGAGGTGACGGTGCCGACGACCTTGCCGCCGATCATAACCGAAGCGCCGCCATGGGCCGGCGCGTCCGTGTTCTCCAGCTCCAGGGTGACCAGCTTCTTTGCCGGACCGCTTTTCCGGCGTGCCTCCAGTGCCTGCTTGCCGATGAAGTCCTGCTTGTCCATTTTCACGAACCGGCTGAGCCCGGTCTCGAAGGGATCAAACTCCGTCAGCAGATCGGCCTTCCAGTGGAGATACCCTTTTTCCATCCGCATGGAGTCCACCGTGCGGGCGCCGAACAGCTGCAGGCCATGCTCTTCGCCAGCCGCGTGCAGGGCAAGATAGGCCGCGTAGAGTTGGTTGTTGGGCACATGAATTTCGTAGGCCAACTCGCCTGAAAAGCTGACGGACATGACCACCGCCGGTGCAATGCCGATGAAGGCGTGCCGAACCGAGAGCCAGGGGAACGCCTCAGCGCTCCAGTCAGCGCGGCTGGCCTTTGACAACACATCGCGCGCTTTCGGCCCGGCCAGAACCAAGATTGTGTGCTCGTTGGTGAGGGAGCGGATCTGGACGTCTTCATCAGCGCCCACATGCTGGCTCAGCCAATCCATGTCGTGACCTTCAGCCCCGGCGGCGGAGCCATACCAGATGCGGCCATCGGGGAGATTGGCGATGGTCGCCTCGCTCTTGATCATGCCGTGGTGGTTCAACAGGTAGCCGAGGCCAACCCGGCCTGGCTTATCGGTCACCCGGCCGCAGAACATGCGGTCGAGGAACGACCGCGCATCGGCGCCGCTGATCTCAAAGCGGTTGAAGCCGTTCACCTCAGTGAGACCCACGTTGCCGGCAACATTTGCAACCTCGGCGGCGATGACATCGAAGGCCTCGTCGAACCTGAAGGTGAGGGACGGGTGAAAATCGGGGTTGGGTTTGATGTAGTCGACCCGCTCCCATCCGTTGACCACGGTGAACGCCGCACCCTCAGCGGCCAGCACCGGCGTCAGCGGCGTGGTTTTGATTGGGCGGCCGGCCGGCCGGTGTTCGTGCGGGAAATGAAAGCGAAACTCGTTCTGGTAATCCTCAATCGCTTTGAGGGCCGTCAGTTCCACATTGCCATGGCCGGTGAAGCGGCGCGGATCAAGGCACCAGGTGTCATAACACGCCTCGCCATGGACAACCTGCTGGGCCAGCAGCCAGCCGTGCCCGCCGCCTTCGCCAAGACCGGCGCGCAGGCCGACGATGCAGAAGGCGTTGCGCTTTCCGGGAACGGGGCCGACCAGCGGCGCGCCGTCGATGGTGTAGGTGATGGGGCCGTTGACGATGGTGTGGATGCCGGTCTCCATCAGTGCCGGCATGCGGGCAAAGGCGCCTTCAAGCACGTCCGTCACCCGGTCCAGATCATCCGGACACAGGGCGTTGGTGAAATTCGGGTCAATGCCGTCCATGCCCCAGGTCTTGCAGTCCTGCTCGTAGAAGCCAACCAGCAAACCGTCCCGTTCCTGGCGGCAGTAATAGTCGGATATGGGGCAGCGCAGCAGCGGCATGCGGTGGCCGGCATCGATGATCCCCTGGATTGGTTCGGTAACGAAGTACTGGTGCTCCATGGAGGCGACCGGATGATGCACCCCCATCATCTCCGCCACCTCGTTGACCCGGTAGCCGCCAGCATTGATGACGACTTCACAGTCAATGTCGCCCTTGGAGGTGTGCACCGTCCAGGTGTCGTCCTTGTGCTGGGTGAGGCGGGTAACCGGCGTGTTGCGGTAAACCTCGGCGCCGGCCTTGCGGGCCCGGCGGGCGAGCGCCTGGCACAGCTGCGCCGGGTCGATGTCGCCATCCAGCGGATCCCACAAGCCGCCAAGCAGGTTGTCCGTTGAGATCAGCGGATGGCGGCGGGCGCATTCTTCTGCGTCAATCACCTCGAAGTGCACATCCATCCCGCGCGCCATGGAGACAAAATGGCGATAAGCCTCCAACTGGGCTTCCGTGTTGGCCAACCGAATGCCGCCGTCGGCGTGATGGTAGGTGATGGGATAGTCGGGATCCTCCGCCAGTTCCTTGTACAGGTTGATGGAATGGCTCTTGAGACCCACCATGGTCTGGTTCATGCCGAAGTTGGTCACCTGGGCCGCCGAATGCCAGGTGGTGCCCGATGTCAGTTCGTCACGCTCGACGAGGACAACGTCGGTCCAACCTTCCTGCGTAAGATGATAGAGAGCAGAACAGCCGGCGATGCCGCCGCCGATCACGACCGCTTTTGTCTGAGATTTCATGACCTGGTTCCAAGTGATTTTGGCAGACCTATCGGGCCAATATCACGCCTGGTCAATGGCTTTGTGCACTGTGGCGCTGTCTCATCACTTGAGCTTCAGATTGTCCTTCACCGGCGTTTGGAAGAACGCGCTCATGGCGGGATCAGTGATCACATGGTCCAGATACCCAAATGTGCCCTCATTTGCGAGCTTCTCCGCGGCCGAATGGAGCGTGGCAAAACAGGCGCGCGCCATGCTGCCGCCTGTGCTGATGCGCCGGACGCCCATATCCCCCAGTTGCGCCACCGTATATTGCGGCCCGTCCCACTCGGAGACCACGCTGAGGGGGGCATCAATGTCTTTCACCAGGTTTCGGATGGTGTCCGGTTCGCTGCCGCCGGGCAAGAACAGGCAATCGGCGCCAGCCTCGCGGTAGAGATTGGCGCGTTTGACCGCCTCGGCATATTTGTTCTCAACATCAAAGTAGAAGATCTCGCAGCGTGCGGTCAGGGTGAACGTGAACCCGGCCTGGTCTGCCGCCGCGCGGGCGGCCGCGATGCGCTCAACCGCCAGCTCAAGCTCATAGAGCGGGTTTGCCGGATCGCCGGTGAAATCTTCAATGCCGCCGCCCACCATTCCCAGGCCGGCGGAGCGCGTGATCGTTTCGGCCACCTTCTCCGGCTCAATCCCGTAGCCGTTTTCCAGATCGCCGCTCACCGGGATCGCCACACAGTCAGAGATCCTGGCATAGGCCTCCAGCATTTCGCCCGCTGGAACCGCATAAACATAGTCTTCGCGCCCCCGGGACCAGTTGACGCCGCCGCTGGTGGTGGCAATCGCCGGGAAGCCATGAGCTGCCAGAAACTTGGCGCTGCCCTCGTCCCAGGCGTTGGGCATGACGAAAATGCCCTCTTGGGTATGAAGATCTGCAAAAGCTTGCGCCTTTTCTGAGAGGCTTGGTGTCATGGCGTTGTCTCCAGTTTGTGGCCGGCGGGGAAGATGCCGGTGGGTTTGCCGTCGATGCTCACCTGGTTTTTGCGGGCCCAATAGGCTTGAACGCCTTCTTCGCCCATTTTGTCATAGAACGGCTCCAGCTCGGTTTCACCGCGGGGGCCGCGGAAGTCATAGTAGGGAATGCCTGATCCGCAGGAGGTTTGGATCGCATTTATGGAGACATCATAGATCTGGCGCGAGCCGCCCAGCTTGGGAAACAGGCCGCTGAACTCGGCCCATTGCGCGTCTCTGGGGTGGTATGTCGCCGCTGTGCCGTAGACCCGCAAGATCATGGGGCGGCCTTCAAAGGCGCAAAACATCATGGTTATGCGGTTGGCTTCGCGCAAATGCGCCGCAGTTTCATTGCCGCTGCCTGAAAGAGACAACCAGACGATCCGTTCGGGCGACAGCACGCGCAAGGTATCAAGGCCCTTAGGCGAGAGGTTCACCTGCCCATCGGGCGCTGCGGTGGCCACAAAGAACATGTGTTGTTGCTCGATGAACTGAATGAAGCGGTCGCTGAGCTGGTTTGGGAGGTTTGGCATCTTGCTGGTGTCCATATGGGTGAACGGGTTGGGTTTGTAGGTGTAGCAGTTCCCTGCTGTCAGCATGGTGTCAGTAAGGTTTTGAAGCCCGGCTTTTCTGAACCTTCAAATGCGGTTGTTCAGAAAAGGCCCTGAATCGTTCAGGATTCGAGGTCTCTGATGAAAAAATGCAAAAAAAATCAAAAATAATTACACACAAAATCAATGGCTTAAACGAAAAACAGGGTCAAATTACAAACATGAACAGTAGCTGAACGGCACATTCAGCGTTCGTTCGATGAGCCTCTGACATAGTGCATTCATCGTCAATCGACGAACCCACAATCTCCTGCCACAGAGCAACCTGGCAGGGCGTTGAAAGAGCGAAACGGGAGTAACGGCAATGAGCAATACGAAACTGATAGCTGGAGCGTTGGCCTTGGGCCTGACGGCCGCTGCCATGATTACCCTGGCACCGGTTGAAGCCAGCAGAGCTGCTGTATTGGCCTCAGAGGCAACTGAGCGCACTGTCGTTATTCACAAAACAGACCACGGGCCATCTACGGCGGAACTCGTCGAAGCAGCCTGTCAGTTCGGAGGATGTCAGGACATCTAAGGGCATTCTCCCAACCTATTCACCGACTTCCAGGTCTATTTCATCGCGACGGCAAAGCGGATTTGGAAGACGGCTGGAGGGCTCGGGAGACAGTTTAAAACTCGGTATCACCATCCGCCCCCTCTCGGATATCGTTTATTGGATTGTCTCCCGCAGTTCCTCAAAACCAGAACAAAGCGAAACGCAACAGAACAGATTGAAGACAAAGGAACACCAGAGATAGAGCCGCCAACACAGTCTTAAGTGTGGTGTGACCCATCCGCCCCCTCTCGTAACACCCCTTGAGGCGGTTGGCGGCTCTTAACGTCCCTTGAAGTGCATACCAATCCCAAATGAAGGTCTCCCCAAACCTTCATTACCGCAAAGAGGGCCCACCCCAAGGCCCTCGACCCCAAAGAGCCCACCCTCGGCTCGAACCCGGCCCGCTTCCCCACCCCAAGGAAGCGGGCCATTTTTTTTGGGGGGAACGTTTTTGACCATCCTGAATCTTTGACCATCCTGCATCCTTGACTCTAATCCCCACATCCCTGCGAAAGCAGGGATCCATTGGTCCTATCGGCGCGTGCTGCGCTATGGGCCCCTGCTTTCGCAGGGGCGCGGGGGGGGGGACCCGGGGGAGTGGAGGGAGAAGCGGGATGGCGGAGCGGGAGCCTGCCAAAATGAACGCTATATGAATGCCGGGTTCAGGCCCGGTTCCAACGCACTGTGACATTGTCTCTTCAACATCAGACATCACCTTGCATAGGGCTTGGAACAATGACTAAGACAATACTCACCGCACTCACAGCAGCGATCGCATTCGCAGCCATCACGGCTGATGCAAATGCAGCAGCGCGCACCTACTTCAAGCCTAACGTTGATGGCGACCGGGTTTCGGCCTGCCTCAGCAATGGCGGCTCTTGCGGCAAGCCCGTGGCTGACCGTCTGTGCATCGCACGCGGCTTCGAGCGCGCCCTGACCTACAAGCTGGACCCTGCAGCGAGCACCTCGCGCGGTCTGCGCACAGTGGATAACGAGCTGGTCGTGGCCGATGGCCTGAAATCATTTGCTTTCGTCAAATGCTACAAGCCTAACCAGGAACCAAGCACGGTGACGTTCAACCAGCCGGAAAACGCAAAAGGCTCAGCCGGCTTTCGCCTGGCAAGCGCCAGCTGCACCGAAGGTGACGACCACTGCACGCGCGATGCTGCAGACACATGGTGCAAGCAGCGCGGATTTGGCCTGGGCGCCCGCACCTATGCGGTGAAACTGAACCTGGGCCTGAACAGCGACACATTGTTTGGTGCGGCAAGCGCCGATGAGGTGGACCTGGTCTCCTCGTTCTCGACCATCAGCTGCAAGGCACGCTAAGCCCCCAAAAAGCCAATCAGGATCAACTTTGCGGCGTTTCGCCCAACGTGGTGCCGCGACGCATGACCCTTATTTCGTTGGCCGTATCGAAGCCCATCGCGCGGTGAAGCAGGCAGCGGTTGTCCCAGACCATGCATTCCCCCGGCGACCAGGTGTGGCTGTAGACCAACTCATCTGGCACAAGCAGCGTGTTGAGCTCGTCAATCAGCGCGCGGCCGTCCTCATACTCCCAGCCTTGGATTGATTCTGCGTGATCGCCCAGAAAGATCGCCTTGCGGGCGGTTTCAGGGTGAGCGCGCACAATTGGATGGGGCACGGGCGGCACCTTGGCCTTTTGGGCCTCGGTCATGGGCTCCTCGCCATGGCGGCGCGAGCGCGAAAAGTCGAGATTGTGAACCGCCTTCAGGGGGGCAACGCGGTCTTTCCAGGCGCCGTCCGTGTGCCAAAAGAGCGTGCCTTTGTCGGGATGCTTGCCATTTGGCTTGCCGTGCTCATCCATATTGGTGAGCTTGTAGATTTCGGGGTGATCGTCATAGCCATGATACTGGTTCATGACGTGCACCTGAACCTCGCCGAAGTTGCGCGCCAAAGCCACCTGGGTGGCTGGTGGCAGGTCCACGTTGCGGGACAGAATCAGCTGATAGGCCAGGAACGCCTCATAGACCTTGCCGAAGATCTCTGTCGAGACCGCCTGGTCCATAGTGACGCCTGAAATTTCGCAGCCGAACGCAGGGTGGAGGGGGTTGATCTCAAACGGCCAATCGTTCTCAGCAGCATTTTCTGGCATCAGTTCTCACTCTAAAGCAGTGGGCCGTCTCCACCCACGGTTGCCCGGTGCATGATCCGCCGCTGGGTGGGGTCATAGGTGCGGCCCCGGTGCAGAACGGACCGGTTGTCCCAAATCACCAGGTCATTGGGTTTCCAGCGGTGCGAATAGATGTGGTCGGGCCGCACGCAGAAACCGCTGAGCTCGCGCACCAGTGCCCGGCCTTTCTCTACCGGCCAGCCTTCCACGTGCGAGCAATGGCTGCCCACATAGTAGACCTTGCGGCCGGTTCTGGGGTGTGTCCGCACCAGGGGCTGGCGCTGCGGGGACATCTCCTTTTTCTCCTGATCTGAGAAGATATCGCCGGAAATCAGGGATCTGGAATAGATGATGCTGTGCTCGCAGACCAGGTCCTCAAGCTCTTCCTTCTCAATGTCGCCGTAAGGGCCTTCCCAGTCATCGTAACAGGCCCGCAGGTCGGCAAATTCGGTTTTGCCGCCCTCCGAGGGCACTTCCTTGGCTGACAGGACCGAATAGGTGCAAGGCACCGGCTTGAACGAGCTGTCTGAGTGCCAGAGCAGGTTGCCCTTCATATAGATGCCGTGTTTGTCGGAGAGTTTGATCAGGTTGCCGTCATCATCCACATTGGCCAGCATGGTGACCCTCTCGTCGATGCCGCCATATTGATCGCGCTTGAGCGGTTGTTCCAGGGGGCCGAGGCGCTGGGAGAATTCCACCAGATCAATATCGCTCAACACCTGGTCCTGGAACATCACCACGCCCGCTTCATCGATCGCTAAGTGGAGCGCTTCAAATGTGTCGTCGGGGATTGGTTTGCTCAGATCTACGCCGGAGATTTCGGCGCCAAATCCGTCCTGTATCGGCGTGACTTTCACGATCGCTTTCCATTGGTTGATGTCATGATCAAAATGTTGTTTTGGAGTTTAAGTCGGTTCTGGGTTTCTTGGCAATTGCTCAAGGAGAAAACCCGAAGCTTCACTGCGCCCGGCTCTGTCGTCCTCGGGCTTGACCCGAGGAGCCAGGGTGGGGCGCTCGGATTTCTGCGGCTGTGGGCCCTCGGGTCAAGCCCGAGGGCGACATGTGATGGGTGCGAGCGACCCGGGCGATCACAAGTGCCTCTGGGTTTTTTGGCAATTTGCTCTGGGAGAAAACCCGAAGATTCACTGCACCCGGCTCTGTCGTCCTCGGGCTTGACCTGAGGAGCCAGGGTGGGGCGCTCGGATTTCTGCGGCTGTGGGCCCTCGGGTCAAGCCCGAGGGCTGCATGGGGGAGAGGCGGATGGAGTGCTCAAACGTGAGTGCCTCAGCTCTTCGCCTCGTGGGGCTCCAGCTGTGCCCAGTCGAACACAACCCCGGTGCCAGGCGTGTCCGGGGCAACCGCCCGGCAATTTTCAACCACCAGAGGGCGCTCGGTGTACTCATCAATCGGGAAGCTGTGCACCTCCAGCCAACCGGCGTTTGATTGGCCGGCGAGCAAACTCACATGCAGCTCATGCATGCCGTGACTGCAAACGGGGATGCCATATTTGCGCGAAAGCTCGGCAACCTGCAGCCAGCCCGTAACACCGCCGCAGTTTGAGGCGTCCGGCTGAATATAGGAGAGGGCGGCCTGGTCGAAGGCGTAGCCAAACTCGTGGATGGTGTGCAGGTTCTCGCCCATGGCAAGCGGAACGCCGGTGGCTTGGGCAATCTGTGCATAGCCCTCGTAATCATCGGGGATGGTGGGTTCCTCAAACCACAGGATGTCATGGGGCTTGAACGCAAGCGAAGCGGCAATCGCGTCCTGAACGCTCAAGGCATAGTTGGCATCCACCATGAATGTGAGGTCAGGACCCAAAAGCTTGCGCACGGCTGCGACGCGCTCAACATCTTCGGCCAGATGCTCACGGCCGACCTTGATTTTCACCGCGTTGAAGCCCCGGTCCAAATAGCCCTGGACGTTGCTGAGGAGCCTGTCCAAGTCGAAGCCCAGATCAATGCCGCCGCAATAGGCGTTGCAGGTGGTGTCGCCGCCGCCGGCCATTTCACGCAGAGACGCGCCTAGGCGCTTGCCGCGCAGGTCCCACAAACCTGTATCCACCGCAGAGATTGCGAACGAGGCGACGCCGCCGCGGCCCACATAGTGGATATGCCACTGCATGGCTTCGTAGAGGTCTTCCACGTTGCTTGCATCCTGTCCGATGAGGAACGGTGCAAGATCGTGGCGGATCATGGCGACAATGGCCTGCCCGCCGCGTCCGCCGGTGTAGGAGTAGCCGGTGCCTTCACTGCCATCGTCCAGGCGCACGGTTGCCGTGATCAGCTCAAAATGGGTGTGGTCCCCATGCTTGGCATCCACCAGAACTTCAGCCAACGGCACCTTGAAGAGCCGGGCCTCAACGTCGGTAACCTTAGGCATTGGCCGTGCTCCGTTTGGCGAGTTTCGCCGCCCAGCGTCCATTCTCTGTGATCGACCGGTTCACAATGCCGTCTGGCACCTGGCCGGCGAGGACCGCCAACACCGCATTGACGTCGGCTGCCCCGATGCCGGCGAAACACTGGTCGGTCCAGCACAGCGAATGGGGTGTTGTGATGACGTTGTCCAAATGGAAGATTGGATCATCGGCGCTGGATGGCTCCTGTTCAAACACGTCCAAGCCCGCCCCGGCGATCTGCCCCGTGCTCAAGGCCTCTGTCAGGGCGGCCTGATCCACAATCGGCCCGCGCGCGGTGTTGATCAGGTAGGCAGTGGGTTTCATCAACGCCAGGTGGGCTGCGTTGACAATGCCATGGGTCTCGTCGCTCAACGGACAGTTGACGCAAAGATAGTCTGACCGCTTGAACAATTCTTCCAGTGAAACAAGCTCGACCCCCAGCCGTTTGGCCACGTCTGGGTCCGCGAAGGGGTCATAGGCAATGGAGTTCATGGAGAGCGGTTTGGTGATCTCAAACATCTCTGCGCCGATGTTGCCGATGCCAATGGACCCGAGGGTGAGGCCAATCAGGCCCTGGCCCATGTGGTTGCTGACCTGGGCCCACCCTTCCGGACCTTGGCGGGTCAGGCGGTCTTTCGTCATCAGCCGTCCTGCCAGGGCGAGGATCAAGGTGAGAATGGCAACCGCAACCGGGCGCCGCACGCCGCTTGGCGTTGTCACAAGGGCCACGTCGTTATCGTCGCAAGCGGCCACATCGACGGTGTCAAATCCAACGCCGAACCTTGCGATCAGGCAAAGCCGGCCGTCAGGCGGAAAACTCTCTGCGTCAAATCTCGCACCCAGAAGGATGAGTGCATCGAACCCTGCAATGTCGCTCGCGGCGATGCGCCTCTCCGTTACAGGCACATAGGACCAATCGATCTGGGGCTCGTCATCCAAGGGTGACAGATCGAAAGACGGGAAGGCCGCGGAGCCATCTGGTTTTCGAAAGTCTGCACTCAAGCCGACACGGAACTTCGCCATGCTCAGCTTCCCCCCGCCACTGCGCCGTCGCCGACCGATGCTTTGATGGCCGAAAAGCCCTCGTTGAGCGCGCGCTGCAATAGCCACATATCGCCCAGGTAGCAGATGAAATCGAAGCCTTGTTTGAACAGGGCCGCCCCTTCTTCTGGTGAGCCCACGAGGCGGCCCACGCTTTTGTTGTGCTTGGCGCCAGCCGCAACAACCGCGTCGATTGCGTCGGTGAACAGCGGGTTTTCAAAGTCGCCCGGGATGCCCAGTGAAGCGCTGAGGTCAAAATGGCCGATCCACAAGCAGTCGACCCCGTCGATCGCGGCGATTGCATCGCAGTTTTCGATGCCGTCGGCGGTTTCGATCAGCGGCGTGAGGCAGGTCTTCCTGTTGGCGGCGGCTAGGCCATCCAGCACGCTGGCCGGGTGATAGTCATCATGGGCGATGTTCAGGGCGCAGCCCCGGTTGCCGTCGGGCACATAGTTGATGGCATCAAGGCAGGCTTTGGCCTCCTCAACGGTGCCCAGCATGGGCGGGATGATGCCTTGCGCCCCCACATCACAGGCCCGCGCCAGATGATGATAGGCCTTGGAGGGTGGGCGAACGAGCGAGGCAATGCCGGCGTCATGCAGGTTCCGCAACACCGCCTTCACGGTTTCAAACGAGAACCCGCTGTGCTCCATGTCGACGAAGGCATACTGGCAACCTGTGCTTTTCAGGATTTGCCCAATGCCCGGTGTTGCAAACTCGCCGATATAAGTGCCAAGCTTAAGCTCGCGGTTTTGGGTTAGGTCTTTGAACGACGCCATGTGGTTCCCTCGTTTTTGCCCTGTACACTATTGCTCGGGTTCGCTGATGAGCGGGCGAGTATGCGACGAACCTGAGCAACTTGGAAAGACCAACCAATGAACGACCTGCCGATCATCGACGCGCACCACCACTTTTGGGATTTGGGGCTGAACAAGCATCCCTGGCTGTGTGGGGCGGAACGCATTCCGTTCCGCTATGGGGATTATTCGGAAATCTGCAAAAACTTCCTGGTCGAAGAATATCAGCGTGTCAGCTCTGCCCACAATGTGGTCAAGACTGTTCACATGGAGGCAGAATGGCGCACGGATGATCCGGTGGGGGAGACCGTGTGGCTGCATGAGTTGCACGACAAGACGGGATATCCACATGCGGTTATCGGCCAGGCCTGGTTCGCCCGGGAGGATGTCGCCAAGGTGCTTGCCGGGCATGCCAGCCACCCGCTGGTGCGGAGTGTCCGGCAAAAACCTAAGGCTGCAAGCTCGCCAGAGACATTTGTGGCCGGTGCGCCGGGATCCATGGCTGATCCTACCTTCCGGACGGGCTATGCGCATCTGGGCCGGCACGGCTTGCATTACGATCTGCAGTGCCCGTGGTGGCACCTGGGGGAGGCGGCTGATTTGGCGCGGAACTTTCCCGACACGCTCATTGTACTCAATCATACCGGCCTGCCGTCGGACCGCAGCGCTGCCGGCCTTGCAGGATGGCGCGCGGCGATGGAGCAGTTTGCCGAATGCGCCAATGTGGTTGTGAAGATCTCCGGGATTGGTGTGCCTGGCCAGCGCTGGAGCGTGGAGCTGAACGGCGACGTGGTGCGCCAAACCATCGAGATGTTCGGCGCTGAGCGCTGCATGTTTGCCTCCAACTTCCCGGTGGATGGGCTGTGCGGCAGCTTCGATGAGATCTATTCCGGCTTCAAGCAGATCACCTCGCCCCTGGGCGAGGAGGCCCAGCGCATGCTTTTTCACGACAACGCCCTCAGGGTTTATCGGCCGGTTTAGGGGTGGCTTCCATCTCCGTCATGCCTGCGCAGGCAGGCATCCAGGGGCCGCGCCGTTCTGAGCTAACCGCCCTGGATCCCTGCCTACGCAGGGATGACGGGAGAGGCAGCAGGGATGACGGGAGAGGCAGCAGGGATGACGGGAGAGGCAGCAGTGACGCAGAAGGGTGTAGGGACGCGGGACAGGTGGCAATTTTGCCACTAAATAGTTGATTTAGATTGACGCGCCAATCTCTAAAACCGCAGAATTCTGGCAAAAAAACACAAGTGCGAAACGAACCCAATTTCGCGTAAATCTCTGATTCCAGTGAGAAATCGGTGCTATTTGGCCTTAGTGGTTGAGTTTCAGACAGATTCGTTCTGATCGAACAGCTTCAACACCGATATGCCGTCCAGTTCCTGGTGTCCCTTCGAACACAGGATGCGGAACAGGGAGGTGGCCTGGCTGGACATGGGCGTGGGCGATTTTAAGGTCTTTGCCAGATCGTGCAGCATATCGAAGTCCTTGAGGATCTGGCGGGCATAGCCTTGAGGCTCAAAGTCGCGCTCGATCATCCGCGGGAAGATGTTCTTCAGCATGTTGGACCCGGCATGCCCGGAGGCGAGGGCCTCAGGGATCTTGCGGGCATCGATGCCGCCGGCCTCTGCCAACGCCAGGGCTTCGGCCAGAACCGCGTAGTTGTTCAGCACCAGAACCTGATTGACCATCTTTGCCACCTGGCCCGCGCCAACCGAGCCGAAATGGGTGAACCCGCCGGAGATGTCAGCCATAACGGGCTCGACCTTGCCTATGTCGCCGCGCTCGCCGCCCGCCATGATGGCAAGGGTTCCTGAGCGCGCTGCCGGGGGGCCGCCGGACACAGGCGCATCAACCCAGCCCATGCCGCACTGGGCCTTCAGTCGTGCGGCCATGTCTTTGGTGTTGCTGACGATGGTTGTTGAATGATCCACCAAAATCTTGCCGGCACTGCCGCCGGCCGCAACGCCGGCTTCGCCGAACACGGCCTCTTCGACGGCGTCGGTTGAAATGACGCACATCAGAACGATGTCGCTGGCTTCTGCCACCTCGGCAGAGGAGAATGCCCGTGCAACGCCATGCTCGCCGGCCCGTTCAACCTTGGTGCCGTCGATGTCGTAGCCTGTGACCTGATAGCCGCATTCGGTCAGGTGGGCGGTGAGGGCCTGGCCCATGAGGCCCAGGCCGATAAATCCTAGCTGCGGTTTGGACATTTTCGCCTCCAGTTCATTTTGAAGTTCGACACCTCACGCAGCACGCTTCTGACTGCCGGCCATGTCGCAGCAGATCTGGAACGCATTGCGGATGCTTGCATCTCTGGCGATCCCCTGGCCCACAATATCGTAGCCGGTGCCATGGCCGCAGGTGGTGATGGGAACCGGCAGGCCGCCCAGAACCGTTACCCCCTGGCCCAGCCCCAAGAGCTTCAGGGCGATCTGGCCCTGGTCATGATACATGGTAACCACGGCGTCAAAGTCGCCTTTGAAGGCGCGGACAAAGACCGTGTCTGAGGGGTAGGAACCCTCGACGTTCATGTTCTCCGCTTTTGCCAGTTCGACGGCAGGATCGATCACCTCGATTTCTTCGTGGCCGAAATTGCCGCCATCGCCGGCATGGGGATTGAGCGCGGCCACGGCAACGCGCGGTGCGCTCAAGCCGGTTGACTTCAGAGTGTCATGGGCAAAGCGGATGGCCTTCATCACCCCTTCGGTACTGATGTTGGCCGCCACATCCTTTAGGGGAATGTGGGAGGTGACCCGGGTGGTCCAGAGTTTGTCCAGCACGTTGAGCTCGCCGAAGGTGCCCTTGTAGCTCAGTTCATCGGCAATGAAGCGCATCTCGTCGTCTTGGGTCAGGCCGCCCTGGTGCATTGCAGCTTTGTTCAACGGGCCGAAGAGAACGCCGTCCGCCTTGCCGTTTGTTGCGTCATGGGAGGCCTTTGCCAGGCACGCCAGCATCTCGCGGCCCGCCGCGGCCGTCACCTCGCCGGGGGTGGAGTGCAGACCGGCCTCCGGCAGAAAGGGCGTCACTGTGAACGCGCCGTCCCGTGCGGCACAGCCTGCCGCCTTCTCGCCTTGTCTCAGCACCTCCGGGTCGCCCAGCACTTCAATATCGGCAGCGTCGCAAACAGCTTCGTCCGAAAGCAGCTTGGCCACGAGTTCTGGCCCAATGCCGTTCCTGTCGCCAAGCAGAACTGTAATACGCCGTTTGCTCATTCAAGCCTCCAATGTGTGGTTGGCCATGCGCTCCAGAACTTTCAGCACTGAAATCGCATCGGCGTTTAGATCGCCGTTGGCTTCGCACGCGTTGAGAAGCTGCCAGGCTGTTGTTGCGTTCGGCAGCACCATACCCATTTCCCGGCAAGCTTCCACCGCGAGCCCTAAATCTTTGCGTTGCAATTCGACGCGGAAGGTTTGTTCGAAGTTTCTGTCCAGCATGCGCCGGGCATGGTTTTCCAAAATAACCGACCGGGCCGCTCCGCCCATCAGAGCCTCGTGCACCTTGCGTGGATCAGCTCCGGCCTTTGAGGCAAACAGCAATGCTTCTGCCGCCGCCTGAACCGAGCAGCCGACAATGATCTGATTGGCAACCTTGCACACTTGTCCATCGCCGTTACGCTCTCCGATCAGGGTGATCGTCGTGCCCATGGTTTCAAAAACCGGCAGCGCGCGCTCAAACGCGGCTTCCGGGCCGCCGACCATGATTGTCAATTCACCCGATATGGCTTTGGGCTCTCCGCCGGACACGGGCGCATCCAGATAGTCGCACCCCAAGGCGTTTATCTTTTGGGCGAATTCAACTGTGGCATTTGGGGAAATCGAGCTCATGTCTATGACGAGCTTGCCCGCCGACAAGCCATTCGCCACGCCGTCTTCGTTGAACAGGACCTTTTCAACATCCGGCGTGTCGGGCACCATAATGATGATGATGTCTGATTTCTCCGCCACCTCGCGGTTGCTTTGGCACACTACGGCGCCGGCCTGCAGCAGATTTTCAGGCAAAGGCGGGTCAAAATTGACGACCGTCAGGGGGTAGCCTGCGGCCTGCATATGGCCCGCCATGGGCCGGCCCATTATCCCAAGCCCGATGAATCCGATGGCTGGCTTACTCATTGTTGTCGCCTCCCGTTACGCTCTTGCCGGCTATCTATAGCTGCCGGCCCGGCATAGGGGAATTGGGCACATTAGACTAATGGGTAACCCCATGCTGATTGAACAGGTGGGCCATGCCTGTTGCACAAACATTGGCGCGAAACTTACGCATGCAGGCTGGTGGGGGATTCCGGGCGCTTTGAGAAATTCGGCAGAATTTCAATGTTTATGTCGCAGGGAGATGCAGCATTTGCGGCAATCGCAGCATTTTTCGAGGGCCGGTACAACCCTGAATTGGGTCACGCTTCCTGCGGGCTGAAGCCTGAAATTTCCCTTTGTATTCTAAGGGCTGGCCAGGAACTTTGCATTCTTTCGCACGTGTGTTATGTCTGAAACACCAACCTAGAAAATATAAATCTGGGGGGACAACAAATGTCGTCAATCCACGGAGGGAGACGCTTAATATGAAACTCGGAAAAACTCTTGTTATTGCGGCCGCTGCTACGGCTGTCACAGCACTGACTGTTGCTGGGTCTGCATCGGCACAGGATAGAGTCAAATGGAAAATGCACAGCGCTTGGGGAAGCAGTGTTCCTCATCTTGGAACGTCCGCTGTTCGTTTTTCTAAAGTCATCAACCGTCTGTCAGGCGGTTCATTCCAGATGAAATTCTTCGAGCCGGGCGCTTTGATCCCTGCGAACGAAGGCTTTGACGCTACATCCAAGGGCTCGGTTGACGCAGCCTGGACGACTGCTGGCTACGACG